>NZ_JBSWXH010000002.1:0-869840 GCF_056160505.1 Alteromonas sp. ABM1_013
ATCGGGGTTGTGGACAGTGTCTGGTGGGTAGTTTGACTGGGGCGGTCTCCTCCCAAATAGTAACGGAGGAGCACGAAGGTTAGCTAATCACGGTCGGACATCGTGAGGTTAGTGCAATGGCATAAGCTAGCTTAACTGCGAGACAGACACGTCGAGCAGGTACGAAAGTAGGTCATAGTGATCCGGTGGTTCTGTATGGAAGGGCCATCGCTCAACGGATAAAAGGTACTCCGGGGATAACAGGCTGATACCGCCCAAGAGTTCATATCGACGGCGGTGTTTGGCACCTCGATGTCGGCTCATCACATCCTGGGGCTGAAGTCGGTCCCAAGGGTATGGCTGTTCGCCATTTAAAGTGGTACGCGAGCTGGGTTTAGAACGTCGTGAGACAGTTCGGTCCCTATCTGGTGTGGGCGTTGGATGATTGATGGGAGCTGCTCCTAGTACGAGAGGACCGGAGTGGACGAACCGCTGGTGTTCGGGTTGTCATGCCAATGGCATTGCCCGGTAGCTATGTTCGGAACGGATAACCGCTGAAAGCATCTAAGCGGGAAGCCGGCCCAAAGATGAGTCATCCCTGAACTTTAAGTTCTGGAAGGGTTGTTATAGACGATGACGTTGATAGGCAGGGTGTGGAAGCGTTGTAAGGCGTTAAGCTAACCTGTACTAATTGCCCGAGAGGCTTAACCATACAACGCCCAAAAAGCTTTAGGCTTTTGAAGTGTTGTAGACAAGCTAAGCTCTGAGAAAGAGCCGCAAGTAGAGTGAAAAGCAGTTACTCACTGATTGAATAGATATCCAGTTTTCTAGATTGTTACCAGTTTTTCCTGGCAGCCATAGCGATACGGTACCACCTGACTCCATTCCGAACTCAGAAGTGAAACGTATTAGCGCCGATGGTAGTGTGGGGCTTCCCCATGTGAGAGTAGGACACTGCCAGGTCCCATTAAGAAAAACCCGCCTAACGGCGGGTTTTTTGCGTTTGCACGAAAGAAAAAATAGTGGGGTCAGAGTCACGACTCTGACCCCATTTGTTTGCCGTAGGTTTACGCCTCGGTTTGTAGGGCTTGGTTCTTCAGAGTTTCTATCATGTGTTCACGCATTTTAAACTTCTGTAGCTTGCCTGTTACTGTCATTGGGTACTCTTTTACTACACTGATGTATTTAGGTACTTTAAAGTAGGCAAGTTTCGATTTTAAGTAGTCTCGTATTTGCTCTTCATCTACATGCCTATTGTCTTTTGCTTTGATCCAAAGGCACACTTGCTCGCCATATTTGTTATCGGGTATGCCAAATACAGCTGCGTCGGATACGTCGTCATGTTGGTACAGCACCTCTTCGATTTCTCGTGGATAAATATTCTCCCCCCCACGTATGATCATGTCCTTTATTCTGCCTACAATAGTGACATAGCCTTGTTCGTCCATTTCGCCAAGATCGCCAGAATGAAGCCAACCTTCGTCGTCTATGGTAGCTCTAGTTTTAGCTTCATCTCCCCAGTAACCTTTCATCACGCAATAGCCTCTTGCACAAATCTCACCTGGCTCTCCAATTGGAACAGTACTGCCTTGTGCGTCGATAATTTTTACTTCCGTATGAGGCATAGCTCGTCCGACTGTTTTAACCTGTTTCTCAAATGGTGATTCAATATCGGTAATATGATTGATAGGGCTGCACTCTGTTTGACCGTAACCTATAACGACTTCGGTCATATGAAACTCACTATGGACTTTACGCATTAGTTCCTCAGGACATGTACTTCCCGCCATAACGCCAGTTCTCAAGCTCGATAAATCAAAGCTTCCAAAGTTAGGAAGCTCTAGCTCGGCGATGAACATGGTTGGCACGCCGTGCAAGCCAGTACACTTTTCTTCTTCTACTGTGCGAAGCGTTTGTTCGGGGTCGAAAGACTCCCCAGGAAATACTGCGCATGCTCCGGACGCTAAACAGACTAAGTTGCCCAACACCATACCAAAGCAATGATAGAGCGGTACGGGAATACAAAGCTTGTCTTGGTGCGTAAATCTCATTGCTTCTGATACTAATAAACCATTATTTAATATATTGCGATGCGTGAGTGTTGCGCCTTTCGGGTTACCGGTCGTACCTGAGGTGAATTGAATGTTGATGTTATCATCAGCATTTAGCGTTCTTTCGATGTCTATTAACCGCGATTTTAAAGCCTTAGTAGGCTCTACTTGGAGTTTTGAAAATGCCTGTAGTCCGTTTACCGTTGTCTCGCCGATAGTATATACGTGTTTAAGAGAAGGGAGCTTCGAGAGCGATAGCGCCGCGTCCGTTTGACTCTGTTCGTCAGAATCTAGTTCCGGAGCTAGTTCTTTCAAAATGGCGATGTAGTTTGAGTGTTTAAAAGACTGTGCCATCACCAAGTGCTTTACCCCGACATTGTTAATAGCAAAGGCTAATTCATCTGGGCGGTAAGCTGGGTTAAGACATACCATGACCGCGCCAATTCTTGCCGTGGCCATTTGTACAAGTGACCACTCGATGTTATTGGGGGACCATATCCCAACTCGATCACCTGGCTCTACGCCATTGGCAAGTAAACCACAAGCCACACGTTCTACTTCACGCCAGTATTGCTGATAGGTCCAGTGAATACTTTGATGTTTTACGATGATCGCTGGGTTATCGCCATAATTGTCGACAACCTTTTTGAAGTATTGACCTATTGTGAGTGATGTCAGTTCAGCATCACAAGGACCGCTAAACTCACTTTTTTGAAGTGGAAATACAGTGTTTGACTGTGTATTTGATTCCATTATTTCTTGCCTCCATGCGCGTACGCATATGATTTAAATGTAATTTTAGATAATCGCTATCATGATTTTGAAATCGAAGTACACAATAGCGACCTTTGCGCTAATTACAGAATGCGCGATTGAGTAAACAAAATATTTAACCTTTATTAACAATATGGTTGCAAATGCGTTTTGTCGACAAGATGTTGGTCGTATACGGTGCTGTTCAACGAAAAATATTAGCGTTTCGTCGCAGGCTATTTATTAGGGGGCGAACTGGTGAGTTTCGTGGGGTGTAATGTTTAAAGGAAAATAGAAAAGCCCCGCACTTTAAGCGGGGCTACATAGTTGGGAATACTATGAATTATTTAGTTTAACTATTCTGATTCAATCTCTTCAAAATAGGTACGGTATTCCATACGAGTTATGTACGAATCACCATCTTCATCCATTGAGTCAAAGTCGCCTTCAACGTCGGCCATTTCTAGCTCCTTCTCACTGATTTTACCATCGCTATCCTTGTCGATTTTAGTGAACTTAGTATTGGCCGTTGCAGACATCTCTGTGCGCAACTCTTTATTCTTTTCTGAAATCATTTCATTATCAGCTTTAGAAAAAAGTGCTGGATTGCCTTCTTCAGTTAGTACAGCGTCTGTTGTACCTTTAGCTTTAACCTGCGTGATAACCTCATCACTGAACATCGATGGTTTTTCATCGACAAATGAATTGAATTCTGCGCGGCTAACCATACTGTCTCCGTCAGTATCCATTTTAGATACTAACTTGCTGTCGATCGTACCTGACGATTCTGAACCGACTATGTAGCCATTACCGTCTTGGTCAAGCGCATTAAAGCTCTTAGAAATTTTTTCTTCATGATGGCCTGCGAATGCAGACGCAGAAAGTGTAGCTGCAACAACAGCACTAGTAATCATACTTAACTTTGTGATCTTCATAATCAAATTCCTTCTGTTTCTCATTGCGAACACGGGCTATCAATTGCCCTAATCACTAAATTGAACGCATGTTGATTGAAGTTAATTCTTCAAACAAACCTATTTAGCTACTCACAAATATCTTATTCACTTGTCGTGCCAACGATCTAAATTATTGAAAATATTTGTAATTTCTTAAGGTGCGAATAGATTCAGAGTGTAATTTTTTTGTTAATTTGTCACGAAGCCTGAAAGATCTTCATACAGATAAACATAATTAAAATAAGGAAAGCTGAGCGTTAGCTATGCGCTCAAAATTAAGGGATATCAGTGGCAATATACTATCAGCAATAGGCTTTATCTGTTTCTCTATATAGTGGTCATAGTCAAGCGGCGCAGAGATTGTTTCTACTGTTTGCGGCCCTTGAACGGTAATTACATAGGCTATGGAAGTATTAGATTGGTAGCGAAGTGGTAAGCCCTGTTCTTCGAATAATTTGTCGGCCCGTCTCGCCGCTTTAACATGAGGAGGAAGAGATTTTACATACGAAGAAAGTGGTTTTCTGAGTCGCTTTTTATACACCAACTTGTCATCCATCTTTCCCGCTTTTATTGCGTTTAGCGTTTTATTGATGTACTGCTTTACAGGTTCATTGGTAAAGACTCTTTTGTATAGTTCGTATTGGAACTCTTTAGCAAGCACTGTCCAATCCGAACGCACGTTCTCTAGGCCTTTAAAGATAAGCTCACCGTCTTTCATCCCTGCGTAGCGTTTTTTACTACCTTCAGAAGAGCCACGAATTGTTGGCATAAAGAAGGTAGAAAAGTGAGATTCGAACTCAATCTCCAAATGGCAATCAATATTGAATTGACGCTTAAGTAACTCAGTCCACTTCTCATTGATAATTTTGGCAAGCTCGCGACCGGTTTCAGAAGGTGTACCTAGTGCAGTATTTCCTTCAACATGCACAAACGTTGAATCGGTATCACCGTAGATAACTGTATAGCCTAGTTCCTCAATCCAACTCGCGGTGGTTTGCATGATCTCATGCCCACGCAATGTAATTGAACTGGCAAGACGAGGATCGTAAAAAGGACAGCCTCCGCTACCAAGTACTCCGTAAAAGGAGTTCATTAATATTTTAATGGCTTGAGAGCGTGGTGCGTCTTTCTGTTTTTTGGCTTCGTCGCGCTGAAGCCATAGGTTTTCGATAATGGAAGGTAGAAAATGTGATTCGCGGCTAAATACTGCGCCTTTAAACCCCTCTATTGCCGTATTAGGAGACTTAAGTCCTTCTGCAAGCCCCAATGGGTCGATTTTGAACGTTCGAATAATAGAAGGATATAGGCTTTTAAAATCGAGTACTAAAACATCTTTGTACAAGCCAGGTTGGGAGCGCATGACATAACCGCCAGGACTAGCTAAACCGCCATTTTCTGGCCTCACTCCAGCGACATAAGACTTGCGGTGAAGCTTAGGTAAATAAACGTTTAAAAACGCCGCTACCGAGCCTCCCGGTCGGCTCATATCTAAGCCGGTAAGAATGCTGCGCAATGCCAGAAAATCAATAAACTGGGTTTTATCCTGAATGCGGTTTACTAGTTCGGTGTCTTTAAAGTTGTAGTTCGCGAGTGCAACAGGATCGCTATGATAAAGATGTTTTATCGCTTCAAGTTTGTCGGCAGCTTGAATAAGCTTGTTTTCACCAAGCAGTTCTTCGGAAACATGGTCAAGAGAGAAGGACTCAAACTGATAGGTCATGGTTTTAAGTGCTTCAATACCATTAATCACGCATCGGCCGGGTACATCAACAAGTGTTTGGTCTTCCCACTGTCTTACTGAAGCCTCTCGGCCATGGCGGCCAATAGCATACTTGAGCGAATTTGCCTTAGCACGGCGGCCCAGCACAGCCATATCAAACTGCTTAACGTTCCAACCCAAAATAATGTCTGGGTCGTGGGAGGTTAGGTGTGAAAAAAAAGCTTCTAGCAGTTCTTTTTCAGACTCGACCGTAACAAGCGTGTATGGACTGTCTTCTTGCTCCTGTAATGTCTGACCAATAAAACTCGGTGGACAAACAAGCAGCACTACACTTTTTCCTTCGCCTGCCAGTGCAATGCTGAACAGCTCTTCGTGTTCATTACACTCAATATCTATACTTAATGACGTAAAAGTAGTTCTGAAATGGCAGGGTCTGATTTGCGCATTTTCTATAACAAGTTGTGACGTATCATCGACAACTTGTGGGGTAACGAATTCCACTGCGCCATACACAAAGCGCTCCATTAGATAGCGATCGGCCACGCGAATATCAGCTTCATACAATACAATACTTTGCTCTTGCGCGCGTTGGCGAAGCTGGTGCATATGCGATTCGGTGGCGGTCTTGACCGTAGCCACAGGAACTTGTTCTAGCGTGTGAAAACCATCTTCTGAAATTATGATCTTAACTGGCATACGAGCAGCCATGTCGCGCAATGCAGCACATTGTTCGAGGGACACAAAGCAAGTGGGGTTCTGAGGTGACGATACTAATCTAGCGGTGTTATTGGCGGTTTTAACCCAGAGTTCAACATAGACTTTGCCTCGCTGGGTAAACGTACTTTTGTTGAGTATGAACCCTTGCTGTATTACTGGGGCTGACATGAATTTGTTTTTACTAACCGCTTTTTAAAGGTGTCAATTCATTAGGAAAGCCCTAAGTGCGTGAACCTTGATTGAATTTTTCTAACCCACATTTTACGTATTCAGTCAAAAGCGCAAAAGGTACAAAATACGTCGGCTATCAACTTCAACAACCACAGTATAGCGTTTGTTATCACCAAGTCCTATAGATCTCTATTCGACAGATATGTTTGTTTTTGTTAACGGAGCGAGTTAGAACGAGACTGGTACCAATTATCTTACATGAGAACGAAGGTATCAGACCGATAAGATTATGCTGCGTTTACACACTAGCATTATCGACTGACGGTTTTATCAAAAAAGGCGGTCGTACCTAGGCTATTTTAGCAGCCATTGGAAACAGTGGAACGACTCAGTGAATATTAAAAGATGCAGGCTAGAAAAGGTGAGGGCGATATGGAGTATCTATACGACAAACAAGTAGAACCGGGTGAGCTAATTGAAGTAGCCGAAGATGTACTTTGGCTAACTATGCCCCTTCCATTTGAACTCGATCATATAAACCTGTACTTAATCCGCGGTGAAGGCGGCTGGGTAGTAATTGACACTGGCATCGGAATGTCTACTACCAAATCACTTTGGAAGCGCATATTTGAACAATTAGATGCACCAATTGTTGGTGTCATTGTTACGCATTTACATCCTGATCACGTGGGCTTAGCAGGTTGGATAGCTGATACATATAACGTACCTTTTTATATGACCCAAACCGAGTATTTCACTGCGCGAGCCTTCGCAGCAGGCAGAAACGGCGCTACTAACGCAAGAGATGTTCTGTATTACCAGCGGGTAGGGCTTGATGAATCAATGATTGCAAAGCTGACCTCTGGCGAGGGTAATGGTTACAGCAGTGTAGTCTCGCCACTTCCCTTAAGCTATACCCGTTTAAAGCATGGCATGACATTATCGCTTGGCGATAATGAATGGGTGGTTATGGTTGGGCGCGGCCATTCTCCCGAACATGCCTGCCTTTACAATGAAAAGAAAAATATTCTTATCTCTGGCGATCATATTCTACCGATCATCACACCTAATATTGGCGCCTATTCAACAGAGCCTGACGCCAACACCCTAGACGACTACCTGAACACCTTGCCCCAGTTTAAAAGCTTGCCGAAAAATACAACCGTGTTACCCGCACACAAACTTCCCTTTATCGGCCTGCATGAGCGTGTTGACTCGCTCATTGCACATCACCACGAACATCTTAAAGCCTTGTTGAACGCTTGTGAGAAACCTCAAACGGTGGTCGAGCTGTTACCCGTTATGTTTAAGCGCAAGCTTTCAAGCCGTAACATGGTGTTCGCTGTGGCGGAGTGTTTATCTCACCTTAACTATTTAATAAATGAAGGGAGTATTTCGCGAACACTCAATGAGGAAGGTGTATTTATATTTAAGGGGTGCGAAGCGAGTAAACTAGCGGGCTAGGAAACACTGGTGGGCGCTGCTGGGGCTTTAGGTATGGTGATTTCTACAACAGTTCCTTTAGCCTCTTTACTGCTAATCGATATTTTACCTTGGTGTTGTTCTACGGCGGTGTAAGCCACAGAAAGGCCCAGCCCTTGACCTTGCCCTTCAGGTTTGGTGGTAAAAAAAGGTTCGAACACGCGTTTTAAGTGTTTTGTTGGGATGCCACAGCCTGAGTCCAGTATTTTAATCGTTACTGATTGCGCGGCATCAATTACGGTGAGTTTAACAAAGCCCTTATCTTCTATCGCCTGCGCAGCATTTATCATTACGTTCATCAGGGCTTGTTTCAGTGGCCCTGGATTTCCCATAACCTCCACCTTTTCTTGCTCACATTCAATTTTATATTGGGGGGCGCTGTATTGAGCGGAAATGAGCGTGATGAGCTGATTACATATGGCACATATATCTACGGTTTGCATCCCTTCGGCAGTTTCTAGTGAAAAGTTTTTAAGGTTCTCAACAATGTCCTTTACTCGTGTAAGTCCTTCAGTGGACTCCGCAATTAGCTCGGTAATATCCTCTTTCAGTAGGTCATAGTGATTCGACTCAAATAAGGCATCTATTTGTTCCTTAAGCTCGTCATTAAAGAGCTCAATTTGCCCTTTCACACCGTCACAAATCGCAAGAAGGTGCGATGCGTATTGATCTAGCGTATTGAGGTTAGCATTTACAAAACCAATTGGATTGTTAATTTCATGAGCTATACCTGCTGCAAGTTGCCCCGTAGAGGCCATCTTTTCAGCTTGAATAAGCTGGCTTTGGGCGGTATCGAGTTTGCGAATGAGCTTTCGCTGCGCTTCGTGCTCTTTTTTTAGGGCTTCGGAAAGTTTTTGTTGGGCTCTGAAATAGCTCGCTTGGGCTGTTACATCTTGCAGGAATATGCAGGCTAAACGCTGCCCGGTTTTCTTATCTTTAATAGGCAAAATTTCCATATTTTGGTACATCTGCGTCTCTTCGCCCGTTATAGGCCGAGAACTTTTGAATGGAAATATATGCGGTCGTTGCTCCCAATAGCTAAAGCTTGGGTGCTGCAGCACGAATACCGACTTTAGTCTGCGTTTGAGGAACTTACCTTGCCCCTGAAACAACTCAACCACAGGCGTGTCTTTATAACAGTCGCGCATTTTATGAGGGAGGCGATCTAAAAAGAAGTCGTTGAGATAAACGACGTTAAAGTTCTCATCGACTATTCCAATTCCGACAGGCAATTTACCTACCAGCTGTTCAAACATTATGCAAGTAACTCATCCAACGTATCTTTCATGCGTGCAAGAGATTCATCGTCTAAACAAAACACAACGCGCATGCTAAACGAAGAAATTGCGATAACGAACTGTACTTCCATCACCAGGCTGTGCTGCCACTGAAGCTCATCAAAGTTCGCTTTATCGGGTAAAAACAACGTAGGCATGTTTAAGTTGGTGGTAAGCTCTAATTGATCAGAAAGGCCAGCTAAGCATGCGCCGGCTAAGATATTGCAAAGCTCCAAAATGATTTCTTGAATATCTTCCTTACTTAACGGTTCGTCGTAATCCATTAAAGTAGCAACTTCACTTAAACCTTCTTGTGACAGCACAGACATGACTTCACCGTGCACATCGCCTAAGAAAGACTGACGGGTATAAAAAGCATCTTTCGTTTCAAATAAAAGGCTGTAGAGCTGAGTGGGCGTGACGGCTGAAATTTTAGGTATAGAAATGTCGATTTTTGTTTCAATAAGTTGAGCGAGCGAGTTCGCGGCTTGCCCCATCGAAATATTTAGCAGCTCTTGAAGGGCATCTCTTTGCTCTTCATCCAGTGGTAGTACGATACTCATAGATACCCCAGCTCAAACAGTGCCATGGCCAATTCTTCTTTATCTAAAGGCTTGCGAAGAAAACGCTTAGCGCCTAAAGACATCACAATTTTTTGTTTTTCAGGCTGAAAATCAGCACTTATCACAATAACGTTTGGCATGTTAGACCTTGCATGCAGATGCTCTAACACGCCAACGCCGTCTACCTCGGGCATAGTAAGATCTAAAAGAATGAGCGCAAATTCGTTTTCGCAGAGAGCATTTATTGCCTCTTGTCCGTTTGTTGCTTCAGTTATCTCGTATTCTAAATCTTGGGGAAGCGAGCGTATAACACTACGCCTCGACAACTTGGAATCATCAGCAACTAGTACAGAAAGTGACATTTACAGCCTCCTTAAGCGGCATTTAACGCAATGCCTTTTTAGTAAAGTATGTGCAACTTTTACGTTACTGCAACAATACCGTTGAAAATTATTGCTACAGTTATGCTTTACCTGTTTATTTACTAATTTCAGTATATGACAAAGGTGACTTTTGTGCGTATTAGACTTTTAGTTGAATTAGAAGGCTGGTGCTTAGGGGGGAATGAAGAGGGCTAGGCACGTATCTAAGCTGACACATGCCCCTATATTTTTAGCCTTTTTGCATTGCCTGCATTTTTTCTAACGCAGCTGGCATTGCATCGACATAACGTTTAACGTCAGCTATTTTACCCATGCTTACACGAGACCAATTATTGTAAGTACGATAAATGCCTCGGATAAGTACGTCTTTTTCAGCCATAGCTTGTCGAAAATATTCGGCATTGCCATCGCCAAGATTAACAAAAATAAAGTTAGTACTAGAGGGAAGAGCTGTCAAACCGTTAGCCTTAACGGCATCCATTACCATAGATTTACCTTCATAAATTTTTTCTTTAGAGAACGCTAAAAAGGCGTCGTCATTATAGCTCGCTATTGCGGCAGCAAGGCCTGCTTGGTTCAATGTGTAGCCACCCATACCATAGCGATTGATCCATTCAGTATTTTCTTCAGAAGCAATAAGATAGCCTACTCGCATACCCGCTAAACCATAAATTTTCGAGAAGGTTCTTGCTACGATGACATTGTGGCCAGCTTTCACAAGTGGAATCATTGAGTGTTTTGGTGGCTCATCGATAAGTTCGTTATAGGCCTCATCAACTAAAACCAGTGTCTTTTTAGAGACTTTGATACAAAACTCGCGAAGCTTATCTGGGTCAAGCACTTTGCCCGTGGGATTATTAGGGTTACAGATATGTACCATACCGATAGAGTCATCAATAGCGGCATACATGGCGTCAAGGTCAATGTCGAGATCTGCTGTATTAGCAATTCTTACTATTTCAGGCGCACCTTGTTTCTCAGGTGCTTTTGAGGTGGTGTCCCAAAACAGGTCCGGTCCAAGAATTCTCCCATTCTTACTGGCTGCCACGGCAGCGTAGGAAAGGATAGGGCTAGACCCTGCGCTTAGGGAAATATTCTTACGCGTTATGCCATGACGCTCAGCAATCATATCTAACAGGGTCATCGCAGCAGGATAAGCGTAATATGCACCGCCTTCAGCTGAGGCTTGAGCAATGGCGTCCAACGCTTTGGGGCTAGGGCCAAATGGGTTTTCGTTAGCGTTTAGTTTCGCTACACCAGGTTTTGGACCATAAATGACTGATGCAGCTTCAGTCATTGCGGCACTTGTAGATTGAGCGCTAACTAGGCCGCTAAAACCTGTTGCTCCTATGGCTGATGCTGCTACCGAGCCACCTAAAAATAAACGTCTTGAACGGTTATAACTCATAGATATTCTCCTTTTTATTTTAAATGGCTTTATAGAACATTGCGCTTGAAACAATGACGAGATAAATGCCAAACAATCGCTTTAGCTTTTTTTCACTAAAGTTATGCGCCATCTTCGCTCCCATAGGTGCAGTAAAAATTGCGCCTATGCTGATAGCGATGAGCGCTGGAATGTTGATGTAGCCAATAGTGCCAACAGGAAGAGATGCCGTGTCTGGATGCTTCATAAATAGAAAGCCGATGGCGCCAGGAAGACCTATCAGGAAGCCTACGCCGGCAGCGGTAGCAACAGCTTGCTGAATAGTACGTTGGCACATCACCATCGTTATGACGGTTGGCGTGCCGCCTCCTATACCAAGTAACGCAGAGAAGCCGCCCAATACAAATGCTAATACCGCTTTGCCTATGCCCTTAGGCATATCGAAAACAAGGCCAGGGCGCACGACAAATTCAGGGAAAAGAAAATATACAGAGTAAAGCAGTACACCTGCAGCGAATACTACGGTTAAGCCATTCGCACTAGAGTTATTAGCTATTAATAAGCCTCCGCCAACACCAAGGATAAGCCAAATACTCCAAGACTTAAGGATGTCAAAATCTACGGCACCTTTGGCTCGATGCGCCATAACAGAACGCGCGCTAGATACGACAATTGATGCCAATGACGTGCCTATTGCAACTTTGACTAGTGATTCAGAAGGGGGAGTAAAGAAAGGGAAAACAGCGAGTAGGGCAGGAACAACAACAAAGCCTCCACCATTGCCGAATAGACCTGCGGTAATACCAGCAATGGCACCGGTTATACACAAGGTAACTACAAACCACAGTAGTTCTATTTCCATCAGTTTTCTACCCCACACAATACAGCTTTAAACATTGAATGACCTTTTAAGTTTTACTTATATACAGTTATTTAAAAACGCAAACACCGGCTTGCGCCGGTGTTTGTTAACCCGGGTTAGAAACGAGCAGCTAACCGTGTGTAATAGTACCCACCCTGCCAGTCGACTATCGATCCAGAGTCATACAGCTCGCCACAACAAGCGTCACCGTTAGTACTCAGGTCTGGGTAGTTATCAAATAGATTTCTGACACCCACTGAAAGCGTAAGGTTTTCGCTAATTAGGTAAGAGCCTTCGATATCAAACATAAATTCGTCGCCGAAGGTTTGAATGCTTGTTGGGTCCACACCATCATCGCTCCCCGCGTTTTCGTATTCGCCGAAATAGCTAAGGCGAGCTACCGCAGACCATACGTCGTAACTGTGAGTGACTGAGAACACACCGCGCATTTCAGGTCGGCTATTTTCAAAATCGAACTGATCTTCTGCGTCTAGATATTCGCTGGGGTCAGAGTCAAACTCAGTTTTATTATAGTTAACCGAGCCGGTTAAAACGGTTGAGCCATACTTGGATTCCATTTTGTAGGTAGCTACGACATCCAAGCCTTCTGTTACAGTATCGAATGCGTTTTGGAAGAAGAAAACACCACCGATTGACTCAGCGCCCGACACGTTTGCTCCAGCAAGGGCTAAGTAATTCTGGTAAGCATCATAACCATCAGCATCTGGGTCGGTGACCACCGTTGTTGAGACATCACGTGTGGATACAGAGTAAAGGCGGTCCTCTAATTTGATATTGTAGTAATCTACGGTAAGGGTTAAATCACCATAGTTAGCCGTCATACCTAATGTAAAGTTGGTCGACTTTTCTGGTGAAAGCTCTTCTGCACCAAGTGCCTGCGCAACTTCACCGCCTGCAGGGAATAAGCCTGTAGCTACAGGGAAGCCATCAGGTAAGCGAGTCGATACATTAGTGGTACCCTGCTGACCTGGTGTGGGCGCTCTGAAGCCTGTACCAAATGAAGATCTAAAGCCTACATCATCATTTAATTGATAGAACGCCGCGACTTTGTACACTACCTCAGAGCCAAAGTCTGAATAGTCCTCATAGCGCAATGCTGCTTGGGCAAATAGCTCGTCAGTAATGTCTCCCGAAATGTCTGTGTACACCGCATAAGAATCACGTTCATATGAACCTGAATAGTCAGGTGAATAACCTGGGAATCCGTTAGAGCCAACGCCAACGACTGTATAAACAGCATCATCTGGGTCAGCACAATTTAATGTCGAGCCGTTTGCGATAACAGCTAGCCCTTCGGCGGTAGCGGTAGCTCCGTCACAGAAACCATACGGGTCAGAGGTAGCGTAAGGGCCTGCAAAATAAGAGCTTTCCTCTCCTTCAGATATTTCATAAGACTCATCTAGGTAGCTAGCGCCAAAAGCGAGTACGTACTCACTCAGGTCGTAGGTGAAATCAGCTTGAATTTGTGTTTCTTCGTTAGTTAAATCGCCGGGCTCAAACGATGTAGGCGACTCATTGCCCAGAGAAGGGTTAATGGTATTTGCTAGCGTGTAAGAAATTTCGTTGTTGCCGTAACGACCACTGATATCGTAAGTAAGATCACCCGACATGCCCTTTATGCCACCCACCATTGAATAATCAGTGACATCACCAAAGAAACGCGGTGTAAACCCGCCAGGGAAAAACTCTGTAGGATTCCAAATAGAACCGTCTTCAAGGCGGATATCTTCAATAGTCCCGTTGCCTGGATAGCGATAGTAAAAAGACCCGTCGCCTTCACTTTCAGAATAGTTACCAAAAGCGTATAACTCCGCTTCAGCGCTTAGTGCGTACCCCGCGTTGAAAAAGACGCGTTTACCGCTGGTATTAGGTTGCCCCCAAGGTTGTACTACGTCAGAACCATGCACACTGTTGGCCATAGCGGTAGCATCAGCGATATACTCGGCAGATTGCTCGTCTACGCAAAACCAGGGTTCACAATATTGTTCGCCTCTATAGGTCGCTTCACTATCTGAATATTCAGCTGAAATGCTGAAAAAGCCATCGTCACCAAGGGCGAAACCTTTGTTTCCTGTAACGGTAATCTGGTCGCCATCACCTTCAAAGTAGCTACCATAATCGATGGTGAAAGAGCCGCCTTCGGTATTGTTTTTAAGTTGGAAGTTAATTACCCCCGCGATGGCGTCCGAACCATACTGGGCTGCGGCACCGTCTCGCAACACCTCAACACTTTGGATTGCTGCTGTAGGAATAGTTGCGATATCTGGACCTTGAGTACCAGAGCCACCGATTGAAACAAGCGCAGCTCTGTGACGGCGTTTAGAGTTCACCAAAACCAAGGTTTTGTCTGTAGGCATGCCTCGAAGCGTCGCTGGACGAATAAAGGTGCCGCCGTCTGAGATAGGCTGTCTGCCAACAGAGTAGGAAGGTACAAGGGTCATCAGAACGTTGTTCATGTCGGTAAACGCAACGGCTTCAACGTCTTCTGCGGTTAACACGTCAACGGGAACGGGCGAACTTGTTACTGAGCGCGGCGCACCACGAGCGCCTACAACGGCTATACGCTCTAAATCTTTAGCTTCTGTAGTTTTCTCGCTGGCTTCTTGCGCCTGTACGAGCATTGAGGTAGTAAAAAGGGTTAATCCGGTAAGTGCGTAACGTACTGCAGTGTGGAGTTTCTTTTGATTCATTAGTGTTCCCAATCGTGCTTATTGCTACATAATTTATGAATGCGGATTAATTGGATCTGCACTCTTTCTAGGCACGCACGAGCACCACATTGATGCATACACATCTTGTAATTGTTATTGTGTAACTCGTGTACAGGGACTAGGCTAAAAACTCTTTGCCGCTGGTGGAAGAAAGAAGAATATTCAGGGGTATAAGAAAAATATTGACCCCTTCGGAAACTCACGGTTTTCTTGATATTAGACTTAAGTAGCATCTAATGTGAGATTTTTTTAACCCGTCTGTGGGCGCTTTTATTTACATTTTTGCTTCATATAACCTATTGGAATGGCATATACCTTGCTGACTTCAGATGCAGTTACGCTGGGCTATTCTCTATTGCCTTCCAAAAGGGGGTTAAGTGCACTCTAAACAGCTACATTACTTTATAACCACAGTACAGCGAGGCAGTATTGCTGCGGCGGCAAGAGCCTTAGATATCGCTCAGCCTGCTATTAGTCAGCAACTTGCAAGCTTGGAGCGAGAAGTCAAAGCAACGCTGCTAGAACGAAGTTTTTCGGGTATAAGCTTAACGCCCGCTGGAGAAGTATTTTACAAACATGCAGAGAAAATAATGGGTGAAATTGACAACGTGAAATCAGCGTTGCAAGCATTTCAGGGAGAACAACAAAAAGTAATAAAAATAGGAATGCTTCCGTCAATTGGCAACGTACTTTCTCTGCCGTTGTTAACTGAAATAACGAGTAACCATAAAGCGTTGAAAGTAGAGATCAGCACTGGGCCTTCATACACCATCAACGATTGGCTCGAATCAAAACAGGTAGATATTGCTTTAACTTACCAGCAGGCGATAGAACCTAAATTTATGAGCGTGACCCCTCTTATTCAAGAAGAGCTACATCTCGTTTTTACTGGTTCCCCAGCTTATCCCGAATACGCAAAGCTTAAAGATAAATCAACGATAAAATTCTGGGAAATAAGTGAACTACCTCTTTTATCGCCTGGAAACAAAGATGCACTCGGTCAGCTTATTGCTGATTACGAGAGAGCTACAGGAGTGAGCCTTAAGCATGATCTTGCATATTCTGGGCAGTTAATGACAGGGTTAAGGCAAGTAATGCAAGGGGAGGGGGTAATGATATTGCCCACTTCAGCTATTTTTCATTTAAGAGAATCAGGGCTGGTTTCTACCCTAAAAATCACCCAGCCTGAAATGCATCGAACTGTGCTAGCTGCTACAAACAAACAGAGAAAAGCTACGCACGAATATCAGCAAATTATCGATATCATTCGAAAAGTGGTAGCTAAGGAGAATGCGCTCAAACATTGGTGTGGTACCTTAGAGTTTGCGGCATCATCCTTTGTAGCGAAATCAGCGTAATCGTAAAAATCCCACTTTTCGTTTAATGGAAATAGCATTTTTACTTACGCTTCAGGTAGAACAATATCTACCAATACGGGTAAATGATCAGATAGAACCTTAGTTTTTTCGTTCTTAATTTTCCTGCACGACCTTACTTTAATATCTTCTGTCACCCATACGCGGTCGAGAGAAAATATGGGAAAGTTGCTAGGAAACGTGGCACCAATTTTTTGCTGCAATAGCAAATCATTTAAAGCCTTAAAGGCCTTTGAAAAAAATTGCCATTCATTAAAATCACCCGCTAAAAATAGCGGAGTTTGTTTATCTTTTAAACGCCGCGACAGATGTTCATGGAGCAGAGAAAACTGCGAACGACGCTCAAGTTTCTTGAGACCTTTGTGGGTATTCACCACCGTCAGAGGCGTTTTCTCAGTTTTTAATTCAACAATCTGCACATTTCTTGGCTGTCGTCCTGTTTGACTCACATCTATGGTGTCGTGCTCCAACACATCAAAACGGGTCAAAATTGCATTGCCGTACCACCCATCAGATTCTCTAATTGCTGGGGAGGGAATTAATTTAAACGTATTACCAGCGCAGATGTCTTTTACATCTTGCGCTGTATCTCGTTCGGGAGGGCGCGTATCCATTTCTTGAAGCAAAACTACGTCAGCACCGCTGTTCGCAAGAAACTGCCCGATACGTTTGTAGTCGTGCTTCTTATCCCTGCCAACTCCGCTATGGATATTGTAGGTTACTATGCGGCACATTTTTCAGACTCATCCTTACAGTTGTTACTGTCTTCTTCCGTGTCGGTATTACCCTCTTTTCGAGCTTGGTAGTAGCGCGCGAATTTTTGCGACCCCCAAATCATTAAGCCCCATAAAATGATGCCTCCCACTAGGTAACTAATAGTTTTAACAGATGGATCCTGCCAAATTTGCGCAATAGAATCGCCAACAAGGCCTTTGGCTATCATTGGAGGGAACATGCCTAAAAACGTACCTACCAAAAATTGAAAAATGCCTATAGATGAAATGCCCGCGACCAAATTTACCAAACTAAATGGTGCAATCGGCAACATTCGTATGGCTGCTACGCCAACTACACCACTGCGTTTCAGCTTTTCATCAACTGCGGCAACCTTTGGCCCACCAATCTTTCTAAGTCCTGCGTTACCCGATAACTTGCCGATACCAAACATAATTGCTGAACTCATTAGTGCTCCCATGATGCCGTAAATAGGCCCCCAAATTGGGCCAAAGATAGCGGCTACTGCCAGAGATAGTACAGTCACAGGGAAGAACAAAACGCCGCCAACTACATACACGAGCAAAACAGTTGGAAGGGCAAAATAAGTGCCTCTACTTTTTTCTAAAAAGGCGTTGATGCTTTCTGAACTTAACCATGGGATTGACTGGCTAGCCCAAAACATCAGCCCGCCAAGTACTGCAATAATGGCAATGCCAATTAAAATCATTATGCTGCGTCGCTTAGGGTTACGAGCGGGTAGCGCGTCACCATCAAATGTAGGTACTGAAATAAGCGG
Organism: Alteromonas sp. ABM1_013; assembly: GCF_056160505.1. Classification (NCBI taxonomy): domain Bacteria; kingdom Pseudomonadati; phylum Pseudomonadota; class Gammaproteobacteria; order Alteromonadales; family Alteromonadaceae; genus Alteromonas; species Alteromonas sp. ABM1_013. The sequence goes on from NZ_JBSWXH010000002.1 coordinate 17,923, forward strand.
TTCTTCTGGGTCTGATAAGGCGCGAAATACATTTTTAACCGAGTGCTCTGTAAATACTTCGTCGCGAACTTCGGTAAGCACGTAACCATGTGCTATTTGATCTTGCATCAATGCTTCTACAGGGTACTGGCTGTTAAATATCTCCGGCATCGCATCTATATCACGACCTGTATGCTCAGCAAGTAGGTCGTTTCTCACTTGCTCTATACATGCTTGGTTATCTTTACTATTGCCGAACAAAACCGTATCAATTTCAGTGTCGAGGGTCATTGAACGGTTACTTAGGTTTGAAGACCCAATAACAAGGTACTTGTTATCAATGGTCATCACCTTAGAGTGAATGCGTTTGTATGCTTTTCGCCCCTGCATGTCTTCTATTGAAGAGTAAGTCAGTTTTACTCGTCTGGGGTCTATACCTTTTTCCAAAATCGCCTTGAACTCAATACGGCTAGCCCAAAATGCCTCACACTCAAACTTACCTTTGGGTTCGTAAGAACTAACAATAACAACGGAAAGATTTGGCTTTAACTTAAGTTGTTTATTAAGCGCTTCAGCGATTTCTTGACGGGTCGTGAACTGATTTTCGATATAAATAACCGATTCTGCTTCGCCAATTAGGTCGAGCAGCATATGACGTACTTCTTGTGCTGGCTCTGCTTCATCCATAAAAGGGATGGTTCGAGCAAGTGCACACTCTACGTTTTCAAAAAGTGGAGGGTAGTCTTCTGGCCATGCTTCAGGCAAAGGCGCATTCTCACCATTACGCGCATCTTCACGAATATTAATAGGAGTGTCTTCAGCTACTCGCTGCCATCTCCACCTTACAAGTTGTGCAAAATCAGCAACAACAGGCCCGCTTGAAACCATTTGAACATCGTGTAACGGGCCATACTCGCCATCGGGACCATCTCTTTCCTCGGAGACCACGGGATGGTCTCGGGTATCCCAACGGTTAGTCGAAACATCCATACCGCCTGAAAAAACAAGTTCGTCATCAATAACTACAATTTTTTGATGCTGGCTGCCGCCCATTGGAATGGTATCGTCTAGCTCTGTTTGAACATTGTCAGGCGTTTTCTCTTCCCACACTTCTTTTGCCCACATTTCACGTTGAGCGAAGAAGGCCAAAGAAGAATCCCAGCGCAGTAAGTAAATTTTGATGTCTGGGTTTTGCTCAGCTTTCCATTTAAGCAAGTCACTGATAACACTAGGCGCTTCGCTAGAGGCTTCATCATCACCTCGTAACAAGCGGATACGACTATCAATATCCCAACCAACAATAAAAATGCTGTGCTTTGCTTTAACAATTGAGCTATGCAAGGCTTTGTAATAGTTTCCGCAATCTATCAGAGGAGTAGAGAAGCGAGCTTTGCTCTCTACCCAACAGTTTTGACCTGGTTGAAAAACACTCTTACCTGATTGCATGGTTCCTTACCTATTATATTAAATCTATCTATTCACGTGTTGTTGCAGAATCCGTACCTCAATACTTGATGAATTTCCTTGTTTTAAGTGGTTGATTTAAATGTTTAATTTACTTTTAAAGAAAGTTGTGTGTATTTTTCATGGTCTAGTTTGTGTAATTTTTTCACGATAGAACGCGTTTCATGTTTAGTATTGGCAAAAGGTCGTAATGTCTTCTATATAACTTTAGGGTTATATAAAAGGTTAGGGGCAATGAAGTTTTTTTCCAAAGAAAACGCATCTAAGCAGGCACTAGAACAGTCGATACTCGCGGTCGTGACTATTGATGAGAAAAATAACATCACGTTTTATAATGACGCAGCTCAAAAACTATGGGGTTATACGCCTAGCGAGGTAATGGGAAAGAATATAAAAATACTTGTACCTCAGGAACACAAAGCGAATCACGATAGCTACGTCAACTCACACAGACAAACCAACGTAAATAAGATTGTTGGAAGTTCACGAGAGGTTGAACTGGAAACCAAAAACGGTGAGCGAATTTGGGTTCAACTCGCCTTGTCACAAGTCGTTGTGCAAGGCAAAAAGCATTACACGGCGTTTGTACGCGATGTTACAGAAGAGCGTGAATCTCGTGAAATTGTGGAGCAAACCCTAGAGCAAGCGTTAGATGCAGTAGTGTGTATAGATGAGAACAATAATGTCACTCTATTTAACGCATCGGCTGAAAAGCTTTGGGGGTACGGGCGACATGAAGTTATTGGCCAAAATGTAAAGATGCTTGTTCCCCAGGCGATACAGGCGAACCACGACAATTATGTGAACGCAAATAGAGAAACGGGTCAAGATAAGATTGTCGGCACGAGCCGCGAAGTAAAAGTCGAGAGAAAAGACGGAAAAAGCTTGTGGGGAAGGCTCTCGTTATCGAAAGTAAGACTCGCTGATAGAACACTTTATACGGCCTTTATAAAGGATGTTACCGAAGAGGTCGAACAGCGAGAGATGCAGAGAATGCTTTCTCTTGTTGCTAACGAAACGGATAACGCGGTGATTATCTCCGACGCCAACGGATTAATAGAATATGTGAATAATGGATTTTACCGGCTAACGGGCTGGCAGCTTGAAGAAGTTAAAGGTAAAAAGCCGGGCTCATTCTTACAAGGCGAAGAGACGGATCAGCGGACCGTTAGTGTTATCCGACAGAAAATCAAAAACTGCGAAGCGTTTTATGACGAAATCCTCAACTACCGCAAAGATGGTTCTCCCTATTGGACTTCACTTTCAATAAACCCTGTTTTCAAAGAGGGCAACTTAGTTAACTTTATCGCAGTTCAGGCTGATATTACCCGTGTTAAACAGATGGCGCTAGACTTTACAAATAAATTAAAAGCCATCGGCAGTGCACTTGTCTTGCTTGAAATGGAGCCTAACGGAAAAATCATCGAGGCAAACAAATTATTGCGCGAAACCTTGAATGGTGTAATGAATACAAAGGCATTTGCTGATGAGGTTATGGGGGGGTTAAGTGCAGAGGACAAATCGACATTAGAAACGTCAGGATTCGTTTCAAAAATTATCGAATTGGATCTTGGGGATAATTACCTAGCCTTTGATGCTCGAATAAGTGCGCTCAAAAATTTCAATGGGCAAGTAACGCGCTACGTATTTTTCGCTATTAATGTTACGTCTAGAAAGCAAGCCGTGAACGATACGCAAGAAGCAATGAAAGAGCTATTGGTAACCAGTCAAACTATTAGTAATATTGTTGGCACAATTAACTCCATTTCCGAACAGACTAACCTGTTAGCGTTAAATGCAGCTATTGAGGCGGCCAGAGCAGGAGAAATGGGGCGAGGGTTTGCTGTCGTTGCTGATGAGGTAAGAACGCTTGCGGGCAACTCACAATCATCGTCAAATGAAATTGATAACCTTGTAAAAACGACGGTATCTAAGATAGAAGAGTTAGCGCAACTTATTCAGCGCATAGACGGTTAATTAAAAAGCCTTCGTCGTACGACGAAGGCTTTTTATTCACATCAATTCAAGTTAAAACTGTAACGCTGCAAGTAATTAAAAACGGTATTCTACACCGATGCTTGCTTGTTTAAGATCAGTTTCAAAGTCAGTATCGTCGATATCATCAAACGCTTCGTCCGCGTCTAGTTCTGTGTCGTATACCGTGTACTCGGCGTTTACTAGGAAGTTACTGGTAACTGCATAGCTCAGACCTGCGCCCACGAAAAGACTTTCGTCATCGTTGTCACGAGAAACACCCGCAAAGTTGTATTCTGTTTCAGACCATAGCTGACCTGCTTTAGCATAAAGAGAGAAGCGTTCGGTTAGCGGAAGGATACCTTTAATAGCGGCTGTATAACCATCTGTTTCAGCACCTGCAATGTCGTTACCGTAGTCACCAAAATCGATATAGCCACCTTCAATAGCGACCCATTCGTTAAACTTGTAGCCTACAAGACCTTGCCATACGTCTTTGTCGTCATCGAAATCATCTTCGCCTTCAACGCGCAGGTAACCGTAATTACCACCTACATAAAAACCACTGTCTTTTGCTTCAATTTGATTGGACTGAGCGTGTGCGCCGAACGATGCCATCGCACTAATAGAGGCAACAGCAGCAAGTCCAGAAAGTGTTTTAAGTGTGTTTTTCATAAGTTCATCCTCATTACTTCTTAATAAATCATCGACTTCTCACTTGAAGCCGACGTGTCCTGATTACACACTTTCTGTTTCAACTGCTGTGCCATGGTAGAAATTTCAGTATTCATTTCAAACTAGAGCAAAATTTACAGATGTGGTCACATAATTGTTTGTTATTTAGGCATTTTCGATTTGTAGTAAAAACTACGGGCAAACACCGTAAGAAAATTTTTCCTAGCGTCTGAAAGAGATTCATAAATATGCGTTGCGGGTAGAAATGCATCGACTATATTTTAGACAGTGATGGCGCTGATAATCGAGAATTTTATTAAGTTGCTGAAATTAAACAGGTTTATTTTGATTAGATTTTCCAATCATTTGAATTCATTTTATCAACTGTAAATATTGCGTAAGCATGTCTATCTTTTAACGGCTTATGAGGTAAACAAAATGTTAACAAGTGGTGGCGCTTAGAAGTGTCTATCACGTGATAACTAAAACAAACTCAGATGGGAAAAGACCATGACTTTAAATAGGTTTAAAAAAACTACGTTATCGGCGCTAGTGGCGCTTTCGCTAGGCGCGTCAGGTGCTATTGCCAATGATCAGATAAGTAAGCCCGCTGGTGCTAAAGGCACAGGGATGACTAAAGCTTTCCAAGCGAAGACGAATCAGTTTTGGTGGCCCGACCAACTCGACCTCTCACCACTTCGAGATCATGACAACCGTTCTAACCCGTTAGGTGAGGATTTTAGCTACGCTAAAGCGTTTGCAAAACTTGACCTTGATGAAGTCAAAAAAGACGTAAACGAACTGCTTACCACATCTCAAGACTGGTGGCCTGCAGACTTTGGCAACTACGGTCCTTTCTTTATCCGTCTTTCATGGCACAGCGCTGGTACCTACCGTACATTAGATGGTCGCGGCGGCGGTGATGGTGGTCAAATGCGTTTTGACCCGCTTAACAGCTGGCCTGACAACGGCAACTTAGACAAGGCACGTCGCCTACTTTGGCCAATTAAGCAAAAGTACGGTGAAAGTTTATCTTGGGGCGACTTAATGATCCTTGCCGGAACAGTAGGCATGGAAAACATGGGCTTTGATACCTATGGTTTTGCAGGTGGTCGTACTGACGACTGGGAACCAGATATGGTGTACTGGGGACCGGAAGTAGAAATGCTAGCTAGTGACCGTGAAGAGCGGGACGGCAAGCTTCAGCGTCCACTTGGTGCCACGCACATGGGCCTAATATATGTTAACCCTGAAGGTCCTAAAGGTGTACCTGATCCAATGGGATCAGCGAAAAACATTCGTACTGCATTTGGTCGCATGGCGATGAACGATGAAGAGACTGTAGCGCTAATTGCTGGTGGTCATACATTCGGTAAAATGCACGGTGCGCACAAACCTGCTGACTGTTTAGAAGCTGAGCCTGGCGGCGCAGGCTTAGAAGAGCAAGGTCTAGGCTGGAAAAATAACTGTGGTAAGGGTAATGCTGAAGACACAGTAACCAGTGGTTTAGAAGGGGCGTGGACACAGTTGCCGACTAAATGGACAAGCTTATACCTTCAAAACCTACTTGGTTTTGAGTGGAAGCAAACGCGTAGTCCAGCCGGTGCTATTCAGTGGGTCCCTACTGATGAATCGCTTCACAAGTCAGTACCAGATGCACACGTGGAAGGTAAGAAAAATCCACCTGTAATGACTACAGCGGACCTTGCGCTTAAGTATGACCCTGAGTATCGCAAAATTGCCGAACGCTTTTTGGCTGATCCTAAAGAGTATCAAACGGCCTTCGCTAAAGCATGGTTTAAGCTAACACACCGTGATATGGGGCCAAAAGCACGTTACCTAGGTAACGATATCCCAGAAGAAAACTTTATCTGGCAAGATCCTGTGCCTAAAGCTGATTACAAAATGATTTCTGCTAAAGACGTTAACAAGCTTAAGGCAGACATCTTAGAAAGTGGCCTTACGGTTCAGCAGCTTGTAAAAACAGCGTGGGCAGCGGCGGCTAGTTTCCGTGCTTCTGACTTGCGTGGTGGTGCAAATGGCGCACGTATCGCGCTAGAGCCACAAATGAGCTGGGAAGCTAACGAGCCAGAGACAGTAAAAGCTGTAGTGTCTAAGCTTAAAGAGCTACAGGAAGACTACAACGAGCGCATGTTCTCTAAGAAGAAAGTGTCACTAGCCGATTTGATTGTTATTGGTGGTGCTGCGGCTATCGAAAAAGCAGCGGCTGACGCCGGTGTTGAAGTAACTGTACCTGTAGTACCAGGTCGTACAGATGCAACTCAAGAGCAGACAGACGTTAACTCTTTCTCTTTGCTAGAGCCAACAGCTGATGCGTTTAGAAACTACTACAACGCTGAAGGTAGCTATCGTTCGCCAACTGACATGTTGGTAGACAAAGCTGATCAACTAAACCTGACGGTACCTGAAATGACCGTATTATTAGGTGGGTTACGTTCATTAGGGGCTAACGTAGGTGATGCCAAACACGGTGTATTTACTGACGAAGTAGGCACGCTTAACAATGATTTCTTTGTGACGCTACTTGATATGGGCGTTAAGTGGAGAAAAACTGACAATCCATCGGTATATGAAGGCGTGAACAGAAGCACAGGTGAAGTTATGTACACAGGTACACCTGTAGACCTCATCTTTGGTTCGAACAGCGAGTTACGTGCTGTAGCTGAAGTTTATGCTTACGACAATGCGAAGAAACGTTTTGTTGAAGACTTTGTGGATGCATGGACTAAAGTGATGACGCTAGACCGCTTTGACTTACGTCATGACCTAAATGCCAGCCTAGGTAAATAGATAAAGCGAGTCTGCAATCGCGAACTTGTTAGCGATAGTATCAACGTTTAAAAGGGCGCTTCGGCGCCCTTTTTCTATGCTGAACTAAAAGTACTTTATAAATTGTTAATGTAGCTAAAATGGCCTTGGGAGCGTCGCAAAGCTTTCTTTATTTCGATACACTGAATCTTTACTTTACGCCTCATCAGACAAATATCGCGATGGCTAGCCTTCAACGAACCTTGGTAAACTTAGAAATGCTAAGTGAGGATATTAATGCATTAAATGACAATGCTATTAATTCCGCCGCTCACATAAAACTTCTGCGTAATGTGTTAGAAGAACTCAAAAACGCAGAGTCATTTGTTGCCTTCGAGACAGAAGCAAGCTTTCATAAATTGTTATTTGGCTCTATGTTCGAGGACGTTTTCGAAAGAAAGGGTATGGTCAGGGTTTACATTAAGCTGGTGGGTTATGTGATCTCCGCATGGGAGGCTACCGATAAAGCGAACGCTATTATTAGTGAAAACTTCGATTCAAAAGCCGATAAACGGTTAGAGTTGCTTCAGGTTAAAGCTATAAAGGCGAAATCTCAGTTGAAAACGGTGGCGTCTGCAATGGGTAAAGAAGACTATAAAAAGTTTGTTAACACGCTAGGCCTGTTTGCTCAGGAGTGGCAGTGGGATACCCTTCGCGCCAGGTTCTAACCAGCGCGAAGGTACGGTTTTAATATGCACACCTTAATATACGCTTTAAGCGCTATGGCGTGGTATTTCTGATATTCATACTTTGCTCGTTGATAACCCGAACTTCTCGTTGAGGGAAAGGGATCTCAATATCGTGCTCACGTAGTGTTTCAAAGACAGTAAGCAGCAAATCACCCCCCACGCGGTTCTTGCCATCGTCTACACCTTCCATCCAAAACTCGACAAACATGTTTACGCCAGAGTCACCAAAACTGTCTATTTCACAGTCTGGTAGTTCTTCAAAAGGGATATTGTCGCCACTGATAACTTGCGGGTGCTCTGATACCGCTTCCTTAATGATTTCTACCATTGCGCGTATATCTGTTTTGTAGGCCACCGAAAAATCGATACGGTAACGCTGCTTAGGATCTTTATGCGTCCAGTTTATCAGCAAAGAACTGATAAACTTCTCGTTTGGGACTAGGATGTCCTTGCCGTCATAGGTTTCTAACACGGCATAGCGCATCTTAAACTCTCTAACGATACCTTTTTGCCCGTCTTCCAATTCAACGAAATCGCCAACGGTCAACGATTTATCCAACAGAATAATAATGCCGGAGATAAAGTTTGAAGCAATAGACTGCAAGCCTAGGCCTAAACCCACACCCAAGGCTCCGCCGAAAACGGCTAATGCGGTAAGGTTAATGCCCATAACGTTAAGTAATAGAAGAAACACAATACAGAACAGAGCTACTTCAAACAGTTTGGCGAACACTTCCTTGGTAGATACATCAAGCGATTTGTGGTTTCGAATAATATCTTGCCCTATCGCATTAGAGCTGCGACCGAGCCAGAACAGCAAACCACCAAACAATAAGACTCTTGTTACGCCATACGCAGAAATTTCAACATTACCCACTGATATTGCTATCGACTCTAAAGCTGAAGTAATGAGGGGAAGCACGTCTATAAGATGTAAAAACAGGATAGGGAGGCCTATCCAACGCATAAACGCAGCGATGGTTTTATTTTCAACGAAGCCTATGATTAAAGAGTTTACGAACAGCATAAGCGCTACGACCACTGCAATTTCCAGTAGCCATGCGTCGAACTGGAATTGCGCACCTAACACAGTGGTAAGCTTTAATAAGCTTATAGTGATAAGTGGAAACAGTGCCTCGCCAAGATTATATAGAAAGCCGTGCATGGTATGTGCGCCTTGCTGTGGCTTTTCTCGAGTAAACTTAAAAGGCTTTTTTACCTGCTTGGCAAGTAAAAACGCTACGCAGTATATTACCGCGATAGTTGTAAGCTGGATAATAAAGCTATCAGACATTACTGACGCTTTGACTAACGCCAATTTCTCTTCGAAGTGCTGGGTTAAACTATCAACATTCATGTGTTCTACTTAATTTAATTACCGCGCAACGTAAGTGCGGGTGTTGCTTAATGAGCGTGGAATCCCTGCGCGCTTTTTATCTTTATTATCAACTAGGGTAAAGCTTTTTTCACCGAATCAACATATGTCGATTGTTTATTCATCACTGGTCATACAGATTTCGGCTGTTTTTACAGCGAATAGAGGATGGACTTAACTCGATATAACCTTTCAGATATATACTAATCGATATGGGTTGACTTTATTGTATTGAAATAGAAGGTTTTTTTGTTTTTGTGACAGTTAAAGACTCAAGCAAAGATGATATTCCTACCGAATGAATTTTGTCGACTAGATAGAAAAATTAAATCCTCCCAATTATTGGTAATAATAATTGGTTGACATCTGGTAAGGCCGAATTGTAATATGGATTTGTTTTCTGCTGCTTGTTTAAGCAGAGTGTGGACTAGCTTATCTATGCGCTTATGCGAAAATCGGCATGTTGAAGAGTGTAAACTTAATAGCAAACCGCAGTTTTTGTTTTGCGCTTTGAAGCAAAGATAATAAAAACAGTTACTCTCAAGAGTACCCTACAAAGCAAACAGGCTTCTTAGAAATAAGAAGCCTGTTTTATTTTGTAATAAGAAATGTACGTAGTCGTAACTACTGTCTTAGATGAGCGATAGAGTAGAGCCCACGGGTTTCATCAGTTTTACGTTTTATCTCTTCTAACGCTTTTGCCTCACTCGCATCGAAAAGCGCGTTGATAAGGCGATTAAAGTGCTGATGCATTGCTCGCCTTGCGCCTGCGGTATCCTTACTAGCAATAGCATCATAGATAAGCGTATGTTCTCTCAGCCTTTGCTCTTCACCTTGTGAGCACACATCGCTGTAGGCAGATATAACCTGAGGGACAGTTCTTCGCAATTCCCATAAATTTTCAACTGAAAGCATAATGGCGTTATTTCGTGTCGCTTGAGAAATAATCTGATGGAAGCGCTGGTCTGCCTCGTCTGCTTTTTGAGGAGTCTGCATCTCAACTAAGGTTTGTTTTAGTGCTTCTAACTCTTCATCTGAAATAGTTGCGGCAGCAAGCGCAGCAGCTTCACCTTCAACAAGCGCGCGCGCCTGGGTAAGCTCAAACGCACTGATCGGCTTGGTTGCTTGGCCTTGTTTTTTCTGGTGCAACACATACACACCAGAACCGGTTTTTACTTCTACACGCTCTCGTACTTCCAGCGCGATGATGGCTTCACGGATAGTAGGGCGACTAACGTTATACGTCTCCGCGAGTTCCCTTTCTGCGGGTAAGCGGCTACCTTCAGGATAAATTCCTTGGTCGATTAGCGCTTCAAGTTTTTCAACTATGCTCCAGAAGAGACGACGAGTCTTCATATTTACAGCCCTTGTTTGCCTGTTGCTTACCTAAAAAGAAGAGACAATTGGTAAATTAATTCTATCTGACCATTGTATATCGAAACTAGCATAAAGCGCAAAGTCCCGAGTAGTGTGCTTTGAAACACTTTATGAGCAGAAAAGTTCTTTCAATTGGTAATACATTTTATTGTTATTGGTAAAATAAATTGGTTGTTTTTGGTCTGTTTATTGGTTAGATTCTAAAACAGTCAGTAACAAATAAATAACAGCATAATTGCGTTTTTGCAAAAGAAGATTGGCAATTTATGTGCGATTTATACGATTTAGCAAGGTCAGTGGCACTATCACGGTAGATATCACCGAAGATCTTGCCAGCGAAATGGGGAAAGTATGAAAGTAGCAAATATCTGTAAGTCAGCGATCGGAATTATTACGCTCTTGGCGTTTAATACAACGGCATACGCCGAAGACTACTTAGTTGACTCTAAGAAAAGCTACCTCAACGCGTTAAAGAAAGTCGCCCCTGGCGACGATATCGTACTGAAAAATGGTACTTACCATGATTTTGAAATTAAGTTCAAAGCGCAAGGAAGTGAGCAAGAGCCAATTACATTGAGAGCGCAAAGCAAAGGCGGTGTTATTCTCTCTGGTCAATCAAACCTATCTATTGCGGGGAGCCACTTAATTGTATCTGGGCTTGTATTTAAAGACGGCTACTCTCCATCAGGTTCAGTAATTAGCTATAGAACGAGTAAGGACGAACTCGCGAATTATACCCGCGTCACTGAAGTCGTAATCGAAGACTATTCTAAGCCAGACAAATTTGAAAGTGACTATTGGGTTGCGCTGTATGGAAAGCATAACAGGCTAGATAGCTCGTACTTAGCAGGCAAGCGAAACCGAGGTGTAACGGTCGCAGTAAGGTTAGATTCAAAAGATAGCGTAGAAAACTATCACAAAATAGACAATAACTATTTTGGCTTCCGACCTGAGTTAGGTTCAAATGGTGGAGAAACCTTAAGAATTGGTACCAGCCATTATTCACTTGAAAACTCTTTTACCCGAGTCGAAAACAATGTATTTGACCGATGTAATGGCGAAGTTGAAATTATCAGCGTTAAATCGGGTGGCAACGTTCTTCATGGCAATACCTTCATTGAGTCTCGCGGTACGCTAACGCTAAGGCATGGCAACGGTAACACAATTACCAATAACGTGTTTCTGGGTAATGGTGTTCCAAATACGGGTGGAGTACGCGTCATTAATGCCGATCAAGAAGTAGCAAATAACGTGTTTAAAGGGCTTACTGGCTACCGCTTTGGCAGTGGGTTTACAGTAATGAATGGCGTGCCCAACTCACCTCAAAATCGCTACCACCAAGTAAAAAATGCCAACATACATCACAACACTTTCATTGACGTTTCACACATTCAATTGGCTGCTGGAGCAGATGAAGAACGTTCAGCGCCACCTGTGGATAGTGTTTTTGCTAACAACCTTGTTATCGCTAAAACGGTGCCTACTACATTTAGCTTTTTTGATGACATTAGCGGTATAGCATTTACCAACAATGTGGCTAACTACAGCGTAGAAAGTCAGATTGAAAAAGGCTTTACGAAGCGAAGCGATATACAGCTATCTTCATCGAACAGTATTTCTTTGGAGGAGATAAAAGTAGGCGCTGACGACAGCGTTAAGCCACTTCAAAAAGCAGAGGTAGGGCCAAGTTGGTATCAGAAAAAAGAATACGAAACGCCGTTTGGTTCAGGAGATGAAATTACTGTAGAGCCAGGTGTAAATTCGCTTTTTGAAGCGGTCGCGAAAGCGAATGATGGTGATGTTCTTATACTTAATGATGGCGTATATAGCGAGCAAAAAATTGTTAAGGTAACTAAAACTCTCTCTGTAAAAGCAAGCAGAAACGCAAAAGTCATTATCCGTCCTCAGCGCTCTGCACTTTTTGAAATAAGTGACAATGGTTCACTGGAAATTGAAGACATAACGCTTTCAGGTAGTGATGCACCAGATGCGGCTGGAAATACATTCATCCGCACTAAAAAGTGGGGCATGTTAACAAATTACCGGTTCACAATGGATAAGGTGACAGTAACTGACCTAGACATAAACCATAGCTATCACTTCTTTTCGGCAGGCGCCCGAAGCTTTGCGACTTTGTTATCTATCACTAATAGCCAATTCGACACTATCACTGGTCACGTACTTGCGTTAAACAAAGAAAAAGATGATTTAGGTATCTACAACGTTGAAGTGTTGAATTTAGAAAACAACACATTTAGCGATGTTGAAGGGGCACTAGCACTTATCTATCGCGGTGGCACCGACGAAAGTACTTTTGGGCCCAAGGTAACGATAGCTAAGAACGTTTTGACGAATGTAGGTTTGGGTAAAAGAAACAAGCGTAAAGCAAGCATCTTTCTTCACGGTGTACAAAAAACACAGATTCGAAATAACGAGTTTAGCGCAAGTGCGCCAGTCAAAATTGAACATACCGTTGGCGAGCCGCAAACATCGCATAGCGGCAATACATTTAAAAATAAAAAAGGCATCGACATTGTCGATTTCTTGAAAGCGAAAGACGAATGTCGCTGCTCTGAGTAAAAATGCTCAAACTAGCGCGCAACTTATGTAACGAAAGTAATTACAGTAACAATTAAAGACTACGAGTTCGTAGGGTGGATGATATGAGAGTTGGTTTTATTGGTGAGTGCATGGCCGAGCTTAAAAAAGTAAACGGTGTATTAGAAGAAGGGTTTGCTGGCGATACCTTCAATTCTGCCGTTTATCTAAAGCGCACGTTTCCTCAATTAGATAGCTACTTTGTCAGTGCAGTAGGCAGTGACGCGCTTTCAAAAGAGATGCTCGACTTTGCGCAAAGCGAGTCGATTAATACACGCTTCATGTTTTCCCATCCAGAAAAGCATATTGGGCTTTATAAAATTTATACCGATGCAGAAGGCGAGCGCTCTTTTACTTACTGGAGAAATGATTCTGCTGCGAAGTGCTTGATGTCTTTAATTACTGATGACGATAAAGCGTCGATGACAGCGTTAGACTTAGTGCTGTTTTCGGGCATTTCACTCGCTATTTTAAATACTGAAGACTTACCAAAGTTTTGGCGTTTACTTGCAACGCTTAAAGAAAGTGGAACCAAAATTGTTTTTGATATGAATCATCGGCCAGCCCTGTGGAAGGGTAGGGATGATGCCACTGCATTGTATGAAAAAGCGTTTGAAATTGCAGATGTTGCGTTACCTGGATTAGAAGACTTCAACTTCTTGTATGGGTTTGAAACGGTAGAAGAGATCATAAACTTTTTAGCGCCTTTCTCATTTAAGCAGCTCGTTATTAAAAATGGCGCAAGCGCTGTAACGCTAGTGGATGAAAGCGGAGAGGTTTCAGAAGTAGGGCTAACCCCCGTTACTAATGTTGTTGACACTACCTCTGCTGGTGACGCCTTTAACGGTGTTTTTCTAGGGGCGTACCTTACGGGCGAGAGTCCTGAGGCCTGCGTAAACAAAGCCGCTAAGTGTGCAGGTTTTGTGATTCAGCACCCTGGCGCCATTGTAGATAAAAAGGCCTATGCAGACCTAGTGACATCTATCGCTTAAGTAACTTAAAGCGAAGTATTCGAATGCCAAATAAAACACTATATCGAACTTATAAGGGCATCCGCCCCTCGTATTACAAGAGACAAACCATGAAAAAAATATCAGACATTATGGGCGGCCAAACCCTGCTCCCAATCATTCAAGCCGATAATGTAGAAGACGGTGTGGCCATTGCTAAAGCAATGTCAGCTGCGGGCCTTAACACAGTTGAAGTTGTATTGCGTTCGGAAAATTCAGCGAAATGCATTACAGCTATTAAAGAGGCGCTGCCAGATATGATAGTTAGCGCTGGTACCGTAATCGATAAAGCATCTTTAGATGCCGCTATCAATGCTGGAGCGGATTTTATCGTGACGCCTGCGGTAACCGAGCGCCTGCTAACTATGCTAGTAGACTCAGGTTTACCTGTACTGCCTGGTGTATCAAACGTATCAGATATCGTGTTAGCACGGGAGCACGGGTTCAGAGAAATGAAGCTGTTTCCAGCATCTTTGTCAGGTGGTGCGTCTTTCCTGAAAGCGGTAGGTGGTTTATTTAAAGATACAAAGTTCTGTCCAACGGGAGGCGTTTCGCCAGAGAATTTCAACGACTATCTGTCGCTAGGTAATGTGTTTGCAGCAGGCGGTACTTGGGTTGCGAAACCTCAATGGGTAGCAGATAAACAGTGGGACCTCATCACAGAGGCATGTTCGCAAGTGTAGCGAACGCGACACCTTCCTAATTTTCATTCCTTAAAAAGCTGGCACATTCGCCAGCTTTTTGATTTTTCAGCGTATTAATTGGTGTTATAGCTTAACCGAGCTATCATTAGTGAAATAGTTCGCGCATACAACGCAGTGGCGCTAGCTTTATACAATCAGAATGAAAACGTGACTATGATCAAATTGATAGTGCTGCCTTTCACCATTGCAGCCGCCCTACTTTTGTCTGTCGCCGAAAGCCGTGCTAATGAACTTGAGTTTTCAGGTTTTGCAAGGGCGGTTGCAGGTCAACTAGATACCAAAAAAGCTACCTATGAAGGGTATGACGACAGTATAAGTTTTTCTGAAAAATCCCTTATTGCTTTGCAGGCTGACTATACTTACTCATCGTCGTTTTCAGCGTCCGCTCAACTTCTCTTGCATACCGACGATGATAGAGAGTCAGGCATAGAGTGGCTGTATTTAACCTACTCACCTAGTGAAAGTTTTCAAATTAATGTTGGCCGGTTGCGCACGCCTTTTTTAAAGTATTCTGATGTTATTGATGTTGGGTTTGCCTACCCATGGATTAATGCACCGCAGCAACTCTACAGTAGTTATTTGTTCTCTCAGTATGAAGGTGGTAATGCTAGGTTGAGAAGGTCTTTTGGCGATGTTGTAGTTGATTTTGAGGCTTACTACGGAAAGTATGAAGATGCGCTAGCTTCAAGCGGTATCAACGTAGATGTTGAAGTGAAAAACTTATTCGGCGGCGTTATTGAAGTCAACTATGGTGGCTTGCAGCTAAGAACAGCCACTATCAATGCCCCCAAAGTTAAAACTACCATTGATGAAATTGCCCCATTTTTACAGGGGCTTAGAGCTGCTGGGTTTGACTTCATAGCTGAACAGTTTGATATTAACGATCGCGCGGGCTCTTTTTTACTGGGCGCCAGCTATGACACGCTTAGTTGGTATGTAAGCGGTGAGTGGATGAAGGTCTCGTCTGATATCGATGTACTTGCGAATTTAGAAAGTTTTTATGTTTCATATGGCTACTATTTTGATGAGGTTCTTTTACACTTAACTTATGCTTCATCCAGACAATCACTCAATACCATCGACAATGTAATACCTGTAGGTGTGTCGCCTGAACTCGATCAGCTTTATTTCGCAGTCGAGCAGCTAAATAGCTTTTTTCCGACGGATGATCTTGATACTTGGACTCTTGGCGCTAGGTGGGATGTGAAAACCAATATTGCACTTAAAGCTGAGCTGTCGATTCTTGATGGTAAAGAAGGTAAAACATCGTTTTACGACATAAAAGAGAGTAGTTTCGATAGAAATGCGGCCCTGTATCAAGTGGCAGTAGAGTGGGTATTTTAATGCAAAAATACTTGCTCATTTTCTTTCTCTTATTTTGTTCTCGTATAGCCGTTGCCCAAGATGGCATTTGGGTCGTTGCAAACCTTCCTGGTCAAAATTTCGCACTAACAAAAGCGGAAGTGCGCAACCTTTTCATGAGCAGTGGAACATCTTCCGACGATGCATTAATACCCGTAGCTATGAGCCCTGGCAATAGAGCTCGAGCAATTTTCAATACCAAGATAATTGCTTTGCCCGAATCACGAATTCAATCCTATTGGGCACAGATGCGCTTTAGTGGACGTCAAAAACGGCCAATCGAGTTCAATAATTCAAACGCCTTGCTTGAACACGTAACAAATACTGAAGGTGCGATAGGTTATGTTCCCTCTGGAACAGTACTACCTGAAAACGTAAAGGTGGTTTATCGAAGTCTTTAAGCAATCATTAATCTTAAGAGCTTTGTGATTGCTTTGTAGTACTATTAACCAATGCCATCAGTGGAATTGGTTTACTGTAAAGATAACCTTGAAGCGTGTTACACCCTTGGCGTATTAGAAAGTTGGCTTGCTCTTGCGTTTCAACACCCTCTGCACACACCGAAAAGTTCAGGCTTTTAGCCATATCAATAATAGTCTTGGTAATCATTTCTGATTGCTTAGATTCACCTATTTTGTTTACAAAACTTCGGTCTATTTTTAGTGTGTCTATATCAAACTGCGTTAAATAACTCAGAGAAGAGTAGCCTGTACCGAAATCATCAAGGGCAAGTCTACAGCCTAATTGCTTCAGCGATGCAAAAAACGGGTTCGCCGCATTGAAATTGTTTATATATGCAGATTCCGTAACTTCAATTTCTAAGTTTGAAGCGGGGAGTCTACCATTATCTAATTCATGCAGTAAAAATTGCGTGACATTGTGGTTATTTAAATCGTGGGGGCTCAAGTTCACCGATATAACTAAGTGGCTGCCAAAGGCTTCAAGGAGTACGGGAAATTCGTAGCGAAGTTGTTTTAATACCCATAGGCTTATTTGTGATATTTTATCAGTCTGCTCTGCAATAGGAATAAACTCAGCAGGCGAAACTGGACCTAACACTTCGTCTTGCCAGCGAAGCAGAGTCTCAAACCCAGTTATGTTCTTATCTGAGTCTACTTTAGCCTGATAAGTTAGGTAAAACGCATCGTTTTCAAGAGCTTCAGTAATGCGAGTAGATATGAGTATTTTGCGCTGCGTATGCGCCAGCATTTCATCGGTAAACCATACAAATCGAGATTTGCCATCGTCCTTAGCTTTATACATGGCAACGTCAGCGTTAGTTATGAGGTTGGTTAGTGAGTATTCACAGTCACTTGCAAGTGCAAGACCTATGCTAGCACTTGAGTCTAGCCTCAGCCGGTTAATGATATGAGGTTGAGATACTGCTTCTACGAGTTTTAGCGCTGTTTCTTCTAAAAAACTAGGGGATGTAAGCTCGGGTACAATAACAATAAACTCGTCACCGCCTAAACGCCCCAGTGTGCAGTTATCCTCAAGTGTACTGTCCATCAACAAACTGATATGAAGGAGAAACTTATCTCCCGTGTCGTGCCCAAACGAATCGTTGATAGTCTTAAAACCGTCTAAATCGATAAACAACAAACCCAGTTCGTGAGCATTCTTCTGCGCTATAGCGAGTTCATTTGATAAAAGCTTCATTAAGCATTGTCGATTAGGCAGCCCTGTTAAGGCGTCGAAATTAGCAAGCCGCTCCATCTGAGATTGTTGCTTCTCTAGCATTTCGTTTTTTTGCCGGTTCGCTTCAGACTGGTTTTTTATATTCTCCATCATATTGTTAAAGGCTCGAGACAAAGCAAGCATTTCCTCTTTGTCTACTTCCTCAACCTTGACATCGTAAGCGTTGTCATCCACGACACTGTCCATTGTTTTAATTAGGGTGTTTAGCGGACGCATTGCTCTGCGCTGCGCTCGTGATGATACAAATAACGAGATGATAATGAGAAGTACCACGGAAGGCGTGACCAAAATAATGTATCGTTGCCGACTTACTTTTAATGCTTCTTCAAGATTGAAGACCAGGGCAAGTTTTCCCAACGGAAAAACGTCTTCGCCCACTGTTTTTACTACTATTACTTTGCTAGAAGTGCGATGTAAGCCAATGGGTAGCGTCGCGATATTACGATCAATGTTGGTCCCTCTGAGCTGCGAGGACGTTTGTTCTTGCGGTTTAGTGAGCCTCCCTTCAAAACCGGCAGGACCCACATAATGATTCAACAGCGTACCGCTATTACTGAAAATATAAGCTGCTTCAGCATATTCATATTCATCTAAGCGAAGCAGAATTTCCGTTTGATTGAAACTGCCGGATGGCTCTTCTATATAGTCAATGAGATCGACAGCCATGTTTACGCTTAATGCGTCGACCTCTTCTGAGACAAATTCAATATAAAGCTTTTCATAAACATAAATAGACAGGCCGATAATAAGGGCACTGACTATAGCGATAGATGCAAGTGTATTGAAGGATATCTCTGACCTAAGACTTTTCAAAAAATGCTCTTTTAAGTTGAATGGGATCGCAGTAACGACTTTGAATAAAATGTAGGAAAGGACCGTCACCTATTCACAAATCTAGTATAGACGGTTTTCGTCATTTCTTAATTAGTAATTAGATTGAAATTGTATGAAGGGGTAGAGCTATGCTTTATTTAGATGTCTTTTGAACAAAAAATGCGCTGGTGGCCTAAGGTGTTTAGTGGTAGACTCCGCACGCAATTTGTAAGAGTAAACACCTACGTTCTTTTCTTGATGTCAAACACCAATAAGCCAAGTTGGCAATGGCGTGTCTCTTTAGGTTTTCCCAGTAATCTATAACCCCCCACGGTTAGCAATAAAGCACTAACGCTTATACCTTTGCGGTATGCAACTTTTTATAAATACCTATGACAGGAGTTTATTAATGTCATTTACCCAATTAGGGCTCGCTGAACCCTTGTTAAAAGCTATTGAAAAACGAGGGTTTAGTACGCCATCACCGATCCAGGAAAAGGCAATACCAGAAGTATTGCAAGGAAAGGATGTGCTGGCGGCTGCGCAAACGGGAACAGGGAAAACCGCGGGATTTGGACTTCCTATTTTACAAAGACTGATGTCTGGCAAGCCAGTATCTGGCAATAATGTTCGCGCGCTTATCTTAACACCAACTCGCGAGCTTGCTGCTCAGGTGGAAGAAAGCATTCGAGCATTTAGTGAGTTTTTACCATTAAAGACCGCTGTGGTATTCGGTGGTGTGGGCATAAACCCTCAAATGATGAAGCTTCGTAAGGGCGTGGACGTACTAATTGCGACCCCTGGACGATTACTCGATTTGTATCAGCAAAACGCCGTGAAGTTTTCACAGCTTGAGGTATTGGTATTAGATGAAGCCGATAGAATGCTTGATATGGGCTTTATTCACGACATCAAAAAGGTATTGAAGCTATTGCCACAGGAGCGTCAGAGCCTACTTTTCTCAGCCACATTTTCTGATGAAATTACAGCGCTGGCGAAAACGATAACTCGTGATCCTGTAAGTATTTCTACCGCCCCTGCCAATACAACGGTGGACGCTGTCGAGCAGCACTTGGTGACCATTGATAAGTCTAAAAAGACGACTGCGCTGATTTGTTTGATTAAACAGCAAAAGTGGCAGCAAGTATTGGTTTTCAGCCGTACCAAGCATGGCGCTAACCGAATTGCGGAAAAGCTGACTCGCTCGAAAATTCCAAGTGCAGCCATTCACGGAAACAAAAGTCAGGGGGCAAGAACTAAAGCCCTTGCTGATTTTAAAAGTGGCGAGATTAAAGTTCTGGTGGCTACCGATATCGCTGCACGCGGTATAGATATCAGCGAACTGCCGATAGTGGTTAACCTGGATTTGCCGAACACAGCGGCTGACTACGTTCACAGAATCGGTCGTACTGGGCGCGCTGGAGCGAGTGGACAAGCTTGGTCGTTTGCTTCTGCCGAAGAGTTACAGAACCTAAAAGATATCGAAACACTCATTCAAAAGCTGCTCCCTCGCAAAACCCTTGAAGGTTTTGAGCCTCAGCAAGAAGTACCTGTTACCACGCTTTCTAAGCCGAAAAAGCCCAAAAAACCGAAAAAACCTAAAGCATCACAAGGTGAGAGCGGTGCGGGGAAGTCAACTGGCGGTAATAAGAAAGCGGGACAACGACAGGGCAACCGTAGTGGAAATGGTAGCTCTCACGGGGGCAAGCCAAATACTCGTAACAGTGGCGGCGGTAAACCTGCAGGTCAAAGACACTCAGGAAGCGAAGGTAATGCTGCTAGACGACCTGCTAAGCGCAGAAACAGCCCGTCCAACAGTTCGACTAGTAATAGGACTTCCAACAGCGCAAAAGCGTAAATAGTTATATTTTATCAATAAAGCTATGGTTAATTGATAAAGGGCCTTTTGTATAAAAGGCCCTTTTTTGATGTTCCTTAGAAACTAAAAACTAATGCTTTAGTTATGCTCCCATGAAAACGGGTTGTAATGGCGCAGCGCTGGCGTGGTGTTTACTCCGTTGCTATTCGCAGCGTCTAGCGTGAGCTCAGCACGTTTAATGAGTGTTTGTTGTAGCTCAGTACGAAAGCCTTTGGTTTCTTTCCATAGCTGGTTAAGCCCTTCTGGAGTATCACCTTGTAAATCTTGTGTAAGCAGCGGCCCAAGCTTGTCATACGCGCTTTGAAGCCTAATTGCCTGTTCTTTGTTATAGGCAGCTTCTTCACCCGTAGCTTTCCAATTAATGAATGGGGCTTTCTGCGCATCTGTCATAGCAGGAAAACGGGAAAAGTACGTTATGTACTCTGATAAGGGGATGCTATCGGCCCGCCCCCAAATATCCATCGTCGTTCTGTTCAGCAAAGCACTGGTTTTAGGCTCAACTACCATCACAGTTGGCGTTGCGTAGTAAATCGGATAGTTGAATCGCTCGGTAATATTTCTTCTGTCTTCAAGCGTTCCTACGTCAACAAATACAGTTTCATAATGGGCGCGTAGAATAAGATCCATTTCTTTTGTTGCGAAGCGCTCAGCTAAGCCTGTACTGTCGTGGCACCACTGTGCTCCCAGGACAACCAGAAGCAACTTGCTTTCCTCCACAGCTCGTTGCTGCGCGTTAACCACGTCTTGATAAGGTGAGGAAGAAGGGGAATAAGTATAAGGGTTTTCATTTTGGGTGCTGACACAGCCATTTAAGATAGAGAAAGCGGCTATAAAAGTAGCTATGGTTAAGCTGCGCTTAATCAACTGGGCTTGACGTTCAAAGAAAGTGTTTTGCATACAATGATCAAAATAGTAGTTAAATCAACATCAATGTAGCATAAAAAGTAAAGAGAAAAGCGGTAATTGACCGTAGTAAACTACCGCTTTAGCAGGTCGGTTCAAGCTGATACAGGGATCAGCTTCATGTTGATATTCCCAACACCCTCGAAAGTGACTGTAGATGTGGCACCAGCCACAGTGTCATGTACGCCAGTAATAGCGCCTGAGCAGATCATACAGCCTTTTGGAAGAGTAATATTCCGCGCTGCAGCTTGGTCAATTAAATAAGCTACAGCCGCCATAGGCCCACGTAATACGTTGTTTGATGGTGCAGTATTGATGTGATCTTTATCAATGAACACAGATGTCTGCATGTTTTCAATCACCGTATCCCACGACGCGATAGGGGCGCCAATTACCATACCTTGGTTTACACCAAAGTCACTGATGATGGCAGTGGGGCCATAGCTATTTAAATCAATAACAGGGCTACTCGCTATTTCTACGCCTGCATATACAGCTTTGATTAGGTGTTTCAATGGTCCCTTGGTATCAATTGAACCGGGCGTAATATCTTCTCCCAGTTCAAATACCAGTTCGGCTTCAACAGCAACCATACCGCCTGCGTAGACTTCTAGCTCAACGAATTCATCGTCTGCGTGGGAACGACCAATGAAATGGGTAACCTTTTTAAAAATTGGGCCCATTAAGCGCTCTGCGCCCATCTGATCGCGAAGTTCGGGGATCACCATGCCTACTTTCCAGCCGGTGATCTCGTCGTTCCACTGTTCAAGCGACATGTCTTGAACGCGGTAGGCCGCGTCCAAAGTTGTCGGAACATCACCTGGAAAAGTTTCTAATACAGTGGCTTGCTTGCGTGCGTTAACCAGGGTATTCGAAAGCGTTTTCAGGTTGTCTTCTGTAAGTGGTTTATCAGGAAACATCGTGACGATTAAATCCCTAGTGCCTGACCGCCACCAATTTGAACGGTTTCGGCAGTAATAAATGACGCATCTTCACTTACCAAGAAAGACACTACAGACGCGACCTCTTCAGGCTGTCCTAGGCGACCAAGCATGATGTTATCTTTCCAAGAAGCAAATACTTCTGGCTTAGTCGCTTTAATTTGCGCATGGAAAGGCGTATCAATGGTGCCAGGAGAAACAGCATTTACACGAATACCAGCTGGTGCAAGTTCTTTAGCAAGTGCACGGGTCAAAGTATGTACCGCACCTTTTGAAACACCATAGATACCTGCACCAGGGCCACCAGCGTTCCAACCAGCATTAGATGTGTAATTTACGATAGAGCCGCTGTCAGATTTCTTTAAATAAGGAATAGCTGCACGAGAAACGAAGAACGCACTATCAAGGTTCAGTGCCATAACAAAGCGATAAAACTCTGTTGTCATCTCTTCCATTGGGCTGCGTCCGCCAAGGCCGCCGGCGTTATTAATGACGGCGTCGATCTTGCCGTATTTATCGCCAATCGCTTTTACGTTTTTATCAACGGCTTCATCGCTTGTAACGTCAAAGCCATAGTATTCTGCTTCAATACCTAAGTCGCTAAGCTCTTTTACACGCTCTGCGCCCTTATCGTCTTCAATGCCATTTAAAACAACAATGAAACCGTCTTGGCCAAGTCTTTTAGCAACTTCAAATCCGATGCCGCCTGTTGCTCCAGTTACCAGTGCTACTTTCTTCGTCATAACAATAACTCTTTGTGTTGTATTACATTGTGTATAACCAATCTTAGGTTAATAAAATTAATTGGTCTACCTGTTTTGTGTGTTTTTTGTCATGCTTTTATAAATTCATCTTCAAATGTATAGCGGTGTTAAACTTTACTCATATATAAATACTTGAATTTTATTGCTTTTGGTTGCAATTCGAAAGAGGGTGGTTAGAGTGCCAACAAGAACGAATGAAATGACAATAATGCAGGTGTTATTATGCTTATTGGTAAGTCCAATTTGTGCTTGAGTTAAATTGGTAGAAAACGTTATTGGGTTTTGTTTATAGGAATAGAAAGGCGTACCACAGTCCCCATTGGGTAATCGCGGCTTATATTGAGGGCTCCATCTATCAACTTAGCGCGCTCTCTCATGGAAAGCAGGCCGAGGGTGGGCTGAGCGTTAACTGAATCCTCAATGGTTTCGGGTATACCCGCACCATCATCTGCTACAGTGAAGGTAGCACTTTGCGACTCATAGGAAATATCAATAGAAAGTGTCTTCGCATCAGCGTACTTGATGCTATTAGTTACCGCTTCCTGAACTATGCGATAGATATGTATTTTCTGCTCGGGCTTAAAAGTAATAGGCGTACCGCTAAGATTGAAAGAAAAATCTATTTTTGCGCGCTTAAGCGTAGTTGTGATGTCGGAGCGTTCAATAACGCTCTCGATGGGAAGAGTGTCGATGCCAGAGGGGCGTAAACCGCCTAGGCTCTTTTTCATTGCCTGATACAAAGCATCTATCTTGCCGACTAATATCTCGTGGTCTTTGGTTGTGTCAATTAGTGATAACTGGAGTTTTAAATCAACGATGCGGTGGCCAAAATCGTCGTGCAGATCGCGAGATAAACGCTTTCTTTCATCCTCTTGTACTGCTACTAGCTTGGCCGCGAGGGCTTGTGCGTTTTGCACTGCAATTTCAAGGTCTTCGTTGTTTCGAGCCAGTTTTTTATTCAATTTATTCGACTGGTTGATAGAAGACCCTAGGATGAGGCAACTTACGCATAGCGCTAAAATATAAAATTGATGCTCTATGGGAGGTAAAGCGCTCTGACTGGCTACCACAAACGCTGTAATCCCAATAAACAAACAAGATAGCGCACTACCGAACACAGCATAGCGATACGATAAGAAAAGGGCTGGAAATACCGCAATGTATTTAATTTGATAGCTGATATTAATATTTTGAGAGTAAAGATAACTACTGAAAACTAAAGTAAGTAACCATGTTCCTACGGTTATAAACAGTGTTGATTCGTTTTTATTAATATACTGGCGAGTGTATAGCGCAAATAGAAGGGGGCAAAGGACGATAATTCCTACAAAGTCACCAAGAGAGAAATCGAACAAAATAGAAAGAAAAGCCGCTACGTCAGTTTGTAATTCAATAGCCCGTCTGCCTAGAAACACTGTCCCTAGCGCTACGCTTATCAGCATGCCGAATGCCAAGGTGGCAAGGGTACTGCGGACATTATCGAAATAAGGTGCTGCAAAACGGCGTCTAAAGACATAAACACATCCGCAAACTACCGCGGGCGATATGAATAAGTGCACTAAATACCAGCCAACACTTCCGCTTAAAAAGGCGGTGTTATCAAGAACGCCCCCTGGGTGAAATAAAATGAAGTGGATTAACTTTTCTGAAAAAAGCAATAAGGGCCAGCTTGCTAACGGTAATAACAAAAAGGCGGCCAAGCGAACGCCAGCGGGTAAATACCAACTCACAGTCCCTGATATAATTTCAAATTGGGTGCTAAATAGCCATACGCTATGAAATAGACCGGTATATATCAAACCCATCATCAAATAGGTAGTGTTGATATACCGTGTAATATTCATTAATCCGCTTTGACTAAGGTGTCATCATAAATGACATCAGATACATCTAAGTATCCGGTTTCTAATGCTATGCGAAGCAAGCCAAATTGAGACGTAACATTCAGTTTTTTGTAAATATTAGTTCTGTGAACCATGACTGTCTTTGGCGCAGTATCTATGTGATAGGCAATTTGTTTAGGTTGGAAACCTTTCGCTAGTAGTAAAAAAACTTCCTTTTCTCTTTCTGTAAGAATGGAAGTCAGACGCTTATCGCCAAACGCTAATTTTTTACTGATATCTGAGCTGAGGTAGTTTTCATCTTTTTCTAGCGACTCCAGCGCGTCCATTAACTCTTTCGTAGCGGCACTTTTTGTAACATAGCCATCAGCGCCAAGTTCAAGTGCTTTACTAATATAACCTACGTGATCGTACATGCTTAGCATCAAGCATTTAACAAATGGCGCCTCTTTCTTAATTTTGATAAGCGTGTCAAAACCATTTTCTTGGGCTAAGGAAATATCCAAAACTGCCACATCTATATCGTCTAAAGATGCGAAGGCGGGGAGTGCGCTTAATGAACTTACAGCGTAAGCAACGTGCCAGCCATACTCTTGCTCGATGAGAGTCTTAATGCCGTCCCTTACAATTTCATGGTCATCAATGAGGAGTATGTGCATGAAAAAATCAATCTATTTCTTAATGCATCAAGTTTACGTTGTATTTGGCTTATAGGGAATAAGCCGATGGCTTAGATTGGTGGTGTATTCAATTTTGTGCATAAAAAAGCCGGCCTATCCATGGCCGGCAGTTACTTAAGCTTTAGTGTTTAGCATGCTAAATGCTAAGAACTACTATGCGTGTAATAGCAATACCAAACGCGGTATTAAAGGTTTACCGTCACTGGCGCTGAACATGCAGAGGTTTCATCACACACCATATAGGTATATTCGCCAGGCTGAACGCCACGGCTTCTATCGCGATAACGACCAGTATTGCTTACTTCTTCAAGTAGTTCACCATTGCGATAAATCATTACAGTATCAGCCATTGAGCCGCTGTAAGATAAGTCTACACGTAGTGAGCCGAAGCGAGAAAGCATAGCGCGGTCAATTTCTGCAACAATATTACTGTCTGAAACCGACACTGTCTCTGTTGAAACGCCAGTTTGGCCTTCAGAGTCGGTAACCGTAAGGGTTACATCATAGGCGCCTGTACTTGCGTACTCATGAGTTGGGTTCTCTTCTGTTGAAGTCGCACCATCACCGAAGTCCCAGCTGTAGCTAACAATGTCGTCATTAACGTCATTACTATTGTTAGTAAAGCTCACTGATAGACCTGAAGCGTCATAAGTAAATGCAGAGTTTGGCGGTGTTGGTCCTACTTCACCAATACCGGTAACTACTAGGCTCCATGTGTTAACGGTACCGTTATCTCCGTTAAAGGTATCAAGCACGTTTAAGGTCCAATCGCCGGTAGCCACTTCGCCGTTAAAGGCATCAGTGTTGTAGCTTTCAACGATATCATCTGTACCACCACCTTGGTTTTGGCGCAGAACGGTAGTTGTTCCTTGTGGAGAAGTGAGTGATAGCACTAAGTCACCGCTATATGTATGCGTAATATCTACCGAGGCTTGCATACCAAACACCGTTAAGTCATCCGGTACGTTTATCACTAGGTCAACGCCTACATCATCTGGATCTTCTTCATTCGGTAACGTAGGTACAGCATCGCCTGAATATGCGTAAGGGAATTCGTTTAGCCCTTGCGGGTAAACGTAAAGGTTGGCGGATTTAGACTTTTCAATTTCGCCACTTACACCATTAACAGTAAAGCTATAAGCGCCCCAAGGGGTATCTTCAGAGGTTTCTACTGTTAGCGTAACGGTGTCGCCAGGCATTGCCGTGTTAGCACTTAAATAAGCAATGTCACTTTCTTCGGCAAGAGAAAGCTGCACTTCTTCTTCGTAGCCAGCAATTGAACCAACTTCAATAGTGAAAGTATAAGCTTCACCCGCCTCAATTTCCGCTGAGCCTGGTGTGATGCCTAGTTTAAAGCCAGGTGTTGGGTCGGCTTCTTCTAATGCATTTAGCACATTAAGACGGTTGCCTGAAACTGTGCGACCGTCAGCCCAAAGACTCGTTTCACCGGTAGTCATTAACAGCTCTTTCATTTCTGACGGCGTAAGCTCTGGGTTTAACGACCATACAAGGGCCGCTGCACCCGCAACATGTGGCGTAGCCATTGATGTACCAGAGTATGCGGCGTAGCCGTCGCCCGGTATAGTAGATAAAATAGCTGTACCTGGCGCTGCAATATCCACCGTTTCCAGACCGTATGAATAGCCGCTATCGCCGTCAGTTCTAGTGTGGCTTGCAACTGCCAATAAACTGTTTGTTGTAGTGACATAGTTAGACGGATAGTTGTCGACGTTGTCATTGTCTGAACCAGAGTTACCTGCTGCAGCAACAAACAAAATTCCAGCTTGGCCTGCCACTTCAATAGCTGTCTCTAGCGCTTCACTGTAGCCGCCACCGCCCCAGCTGTTGTTCGTAGCTTTTACGTTGACGCCACGGTTTTCTTTCAGGTCGGTGAAGTAATCAATACATTCGATAGCGCCAGCGGTTGACCCCGTTCCATCTGCACCGAGGAATTTACAGGCAGCGATAGACACATCGTGGTTTACGCCAACTACACCTATACCGTTTCCGCCCACAGCGCCAATAGTCCCAGCTACGTGCGTACCATGAGAATCATCGTCCATAGGGTCGGTATCACCGTTTGCTGTATCAATTCCGTAAACGTCATCAATGTAGCCGTTGCCATCATCATCAATACCGTTGCCGGCGATTTCACCTGGGTTTACCCATGCATTATCTGCAAGGTCTTCATGGTTGTAGTCAACGCCGGTATCGATAACACCTATCACTACATCGCTATCACCTGTTGTAATATCCCATGCTTCTGGTGCATCGATATCTACATCAGTTGTGCCGCCTGCTTGCCCGGTATTATCCAAGCCCCACAAATCACCGTAAGACGGGTCGTTAGGAATTAATGCTTTGCGATATAAAAAGTTTGGCTCGGCAATTTTAACCGCCGGGTTTTTCTTTAACGTTTCAATGGCGTCTTTAACCGATTTTCCACGAAGTTGAAGTTTGGCAATGCGGCCATTTAGAAGGTTGGCGAAGCGATCATCAACCTCATCGCGATTAGCGTCGCTGATTCTTGCGCCCACTGATGAACGAGCGCGCATTTTTTCCGCTTTGCTCACATTTTCTTTGTATACAACAATAACGCTGTCATCGAAAATTTCGGCTTTCGCAGCATGTGCGTGGCTAGAAGCCATTAGCGGAAGTAGGGCTAATGACAGTGCTGAAAGGCCTGTTTTAAAAGGCGTTGTTTTCATAGTTAGATTCCATAATTAGCAATAATGCTTTAATTACGAAACCTTCTCATTCGGTCTGATATAACTAACGGTTAAAACTTATAACGCAAATTTTAAAACCTGCCACCCTTAACGCAAAAAATAGTACAAAAATACAACTTAACCACTAGGCCATTACTATAAATAATGAGTAATGTGGTACTTAATTATTAGGCAGCGTACCCAAAACGAGGCGCTGTCTCCTATTTTCATCAAGAGGTCTTACCAATAAATTTTTTTGGTGTGATTTTTAAACAAAACTAGTACTAAGGTATTAGCTTTAACCGCAAGAACGCTAATGAAGCGCATAATGATGTTATTTCGATTGCAATAAATACAACTTAATGGTGATGGATTCTCTCGCTTTTAAGGCGTTTTATAGAAGGGTCACCTTTGTTGTTAATCAAGGAAGCAGTCGTTCTAATGGATAAGAAATTAAAGGTTAAAAAATCCCAATGCGCCAAAAACGTAAGAGCATTAAAAGCCTCTTCGCTTTTAGCTTCAGCGGTGTGTGGTCTTCTAACCGTCAACTCTTCTGTCTATGCCCAACAGTCTGATTTATCAACAAGCTCCGACATGGTGGAATCTTCTCTTTCAATGAGTCTGAATGCTCAAGCTATTACGATAGACGATGAAACGGTCTTCATTGCTGTCAGTCAGTTTGGGCTGAATAACATAACTAACATTATCCAAAGCGGCAACGGCGCCAACCTATCGAACGTTGTTCAAAACGGCAGTAATAACGAAGCTATCATCACTCAACTTGGTGAAGGCAACGTTGTGAATTTGCTGCAGCAAAATAACAACAACTATTTCGAAATTATTCAAGACGGGTTCGACAATGTTGCCAATGTTAATCAATTAGGTGAGCAGTCTTTCACTGTTTATCAGATAGGGAACGAAATGGTAATTAACATCACACAATATCAAGAATGATGTGATTGCCATAGGGAGACAAATGTGAAAATGAAAAAAACAAAAATAGCTAGTGCATTGCTTTTAGTCGCAGCGTCAGGATGGGCGTCAGCTCAAGAAGTTCCTGCAACTAAAACTGTCGATTTTAACGCCACAGCAGATTTTGTAGCAGCGGCAGAAGGCAATGAAATTACGCTAACTCAAACGGCACCAGAGGGAAACGAAGTAGGTAATGAATCAGTATTAAGCCAAGAAGGCGACCTTAACGCTATCGTTGTAGAGGTAACTGGTGACGCTAACGAAGTGCTTGCATCGCAAATGCAATCGGGTAACACCTTTTTTGCAAGTGTGACTGGCAACGGCAACTTCTTGGAATCAGAGCAAGATAGCTTAAGCAGCACGGCTGATTTCGTAGTTGAGGGTGATGACAACACGGTTTCACTTGTTCAATTAGGTGACGGCGGCCCCATTGGCTTTATCTTCAACCGCTCAATAAATAGCATAGTGGGTAGCGGCAATACGCTATCAGTATATCAAGGCGACGGCGGAAACTGGGCTAATAACGCGATTTCTGGTAACGACAACACAATCTTTGTTGATCAAAGCGGTGACTGGCACGAATCCTATGTTCGCGAACTAAGCGGCGATGCTAACGTAATTGACGTTATTCAAGATGGTTACTACAACATTTCAGATTTAACTGTAATTGGTTCTGACAATGAAGTTGAAATTGACCAAGATGGCGATCAGAACGTTATCGGTTGGACCATGGTTGGCGATGCTAATGTGCTTGAGTTCGAACAAGACGGCGATGGCAATGAAATTGCCACTGGCGTGTTTGAAGGTTCGGGTAACGAAGTCAATGTTGACCAAATTGGCGATGTAAACCTTGCTACCGTTGAAACTGTCGGCGGAGCATCTAATACGTTCGAAATTAACCAAGTGGGCGAAGGAAATACGGCTTACGCTGGCGTGATTGGCTTATTAAACGAGTTCGACTTAACCCAGGTAGGTGATGGCAACGAAATCAGCACAGTAAACTTTGATGGCCTGTTTAATACGGTTGAGATTGAACAGGATGGTGATGCTAACTTGGCGTTAGCGCAAGCCGGTATTGGTGATGCAACTTACTATGCAGATGGCAATATCATCGAAATGTCGCAAGAGGGCATTGAAAATACGGCATCAGTTGAGTTAGCTAGCAATGTTACTTCAAGCTACAACGAAATTATGGTTTCCCAAACAGGTGAGCTTAACTTACTAGACCTGCTGGTTAACGGTGACGAAAATATAGTTAGTGTTATGCAAGAAGGTGTTGGAAACTGGGTAACGGACGAAACGGGTGGGCAGTTTGTTATTTCAGGCGATATGAATACCTTTGAAGTTACGCAAATGGGTAACGACAACTTAGTTACAGGTAGCATCACTGGCAATGGCGGCACGGTAAGTGTTACGCAGGTTGGTGACTACAACGTAGCTACCGTTGTTCAGATGTAAATGTACTAACGTACAAAGTGAATAGCCGGGCGAGTGCCCGGCTCAGTTCAATAAAATGAAGTATCTGTATCGATTCTCCTTTCTTACACTAGTTTTAGGTGTGCTCTTTTCTCCGATTCACGCGGAAGAAATTCGCTTAGGCGGGTTACTGCTCGATAACAGTATAAGCCGCCAAGGGCACGAATTTGCTTCTCGAATTAGTCAATATTGGCGGGAGGTTCCCGACAGCTCAGGTAAAAACCTGGTAGTCAAAGAAATCATAGTGCCTCAAGCAGGTACCTTGCTATCAGTAATCTACGACAACAAAGTGGTTTACCAAACTTATATGGGGCGTAGGCAAGTTCCAATAGATGAGAAAGTGCAGCAAGCAATCATGTTGGTATTAGACGCAGTAGCAAATGCGAGTATAGACAGTAGAAGCCCAGATTTAGCAGGGGACGAATGGTAATGAAGAAAAAAATTGTAATTGCAGCGCTTGCAGCGGCGACGGCAGTAGCGCCTGCAATAACGCAGGCAACTGAATTAGTTTATGAGCCAATAAACCCGTCTTTTGGTGGCAACCCACTCAACGGTTCATTTTTATTAAGTAAAGCAAATTCACAAAATGCGCATAGTGCTTCTCTAAGCGAGCGCTCCTATGATGAGCGTCTTCAAGAGTCACTAGAGCGTGCCTATATAAATCGCATCGTTCGTGAAATTACAGATATCGCTTTTGGCGAGCAAGAATACGACGAAGATGGCAATCCGATAGACAGTATTTTCAACCAAGATAGTATTTTTGTTAGCGGTGACTTCCAGGTTGAGCTTATAACAAGTAATCCTGACAGCATAGTCGTCAACATTACTAACTTATTGACTGGTGAAGTCACCATTGTAGAAATTCCACGGTTTGGGTAGGGAAACACATGAGAAGTACCGTTTATTTATTATTGGCTCTGGCACTAACTGGTTGCCAGTCCATCACAAATACAATCCCGCCTGATACTACGGCTGCGGATATTATCAAAGATAGCGCCACCCTTTCTGAAGTCAAAAGCCTACCGGCACCCATGGGGCAAATTCCGGTTTCCGTTTATGCGTTTAGAGATCAAACTGGGCAATATAAACCGAGTACGGGAGCGAGCTCTTTTTCAACTGCAGTGACTCAAGGGGCTACGTCTATCCTTGTACAAACCCTAAGTGAAACATCGTGGTTTTTGCCTGTTGAGCGCGAAGGGCTACAAAATATTCTTACTGAAAGAAAAATTATCCGGGCCGACGAAAAAAGCGGGGGCGATTTACCGCCACTCACGACTGCTAGAATTATTATAGAAGGCGGCATAATTAGCTACGACACCAATATTCGTACTGGCGGGGCTGGCGTTGAGTACTTTGGTATCGGCGCGAGCGAGCTGTTTAGAGAAGATCAAATTTCTATATATATGCGCGCGGTTGACGTAAGAACGGGTCAAGTATTGGTATCAGTTTCTACATCTAAAAAGGTGCTTAGCCAAGAGATTAGAGCGGGGTTATTCAGATACGTTTCTTTAAAGCGCTTGCTTGAAGCAGAGACGGGTTACACCACTAACGAACCCATGTTTGAATGCGTTAAACAAAGCATAGAGAAAGCGGTGAGTGAATTAGTATTACAAGGAATGGAGAAAGGAGTATGGCGCGCCAAAGCGTAAGCGCCATACAGTGTTTTAACTTACATTGCTCGTCAGTTTAGTAGCTTACCTGCTGGGGCTGGCTAAACTGATGGTCGAACCATTTGATGAGTTCAACCCTATTTCTGCATTCTGTTTTCCTGAATATGCTGTATACGTGTGTTTTCACCGTATTCACACTGATATGCAAGCAATCTGCAATTTCTTGGTTCTGTGCGCCATCGGCAATTTTTCGTGTAATGGCCAATTCTCGTTTGGTTAAGACAGTCGTTGACGATTGAAGCGCAGCAACGGGCTTAGTTTTTGGTACTAGATTGGCATCAATATAACGGCTCATAATTTCGCGACTAAACCATTTGTTTCCTGCCTGAACCTGCTGAACACCTCTAACTAACAACTCTAAACTATCTTCGATATGAAACACCCCATTGATACCGTGTTGAAGTGCCGCGTAATGAAAGTCGATGTTACTTTCTGGCACGTTGAAAATCACCTTGTTTAATTCAGGGTAATCGTTAACGACCGGCAAGCTGAACATAGCGGCAGGGTCACAATACTGTGCATCAATGAAGAAGGTATAAGTGTTGTTGAGCACGCTTCTAGGCGGGTGGATAGCGCCAGTCGTAACGTTAAATCCACACGAAGGCAAAATACTAAGGAATCGTTCGTAAGCCCCATCCTTTTTAGTATTTTCCGAGAAACTACTTTTTGTTAAAACGAACGCTTGGTGTGACATGAAAGCTCCTTTTCGTGTACATCAACCTTACGAACTATACAATAGCTTTACAATACTCCTGTGGTCTTACTTGCGGCGCCAAAGCGTAACAAAATGTAACAGTGAAAAACTTATATTAATTTTGCTTAAAAAAAGCTGTTTTTTAAGTAATCGGTGAATTAAATATAAGTAAATTATCTCTATAAAAAACGTTTGCCCCCTTTGTTAAAAATGACGTTAGTGTATAGTTCATCACCAAGCTAATCCTTCCAAAACTTCAACACACAGAGAGAACCATGACCGTAAATGTTGACACTCAGTCTTTGATTGCATCTATGCGCGATGTAGTAGGGCAAGCCTATTTGTTAACTGATAAAGCGAAGAAGCAGCCTTATACCAAAGGGTTTCGCTTTGGCGCAGGTGAGGCGCTCGCGGTAGTAAGACCGGGGACATTGGTCGAAATTTGGCGCGTGTTGAAGCTTTGTGTTGAAGCCGATGTTGCGGTAATTATGCAGGCGGCAAATACAGGATTGACAGGTGGTTCTACGCCAGACGGTAAAGATTACGATAGGCCTCTTGTTATCATAAGCACCATGCGAATTGATGAGATTCAGCTGGTGGACAATGGAAAGCAAATTGTTGGCTTAGCGGGTAGCACTTTGTTTGGGTTGGAAGAGACGCTTGCGCCTTACGGTCGAGAGCCACATTCGGTTATTGGCTCTTCGTGCATTGGTGCTTCTATCGTGGGTGGTATTTGCAATAACTCCGGTGGCGCTTTAGTAAAGAGAGGCCCTGCCTATACCGAGCTTGCTCTTTTTGCGCAAATTGATGCCAGCGGCAAGTTATCTTTAGTAAACAACCTTGGCATCAATCTAGGTAGCGAACCAGAAGAGATTTTAAATAATCTTGAAAACAAGCGTTATAAAGAAACTGATGTACAGCACCCCGACGCTCGCGCCTCAGATAATGAATATGACGAACGTGTACGAGACGTTGACTCTAACACGCCATCGCGTTTCAACAATGACGGCAGGCGACTTCATGAGGCTTCAGGCTGTGCGGGTAAACTTGCCGTGTTCGCAGTGAGGCTAGACACGTTTCCTATTCCTGAGAAAAAGCAGGTATTTTATGTGGGGTCTAACGACGCTGCAGTGTTTACCAAAGTTCGTCGCGACATTCTTTCTACCTTTGAGAACTTGCCTGACTCGGGTGAGTACCTTCACCGCGATTGCTACGACGTGTCGAAGAAATACGGCAAAGATATGTTTATCGTTATCAGCAAGCTTGGGGCGAAGTTCATTCCAAAACTGTTTGCGTTTAAACGCAAATTCGATGCATTTACTGACAAGTTGGGTTTTTTACCCAACAAGATGTCAGACCGCGTCATGCAGTACATGAGCTATATTTTTCCTAATCACTTACCCAAGCGCATGGAAGCGTTTAGGGACAAATATCAGCATCACTGGATTTTGGAAATGAGTAACGATGGGGTAGATGAGGCCAGAGCTTACCTTGATGAATTCTTTAAAACCAACGACGGCAGCTACTTTGAGTGTACAGAAGACGAAGCTGATAAAGCGATTTTACATCGTTTTGTTGCCGGTGGAGCAATAGGTCGTTACCACGTAATGCACAGCAAAGAAGTGGGTGCCATGATGACCATAGACGTTGCGCTTCGCCGTAACGACCCTGATTGGTTTGAAGTGTTGCCTAAAGAAATAGACGACCAGATAGATACCAAACTCTATTACGGTCATTTGTTTTGCCACGTAATGCACCAAAACTATGTATTGAAGAAAGGCGCCGACGCGAAAGTGCTAAAAGGAAAAATCCTTGAAACCTTTGATGCTAGAAGTGCTGAGTATCCTGCAGAGCACAACGTGGGTCATGAGTACTTCGCCAAAGACGCTCTTAAGAACTTCTATCGCGAACTTGACCCAACCAACAGCTTTAACCCGGGCATAGGTAAAACCACCAAACTCAAAAACTGGGCTGAGCATGAAGGTGGCTGTTGTGGTGGGCATCACTAAAAGCCCGATGACATAAAAAGCACTTTAAAAGGGTTCTGCTTGTTGTTTTCTAAATTAAAACCAAGTAGAACCCTTTTTCTTTCTAGCTAACTTTTTGCAGTTAGCGCTTTAAACAAGTTCTGAGATCTACACCACCTTGTTAAATCTGGACTAACCTGAACCAAACCCGCTCTCCGCTAGTAACAAAAGAAAGTGTTTAAACTTTCGCAGGTTATTAGTTTACCTGTAAGTGAAAAGGGATTTGCTATGAAAGGTCAAGTAAACAACTCCACCATTCTTCTTCCTGTATTTCTCCCCGCCGTTGCCATTATTCTGCTTCTGGTTATCGGAACAATCAGTAACCCCGAACTCGCCGCCGAAGCTTTTAACAGTACACTGGCATGGATCACCGAAAGCTTCGGTTGGTTCTATATGCTGTCGGTGGCGATCTTTTTGGTCTTTATCGTATCGATTGCATCATCTAGCTGGGGGAATATCAAATTGGGGCCCGATCATGCTGAGCCTCAATATAGCTTTCCTGAGTGGTTTTCAATGTTATTTTCTGCGGGCTACGGGGTAGCGCTGCTCTATTTTGGCGTGGCAGAGCCTGTTTTACACTATTCTTCACCGCCAGCAGGATCGGCTGAAACTGTTGATGCGGCGAAACAAGCTATGCAAATCGCGTTTTTTCACTGGGGTTTCCACATATGGGCGATTTATGGGTTAGTGGG
This sequence comes from Alteromonas sp. ABM1_013, assembly GCF_056160505.1. NCBI lineage: Bacteria > Pseudomonadati > Pseudomonadota > Gammaproteobacteria > Alteromonadales > Alteromonadaceae > Alteromonas > Alteromonas sp. ABM1_013. The sequence goes on from NZ_JBSWXH010000002.1 coordinate 53,717, forward strand.
CTTGGTGCTTGCCTATTTCGCTTTTCGTCATGGTTTGCCCCTATCTATTCGCTCTGCTTTGTATCCGCTGATAGGAGATAAGATTTATGGCCCAATAGGTCATGCAGTAGATGTATTTGCCATTCTAGGAACACTGTTTGGTATCGCCACTACCCTTGGACTATCTGTTACGCAAATCAATGCGGGGCTTAACTATCTGTCCGGTGATATCCCCATCGACATCATGGTACAGGTAGGTACTATCGCTATAGTGACGATAGCCGCAACAATATCGGTTATTGCGGGAATGGATAAAGGCATCAAGCGACTTTCTATTCTGAACATGCTTTTGGCTGTATCTCTTATGGGTACAGTTTTTGTCATGGGGGAAACCGTTCATATTTTAGAGACCTTTCTGCAAAACACAGGGAGTTATGTCAACGGTATTATCGAGCGCACTTTTAACCTTCAAGCTTACAGTCGTAGTGACTGGATAGGGAACTGGACCCTGTTTATTTTTGGCTGGACCATCGCTTGGGCGCCGTTTGTAGGCATGTTTATCGCCAAAATAAGTCGAGGCAGGACCATTAGACAGTTTGTGTTTGGTGTAATGCTAGTGCCTACCATGTTTACTTTCCTTTGGTTTTCCGTGTTTGGTGACACAGCGTTAAACGCCATTATGAACCAAGGGATGACAACGCTTATTAGTGATGTACAGGAAAACGAAGCCGTAGCTTTGTTCAAGCTTTACGACTTGTTGCCCGGCGCGTCAATCATGTCAGGTTTGACCGTGTTATTAATCATTACGTTTTTTGTGACCTCATCAGATTCAGGATCGCTGGTTATCGACTCGCTTGCTTCTGGGGGGAAAGAAGAAAGTCCGGTATGGCAGCGCATATTCTGGGCGTGTTTGGAAGGAACCGTTGCAGCAGTGTTGCTGTTGGCAGGTGGACTGAATGCCCTGCAAACGATGACCATAGCAAGCGCCTTACCTTTTGCTTTCATAATGCTAGCGTCTGCAGCTGGTCTGTGGCGTGCACTTGTCATCGAGGGCTATCGAAATAATAGTTTGACGGCAAATACGCTGAATAGAAATCATGGTCGGACAACTAGCCTTAAAGGCCGGTTTGCCGCAATGGTCGATTACCCGAGTCGAAACGAGGTGCATGAATTTATTGATAAAACGGTGATTGCAGGGATGAAAGACGTTCAGGCTGCTTTGAAAGCGCGAGAGTGGGAGGCGTTCGTTAGACTTGATGAGGAAACGGGAAGAGCCACCTTCACTGTTGAGCGTCACGATCATATGGACTTTATCTACGACATTCGCATGACCGAGTATTTAGTACCAGGGTTTAGCTACGCAGAGCTGCGCTCGGAAGATGACGAGTCGGAAAAGTACTTTCGTGCTGAAGTGTTCCTTCGACGCGGCGGTCAAGCCTACGATATTTATGGCTATGATAAGGAGAGTATCGCCAAGGATATCTTAGACCAGTTTGAAAGCTACTTGCATTTCCTTGATACCAGTCCAGGTGAACTTCCTTGGGAAATGGATGCTTATGACGACATGCTTAACCAGCCAAAAAAGTAGATGAACTTATTAGTGAATTGAAGGGAAAGCATTATCGCTTTCCCCTCGTATCCCCTAATTGCTTATTTACTTAATAGTAATTAGCGATCTGGTTGATGACCGCGTTTACCGCACGATAAGCATTTGACTCATTCTCAACACCACACGCTTGACCATTACAGCCCGACCAGTAAGGGTCAGAAAAATAATCTAGCTGGGTAGCACTACCGAATGCCTGAGGGTAGGCCATGATAGTTGAGAAGTTATTATCAACGCCGTGTCCTATACCGTCACTATAAACACCACCAACTGAACCCTGGCGCACAGAGTGACCTAAGCCCATGTTGTGACCAAGCTCATGAACGAATGTAGATAACCCGCAATCAACGGCGCTGATGCTGTACATACGACTTTGCGAACTAGAGTACAATGTACCGTTGTTGCCTTGGCCTACCCAGCCAATACCGCACACATAGCCTGCCAATTGGCCGCCTTCGTAAATGTTTTCACGGTTACCTAGAAGCACAACCATGTCTGCGCCGTTAGAGGTTCGCGCGTTTTGTACACCACTGCTATCAGTTAACAAATCTAATGCACTTTCAGTGGGTTGTAGGTCGCTAGATGTAGCAGCAGAAGACTGAGCGCCCACTAAACGCAACTGTAAATCTATAGCATTATTTTGATAAACACGGTTGGCGTGTGAAATGTATTGGTTAATTTTAGTGTCGATATTAGACACATTGTTTGCAGCAGGTTGGGTGTAAAGCACCATTACATCGATGGTGGCTGCTGTTACTGATGTTGCACAAAGCAGTGAAACTGCCATTGCCGTTAAACACTTAAATGTGTGTTTCATTTTTATTTCCTTCTTGTTGTTTTATTTGAGCTTGTTGAATTTCCTGTGAAGCTCAACAGGCACTAGGGGATTAGTTTTGGCCGAGATCGAAGACTTCTTCAGCGTTATCGTCACTAAGCGGGCGCTCACTGTCGGGTTCGCGTTCGATGTGGTTTTGCATCATTGAAGACTTCGGCGCGATCCATGCGTATTTATCGTTGCCTTCAAGCACAAACACATCGCGAGGCGTGGCTAAGTTTCCATAGGTAGCATTTTCGCCAAGCGTTATAACGGCAGCGTAGAGAGAGCCCGCACCTGGGATATGCGCCTCTACAGTGCGGTCGCCGTTTGGATGAGTGACAACGTGGTCAACTTCACCGGTGTAACTGCCACCGAACTGTGGGATGTATAAATCGAGATACTCGCCAACTTCTACCGTCATTAATTCTTCACGATCAAGCTCAATGTAAGCTTCATCGGTCACATCAGCGGGAATATGGCCTTCTGCTTGAAGTACCTTTTTACCTTCTTCTGATGTCGTCCAGACGATGGTATCTTTCTCTGACTTACCGTTGGTGTTAGTTACAGCCTGAGCTTTTAAGTCGGCTTTATTTTTCGGTTTGAAGGTATCGACACCTGTCGATAGCACTTTGCCGTTTCGTTGCTTTTCAACAGCGCCTCCGTTACCAACCGATTTTGACTCCGTTTTGGTCGCTACTACCTCTTTTTTGCCCGAGGACGTAGTATCGATAAAGGCGAAAATACAACCAATAGCTACAATTGCCGTCGAAGCGGCAACAATACGCTTTTTCATAGTGTGTTCCTTTTATTTTTACTTACTGAATTTAGGAAGTTGAACGTTCGAAATTAGCGACACCCTGCTTCTTCAAGCTTGCTTTAAATGAGCGGCACGAAGAACCAATTTGTTTAGTGAAATTGCTTAGTGAATTAAGTAAGTCATTAAAACGTATAATATTTTTACGGTTAAAAAAGTATCGCTTTGCATAAGGGGGTATAAAATTTAGCCCTTTAGTGCAGTGTAAATTTCTTCGTTGAAATAGCGGACTGCAAGATGTAGACCTAACATCGAATCAGCTTGTTTTAATCAGGTTGGTGAGAACGAATAAGTCACCTAAAAGTGGATTTTTGATGGTGAAAAGGGAACACCAAATAACAAAGGAATAATCCCGCTTGGTACGGGGGTTAGCGAATGTAACAACAGCGCCATCTGAGTGGGTAATTATCTGTGTGGACTGATATAAGTTGAAATAAAAAAAGAGCGAGTAAAATCCTTTACTCGCTCAGTAAGAAGGCCACCTCTTCTGAGGGAAAGTAGCCGTCGGAGAAATGTTGGTTTTCTCTTATGCTAATCGGTTGATTATTGAAGAGAAATCCATTCCTGCATTGCCTTCTTCACAATGCATTTCAAACCACTTTGCAGCAAGCTCACCCATAGGTACTTGCGCGTTGACGCCCTTCGCGCCCTGCATGGCCAGCCCCAAGTCTTTGAGCATAAGCGCAGAAGCGAAACCGCCAGCAAAATCGCTATCAGCAGGGCTTTGTGGCCCCACACCTTTTACTGGGCAGTAGGTGGTCATTGACCATGTCTGTCCCGAGGCATTTGACGCGATATCGAAGAATACTTGCGCATCTAAGCCAAGTTTCCGGGCAAGCTGGAAACTCTCACACGTCGCAATCATAGTCGCTCCCAGCAGCATGTTGTTGCAAATCTTCGCCGCTTGCCCCGCACCATGGCCGCCTGCATGAACAATTTTTTTGCCCATCGCACCAAGAACGCGTTGCGCTTTATCGAAAGCGTCAGTATCGCCGCCAACCATGAACGTGAGCGTGCCGCCTGCGGCTGCTGCAACACCACCAGAAACCGGGGCATCGAGCATTTTAAGGCCTTTTTTCTCAGCCAGTTTTGACACACTTTTCGCCGTTTCAACGTCAATGGTCGAGCAGTCAATAAGCAAGGTGCCTTCTCGTACAGAAGCCAGGATCTGATTTGAATAGATATCTTTTACGTGCTTGCCTGCGGGTAGCATAGTTATAACGATGTCAGCTTCAGAAACAGCTTGTTCGGTACTTTGAGCGATAGTGCATCCCGCTTCTTTGGCTTTTGCCAGCGCCACTTCGCTTAAGTCAAAGGCCAGTACGTTGTAATCGTTCTTAACCAGGTTAACTGCCATCCCTGAGCCCATATTTCCTAGGCCAATAAATGCAACTGTGGTCATAATAATCTCCTCGCTTAGCCCATGGTTGGAATAACAAAGGCGTTGTCGTTCGTATCTGAGCCATCAGGCCAGCGCTGCGTAATGGTCTTAACCTTGGTCCAGAATTTCACCCCTTCCATACCGTGCTGGTTGGTATCACCAAATGCAGAGCGCTTCCAGCCACCAAAGGTGTGATAAGCAACTGGCACAGGAATAGGCACGTTAATCCCAACCATGCCCACGTTTACGCGCTGCGCAAATTCGCGCGCCGCATGGCCGTTACGGGTGTACATAGCAACACCATTACCGTATTGATGGTCGCTAGCTAAGTTAACCGCTTCGTTGAAGTCTTTTGCGCGCACCATTTGCAGCACGGGACCAAAAATTTCTTCTTGGTATGAGCGCATGTCTTTGGTTACGTGGTCGAAGAATGTGGGGCCGATGAAGTAGCCTTGACTGTCGTCAGGGATCTGACTGGTTCTACCGTCGTAAACAAGCTCAGCACCTTCTTCTATGCAAAGGTCGATATAGCCTTCAACGCGCTCTTTGTGCGCAGCAGTAACCACAGGGCCATAATGAGCATTAGGATCTTCACTATGACTTACCATAATGTCTTTAATAGCCGGAATAAGCTTGGCTTTAAGTTTTTCAGCGGTTTCATCGCCAACCGGAACGACAACCGGCAGCGCCATGCAGCGTTCACCGGCACTGCCGTATGCAGCACCCACTAAGTCGGTTACCACCTGATCCAAATCAGCATCAGGCATTACGATACCGTGGTTTTTCGCGCCGCCCATAGCCTGAACGCGCTTACCAGCTCGGGCACCACGCTCGTACACGTAGTTAGCGATATCAGAAGAGCCTACAAAGCTCACAGCCTTAATAGTTTGATGAGTTAAAATACCATCAACCACTTCTTTGTTACCGTGTACAACGTTAAGCACGCCTGCAGGAAGGCCTGCTTCAATCATAAGCTTTGCTAATTCAACAGGTACTGACGGATCGCGCTCTGATGGCTTTAGAATGAATGCGTTACCGCAGGCAATAGCCACACCGAACATCCACATTGGGATCATGGCCGGGAAGTTAAATGGCGTAATACCTGCCACTACACCCAGTGCTTGGCGCATAGAATAGACATCGATTCCCGGGCCTGCGCCTTCGGTATATTCACCTTTTTGCGCATGAGGAATACCGCAGGCAAACTCGATAACTTCAAGACCGCGCTGAATATCACCTTGCGCATCAACCAACACTTTTCCGTGCTCGCTAGATAGCAACGCGGCTAGGCGATCGCGGTTTGCTTCAACTAGCTCTTTAAACTTGAACATGACACGAGCGCGTCGTTGAGGATTTGTTGCTGCCCACTCAACCTGAGCAGCTTGGGCTGTTTCAATTGCATAGGCCAACGTTGAAGTGTTAGCCAAGCTTACTTCAGCCTGTACTTCACCTGTGTTAGGCGCAAATACCGACGCGGTATTTTCGCTGCTATCCTCAAAATCTTTACCTGCAATAAAGTGAACAATCTTTCTCATGACATAGCTCCTAGGGTTTTTAACAATATTGAAACCTTGTGTTTGCAAAGACAATACATATACTTGCAGTATGGTGCTGTAAAAATGCAGGTGTTTGAGTGAATTGGGATGACATGCGCTTGTTTCTTGGATTGGCAAGAAATGGTCGTGTAGCTATTGCAGCTAAAGGCTTGAAGGTAGACCCTACCACGTTAATTCGTCGTGTAAAAAAACTGGAAGACTCATTAAACTGTAAGTTGTTCGAGCTAACGAAAAAGGGATATGTGCTAACCACACATGGTAGTGAGTTGGTTACGTATATTGAAAAAGCAGAGCATTACTTTTTAGAGGCACAAAACGAATTAGGTGATGAACGTTCCCACTTAGCGGGCACGATTCGAGTAAGCGTTTCCGAAGGTTTCGGTAGCTGGTTTTTAGCGCCATTGCTACCCGACTTCAAGAAGCAATATCCGGGGATCAGTATCGAGCTTGTAGCTACCAGCGGCTTTTTAAATCTGAATAAACGGGAAGCCGATATGGCTATCTTGCTAGAAAAGCCTAGTAAAGGCTTACTGGTTACCCAAAAACTGACTGACTATAACCTTTATCTTTATACCCATCAGTCCCTTATCAGCGACAACGAACCACGAACATTACAAGAGCTCACCGCGTTCAATTTAGTGAGTTACGTGCCTGATTTGGTTTACGCCCCCCAATTGAAGTTCATTGAAGAGACCGCGCTGTCACAGCTAAGTGCGCTGCGCAGCACCAGTATTAATGCGCAGTATCAAATGCTTGTAAATGGCGCAGGGGTAGGCATTCTGCCTAAATTTATGGCTGAAACTCAGCCAGGCTTAGTTCGACTCATTGAAAACGAGATTCATATTAAGCGTACGTTCTGGCTTGCCACACACAAGGAAACCCATTCTCAAGCACGCTTTCAGGTATTCACACAATGGCTTACAGATAAAGTTGCGCAATACCATTCAAAATTTCTCGACTAAAAAATTAGACGATCATCTACTGTCTTTTGCTGAGTAAATATGTGAAAAAACGCAGGATAAAAGCGAAGAAATTTGTCTGTATTCATTTAACCCAAGTGGTGAATGTGGTCTAGGCTATATCTATTGCATGACTAAACTAGATCATAAGATACTGTCGAAAAAACAAACATAAGCATCACGCTTTGTGATTCTTGTATACGTTTATCAAATTATAGTTAAGACACGATTAATAACTGCCGATACAAATTATATTACTGCCATTCTCTATCAGGGAAGATCCTATGTTCAATAAACACTTAGTTAAAGAAAACGAAGCACTTAAAGAGGAACTACACATACTCAAGCAAGTGCGAGACGGGTTACGTGAAGACATGATTTTTCTTCGCCTAAACGAGCGTGGTGAGATTGACGCGGTCAATAGGATGTTCGAAGAGGAACTAGGTTACTCTCTGTCTCAAGTAAAAGGTAAACGCTTTTTTGAGTTTGTGCCTGAAATTGCAAGGGACACACCCCATTTTAAAAAGTTAAAAGATGCTCTTGAGCAGCGCGTCCACTACTGGGGGGCAATAGAATTTGTGCGTGCAAACGGTGATGAGGCGTGGCTGCGGGGTGTAGTAGAGCCTATTTTCGATATTACTGGCAACATACATAAATTCTCGGTAAACCTAAATGACCTCACGCGCACCATCGCTAAGTCGAAAGAACACGAAGATTTAGTAGCCGCTTTACACAAATCTAATGCGGCGATTGAGTTCGATCTCAATGGTGTAATTCAAGACGCTAATGAAGCCTTTTTGAAAACCGTTAAATACAGTTTGAACGACATAAAGGGCAAGCACCATAGAATATTCTGCGATACTGAATACGCTAATTCCATGGAATACAAAAATTTTTGGGACCGCCTAGCCCGTGGTGAATTTGTTGCAGGGCGCTTTGAACGTTTTGATGCGCATGGCAATAGCTTTTGGTTAGAGGCGACTTATAACCCTATTTGTGACTCTCACGGCCGCATGTATAAAGTGGTTAAACTAGCTACCGATATTACTGAGCAAGTTGCTAGAGAAAACGCAATCTCTAATGCTGCTGATATTGCCTATCGTTCTTCTAATACTACTGATCAAATTGCATCTCGAGGGAAGGAAGTAGTAAGTGAATTGCTTTCTGAAATGTCTTCGCTGTCGGATCAAATGGACAGAGCTAAGGAAGGAATAAACGCGCTAGATAGCCAGTCTCAGCAGATAGCCACTATCATAGGTAGTATCAGTGCCATCGCCGAGCAAACTAACCTACTAGCTTTAAATGCTGCCATTGAAGCCGCGCGCGCTGGCGATCAGGGACGAGGTTTCGCCGTAGTGGCAGACGAAGTACGCCAGTTAGCGTCGCGCACTACCGAGGCTACGGAAGAAATTATTAATGTGGTTAAGCACAACCAAACGTTGGCAACCGATGCCGTAAGCCTTGTGAATGAGGGTGATGCAAAAGCACAGTCTGGGCTTAATTACGCCAACGAAGCGGGTGAGGTTATTGAGCAAATCCAAAACGGCGCGAAGGAAGTTGTGGATGCAGTCGGGCAGTTTAGCAGTCAGCTCGTAAATTAAACATTAATAAGTAGCGTTGACATGAACGTGTAGAACGTAATCAATAAGCGTACCTATTGCCTCACTTGTAACACCTATGCTTGAAAAAGTGAGTTCATCCTACCTTGGTAGGATGAATTCGCCCCTATTGCAGGATGTGCTTTTGAGCGCATGCTGTATAGCATAACCCTGTAATAAAAGGCTTGCAGGGGCGCTTATGTCAGGTTTTACGAAAATATCTACAGCTGTAGTGGCCGTATTCATTGGCTGCTTTTTGGTTTTTACCTGTCTGGTCTACTTCCACATACAGGATAATATAGAGGAAGAAATGACCGGCGCGCTTAATCAAGTGCGAGAAATGGTAAACCTCAATATCCCTGTCGCTGATATCGAAGCAATTGTAGAGCCTAGTCCTCACTTATCTGCCCATTATTTCACGGGCCGTCTTCGGGCAGAGCAGCCCTCAGCAATGTCTACATCTGAACGCAATGCACTGACACCCGTTATCATCCCAATTCAGGAAAATCAGTATCTTATCGTTACGCCTTCCGATACTACTGAGCTCACTCAGAATCTTACGTTTTTTGCCTTGGTAGCGGGGCTGTTTTTTGCGACTTTTGTTCTGCTTCTATTTACATTAAATGTAGCGGTTAAACAAAGGTTAGTGCCGCTAAATCAGCTCGCTGAAGCGTTATCTAAGCTACGAGAAGGCAAGGAATCACAGCCTCTACCACATTCAGATATTACCGAAATGAACAGGGTGTTAAATCAATTTAAGCACCTGCAAAATGCGCTTAAAACAAAAGAAAAGCAGCTCATCAAAATAGATAAGCAGTTAGCTCTTCTTCAAGAGCAAGAGCGAAATTACCTTGCCAGAGAACTTCACGATAACGTGGGGCAGTTGCTGACAACGATAAAAGCCCACGCCTATATTCTGGTTAACGCAAAAGAGCGCTCTGTTGTTGAATTCTCTGCTCAGAAAGTTCAGGTGATGTCACATCAAATAAGCGATGCAATTAGAAAGCTCACTGCTCACCTTCATCCGCTTGTTTTGGATAGAGTCTCTCTTCAGTCGTCGCTAGAACGTCTGGTTTACGAACAAGAAGTGGCACAACCCGATACGCAGTGGAACGTGTCAATTAATCTAAAGCGGTATCAAGAAGATAATGAGCGAGATATTCATCTTTACCGATTTGCTCAAGAAGCCATTAATAACGTGATTAAGCATGCGAAGGCCACCAAGGTTAGCATTCAAATTTATGGCGATACTCACCGGGTTTCTGTGATGGTCAAAGACAACGGCCGGGGATTGGGGAACCACATTGTAGAAAATATTGGCATGTCTTCAATGCGCAGCCGAGCGCGTTGTATAGGAGCAAATTGCAGTGTGACGTCACCAGATGATGGCGGCGTTGCTGTATCGCTGTCCCTTACCCTTAAAAAAATGCCTCCTCTTATGGGCGCTAACGTCGCATGAATATTCTAGTTGTCGACGACCACGCTGTGGTGCGTGAAGGATACAAAGCTTTACTCAATGCGATGATGCCCGATTGCCGTATTTTTGATGCTGAAAACGGTGCACAAACCCATCGTTTATTAGCCAGTAGTGACATTGAGATCTTAATCCTCGACATAAACCTTTCAAATGAAAGTGGCCTTGTTTTAGCCAAGATTTTTTTGAAGCGACATCCAGATTTAAGAATTATCTTTTTCAGTATGTTCGAAGACAGCGTCATATTGCACCGCGCCATGCAGACCGGTGCTATGGGGTACATCAGTAAAAGTAGTTCGCCTGAAATATTGATCTCGGCAATTAAGGTCGTCGCAAAAGGGCAAAAGTATATTGAGCGAGGCCTGGCGGTAAATTTAGCCAATCAACTTCTCGATACCAATGTGGACATTGCTGCCAAATTAACAAAACGTGAGTTCGAAATATTTATTGCGATAGCAATGAATAAATCCCGCTTCGATATTGCTGATGAGTTGGGCCTATCGGCTAAGACTGTCTCTAACGCACTTACCGTCATTAAGCGAAAGCTCGACGCGGTGCCCTCCCAGTTTTCAGCCATTGCGGCTAAACACGGTTACATCGGTGATGCAGAGCTTTCAGCGTCTCAATCGGTGTCTTTTGTCGAGAAAAGTGGCAAGTAGCCATAGGTTTCCCCTCCTAAAGTAGGAGTCAAATCGGTCTATCGCATCATGGTAGGTACAACGTAAAAGTACCATTATCAAACTACACAACAAACCAAGTTACTGCGCGTGGTACGCGCAACGTTATCAAAAGGTAATTCTTATGATTTATGCAAAGCCAGGTAGTGAAGGTTCGGTCGTAAGCTTCAAAGAAAGCTACGGTAATTTTATCAATGGCGAATGGGTTGCACCGGTTAAAGGTGAGTACTTCACCGCAACATCACCAGTAGATGGCAGTGACATCGCACAAATCCCTCGCTCAACGTCTGAAGATATTGAGCTTGCGTTAGATGCAGCTCACGCTGCGAAAAAAGGTTGGGCAGATACATCAGTAGCTGAGCGTTCTAACATTCTTCTGAAAATAGCCGATCGCATCGAAGAAAACCTAGAGCTACTCGCCGTTGCAGAAACTTGGGATAACGGTAAAGCCGTTCGTGAAACACTGAATGCCGACATCCCGCTTTGCGCAGACCATTACCGTTATTACGCAGGCTGTATTCGAAGCCAAGAAGGCACCATCGGTGAAATTGATAAAAACACGGTGGCGTATCACTTCCATGAACCTTATGGTGTAGTTGGACAAATCATTCCATGGAACTTCCCGCTACTTATGGCGGCATGGAAACTTGCGCCAGCACTTGTTACCGGTAACGTAGTGGTGTTAAAGCCAGCAGAACAAACGCCAGTATCTATCTTATTGTTCGCCGAACTAATCCAAGACCTACTACCCCCGGGTGTACTAAACATTGTTAACGGGTTCGGTGCAGAGGCTGGACAGGCCCTTGCAACTAGCACAAGAATCGCAAAAATTGCGTTTACTGGCTCTACACCTGTTGGCGGACATATCCTTCGCTGTGCTGCTGAAAACCTTATTCCATCTACCGTTGAGCTTGGCGGCAAGTCGCCAAACTTATTCTTCGCAGACATTATGGATCACGAACCAGAGTTTATCGATAAGTGTGCGGAAGGGTTAGTGCTTGGCTATTTCAACCAAGGTGAAGTATGTACGTGTCCTTCTCGAGCGATTATTCACGAAGACATCTATGATGCGTTCATGGAAAAAGTGTTGGAAAAAATTCAGAAGATCAAACGCGGCAACCCACTAGACACAGACACCATGGTAGGCGCGCAGGCATCTAACGAGCAGTTCGAAAAGATCCTTAAATACATCGATATCGGTAAGTCAGAAGGAGCTCAGGTTGTCACTGGAGGTGAGAAAGAACAGTTACCAGGCTTTGATGGAGGCTACTACATTCAGCCGACTATCTTGAAGGGTGAAAACCACATGCGTGTGTTCCAGGAAGAGATTTTTGGTCCGGTAATCGCTGTTCAAACCTTCAAAACCGAAGAAGAGGCGATTGAGATTGCCAATAATACAAGCTTCGGACTTGGCGCTGGTGTATGGAGCCGCGATGCGAATGTAGCATTCCGCGTAGGTCGAGCGATTGAAGCAGGTCGCGTATGGACGAACTGTTATCACTTGTATCCAGCTCACGCTGCATTTGGCGGCTACAAGAAATCGGGGATTGGCCGCGAAACCCACAAGATGATGCTAGATCACTACCAGCAGACAAAAAATCTATTGGTAAGCTACGACATCAACCCACTTGGTTTCTTCTAAGTAAACCTGAGGGCGGCGCCTACCGCTGCCCGCTACTTTTATGCGCATCGCATTTTCCTCAATCATTTTCTTGCTGTTTCTCAGCACCAATGTGTTGGCGCAGTCTGACGCGACAGACATTCCACAAGACATTTACAAAATATTTCCTAACGCTACACGCGTGGGGGAAATGCATACAGATATCAAGGTAACCCCGGTCTATCAGCTTCAGCAACTACTCGGATATGTTTTTGAGTCGAATGACTTTGTCGACTTCATAGGCTTTTCAGGCAAACCGGTTAATGTGGTGATTGGGCTAGATACACAAGGCAATATGGTCGATCTTTTCGTCAAGCAGCATAGCGAGCCGATTTTTTTGCACGGGCTTGGTGAGAAATCCATGTTTGATTTCGTTGCTCAATATCAAGGACACAGTGTCAAAGAGCGTTTTATCATTGGTGGGAAAAGCAATGTAGGCAAAGACGCTACCTACTTTGATGGGGTTACGAAAGCCACCGTATCGGTGCTGGTTATCAACGATACCATCGTGACATCTGCATTAGCCGTTGCCAGAGCTAAGCTCGATGGCTTTGTTGCGCCTAGCAATAATATTATCAATCCAGACTTTTACGAACCTCTTACTTTTAGCGAGTTGGTGGACAAGGGCTACATCCAAAAGCACCAGATTACCCAGCAAAATACCAAAGGCCTCTCGAGAGAAGTGGTTCGGGCGGTTGACGATATTCAAAGAGAGTTTGCTCTTGATGGTGACATCATTGCCGAACACTACTATGCGTTTTTAAGTCTTCCTATTGTGGGGAAAAACCTGCTGGATGAAGAGGAGTTTGCTCGGTTACAGGAAAATCTAAATCCAGGAGAAATGGCACTGATGGTGCTGAATACGAAAGGGTTCAGTTTTATCAGCGATGAGTTTATTCCCCAAACCACGCCTGAGCATTTACGGGTATCTCAAGGCGGTTTTCCCACGGCTATCCGCGATATCGATTTTTATAGCTTCTATGATCCCGCATTTTCACAACCATTGCCCGACTACAACGAGATCAAAGTACTTCGCGTAAAATCGAAAGGTGGGCTGTCACTTGACCAAGAAATGGAAATAGCGATTAGTGTGCCGTTTAAGCCAAGTTTCTTCGAGCAAGATGAGTATCTGTTCCCTTTGAAAGTGACACTGCCTAGTGAACTATTTATGGAAAATCCTGAGGCTCAGTTAGCGAAGCCCATTCCGTTGTGGCAGAAAATTTGGGGGGACAGAGCCTTAACGATAAGCATCACCGTTGTTTATCTTGTAGCGCTGTCGTTGTTTTTTGCATTCCAGCAAAGGCTAACGCCTTACACCAAGTTTGTGCATACAGTGCGGGCATTTTCCCTTGTGTTCGTGCTGTTTTTTATTGGCTTTTACGCTCAAGGGCAACTGTCTGTTGTCAACATATACACGCTGCTACTGGATATTGTCGATGGATTTTCCCTAGAGGTATATCTTCTCGACCCGGTCATTTTTATTTTGTGGAGCTTTGTATTTGTCTCGTTGTTTATTGTTGGTCGGGGACTATTTTGTGGCTGGCTTTGCCCCTTCGGAGCACTTCAGGAAATGATGGGAATACTGGCTGAAAAGCTCAGGATAAAACAAATTAGAATTAAGCCTCAGCACCACAAACGGGCGCAAAAAATTAAATATGTATTGCTTCTAGGCCTAGTTGCGTGTTCATTCTATTCGCTGAACCTTGCGGAGAAGCTCGCTGAGATAGAGCCGTTTAAAACGTCCATAACCCTACACTTTGTTCGATATTGGCCCTTTGTGCTGTATTCGGTTTTATTGCTGCTACTTAGCTTAAAAATTCATAAAGTGTACTGCCGCTATTTATGTCCGTTGGGAGCAGGGCTCGCCATTCTGGGGCGTTTCCCTTTAGTTAAATTGCTCACACGTAAAGATGCCTGTGGTAACCCGTGTCAGCTGTGCAAACAAAAGAAATGTGGTATTGATGCTATAGAACAAGACGGCAGCATTGACTATGCTGAATGTATTCAGTGCCTTGAGTGTGTGGTTACGTTAGATAACCCTAACTTGTGCAAAATCGATAAATATAAAAAGAAAAAGGTACCAACGCGTGTCAAAAACCTCAATCCTGTCCGCACTTAGTCAACCTGCTAATAGCAAGATTAACGATGACAACCATTCTAGTTTATACGGCGCTAAAGAAGCCTGCCGTGATGTGGCCAATGAGATTTTAGCCAAGGTTAAGGGCGATGAAATAGAGCTATTACTTTTTCATACCAGCACGCTGTTTGACTTAGATACCGTAGCAAAGGAAATCACCGCACGTTTTCCGCACGTGAACATTGTTGGCTGCACCAGTGCTGGAGAATTTAATAAAAACGGCTACGGAACAGAAAAACTTTTGGCCGTCGCTTTTTTGAAAAACGAATTTTCTATTGCCACAGCATTGGTGCCTAATTTAGGCGAAGTAAACTTTGATGAAGCCCACGATATTGCCAGTGGTTTGCGCCGAGCCTTACAGGGGAGGGATCGTCGTTACGATACAGAGCAGCACTTCGTTATTTCTGTGCTCGATGGACTTACCCGCCATGAGGAACATTTTCTAGAAACCTTTGCGACTGCATTTGGCAATATTCCACACTTAGGCGGTAGCGCTGGCGACGATCTAAAGCTTGAAGCCACCTATGTGTTTTACAACGGTGAATTTCATCGAGACGCAGCAGTACTGCTGCTTGTTGGTACGGGGAAGCCCTTTACCGTATTCTCCACTGATCACATTAACTCTCCCGTATCGAAGTTGGTGGTAACCCACGCCGATCCAGAATCGCGAACCGTGTATGAAATTAACGGTGAACCCGCAGCGCAGTATTACGCCAGTTTATTGGGAATGAAAGCTGAAGACTTAACGCCGGATGTGTTTTCCATGTTTCCCCTTGCTGTGATGGTAGGTGGCAAATATTTCATCCGCTCCATTCAAAAAGTAGATTTGGCCACTAACGCCATTACCTTTTACTGCGCGGTAGATATTGGCATTATTCTTACATTTGTTCAGCTGGGTGACTGCATTGAAGCATTAGAAAGTAAACTAGACAAACTGCGCGCTCAGCT
This sequence comes from Alteromonas sp. ABM1_013, assembly GCF_056160505.1. Classification (NCBI taxonomy): domain Bacteria; kingdom Pseudomonadati; phylum Pseudomonadota; class Gammaproteobacteria; order Alteromonadales; family Alteromonadaceae; genus Alteromonas; species Alteromonas sp. ABM1_013. Next base: position 69,323 of record NZ_JBSWXH010000002.1, read on the forward strand.
TGGCGAGCCCGAATTTGTCTATGCTTGCGATTGCTTTTTGCGAAGGCTCGAGATTCAACAGGGCAAAAACGACCACGAAATAAGACGGCTACAGCAAAGATACAATGTTGCGGGCTTCAATGCCTATGGCGAGCATATTCACTCGGTTCACTTGAACCAAACGTTTACGGGGGTGTATTTTGCAGCCCAATAATCAATTTACCGACGTGGAAGCGCTCCAAAAGGCGCTTTACGAGCAACGGCGTGAAAACGAAAAGCTTGAGAAAATAAACGCAGCGCTGATGTATCGCATGGAAGAGGGTGGTTTTAATCATCACAGTTACCGCGCCTTCGAACATTCGGTTCAACTTTCTGAAAAAGTAAGTCAGAAAACAGAGGAGCTACAGTCAGTACTGCAAAAGCTGGAGCAGTCAAATGCCGAGCTGGTGCGGGCTCACGAAGAAACCCATCAGGTAAAACAGCGTTTACACGACGCCATTGAAAGCACCAATCAGGCGATGGTGTTGCTAGATAGACTGGGCGGGATCATCTTCTTTAATCGGCACTTTGAAACTGTTTGGGATGACCTTTCCATTACCCCTAAAATTGGCGATAACTATTACGATATCACCCAAGCTGCCAAACATTCCGGGGTTATTCGCCGCGCCCTGCCTGCTGATGTCGAAGGCAGGATGATCTATCAGTTGTCGAACCGGCGATGGTATCAGCTGACCAATCGACCCACGCAAGAAGGCGGGAACGTTATTCTGTTTAACGACATCACTGAAGTAAAACTGCTTGAATCGAATCGTTACGAGCAAGTCATTAAAGAGAAAAACAAGCTGTTGCAAAGCCTTATCGATAATATTGATGTTGGAATATTGCTCATTGATAAAGAAGGTGGCATTGCGTTTTGGAATAACACGTTTTTGACCCAGTCAAACGTGCCCCAGCACGTACTGGTAAACAGTAAGAATATTTATGCCCTTCAAAATAACCGTCACTGGAGCGGGCTCAACTTAAAACCGGTGGGGCCAAGTACCCAGATTATACACGAGCAATTGGTGGTTGAACGCAACATCACTACACTGGCCGACGGCAATACGCTGTGCACGTTCACCAATGTTACATCGCAGCATCACTACGCGGAAACGCTGAAGCAAAACGAAAGCTGGATCCGCATGATAACCGATAATGTACCGGCGCTTATTGCTTATATTGGTACCGATAAAAAGTTTCAATACACCAATAAAGGTTATCGCGATTGGTATGGCGTTAGTGAGCAAGACATTAATGATATGCCTATGGAGCGAAGCCATCTGAAAGAGGTTTACCCCAATCTTATTCAGTACTTGCGCCGTGTTAACCAAGGCGAAGTGGTGAGCTTTCAAAGCAAAGAAAAAAATGCTCATGGCGACGTTGGCTTTTTACAGAAAGTTTATTTGCCTCATTTCAATGAATCTGGCGATATCACCGGGCACTTTGTCTTGGCAACAGACGTGTCGCAGCAGGTAGAAAGCCAGCTTCAGCTTAAAGCGGCTAAAGACCAATTAGAATCGAATGTAGAAAAGCGTACCCGTGAACTCAATCACGCCAACATCGCCCTTCAAGAAGCGATTGATTCAAAGAGCAAATTTTTGGCTGCTATTAGCCACGATCTTATGCAGCCCCTTAGCGCTGCCATCTTGTTCAACGAAACATTGAAAGATCAAGTGGATAGTTCATCCAGCCCCATTGTTGCCGCACTCGATAATTCACTGTCTGATTTACATGGCCTTATTCGCACGCTTATTGAAACATCCAAACTGGACGCTGGGGTGTTACAGCCCGATAAGCAGCAAGAAAATATATTGCCGTTACTTATGCAGCTAGCCGAAGAGTTTACGCATATCAGTAAAGACTACAGTGTAGATTTTCGCTATCGCTTGAAAGAAGCCTTTGTGGTGACAGACGTGAACTTACTTTCTCGAATATTGCGAAATTTACTAATAAATGCAATGAAATACGGTGCCAACGGCAAGGTGTTACTGGCAGCACGGAAGGTGAATGAGAACCTAGAAATTAGCATCTATGATCAAGGTGTGGGTATAAGCGAAGACGATCAGAAAGTTATTTTTAAAGAGTTTTCCAGATTAGAAAACGATTTTAACTACTCTTACAGTTTGGGGCTAGGACTATACATTGTAGATAAAATGAGTAAGTTGCTAGAGCACGATATTCGAGTGCGCTCGAAAGAGGGCGTAGGCGCGTGCTTCACGGTGACCATTCCTATTACCGAAGTGTGTGATACGAGCCAGGAGCAAGACTATCTTTATACTTTGGAGCCATCGTTACCAGATTACGTTTTGGATAAGCATATATGGCACATTGATAACGATGCGAATATGCGCATTGCTATGCAAACGTTGTTCGCAAACTGGGACATGGAAGTAGACACCTTCTCAGGTTTTGAACAATGCAGTGCCGTAAATAATGGCAGCTTTGACGAGTGCGACATGCTTATTGTCGATTACCACCTAGATGAAGAAGAAACCGGTTTAGACATTGCGAAACGCGTAAGAAAAATCGCGCCTTCAATGCCCATTATGATTTGCACCGCTAATCACTCAAAAGCGTTAGCGAATGAACTTGAAGGCACCGACATTCAGCTGCTGCACAAACCTGTTAACTCCTCGGTGCTCAAGGCGGCGCTAGTCTCAAGTTTGAATGGCTAAAAGTAAACGTGTCTAAGACCTATTAATCTTCGGTGCACAGCAAAGATCAACAGATCTTAATTAAATACGTATTGGTTAAAGTCGATATTCGCGGCACTGGCGACAACCTTTACTCGGTTGCTGGCGCCTAATTTTTTGAGAATAGATGAGACGTGAGACTTAACCGTGGTTTCAGAAATATTAAGCTCGTAGGCAATCACTTTATTGGCTAACCCTTGAGTTAGATATTTCAGTACAGTCAGCTCTTTTCGTGTTAATGAACGAATTTGCTCCGGCGAAATACCGTTGTCATTGGTCATGCGTGTTCTGGTAGACGGCGTTCTCAATATCTCTGAAGGTAAACACACGTTCCCTTCAAAAATACTCTCGATAGATGTGGCTATTTCTTCAATCTTGCTGCTTTTTGAAATAAAGCCAACGGCACCATAAGAAATGGTTTGCAGTATATTTTGCTTTTCCGTTTCAGCGGAAATAATCACTACAGGTACGTTAGGGTGTTGGTTTCGAATTTCTAAAAGTCCGTTTAGGCCACAGGTTTCCGGCATATTTAAATCAAGCATGATTAAATCGAACTTCGCGTCTTGCTCTAGCAACGTTAACGCTTCAGAAATTGAATTGGCTTCGAGGGTTTCTGAGTCGGGAAACTTTTTCCCTAAAATAGTAATCATTGCGTGACGAAAAATAGGGTGGTCGTCAATTATCAAGATACGGTGCATGGTCTTTCCCTCAGCTAAAAAAGCGACATTTGCCGCTGGCCTTGTGACTTGTTTGGGCTGGCGTTTTATTCACACATAAGCCTTTTAGTAAGACAAAATTATGGCGTAAATGAAACGCTTCAAAGTGACCAAATTCTCCGAAATATTAAAAGCTAAACAGTCACTTCACGTGTTTACAATGTTAACATTAATATAACATTAAATCAGGTCTAATAAGACCAATGGCTTATAATAAAAAAGCACGTAAGACCAGTACGGACGGGACTTTCGTTCTATAACTCGTCAAGTAACTGCCTTCTTTTTTCGGCGTATTCTGTTTCGCTAATTAGGTTTGCCTTTTTTAGTGCGTCTAACCGTTTAAAACGAGCAACGATATCGTTTTCTGCTGGTAAGGGGGCCGAGCCAGCTACGTCTTTCTTATCGGGTGTGTTTTCCCTATTCGCTGGGGAAAGTGTTTCCTTTTCTACAGGTGCTTCAAATGCCAGCTGAGTCGGTGCGACCACCCAATCGAAGCGATTTTTCGTTTTCAGTTCTATACCAGGTGCGGAAAAAGAGAGTGGGGAATCGAATGAGAACTTTGCTTGTTTGCGATTACCAAAATCAAAGTCGTATTTTACCAAGCCCTGAGAAGTAGGATCATAGGCCATTTCGTAGGCTTTATTGGCTACTTTATCGAATTCGCCAATAAGAATATTGAGCTGGTCGTCTGCAACGAAAATACTGCCTGCAACGTAATACGTTTGGGTTTTAAGGCCTGCCAAATATCGCTTCTCTTTACTAAGAGCAAAAATTACGTCTTGCTGAGCAGTCGCTGTTCGCAGCGCCTCAGGCAGATAGGCGGCAAGTAACGCAACCTGTTCGTTGGAAAAAAGCGGTGTTGACGTATTTTTGTTCTTAACCACCTGAATAGCGCTAAGTATGGCGGATACATCCTGCTCTTGCAGCGTAAAGGGGTGCTGGTTGGCACGCACGTCACTGTCTGTTTCGTTTTGCTTTTCAACAAGGCGAATAAAATTGTTTTTGTCCTCCTGAAATATGACCTGTGCGTCTGCGATATGTACTGTCGTTATGAAGAGTAGGGCTAACAGAATGGGTTGAGCTGAACGTAATGAAAATAGAGATATATTTTTCATGATCTTTCCTTTTTCAATAGGAAAAGCGAGAGTGAATCTCGCTTTTTTATGTCATATCTTTTAGCTTAATTTTAATTTCTGACTTAAGTTTAAAATTGTTCAGTTTTTTATCATTAATTAAATGAATCGAGTAATTTTTAAATTTCAGAGTAATTAGATATAAGTTCAATGTTAAAATATGACTGATTTTTAATTCTCAATTAAAAGAACACAGTGCCACCTAGTTGAATTAGGGTTAAGTCTTCTGCGCTGTTATAAATTCCTTGCGCAGATTCTGAACCATCAATATCTAAACTTAGGTTTTCGTATTTCGCGTACACCAAGAAGCGCGAGCCAACATATTGTTCTGCTGCAACACCCCACTGACTAAGCTCTGAGCCGGTAACGCCATCTAAATGAGCCATGCCGTATTGGTCGTTATAACTGGCATATTCAGCATAGAAAGCAGAATCTCCAAAGCGATTAAACTGTTTTCTAATACCCGCTTTAAAGTAATAGGCATCCGTATCGTCACCCGACCCAACAATCGCGTCGTCAGCTTCTTCCATCTGATAGGTGGCTACCCCAAATACACCTGACTCAATATGCATGAGCCCTGCTTGCAGTTGTAGCGTAGTTGAACTGTTGCCACCCACATTGCTACCGCCATCTTTATTCACTGAGTAACCTGCGTGAAGGTTAGTTTTGAAGCCTTCGTGCTCAGCCGCATACTTAACCGCAATATCGTAAATTTCGTCGTTTGCATAACCTACTGCAATACTCACGTTGCCTATTTGAGGGAGATCGTAGCGCACGCCGTTGCGATATATGCCGTTACAGTCAATACCAATACCCAAGCCAGGCGTAGCCAAGCACTGAGCAAATTGACCCCACGCGACATTGGTTGAACCTTCTTCTACGCCTCGAATAAAGAAGCCATTTGCTCTAAATAATGGAGAAATTCCCGACCAGATTGTGCCAGAGGGATCGGCTAGAACGGCAATGTTATCGGTGGGAAGGCTTTGTAAACCAATGGTGATTTTACCCCAGTCGCCACCAAAGTAGAGGCTACTGCCCAACAGGCCTATGTCGCCGCCATTGAAGGTGTCTAAGTTATCCTGGTTTGCAAACAAAAGCGGGGTTTGATGGCCACCACCGGCGTAGTTCGGTGCGCCTGAAAGAGGTTCAATAATGACCTCAAAGCCCACGTCAATGCCTTGTTCTTCCAGTTTATAATTCCCTGAAAGCGTAATACGGCTGCCTAGCGTTGTACCGTTGTCTGAAAGTTGTGCCACATCACTACCCACACCGTCGTCGTAATAGGTTAAGCCTTCGTTTATCCACCCAGAGATATTCCATGAATAGGGCTCGTCTTGGGCAAAACTATGGCTACTGACTGTGCTTAAAATGACAATAGATAAACAGGTTTTTGTCAATGTATTCTTTTTCATTTTACTGTCCCAATATTGGTAGTGTTGATTAATTACAGTGGCTTTTTATTTTTATTTTTGACTGGTTTAATGCTTTCGGTGTCCAGTAAATTGATAATAGGTTTTATTGAATTTTGAACCATCGGCCGTAAGGCGTGTTAATCTCCTTCTTTAGTAGCGGGAAAATTAAATGTATAAATGATAAAAAACGCGACTACTGTGAAAAAGTAAGTCGCGTTTTTTTGGTTTTTGTTGCAGTTATAGCGGCTTAATTAGTTGGCGATCGACCCACCGCAATCAGCGTTTATGCTATTATTAGAACCACCTCTTATTCTACAATTGGGTGTCCCTCTTACTTTTCCGCTATTTACCTTAGTGTTGGATGAGTCTTGAATATAAATACCTTCTTGATTGCTCGACGCTATATCTACATAGTTTACTGTTGTACCACTTGAGCCGCTGACGCTAAAGAAGCCGCGTCCGGAATTACGAGATTTGACTGAGCCTACTTGAATATTTCCGCCATTATTATTCGCAACTCTGAACGTGGCGTATCCCCCATATTGATCATTTTTGTCGCCTTCTACGCGAGAAACAGTACCATTTCTGCTGCGATTAAGTAGTAAACCACATCCATCTGTATTGTTCGCTTTGATTGTACCTATTGTAAACCCATTGGTGTCCCACAATTCCACGGCATGGCCACCCACATTGTCGGCTTCAACGTTGTTTATGGTGACGGTTTTATTTTCGGTGCCTTTATCAAACCTTATTCCGCCAACACTATTGCTCATATTTTTCATTTTAAAGTTCTCGATGGTGAAACTACTACACCCTCTTGCAAGTAAGGCGTAGCGAGGGCTGTTGGTTACCGTTACATTTTTTATCGTTACGCCCCGCCGGTTGAAGCAACGGAACAAACCATTGTCTGAAATATTGCCTCCATCAATGGTTCTGCCTCCAAAGTCGTAGGTCTCATTATCAATTAAATTAATAGTAGAGGAGGGTTTATTTGGAATCTGAGTGGTGTCCGCCGCATCAGCCACACTTACCAATGATAGAGCAATTGCCAATGCACCCAGTGGTGATATCCACAAAGCCTGTTTTCTTGCTATTTTTAAAGACATAAAGCATTCCTATTGTGTTGTTATGTTAACTGTGTGTTAATTTTTTATTTTTTCAATCAATATTGGTCAGAATCAATTGCTAACATTCAATTAGATTCATAATTGAAACCTATTACGCGGATGGTACTAAATAGGAAAACATGCAGTGAGGTGAGCGAGTGAAAAAGGGGGATGGCATTGTACTAGGTGTCGCAATTGGCGTAGCTGTTTCATTTCTAGTATTCACAAAATGGAATGGAGAAATGACTTACGACAACAACAAGCCTTTGCTGAGCGAAGTGAGTAATGGCAACGAAGCAATCTTAAATTGTACTATGCCTTCTTTAATATCATGGCAAAGTTCGCGTTCGGAGAGCAACGTAACAGCTAATATAGACGCTGGTTATAACGCGTTGATCAGCAGCGATAAATCAAAACTTCTGGATTTCTTGTTTTTGCTCCGAACCCATCCATCACCCCATGAGTTTATGGTTCACAAACTATTAAGCGCGAATTATTCCGAGCAGAGAATTTTACTTGATGCCCTCTCTCTCGAGGATGAAAACCTAAGATTCTCCGTGTTAAGCGGTCTTTTTCATGAGAGTACACCGCAAGCGGTTGATTTAGCGCTTGATATTGTCAAAAAGCATCACTTTTCAAATACTGCTATGGAAGTAGAAGCGCTTTTGATTGAGCAGAGTTATCAAATGGAGAAATCGTCCCATATAGCTGATATCGCTAGGTTGCTAAATTTACGTAGCGCTCAGGCGTACAAGAAAGAAGAGATAGCGCAGCATATGGAGGCATTATTACAACATCAAAATCAGGATATCCAGATTCAAGCTATCGCAGGTATTACGCTCTACGGAACTCAATTAAGTCTCGTATCGGCAATAGAGAAACTATTATTCCAACCTGATCTGGCACTAAGGCGAGCGGCCATTAAAGCAATGTACAGTGTCGAAGCATCGTGGCTCCACGTCAACTTGATTCATGAAGTAGAATACATTGCAAAAAACCAATCTCAAGAAATTCCTTACAAAAACTGGCTGAGGATATTATACATTTTCACGGCCTATGAAGTATTCGCGCGCTCATAATTCATCTATTGTTATGTTTCTCATTTAAACTTTAATGTTTCCTAGTATTTACATTGCTTGAGCATTTATGATTGAATTTGAATGTTAAAGGCTGGTGTGTGAAGTTTGACCGGTGTTACATAGGTTTTCGTGTTAATACGAGAAAACCATCGTCGATGTCAAAGTAAACGCGAGAGTCGTTTGTATATTTTTTGGCGCGTTTACGCATAATCACCTCAAACCCTACATGTAGGCGCGCCGCCTTATTTAAACCTTTCGCCACAGGGGGACTCGGCATAATCGTTTTCATTTAACGAAATCAGTGCTGGGTAAGTGCGTTGTCAGTGAGCTCTAATAGGATATTTGAAATGGAAAAAATAGCGTTTGTAATGCAGTTGCTGCCCGGTTTTGAGGATGAATATAAAAAACGTCACGATGAGATTTGGCCTGAACTTGTGGCTTTATTGAAAAAAGCGGGTATCCACGACTACTCAATATTTCTGCACCCAGACACCTTGCAGTTGTTCGCGGTGTTAAAACGGGAATCGACTCACGATATGGATAACTTACCCGAATACGAAATCATGCAAAAGTGGTGGGCATTTATGGGCGATATTATGGAACACAACCCCGATAACAGCCCAGTTGTTCAGCCGCTTACGCGAGTATTTCATCTAGACTAGAGCCTGTTAGCTGCTGCCAAAAAGTTCAACAAAAAACAACAGGTTCGAGTATCACTTTTTGTTAGTTCGCATGTAGAGAAAATTAAGCCAGCTATGACACTGGCTTAGTGAGTGCTATGGGGTTGTATTGGCCCATACTTTTAAATTTCTATACTGGAACTGAGTCCATTTCATCTGTCTAAAACCTATAAAGCCGTCTGTCAAAGGTTTACCCGTGTCGACGTTGTCTATAACCGAGGTGTTATCTATATAGTCAATCACCTTTTCGTCATCAACAAACAGCTGTATGTGCGCGCTTTGCTTCACTAGCGTGATGTTATGTATCTGTGTTGACTGAGCAGGAATGCCTACTTTTCCTTTTTGCAGTAATGAGAACGTGTTGTTTTTTCTCAAATTTGCGTGTTGACGATTGGGATTGTGGGCCGCGTTTGCATAGTAAGATATATGATAGCTTTTAATATCACCCTCGGTATATTGAGTGAAAGTACCATTTCGAGGTACAAGCTGGTCGTCGAAAATAGACTCTCCATTTACCCCTTTAGCTGCGAAAAAAATAATGACTAACCCAGCGTCAGTATTGAGGGCTTGCGCTTGCCAACTCGCTACAAAGCTGTCTGGAAATGACACGGGAGCCCAATACACATGATGCATGGCTTCATCAGGTGACCACATTTGCATCCAATTACTCTTGAAGCTTACCTGCCCAGGCCCCTCCATTCGCCAACCAGCCATATCTTCGTCACTTTGCATGGGGTTGTCATAGATAAGCTGCATATGTTGAGTTACTTGTGCAGGGACAGCGTTAAGGGGCATAGTATCAGGTGCTTTTTGGTAGCCAGGCAATAACAGCACTACGAGTGTAAATAAGCTAGCTTTGGCTAGTAAAGTAAATATATTCGACACAGTGATCTCTCCCCTGAAGATTTAAATGCGCAATTATTATCAATCAAATCCAATCATAATTGGTTATTTTATTTCTTTTGTGATAAAAATTAAACAAAGATTAAAAACTAATTAACAATAAGCGTTATCGGAGTCCACATGGATAGACGAGAATTTATTATCCGTTCTGGGGTGGCAGCATCTGTGCCATTTTCATTAACAGCGTGTTCAGCATCAACGAAGCCGGCTAGCGGTACGCCTCTTCAATCATCAAAAAAAATAGAGCGTATTAAAGGCGCTCTCAATTGGCTAGACGGTGATGAGCCCGGCGAACTAAAAGGGACGACTTTTGGTTATCCATGGAAACAGGGTGCGTTGCGTAAAGGAGAGCCACTTTCGCTTGTTAATGAAAAAAGCGAGCAGATTCCTCTGCAAACATGGGTAACAGCATTTTGGCCTGATGGTTCTATAAAGTGGACGGCTCATGCTATACCTGCATCAGCAGAAGTCGGTCGCGCGGCAAAGATCATAAAATCGGCTCCAAAGATTCCCAGAACACCGGTCAAGGTAAGTGAAAACGCCAATGCGGTGACACTTTCAACAGGCATAGCGCAGTTTGAAATTCCTAAACAGGGTACGCATATTGTTAGTAAGTTGATGCGTGGTAACAAGTTAGTTGGGCAAAACGCACATCTTGTCGGATTGGTAAAGTCCTCCCCTGACTTCGATGCAGTCACTACTCAGTTTTCTTCAAAAATACAAAGCGTTACGGTTGAGCAGACCGGACCTGTGCGTGCTGTCATCAAAGTTAAGGGGGTTCATGCTAGAGAAAATAGTAAACAATGGTTGCCCTTCACAATACGACTGTATGGATACGCTGGCAGCGAGGCGTTACACATAACTCACTCTTTTGTTTTTGACGGCGATGTAAACAATGACTTTATACAAGGTTTAGGTTTGCGTTTCTCGGTACTGCAAAACGATGCACTTTACGACAGGCATCTGCGTTTAGTAGGGGAAGGAGAAGGGCTATGGGCAGAAGCGGTAAAGGGTATTACGGGACTTAGGCGAGACCCCGGTCAAGCGGTAAAAGATGCCCAGATCGCGGGACGCAAAACACCTCCTTTAAGTGAATGGGATGAGCGTGTAAGTAGTCGCTTGCAATACATCCCAGTTTGGAACGATGTTACATTAACGCAAATAGGTGCTAACGGCTTTGAGATCAAAAAGAGAACCAAAGCAGGTCACGGTTGGATAGGTGTAGATCAAGGGGCGCGTTCAAGTGGGGTAGGTTATCTGGGCGGTTGTAGTGGCGGTATCGCTTTTGGCATGCGTGACTTCTGGCAATTGCACCCAGTACAAATCGATATACGCGATGCAGGAGAAGCGATTTCTCACGCCACAATATGGTTTTACTCCCCTGAAGCTCCCGCCATGGACGTACGCTTTTATCACGACGGAATGGGTCAAGAAACCTATGAGGAGCAACTCGACGCCCTCAATATCATCTACGAAGATTATGAACCTGGATTTGGCGATGCTCATGGCATCGCGCGTACCACCGAATTTACCCTTTCAGTGAAAGACAGTACACCAGCGAGAGATGATATTATTCGCATGGCGGAGCAAGTACGCCACCCCTCTAGATTAGTGGCGGCGCCAATTGATTACTTAGAAGCTAAAGTATTTGGCGGCGTGTGGAGCTTACCAGATCGTTCAACACCTGCACGCAAACAAATAGAGGACCGACTAGCATGGCAGGTTCACTATTATGCTGGACAAGTTGAACAGCGTCATTGGTACGGATTTTGGAATTACGGGGATATTATGCATACCTATGATGCTGATCGTCACGTTTGGCGATACGACATAGGGGGGTATGCATGGGATAATTCTGAGTTGTCTCCTGATTTATGGCTATGGTACTCGTTTTTACGCAGTGGCGATCCTACCAGCTTTCATTTAGCTGAGCGCATGACTCGGCACAATCGCGATGTGGATATATATCACGCCGGTAAATTTAAGGGGCTAGGTACTCGTCACAACGTACAGCATTGGGGGTGTAGTGCTAAACAAATGCGCATAAGCACCGCGGCTTATCGTCGTTTTCACTACTACATTACCGGTGACGAACGAACTGGTGATGTTCTCAACGAAGTTGCAAATGCAGACGCTGCACTAGCTGTGGTAAATCCAACCCGGAAGGTAGATAAAGTTAACCCTATTCCTGGATTGGCGAAGATGGGAGTAGGAACAGATTGGGGCTCTACTGCTGCAAACTGGCTAACGGCATGGGAGCGCAGCGGTAACGACGAGTACAAAGAAAAGCTCGTTAATGCGATGAAAGTTATTGGTTCTCACCCTCAAGGGTTCTTTGCAGGCGCATTTGGCTACAATGTGAAAACACAAAAATTAGTTCCCTATGAAGATACAGGGCCTAAGCTATCCCATTTAAGCTCGGTATTCGGACTAATAGAGATATCCACTGAATTACTGCAATTACTCGACGTGCCTGAATACAAAAAAGTATGGCTGCAATACGGCCGCTTATATAGTGCGCCCGCGAGTGAACAAACAGCAGTACTTGGCAAGCGTATGAAAGGCAACAGTCTTACGGTGGCTCATTCTAGACTTACAGCCTATGTTGCAGCTCAAGAGAATGATGAAACCCTGGCTAAACGAGCTTGGCGGGAGTTCAATAAGGCTAGTAGTCAAGGTGCCATCCAAACTGACTGCATTGCGGGGCCGAGAACCCTAAATTCGGTTGACGAGGCAGCTTGGCTTGCAACGAATGATGCGTCCCAGTGGGGACTTGCTGCAATCCAAAATCTTGCTCTTATTAAAGACGCCTTATAGAGCAGCCAACAATTAATCGTTTAACCTTTTATAAGGCGCTTAATTTTTAAGCGCCTTTTCTTATTTGAACAAATAAATTTCATATATGAATTTAAATTGTAAAAATCACTTCGGTAATCATGTTAAATTGATGTGAAATGATGTATTGTGATTGAAAGTGATTTTTTACGGCGGCTATATTTGAGCCCGTATTGTTTAATTAGAGGAATTGTTATGCCTGCTATCGTAAACGACATCGCCTATTCAACGGTTCGCAATAAGATTGATTTACTTATCGATAATCTTGTCAATATTACTGATGAAACCGGCGAGTTTTTGCTTAAACTCGAAGATGGACGTGTTATTGACACTAAAGGCTGGGGAGATTGGGAGTGGACGCACGGTATAGGTCTGTACGGCTTGCTAAAGTATTGGGATATTACCGGCGACAGCAAGGCGCAGGAAATTATTGAAGCATGGTTTGCTGACCGATTTGCAGAAGGCACGCCGACGAAAAACGTCAACACTATGTCTCCTTTCCTAACCCTTGCTTACATGCAAGAACGCACGGGTAATCGCAGCTACCTCCCTTATTTAGATGTGTGGGCAGAGTGGGTAATGCGAGACATGCCGCGCACCGAAGAAGATGGTTTACAACATATTGTGTTTAACGCAGACAACTATCAGCACTTGTGGGATGACACATTAATGATGAGTGTGCTTCCCCTGGCTAAAATAGGCCTGCTATTAGACAGACCTCATTATGTTGAAGAAGCGAAGCGTCAGTTTATGTTACATACCAAATACCTCGCTGATAGAAAAACAGGACTTTGGTTCCACGGGTGGACATTTGATGGTCGTCACAACTTTGCCGATGCGCGTTGGGCTAGGGGAAACTGTTGGGTCACTATCGCTATTCCTGAGTTTATCGAGTTGCTCGATTTACCAGAGACTGACAGCTTGAGATTGTTTTTAATTGAAACATTAGAAGTACAAATTAAAGCACTCGTTGAGACACAGCATGAAAATGGTTTATGGCATACCTTGCTTGATGATCCTGACTCTTATCTAGAGGCGTCTGCAGCCGCAGGATTTGCTTACGGCATTTTGAAAGCAGTGCGAAAAGGTTACGTTGGTAAGGAGTATCTCCCTTGCGCAGAAAAAGCAATCAAAGCGGTGATTGAACATATTGATGAAACCGGTGAACTTCAGCAGGTCTCATTTGGTACGCCTGTTTTCGATACCCTTCAAGGCTACAAGGATATCCCGTTAACGTCGATGCCGTATGGCCAGTCTATGGCGATACTGGCTCTGGTTGAGTATATGAATAACTACATCTAATCAACAATCACACGGGAAGAGGGAATAGAATAATGACAAGACGAGAACTAAAACCCGTCAATTATATCGCGTATGGTCTTAATGACATCCTCGGTGCAGGCTCCATGGCCGTCATCAGTGGTTGGATTTTGTTTTTCTATACAACGTTTTGTGGTCTATCAGCAGTGGAAGCTGCGAGTATTTTTGCCATAGCACGTATACTAGACGCGGTTGCAAGTCCTCTTATTGGTCATATATCAGACGGCCTAGGCAATACGCGACTTGGGCGCCGGTTCGGCCGTCGCAGAGTCTTTTTATTGTTTTCTATTCCCTTGCTTCCGAGCTTTGCATTAATGTGGGTTAGTGGTCAGCATTACCTCTACTATTTAGTTACTTACGTATTTTTCGAATTAGTTTACGCAGCGGTGATCATTCCTTATGAAACGCTTGCTGCCGAAATGACAGATGACTATAAGAAAAAAGCAAAGCTTGCCGGTGCGCGTATTCTTACCGGACAAATGTCGGCAATTTTGGCGGGCATTCTACCTAGTTGGATTGTCAGTTCAGTTGGGGGGAAAGAGTCAGCATCAACTTTCCTAATTATGGGGGTTATTTTTGCGGCCTTGTTTATGGCAGTGGTTTTCATTGTGTGGTTGTTTACGTGGGAACGTGAACAAACCGGTGTGAGTGAAGACGCGCTGGCGCAGGAACGCAAAGGAAGTGTGGCTGATACCTTCAAAGTGTTATATACCAATCTCACTTCTACACTGAAGATTCGAGCATTTCGTTTACATCTAGGTATGTATCTCGGTGGTTATATTAGCCAAGATGTATTTAATGCTGTGTTCACCTATTTTGTCGTATTCGCAATTGGCGGAACCGTTGTCGTGGCATCTGAAATGATGGCGGTAACTTACATTGCACAGCTCGCCGCCGTGGCAGTGGCAATACCGTTAGTTATGCGGTTTGGACCTGCACCAACCTATCGCGTAGCAATTTCACTTTATATCGTTGCTATTGTCGCGCTAGTGCTGATGTACGTCATGAGTGGAGAGTTTAACCTGTTATGGTTAGCCGCAGGCGTGATTATTGCTGGTCTTGGTCGGGGCGCGCTTAATTACATTCCTTGGAACACGTACAACTACATGGCGGATGTAGACCAAATCGTGACCGCTCAGCGTCGCGAAGGAAGTTTTGCGGGTGTCATGACGTTCATTCGAAAAGCAACACAGGCGCTTGCGGTCATGTCAGTGGGGATCATCCTGGAAATGGGGGGATTTATTTCAGGCGCGGACGCGCAAAGTGACCAAGCAGTTTCCACTATTGTGGTCATGCTAGCGGTTGGGCCTATTATCGTTTTGTTGCTCGGCTTCTACGTATCTACGTTCTTTAAATTAAGTAAAGAGACCCATGAAGTATTGATGGGAGAGATTGCTCATCTGAAAACAGGCGCCACTGCGCCAACGTCGGAACAAAACAAGCGCATTGTAGAAGATCTATCTGGTTTTAAATACGACGACCTCTGGGGACGCAATAACGTAGGGCGTTTTTCTCCTTCAGTTACCAAACCAGGAGTGAGAGATGCACTCAATGAAAAGTAATCACGCGTTTTCTAGCCTCCTACTCACTTTGGCATTATTCGCTACCTCAAGTGTTGCCAACACGATTCCTAAGGAGTGGATAGACGAGACGACGGGCCACCGTGTTGTAAGGCTGTCTGAAGAACCTGGCTCTCGCTCATTGTACTTCCATCAAAACGGTTACAGCGCCGAAGGAGATAAAATGGTTATCTCTGTTGATAATCCGCGAGGCATTGCAACAGTAGATTTGACTACCTTTGAAGTACGCAGGCTCTACGAACATCCTGATGTCGGGTTGTTATTTATGGGGCCGAAAAGTCGCAATGTGTATGTAACACAGATCGAAGGAGTTGGTAGCGGGAAGGTTGTAGCGAATAACGAACTGCAGCAACCTACCCAAGTACTTGCGATTGATATTGATACTGGTGACGCAAAGCACGTTGCTACTGTGCCGAGGGGGAAAGTTCACTCAATCAATGCCGATGAAACTTTGCTTATAGGTGCGTTTGCAGAGCGTGCTTATCAACTTGAATCGGGACCAAGACATGCTCGATTTGAAGCGCGATATGAGGCGCTAGGTGAGGACGGTAAACCACTTACTTTTGCTGAAGCCAAAGAGGTAAGAATTAATGAACGCCTTGAAGCTAGAATTCCTATGCAGATGTTTGTGGTCGATATCAAGACCGGAGAACAGCGAACCATCTATAAAGCGACAGACTGGTTAAATCACATTCAGTTTTCTCCTCAAGATCCTAACAAGATTATGTATTGCCACGAGGGTCCATGGCATAAAGTTGATCGCATTTGGACCATGAATTTAGATGGCAGTGAACGTAAAAAAATGCACGCGCGGACGATAAATATGGAAATAGCAGGGCATGAGTTTTTTGATGCCTCAGGGGAACGAATTTTCTACGACCTGCAAACGCCGCGAGGAGAGGTATTTTGGCTAGCTAGTGTAAACATAAACACTAACGAGCGGGTATGGCGCCACCTTCCTCGAGACTGGTGGTCGGTTCATTTTAATATTGCGCCTAACGGAATTCTATTTGCCGGTGACGGCGGCGACAGTGAGATGGTTGCTCGCGCCAATGATGGCAAATGGATATACCTTTTTGATTCGCAACCTGTTAAAGACGTGGCAGGAATAAGTGCGCCTGATGCTGAGCATTTGATTAAGCCGTCAGTTTTGAAAGCAACTAAGTTAGTGAATATGGAAAACCACGATTACAGGTTAGAGCCTAATGTTACCTTCACACCAGATAATAAATGGGTTGTTTTCCGTTCCAATATGCACGGCCCAGTCCATGTATATGCCGTAGAAGTAACGCCAGCAAAGGTGCAGTAAGTCGATAACTACTTTTAGCAATCAATTTTATTATTAGGGAGCAAGAAGCGATGGCTTTAAATTTTGAACTACATGGCAAGACTGCCCTGGTTACAGGAGCAAGCCGAGGTATTGGACAGGCGCTAGCGGTGGGGTTAGCTCAATCAGGTGCAACTGTGATTTGTGCCAGTAGTCGCAAAGGTGGCTGTGATGACACAGTGGCTAAAATTAAGGAACTAGGCCTGAATGCATATGCCCTTAGTGCTGATTTAAGTGACGCGGATGCAACGCACGCGCTCGCTGATGAAGCACTGACAATAAAAGGTAGCATAGATATTTTAGTTAACAACGGCGGTACCATTTATCGCGCACCGGCGACCGAGTTTCCGTTAGAACAATGGCAGAAAGTGATGCAGGTGAATATTGATTCTGCATTTATATTGTCCCAAGCAATTGGTAAGGCTATGGTCAAACACGGGCGTGGAAAAATCATTAATATAGCTTCAATGCTCAGTTACAGCGGGGGCATTACGGTGCCTGCATACACCGCTAGCAAACATGCTATCGCTGGGTTAACTAAGGCATTAGCGAACGAGTGGGGGCAGCACAATATTCAAGTTAACGCCATTGCTCCTGGCTACATTCGTACCGATAACACGCAAGCGCTTCAAGATGACAGTGAACGCAGCAATGAAATACTCAAGCGTATCCCAGCAAATCGTTGGGGCGAGGCAGAAGATTTACAAGGTGCGGCGGTATTCTTAGCCAGTGATGCCAGTGCCTATGTAAATGGTCATATCCTTGCAGTCGATGGCGGTTTCTTGGCGCGTTAATAACCTTGAGTCCGAGGCGCGAAAGCGCTTCAGCACTTCAAAAAGATGGAGTCAACATGGCGACAGAACGTTACACAATACCCAGTGTGGTTCATGCTTGCGAAATTTTACGATTGATGGCAAACAGCGAGCAAGGGTTGAGTATGCAAGCCCTAGAGGAAGCGTTGTCACTTCCAAGAACCACAGTGTTTCGTTTGTTAAAAACGCTACTGGCAGAAAACCTGCTCGAAAAGCGGGGCAAACTCTATTTCAGCGGAGCAAGTCTATTACAGCTAGGGTTACAAGTTATCCATTCTGACCGTCTGCAGCATTTTGCCATCCCCCATATTCAACGTTTAGCGCTGCAAACGGGGTATACCGCCCACTTAGCGGTGCCAAACCATGGGAAAGCACTAATAGTGGAAGTGTTTGACAGTCCTAGCCCCTTGATGGTGTCTAAGCGTCCGGGGGGGGAAGCTCAGCTTCATTGCTCTGCCACAGGAAAGGTATTTCTCGCATTCTTATATGCAGATAATGTCGAGCTACTTATGGAAGAGCATCCGATGGAAAAACATACTGACCTGACGATTACTGAGATTGATGTGCTCGAGAAAGAGTTATCTAGGGTAAGAGCCATGGGGTATGCCGTCGATGAAAGGGAATACAACAAGGATATACGCTGTGTCGCTGTACCTGTCAGAGATAGCATGGGCACAGTAGTAGCCGCACTTGGTATCACAGCTCCTGCGGCAGTATTTCCTAAAGGTAATATCCAACAAGTATCCGATTTGGTTAAAGAAGCCGCTCGTGGCATCTATAAAGATACGTATCAGCTAGATAGAGCAAAATAAATTTTTCCGATTGTCGCAAAACCACAAACAACCTAGAGCAAATTTATGTACCACAGTGTTTTTATTGGCGAGGTGATGGTAGAGCTGCCTATGACAGAGAGTAATAACGTTACCCTAAACGTCGCAGGTGATACCTTCAATAGTGCAATCTACTTCAAGCGGGTGTTTAACGAGAGTCAGGTGAGCTATTTAACCGCAATTGGTACTGATAAATTTAGTCAGCGTATAAGCCATTTCGCTGAAGAGGAGGGGATAGATAGCTCGCTGATGTTAAAACATCGCAACCGTTTGCCTGGACTTTATGCAATAGAAACCGACTCTCAAGGTGAGCGCTCTTTTCATTATTGGCGTGATAGGTCCGCTGCTAAAGAGCTTATGAATCTTGCTTTTAATCACGGTGTAACGCTAGACAACGCTGATCTCATTTATTTTACAGGCATAACCCTTGCCGTGCTTTGTGCGGCTCAACGACAGATGTTGCTCGACTTGCTAGAAGAGAGTAAGGCCAAGGGGGCAACCATTGCTTTTGATCCGAACTATCGCCCTATGTTGTGGGAAGGGCTTGAAGATGCAGTCTATTGGACACAAAAAGCTTATTCTTTGAGCGATATTGTATTTCCAGGGTTGGAAGATCATACCGCATTATTTGGACATGATTCTATACCTGAAATAGTAGACTTTTTTTCCTCTATGTCGCCACATGAGATGATCTTAAAAGATGGGGTTAAACCTGTAAGAGTCGTTACTCCATTCGAAGACACCTCTGTCTCTATTGTACCAGTAACAGACGTAGTCGATACCACGTCAGCGGGCGACGGTTTTACCGCAGGGTACTTGGCGTGCAGGGCAAAAAAAATGTCAGTAACGCACGCTGTTGAAGTTGCCGCAAAATTAGCGGGTACGATCATTCGCCATCCTGGCGCTATCATTCCTCGCCAAGTGATGGACAGTAACCATGTTGATTTATTATCTAGCCCGGTAGGTTAATCGCCTTAATTTAGGCACAAATACCATAAGGAAGTATTCATTCATGAGAAAAGCCGTTTTAGACATAGGGAAAACACACATTAAGCTGTTATTTCTCGAAAATAATACTGAATTAGCCAGTTTTAGCTGTAAAAACTCGCCGGTTATAGGTATGTATAGTCAGTGCGATGTCAATGCAATCTGGTCTTGGCTTACCGAGACACTACGCTCATGTAATTTCACAGCCTCGGTAGAAGCGATTAGCGTAACAACGCACGGAGCAGCTGGTGCTTTAATTAATCATACAGATAAATCTAACCCTACGGGGTTGGTACTGCCTATATTAGACTACGAATACGAAGGTGTAGATAGTTGCGAAAAAGATTATATGACTGTGAGACCTAGTTTCAATGAAACGTTCTCTCCTTCGCTACCTTGCGGTCTAAACCTTGGTAAACAGTTGTTTTGGCTTGAGAGTCATTACCCAAAAGCATTTTCCTCTGCAACCGCGATGTTAATGTACCCGCAATATTGGGCCTGGAGGCTCTGCGGTGAACTGGCTACAGAAGTCACCTCCCTAGGGTGCCATACGGATCTATGGGAACCGGTTTCAGGTCAGTATTCCACCTTAGTCGAGAAACAAAGTTGGCACCAGCTTTTTCCCCCTTTAAAAAATGCGTGGGATTGTTTAGGCACTGTGACAGATGAGGTTAGTGAAGAGACGGGGTTGCCGATAAGTTGCAAAGTTTATACGGGGGTCCATGACAGCAATGCGAGCTTACTGCGGTATTTGAAACTAAACCATAATAAAGCATTCTCTGTCATCTCAACGGGAACCTGGACCATTTTAATGCAAGTAAACGGTAACCTTGAAGGCTTGGGAAATCATCAGGATACCCTGTCAAACGTCGATGTTTATGGTAACCCCGTTGCTTGCGCCCGTTTTATGGGAGGCCGTGAATACGAACGAATCTGTGCTTCTTTGGGAGGCAATATAGTGATGTCACCGACCCAGCAAGATCTTCAAACCGCCATAGATAATTTGTGGATGGTAACGCCCGATTACAGTAACGGAAATGGGCCTTTTGGTGGACTTTCGCCCAGACAGTATTGCCCAGAGAACTCGAGTTCTGTGCACGCTATTGCAACCTTATATTGTGCATTGATGATTGATCGGCGATTAGACGATTTAGACGCGCACGGCGAAATATATATTGAGGGCGCATTCTTAAAAAACCAACTACTCTGTGCGTTGGTAGCTCAATTACGCCCTCATCAAAAAGTTTGGTTGTCTGCTGACAATACCGGTACTGTACTGGGAGCATCGGCATTGACGGAATTTGAGCATTATGATGGAAGTGATATCGCAGTAGAGCCATGCTTAGCGTCAAATTTTAGCGGTATGGAAAAATACAGAGCACAATGGCTATTTCGCATAAACCAATCAAATTAACGCGTTTTCAATAGCGTATGATTGATATTGAGCGTAACTGTGGTTATATTAATGTTAACAAAAAGACCTAACGACAAGGGATATCCATGCTTGAGAAACAGCGCCACCAATTGATTCTCGATATTCTTGATGAAGCCACCTTCATCAGCGTGCGAGATTTGTGCACGCAGCTGAATTCATCAGAAGCCACTATACGCCGAGACCTCAATAAATTGGCGGCACAAAATAAGCTAGAGAAAATACGTGGCGGCGCTCAAGTGATAGAAAGTCGAGCCGTATCGAATATACGCCTATCAGGTAATGCATTCCTAGTCGATAGAGAAAAAAATACCAACACTAAACGTATGATTGCCAAGGCTGCTACGGAAATGTGTGAAGATGGCGAATCAATTATTATCAATGGTGGAAGCTCGACGTTCATGATGTCGGAGTTCTTAGTTGATCGGCGTATGAATGTATTAACCAACTCGTTTGTACTTGCTCATGAGCTGCTTGAAAATAGTCAGAATCAGGTAACTTTGCCTGGCGGTGAGGTGTACCGAAAACAAAGCATAATTTTAAGTTCGTTTGAGAATGACACCACGCAAAATTATCGCGGCAGTAAAATGTTCATGGGTTCCCCTGGCGTAAGTGAATTCGGTGTAGTGGAGGGAGACCCGCTGCTTATACTTGCCGAGCAGAAGCTACGTAAACGGGCTGAGAAGCTTATTGTGCTTGCCGATAGCTCAAAAATTGGCGTGAAAGGGAATCTTATCTTTTGCGGGATAAAAGACGTAGATACCGTAATTACTGATAGTAATGCCGACGCTGCAACCTTGAAAAAATTGGAAGACAACGGCGTAAATGTGATTGTGGTACAGGCCTGCGATTAACTCGTGTTTGTTAGCGCTTTACTACCGCGCTTTTGTTTTGTAACGCGCTAACATCAACTCCATTTTTTATAAAACACTCTTCTATTGCTGCATACCTTAAGCGTCTTAGCTAGGGTTCACTCCTACAATGCCTTTCTCTCTTTATTAACTTATTGCTAATGTAATCTTTATGTATTTCATATGTAATATTAATGTTTAATTGTGATTGAAAATGATTGACATAGATTGTTGTGGATGTATATTGAGCGTTAGTGGGCTGTTTTAGTTTGCTTTTTGCCCAAAACTCGTAAAATACATTCACAGGACGCGCTTACATGCCTTATAAGCCAGAAGACTACAAATTCGTAAAGTACCTATGGGAAGATGACGTTGCTGACAAACTTGATCCCGTCGAAAACCTTGTATATCGCTCCAATAAACTTGGTGAAGACCAGCGAATTACTAATACCGGTGGCGGCAATACGTCAGCGAAACTTATTGAAACGGACCCCCTTACTGGAGAGGACGTCGAAGTATTGTGGGTAAAAGGGTCTGGTGGTGACTTAAGAACATCTAAAAAAGAGAACTTTTCATCACTTTATCAGGATAAGTTGAATGCCCTGGATAATACTTATCAGTCGTTTAGCGATAAGGGTTACAAATCTGCTGGTGAAGACCGCATGGTCGGTATGTTTAAGCACTGTAACTTTTGTTTAAACCCTCGCGCTTCTTCAATTGATACACCTTTGCACTCAATGATTAGTGAGAAGCATGTCGATCATTTACACCCGAATGCAGTGATATCTGTCGCATCTTGCAAAGATCAAAGAGTATTAACTGAGGTTATATGGGGAGGTAAGTTAGCTTATGTACCTTGGATGCGTCCGGGGTGGGAAGCTGCGAAACTGTGTGAAGATACTTATGCTGAAAACCCGGAAATATGGGGTATTCTGTTAGGCCAACACGGTCACACCAATTGGTCGAATGAAAGCAAAAGCTGTTATGAAACATCATTATGGGTTATTGAAACGGCGGCGCGCTATATTGAAGAACACGATAAAGGTGAAATGACATTTGGTGGTCAAAAATACCCATCGCTCGATGAATATAGTAGTAAATCGATGCTAACTAAGTTTCTACCCGTAGCACGTGGTATGTTGTCTAACAATGTGAAGTTTATAGGCACAGTCCAAAACGATGAAGCTACATTGCGTTTTGTTAACAGTGTTGATGCGCCACGATTAGCCGAATTAGGTACGTCTTGTCCAGATCATTTCTTACGTACGAAGATAAAACCGCTTTATGTCGATTTTAATCCTGAGCAAGACGACATACATATCCTGATTGAGAAGTTCGAACGCGGTCTTGCGAAATATCGCGAGGATTACACGGCTTACTATAACGCGTGTAAACGGGCCGATTCTCCTAAGATGCGCGACCCGAGTCCAACGGTCGTATTGATTCCCGGTGTGGGTATGATTGCTTGGGGCAAAAACAAAAGTGAGTCGCGGGTTACCGCAGAATTCTACAATTGTGCTATTGAAGTGATGCGTGGGGCAGAGGCTATCTCTGAATATACGGCGCTGCCTGCTCAAGAAGCTTTTGACATAGAATACTGGGCACTTGAAGAAGCTAAACTGCAGCGTATGCCGGCCGAGAAAACACTGGCAAGAGATGTAGTGGTGGTTATTGGTGCTGGTGATGGCATCGGTAAAGCTACGGCGCACCGGGTTGCCAGAGAAGGGGCACATGTTGTATGCGCTGACCTTAATTTGGTTAGTGCTGAAGCGACGGCTAAAGAGCTAACTGATATATATGGCCAAGGTATTGGCGTTGCAGGCAGTGGAATATCAGCTTGTGGCCCTGCTATTGCTTTAGCTGTCGATATCACACGGCGTGAAGCCGTTGAAGCAATGTTGGCAGAGGTTGTTTTCGCCTATGGCGGTATTGATAAGGTCATTGTTACTGCAGGCGTCTTTATTGCCGAAGGGCCAGATCTAATTAAAAACGACAGCGTCTTTGATGTTAGCTTCGGTGTGAACGTTAAAGGCGGTTACATTGTGGCGTCTGAAGCGCAAAAAATTTGGGAAAAGCAGGGGCTGAATGGCGCCATGGTTTTAACGACGAGTGTTAACGCCGCGGTATCGAAAAAGGGTTCACTTGCTTATGACACGAGTAAAGCCGCTGCAAATCACTTGATGCGTGAACTTGCGGTGACGCTTTCGCCGTTGATCAATGTGAATGCATTAGCGCCAGCGACTGTGGTACAAGGAAGCAACATGTTCCCTAGGGATCGCGTTATCTCTTCTCTTTCAAAATATGATATAGCCTTTGAAGATAGTGAATCAACAGAGTCACTGAGAAATAAGCTAGCGCAATTTTACGCACAACGAACACTAACAAAACAACCTATTACACCAGAAGACCAAGCTGAGGCGGCGTATTTACTTGTGTCGGGACAGTTGAGCAAAACTACCGGACAAGTTATCAGTGTTGATGGTGGTTTACACGAAGCATTTCTGCGGTAGGAGCGACTTTATGTTAAAACGAATAGATCAAACATTACTAGAAAAAGAGAACGTCACACTAAAGCGTGATTTAGAAGCAGATTATGCAGCGCTAGGCGAGAAGCTAGCACGGAGTGACGTGGATATTGAGCGGCTTACCTGCGCCGCGGGCGAATTTCAGATTGCTGTTCCTTCTTGGGGAACCGGTACGGGTGGAACACGGTTTGCGCGTTTTCCTGGCGAAGGCGAACCTCGCAATATTTGGGAAAAGCTGGAGGATTGCGCCGTAATCAATGAGCTTTCTGGTTGTACTGATAGTGTTTCTCCGCACTTTCCGTGGGACAAGGTCTCAGATTTTAGTGAGCTAAAAGAGAAAGCAGACGAATATGGCATAAAGTGGGTATCGGTCAATTCTAATACCTTTCAAGATCAAGTGGGGCAAACCGCGTCTTACAAGTACGGCAGCTTGAGCAATACACAAAAAGCCTCTCGAGAACTCGCTATTGCCCACAATTTAGACTGTATTGAATACGGTAGAAAACTCGGTGCGAAAAGTCTCACGGTATGGGTAGGTGACGGCTCAAATCACCCCGGTCAACAACACTTCCAACGTGCATTTGAACGTTATCTGTCAAGCATGGAAGAAATTTATAAAGGGTTGCCTGACGATTGGGAAATGCATATTGAGCACAAAATGTTCGAGCCTGCGTTTTACTCGACAATTATTCAAGATTGGGGGTCAAATATTCTAGCAGCTATGCAGCTAGGACCTAAATGTAAATCGCTTGTTGATTTAGGGCATCATGCACCTAATACCAATATTGAGATGATTGTGTCTCGTCTAATTCAATTTAAAAAATTGGGCGGGTTCCACTTCAATGACAGTAAATACGGAGATGACGATTTAGACAGTGGCTCTCTGCATCCTTATCAGCAATTTCTTATTTTTAATGAATTGGTTGATGCAGAATATCGTCAGCAAGAAGAGTTTGGGCCTGCATATATGTTGGACCAGTCGCACAATGTGACTGACCCTGCGGAGAGTTTGATTAACTCAGCGATTGAGGTTCAGCGTTCATATGTGAAAGCGCTCATCGTTGACCGTGAAAAGCTATATGGTTATCAAGATGAAAACGACGCACTAATGGCATCTCTTGAACTAAAAAATGCGTTTAATCTGGACGTGTCGCCTATTTTGGCAATGGCTCGATTGCGCAAAGGGGCGGCAATAGATCCGCTGGCGGTTTATCGCAAATCTAATTATCGAGAGAATATGGCGAAAGCACGCCCGAGAGATCCTAATGCAACGGGCTCAGGGATTGTGTAATGAGGAAGGCTCGACAACATATTTACACTATTGCTGCCAAGTAGTGTTATCAGTGTAAGTGTGCTTTATCATTAATTTTCAGCCCGTTTATGCGGGCTGTTTTCGTTTCATTCATCACTTTTGATGGCGGAGTTTTCATGAAATTGAGTCATTGTCACAACTTCCATGATTTCAGAAAGTTGGCACAAAAGAAATTACCCGGCCCCATATTTAATTACATTGATGGGGGCGCAGACGACGAAACAACGTTACGACGCAATTCCAATGCTTTCAATGACTGCGACCTAGTGCCTAATGTACTAACTGGTGTTAAAGAGATTGATTTAAGCGTGAGCGTAATGGGGCAACAGCTCAAGTTGCCTGTATATCTTTCACCTACCGCGCTGCAACGACTCTTTCATCACCAAGGGGAAAGGGCAGTGGCGTCGGTTGCAGAGAAGTACGGCACCATGTTTGGCGTATCCTCACTAGGTACTGTGAGTATGGAGGAGATAGCTAAGCAATTTAACACCCCACAAGTTTATCAATTTTACTTTCATAAAGACCGTGGTTTAAACCAAGCAATGATGGAGCGGGCTAAAGCGTCGGGGATCGAAGTAATGATGTTGACCGTTGACTCCATTACTGGGGGGAATCGAGAGCGTGATTTACGGACTGGATTTTCAATTCCGTTTAAATTGAATGCTGCTGGCCTGTGGCAATTTTTATCGAAGCCCGCTTGGGGCATTAACTACGTCACGCATGAAAAGTTTTCTCTGCCTCAATTAGATGCACACATCAATATGGGGGGCGGAACAAGTTCGATAGGCGACTATTTTACCAACATGTTAGACCCATCCATGAACTGGGACGATGTGGCCGAAATGGTTAAGTTTTGGGATGGTCAATTTTGTCTTAAGGGGATTATGAGTGTAGAAGATGCCAAGCGTGCTGTTGATATAGGCTGTACGGGCATTGTTATTTCTAACCATGGTGGTAGGCAATTAGACGGTTCAAGGAGCTCATTTGATCAACTCGCTGAGATAGTGGATGCGGTCGGTGAGCAAATCGACGTGATATTTGACAGCGGTATTCAACGAGGTACGCATGTGTTGAAAGCGCTGGCGCTCGGTGCTAAGGCGGTCGGATTAGGGCGCTACTACCTCTACGCCCTCGCCGCGGCTGGAGAGAAGGGCGTTGAGCGCGCAATGAAACTAATGGTGGCTGAAATTGAGCGTGATATGCGTTTGATGGGGTGTAGCTGTATAAGTGAACTTAATCGAGACCATATTCGTTTTCGTTAGCCTCTATGGCAACCAAAGCAAAAACTTCTTTTTGCATCAAAAGCAAAAGCATACACATCGTTTATTTCAAATATGGAACTAAGTCATAGTAGTTGAGAGTACACAGTGAGGTGTAAATTGTAGGTATGCTAGGCTAGCTCAATCTCGGATAAAGAAAGAATCAGTTTGGAGAAGTTATGAAAATTGCACTAATGATGGAAAACAGTCAAGCGACTAAGAATCCGATAATATTAAATGAGCTCACGAGCGTCGCAGACTCGTTGGGACACGATGTATTCAACGTGGGTATGAATAGTGAAACGGATCATCACCTTACCTATGTGCACTTGGGCATAATGGGAGCTATCTTACTCAATTCTAAGGCTGTCGATTTCGTCATTTCCGGCTGTGGTACGGGTCAAGGGGCAATGATGTCTTTGAATGCTCACCCAGGCGTTTTTTGCGGTTACTGCATCGACCCTTCAGATGCATTTCTGTTTAACCAAGTTAACAATGGAAATGCGTTAGCGCTACCTTTTGCCAAAGGCTTTGGGTGGGGCGCTGAACTTAATGCGCGCTATATCTTTGAGAAAGCGTTAACAGGCGAGCGTGGTGCTGGCTATCCTGTTGAACGTAAAGAACCCCAAGTACGAAACGCTGGTATTCTCGCAGATTTGAAACGTGCGTTGGCTCCAGAGAGCTATGTTGATTCACTGAAAAAAATGGACGTTGAACTGGTTAAAACAGCTGTATCTGGCGAGCGTTTTCAACAATGTCTATTTGACCACGGTCAAGATGAAGATATTAAAGCATACGTGAAGTCGTTATTGGCATAGGCGGTCGACATATAGTGAGACAATGAAAATGTCGGAAAAAACGCTGATGCTCAGAAAAAAGCTTCAGCGTTTTTTTATTTGTCGACAAAAGCGATAGCTCAAGGCTTAACGCGTAAACGTAAATAACAAGCCTAACCCGCGCCCTTTAAGAAGCGGGTAATGAATAAACCAAATGCTTCCATCGTGTAGCTTCACAATGGCGTATACGAGTGATAAGCCCAACCCATTTTCTTTGCTGGTTCTACTCCCGTCTGCCCGATAAAACCGGCGTTCTCGATTCACAATTACATGCTCACCCACGCCAACTCCAGCACAGTTCACGGCAATCACGATATGACTCGCCGTGATAGAAAGTTCTACGGTAACTACATTGTTTTCGTTACAGTACTTTATGGCACCATCTAACACGTTCGCTACAGCTTAAAAGAGTAGATTAGGATCAGCAAGCATTGTGGCTGCGTCGAGCTCGATAGGGCGATATTGCGCTCCTCTGCAAGGGAATGGAAAGGTCAGCCACGTCTTCCACGATGGCGCGCACGTCGGTGATACAAAAGCCTTCTTTTTTGTTAGGAGTTTCAAGGCTACTTTTGTGTAGCAAGCTATTAAACATATTAAGCAGGTTATCTGCTTCTTGCGTTGTGTCTTCCCTAAGTTGGTCATCTTCGATTTTTTCTTTGTTTAAAAAAGCGGCCTGTACGGATTTCTTCGTCCTTTAGACTTAATGCAGACCTATCGTTTAGAAATGGGCACTAAATTAGCAAACCCTGAAGGTAAAAGACCTGTATGCGTTATGGGACGCTCGCATAACTTATTTGCTAAATAGGGCATTAGAAGCACAGCGTGACAATGTGTTGAACAACCTTGCTCCAAATGAGTACTTTAAAGCAGTGAAGAAGAAGTCTTTAGACGGCATGAACATCACGTCAACGTTTAAAGACTGTAAAACGGTCAGTATAAATTTATGAGTTTTTTGCGAAGAAAGCGCGTGGTTAAATGGCGCGCTATATTCTTGAAAACCAAGTAGAAGATGTAAAAGGTTTGAAAAACTTCAACGTAGACGATTATGCGTTTGGTGAATAACAAAGTTCATCAACTGAACTCGTGTTTCTACGTAACCAAGAGTGACTATTAGTTAAGTAAAATAGGGGCTATTAGCCCCTATATCTACATACTGCTATTTACATCTTATAAGTGAAGCCTACAGAAAACTCTCTTCCAGAGTATCGGATGTCACTGATACGGCCTGGGCCATTGACATATATATTGCCTTCTTTAAGTAGATTTCTAACGTCGAAGTGAAATTTGAAGTTTTCCAACATGCCATCTTGAGGGCGATAGACCACTTTCGCGTCTAAGAAACCTGCATCATCTACGTATACAGGGTTACCGCCTCTATCTGCAGGTGCTTGCAGATAGCTATCTCTGTAATTATAAGCGAATTTAACACTCACTTGTGGCGTCTCATAAAACCACGTTATGTTATAGCTATTTTGCGATTGAGAAGGGAAGTCTAGTTCCTCTCCCGTTAGTTGATTGAACAAGCCGACATCTTCGGAAGTCATGTAAGTGTAGTTTGCGTTGATCCCCATATTGTTAAACGGGGCTGGTAGCATAGAGAAGAAGGTCGACCCTGCCAATTCTATACCATTTGTTGTTACGCCACTTCCATTAATTTTCTGTCTTACATCGTATAAGTTCCCGTCACCAAAAAAGTCCTGATCAAACGTTTCAATTGCATCTAGAATCCAACTATCCATTTTTTTGGTAAAATACGCCCCAGAAAGCATTGAATCCTCGTTAGGATACCAATTTAATGCTACGTCCAGTTGCTTAGCCACGTAGGGCTGAAGGCGAGGGTTACCCGCAGTACACGTATTTGGTCGACCTTCTTGTTGTGAGAGTGCGTCTAAACGAAGAGTACAGCTCGCTGATATATTGAGATCTTTAGCTTTTGGGTGGGCCATAACTTTGGCAGCGCCAAAATAAAGAATTAATTCATCAGGAATCAATCCAAAGTTTACATTAATGCTGGGCAAAAGCTCATTATAGTCGTTTGATAACGTCGTTTGGTCGTTAAAAGCTTCCGGGTGGTCAGGGTCAATCATATTACCTTGATCTGGATCGCCATCTACCACATCGACCTGAACTTGAACGATAGCATTGCCCGTTGTATCTACTTGAGTGCGAACGTAACGCATGCCCATGTTTCCCCAATAGGGAATATCGCCTATTTCAGATTCAAAATCAGCCTGGACATAAAAGGCTTGGGAGTCCATCTCTACTTCATAGTAGCCTGCCTGAGTAAAGGCTTTTTCAGCGTCGGATATATTGTCTCCGTGAATGTCCATAAAGCCGTTGTAAAACTCTAGGGGCTTAAGTGCTAACCAGCTATCAATAACTGGCACACCAGGATCATAGTTTCCAAAATAGTTATCAACAGTATAGGAGTTAGCGTCAATTAACGAGGCCTGGTCTTCTAAGGTCCACTCAGTACCGCCGTATTCATTGCCGGCAATTCTAGTAATACGGCGGTCTAGTAATTCATGATCTTGGTACTCTGAGCTTAAGCGTACACCTGAACGGACTTTGGAGAAAAAGCCTTCTGGTATATAATAGGTAAAATCAAGTTTACCCATTAGTTGGTCATTATCTTGCGCAATTGGCTTATCGTAGATTCGAGAGTAAAACCAATATGAGTCTGCGCTATTTGCGTCAAACATTTGATCGACATCGGCGCGATTGTTACCGGTATTGAGGTTATATATCGGAGCGCCATTATCAGCAAATTCTACCAAGACATTCTCGACTCTGTTGGCATTTACACGTGATTCGATTTGATAAATATTTTGAGTCTGCTTGGTATAACCTAGCACCCCTGAGACTGAAAATAGATCGTTGCTATAGTCAAAACCTGCATCGTATATTGCCGTTTTTAAATTCCAATCATTATTAATGCTACGATTTACTATTGTGGCATCACGTGTGAGGAAAGATGAGGCGTTGTGATTATCGCCAACAGTAAAGCTGTCTTCGTATAGATGACTTTCACTAGGAACTTCTAATTGAAGATTAGTATCGACTTGAGTGAAGTCGCGCTCGGTATATGTAACACCAAAATGAGTTGAAAGGTCTGTACTAATCCGATACTGAAACATAGCGTTAGCACTTATTCTGTCTTCATCTCTAGACCATACACTGTTTCGCGGAATTCTCGCACGGAAATCATACCATTGAGCTTCACAGGCAGAGTCGGGGCAATCCGATACGTCAGTTATATCGGCATAGTCCTCATCAACAAAAGTCTTTTCTAAAGAGCCATCGTAATCAGCTTGTCGTACCCATTCGGTATTTCTCAATGCATGAAACGCTGTTGCACGATCTTGAGTTGTAAGGTTTAACATGGCGCCAACGTCATCGCTAAACTTATAAACACCTGTGAAATTGTACTTCTGATTATTAATTTCAGTTAAGTCGTTGTACTGATTTTCAGCGCTCACTTGCAAGAAGTTTTCTTCGAAATCGTTAGGTTTACGGGTTATCACTTTAATTGTGCCACCAATGCCCCCTTCGGTTAAACGAGCCTCAGAGCCTTTAATGACGTCTAGCGCTTTTACCAGTTCAGAAGACATGCTAGCAAAGTCAACGGAGCGTCCAGAGCCGGCAAATGGATCAGATGCCCCTACAGCAGCAACGCCGTTAACTTCAACATTCACTAATTGAGGCTCGACACCGCGGATACTTACAGCTGTACCCTCACCGAATTCTCGCCCTAATTGAACACCAGTTACGCGTTGTAATGCTTCACCAATATTTTTGTCAGGAAACTCACTAATATCTTCAGCTACGATAGAATCCGTTGCTGTGCCAGCTTCTTTTTTTCTATCGATAGCACTTCTCAAGCTAGAGCGCATTCCATAGACTTCAATAATTTCCGTTTGCTCCTCTTTCGCTTCTTCATCTTTATCGGAAACTTGCTCTTGGGCAAATGTTGGTATCGAAGCAAAAGTGACTCCAGTCAATAGTGCAATTGAAATACTGTTGGCAATAAATTTACGTGTAGCAGGCAATGAACCATCGGCGTATTTTGTGTTTTTCATTGTAACCTCGTTCTCCATATCAAAACTGGTTTAACAATCTGGCAATTAATGAATGACCTAAACCAACCTAAATAAACTTTTTATTAATATCTTGTTTACATATGTTGCATGCTAGTGACAATTTAGGTGTCAAGTCAACACAAAATCCATCAAAACCACTCATAATGAAGCTTTATTGCTCAATGAGTTTCATATATGAATTTTCAAAGTTTCGAATATACTATAACGTTGGTAAAGTGTTTGGTGTTCAATAAGGTTGATATTCTAATTGCTTGTAGAATCTATTTGACCATGTGTGGGTAAAGGACTTAGCTTTACCCACGCACACAGTTCGAACTGGCTAGAAGCATATTAATTTAGGTTTTAACCTTCTGGAATTGCTGAAATTCCAACTATTGGCGCTAGTTGCTTTGTCACGATATCAGCAGTGAGCCTTGCGCCTTCTTTATTCGTGTGAGTGCGGGCATCGCCAAAGAGAGCGCTGACTTCTTCTCGACCGAGCGCTTCGTAGCGTTGGGCAACTAAATTATGTAAATCGATAAAAGGCGTGTTGCTTTGTCGCGCTACTTGCGAAGCCCACAACGGATAACTTTCATCATCTCTGACAATAAACGGTGTATTTTCATGCCATATTTTGCGGGGGACAGGCGAGCATATTATTGGAAGTATTCCATTTGCTTTTGCATCACCGATAATTTGCCGCAAATAAGCACCATAACTTCTCACAACTTCCTTTTGACCAGTTAGCATGTTATCTATTGTTTTTCGCTCACGTCCTATTCCTGGAAGCGTACCACGTGCCCGAATGGCATCATTGATTTGACTTGAATCATTATGACCGAACTGCACAAGAACAATATCTCCAGGTTTCATCATAGCAAGAGCGCGCTGCCAGTGTCCTTGGCTAATGTAAGTTCGGCTAGATAACCCTCCTACCGCGCGATTAACAATATTTATTCCTGGATTATCTAGCCACTCATAAACAAAATCACCCCAACCCCATTGTTGATTAGCGCCGTCTCCTCGACCATTTCTCACTGTAGAATCTCCTACAAAGAAAACACTTCTGTGCTCTTTATTGGCTACAACCGGCAGTTTTACAAAAGTCCAGTCATAACCTTTTACCGCTTTTCCTTTTTCAGAATAAAGAGATTGAGCTAATGACGGACGTAAACCTTTAAGCTGGGCCACTATTAAACGGGCATGGAGGTCTGCTCCTTCACTATTGAAATGAGTATGATCTTTGGGGTACAAGGCGTTAGTGTTTATTTTACCTAGGCTCTCAAGTTCGTCAGCAGCGGCATTTGAAAGGTCGATATAAGGGGTGTCGAGTTCGTTTGCTAACTGATACATCCATAAACCATACTGTCCTGAGCCACGTTCTATTCGGTGGTTTTTCCAGATGTTCCTAACAGTAAGAGAGACTAATATGGGTAGCGCCTTTTTTGCTTTCACATCCTCGACCATTTTGCGAATATAGTGGCCAAAAGAATAGACGCGCTCTTGTTGATTGGTTATCAGGTTTTGTATATCAATATTATTATCACCAATTCCTGTTAATGTGCCGCGTGCCCTCCGGATATCATTAATTGGGCTTGCATCATTATGACCAAATTGAATTATGACAACATCTCCTGCAGTCACATTAGCAATCAACTTCTGCCACAATCCTTCAGTTATGAATGTCCGGGAACTTTTACCGCCACTAGCGTGATTTTCAATACTTATGTTGTCATTGTTAAAATAGCGCTGGAACATCGGACCCCAACCTTGCTGCGCCGAGTTTGTATAACTGGCTGCTGTTGAATCTCCAGCGATGAAAATTGTTGAAGGAGTTAGGGGATCGAAAGACTCCGCGCTCGCTTTATGGGCGAATAATAATATCAATAGGAATAAAGCGTTTCTTGTTATAAATTTCATGTGTATAAACCTCATTGATGAGCAATTGCAAACGCAATAACCAAATAGCTGTAGCCGCGATTAATGTGAGTTTGAATTTTTGTTAATTTATTTATTAGGACATTAACACTGCACTATTTAAGCGAAAATGTCGTAACGCTGCGGATGTACGTGATTTGATGATTTGTTCCATATTTGGAAAAAGCGTATTTTTCCATTGAAATTTGTTTTCAAAAGACGCGGGGTCAAGCGAGAGGTATCTTTTTCGAAAAGGTGTTGCACTGGGATTAAGGCTATAGAGCAGGTGAACACATGTTTTTATAAACCTTACAGTCAACATTAATTGAATTGAGTTACGCAGTGAGCAGATTAAGAACCAGAGTAGGCCGAAAGAAATCACTGCCATTCCTGCTTTACTTAACCTGCTGCATATAAAAGGCTGTTTGATATCAATTGATGCGATGGGTTGCCAACCCGATATTGCAGAACAAATCGTCGGTAGAAACGCGTTTGGTAACAACTGCTATCTGATTAAAATCTCACTTTTAAATTCATACTGACCATTCGCGGTTGTGCGGGGCCCACGAACTCTGCGCCTTCTACGTCGGGATAAATGTCTTCTAACACCTCATCAGCCTCGCCATACGTGCCAAAGGTTTCATAGTCTTTGTCGAACACATTGTTCACACGTAGCGATGCGGTAAATGTGTCGTTGAACCGGTACGATGCATAAATGTTTGCAATAACGTATCCATCAATCTTTTCATTTTCGTTAGCCTCATCGCCCCTAAAGTACTGACTAGATGCTGAAATAACTTCTGCGCCTAAACGCGCTTTATCCGTTAAGGCGTAATCTGCGTAGAGCTTGACTAAATGCTCTGGCTGGCCTGGAATTTTGTCACCTGGCGTTACGACCCGATCTGGGCCCTGAGGGTTAAAGGGGCTAAACGACGTGAATGTCGACTCATAGGTTGCGTTAAGATAGTTGTAGTTTAACCGGTAGGTTAGTTTTTCCCACGTTGAGCCTACGCTGAATTCAACGCCCTGACGCTGGGTTTCATCAACGTTAATAAAGTATCCGCGAGAGGCAACAGAGCCAGCTTGTTGGAAGATAATGTCGTCCTTACTCCTACTATGAAAAACATTTAGCATCAGGTCGATGTTATCAATGCGTGTGGTGTAGTTCGCTTCAATAGTTTGGGTGACCACCTGATCAAGAGGCGGATCGGCCACAAATCCATTCGGTAAGCGGCACGGGTCGTCTTCATCTGCACAGCTTAACTCTGCTGGACTTGGCGTTCTTGAAGACTGGCTGATTGCAAGATTCAACTGGCTTTGCTCATCTATAGTAATGTCTACCCCTACCGCTGGATTAAATTGGGTAAAACGGTGATTGCCGTCCAATGAACCTTCACCGTCATCAATCAGGTCTTCCATAACAATATGGTCTCGGTTAAAACGTCCACCAAGATTGAGTGATACGGCTGAAGAGAGCTGTGTACTATTCATGAAAAATAGCGACCATGCGGTGGTGTCTACATCTAATCTAACCCTGGCTTCTTGTGCCATGAGCCCGTCTATGGGTAAAACGGTGCGTGAGTCTTGTGCAGAATCGTTTTCCAAAATACCAAATGTAGTATCAGCGGCGTAGTTAACATCTCCTTTGGTGTAGCTGGCACCAACAATAAACTCTGAACTGAAGCCGCTTAAGGCATATTGTTTTGCTAGCTGAAAAGATAATCCAGTAGCTTTGGCGTCTGTGTGGCCCGTATTGTATGTACCATCAAGTTCATCTGCGTCCACATCTGATATTTCGGCAAGCGCGGTGTCGTCATCAAAGCCAATAAATTCAACCGCTTCTATATCGTCACCTTCTCCTACAACAGGCAAATCATCGTCGTCGCCATCATCATCACTATCAAGCGGATCATCATCTTCATCGTCATCGTCGTCATCATCTTCAAATTCACACAGTGTTACGCGTCCATCAGCGAACTGGCAGGCACCAAAATCACTGTCATCGCCGTTGATTGATTGAGTTTGTGTGTCGCGATAAAACATATTGGCGGTTAACGATAAGGTGTCAGTTAAAACGAAATCACCGGTTATATTAACGTGCGTAAGTTCGTTGTTGGTCTGATCGGGGTGGGTGTAGACCGCTTCTCTGCCTTCAATATCCAGCAGTTCAATAGGTGACGCACCATTCCCGAGTAACTCGTTATCGGCCATAAACAGGTTCAAGTCGAGATGCATTTTGTCACTTTTATAGGCAAGCGATGTAAATACTTGCTGCACTTCAGATGGCGAATAGTCGCGCCAGCCATCTTCCTCATAGTGATTCAGGTTTACATAATACGCCCAATGATCGTTATGACCACCCGATTCCACAGACGCGGCTTTCTGGCCGAATTGTCCAGCCTGTAAATCTATTTCGTTGGCGTTGAAGCTAAACCCTGTTTTCGTTGTTAGCGCAAGGGCGCCGCCTAGCGTGTTTTGGCCAAACAGAGGGTTTGAACCAGAGTACAAAGAAACGGTATCTATAGCATCTAGAGGCATTAGGTCCCAATGCACAGTATCGCCAAACGCTTCATTAACCCGACCGCCGTTCAAGTACACCGAAATGCCCTGAGGTAGACCAAGCAGCGGAGAGGCAGTAAACCCGCGGTATTGCAGATCGGGTTGGAACGGATTGTTTTGAACATCGTTTAGGTTCACGCTTGCTAGCTGAGTTTTGAGTAGCTCCGGTAGTGAACGGTTGACGCTCCCTTCAATGTCGTCTTGAGTGAGTGTCTGAAAGTTACCAAATACGGCAGAGTTATTGCTGTTGGTGCTAAGCGGCGTCGCTCCCTGCACCTCTATAACCTCGTAGTGGTCCATTGCATCGTTAGCTTCTGCAGCAGAGCTAAACGCATAGGTTACAGCGCTTGCAATAATCGCAAGAGCAAATGGTGAACGGGCAAGTTGATGTGTTGGGAATTGTGCAACGTTTTGGCTAGAGCTTTTTGTAGAAATTCGCGTAGGCATGGTCTTGACTGCTTCGTTATTAATTATAGCTTTAGTATTGCCTTAAGCATTCCCTAAAAATATCCTCCTTAAGAGGGAGGAAGTATCATAAATTGGTAGCAGTGTTTTTTCCCGAATTTCCCTATATGGGCATCGACAAAATCGTATTGCACCAGTTTTCACGCTCTGTGATATTTGTATCGCTGGCACCAAATAGAAAAAGGTAATTTTCAAAAGTTGCAGCGCCCAGTGCGTAGCATTCCCCCGAGGTTCTTGGTTGCCAGAAAAGGTGGTGTGCCAGTACCGCTTGTAGTCTTGACTGTTGATAGAACGCGATGCGATACACCCAGTGCGAGGCTGAATAACTAGAGGCTGAATTTAGAGGCACTGACTGTACTGTTGTGGGGGAGGACGGGTTTAAAAATGGTGCTAAGTGCGAAGCAATTTGCTCTGCGTTAAATCGCGCTAAAGCAGTGGTGTTTTTAGCGAGGGGGTGTAACAACCGTGGGAGCGAAGGCAAGTTCTCTAAAGTAATAAAATGTTGGTACTTGGAGACAAGACGCGGTATTAAAAGTGACTGGTCGCTATTGGAAGCGTTGGCCTGCGCGGAAAAGTCTTTGCGTGCCTTTCTAATCCGCTCGAGAGCGAATGACTTTTTAGGTGGAGGTAGAGCCCCTAAATAGGAGAGCGATACCTTATTAGCACTCGCCAAATAAGCGCTTTTGGTGGCACAATCTTGGGCGGCACACTCGTTAGAACGCAACGCATCTGTTAGTTGCGCAAAATAGCGAATAGCCGCCCCCACACCTTCTGCGTGTTTATCAGTGTTTGCCATCGGGTTTGAAGGCGCGATATCTAATGAGGCGAGACACGTGGATACGACATCTTTTAGTCGTTCCAACTCTTGATTATTACTACCCTTTATCTGCTTATGTGTCAGTTTTTTTGAAAGCCTTGGGGCAGCTTCTCTTAAAAACTCTCTTGCTTCTTCTTTAATCGCTTCGTTTGTGACGAGGCGAATTGCGAATTTACCTTGTTGATTAATTTCGGGGTCAATAAATAAGGTGTTTTCAGGGCCTACTACAGTGTTAAGCGTTGCCTCTTGCTTCTGTAAACCCTTTAAAAAGCACTGAGGAAACCACCAGGTTAATACATGCCTTATTGATTCGTTTTCGCCTTTTATTGTTTGTGCATTAAGAGAGGCTTCTTTGTCTAAATGTAAGTGTTCGGGTTGAGATGCGTGCTGACTCAGAGAGGCGTTTCTATTCAGTGTTGATTCTTCGCTCAAAGCTGCTTTCTCGCTCAGTGCTTTCATTGCGCTCAGGGCTATTTCTTCGATCAGGGCTGTTTCCGCGCTCAAGGCTGTAACAACCTCTTTGCATTGTTCAAAAAAGTGGGCTGAATCACTGTAAACCAGCGTGGTGATATTGCTTGGCTGATACCACTGGCGTTTGTAGTCTTGAAGCGCTTGAATGATGTTGCTGCCTATGGTTTGTGTAAAACCGCCTGCGTGTTGATAGGCATTTTTATCGGTATCGGCTAATCGAATAGCGGCGTTTAATGCATAGTCACTGTTTGCCTCTAGCATGGCGAGCTCGTTAAAAATAACCCCGTCACGCTCTAAGATAACCTCATCGGTACCGTAATCCCGGTTAAGCAGGCCACAGTACAGGTAATTTATAGCATCAAGCAGTACATCCGCTTTATCAGACGAGGCGAAAAAGAAGGTGTACTGGGCGAGCGTGGTAGCGTTAATAGTGACGGGCAGAAGTGTATTGGCCGTAAAAAGCTCGTGGGCAGCAGGGTATGGGTGAGAGCGTCGAAAGCTCATGTGCTCAGCTAAATGAGACAACCCAGTGTGGCCTGCTGCAGGGGTTTTTAGCGCAAAAACAACGCTATGCACTTTTGATCCAGAGTCGGCATCAATGAAATGAAATTCAGACATACACTTTTATCATTACGGTTTAACGGTATCTCTTTTTGTTTTGTATTTATCGCAGTGCACTTATCTCGTAGTACTTGTCTCTTAGCGCTTACCTCGTAGCACTTACTTCTAAAATGGGAATCGGCTTTTCCACCTTCCGATACTGAAGTGCCTTCGACGGTGCAGTACCTGCTTTATCGGTAATGCCTTTCATCAAATGGTGATCGGGCGACTTACTGCAAACCGGATCCGTCTTATACATATCACCTGTTAGTAGGTAGGCCTGACATCGGCAGCCGCCAAAGTCTTTATCTTTTTCATCGCAGTCCCTACAGGGCGAAGGCATCCAACTGTCGCCACGGAAATGATTAAAGCTAAAGTCTTGGTGCCAAATATCGTGCAATGAACGTTCTTTCACATTAGGAAAACGAAGGGGTAATATCTTTGCACTGTGACACGGAAGGGCACTGCCATCTGGCGTTACGGTTAAAAACGTTGTGCCCCAGCCATTCATGCACGCCTTAGGGCGAGATTCGTAGTAGTCGGGCGACACAAATATGAAGGTTGGCCCTTTACCGTTTTGCTGCGCGCGGTAGCGGTTCACTGCGGCTTCAGCTTCCTGTAACTGCTGTGACGTAGGCAGCAAATGGTCTCTATTTTCATAGGCCCAGCCGTAATACTGTACGGTAGCTAGCTCGACAAAATCAGCGTTCAGCTGCTCGCTGAGCGCCATCACGTCTTCTATTTCGTGAATGTTCTGCGCGGTAATACAGAAGTTAAGTACCATAGGGTAGTTGTATTGTTTTACCAGCTTCGCAATTTTAAGTTTTTGTTCAAATGAGTGACGCTTGTTGCCTATTAAGTCGTTGACTTCAGCATTGGCTGCCTGAAAGCTCAGCTGAATGTGGTCAAGGCCGGCTTCTTTGAGTTTGGCAATACGTTTTTCTGTCATGCCAATGCCAGAGGTGATCAAGTTGGTGTAAAAACCCAAAGCCCGCGCATAAGCGACTAAGTGCTCTAAGTCTTTTCGAAGCAATGGCTCTCCGCCAGAAAAGCCCAATTGCACGGCGCCCATTTCCCGCGCTTCACGCAGCACACGCTCCCAATGCTCAGTAGAGAGCTCATTAAATGTTTCTTCCATGTTTACTGGGTTTGAGCAATAGGGGCAATGCAATGGGCACTGATAAGTAATTTCGGCGAGGAGCCATAGCGGTGGCGTTATGGTATTTGGTACGTCGGTTTTTAAATCAACGTCTGTATTATTCGTCATAGCGGATCCACTTCTTTTGCTCGGCATGAAGTAGAAATGCATGAACATCTTCTTCTAAATCTTCAGGTGCATCAGGGAACGCCTGGCGAAGCTCAGCACAAATGGCATTTTCCGTATTGTTGCCATCTACACGCGTAAGAATTTCTGCCGCAGAAGGGTTAAGTTTGATCATTCCTTCGGGGAACAACAAAACATAACAACCCTGAGCTTTCTCGTACTGCATGCGAAAAAGCGGATTTAAAGAAGCTATTTTGTCTCTTGTGCGGCCGCCCTCGTTGTTGTGACTGCTGCTATTTTCAATGTTGTCTTCCGGCTTATTTGAACCAATGTCATCAGCACCGACGCTATCAGCATCTAAGTGGTGTTCGGTTTGCGATTGTAAATTCGACATCGTTAAAACCTCCCTTTATGGCACACCCGCTGATCGGCAATACCATCAAACGGCTTTCTCTTATATTCATAGGCAAAGCAAATGGCATCAGCAATGCTCCACAAAATATCAATTTTGAACTGCAGTATATTGAGCGCATGTTCTTGCTGTTGTCGGGTAACAAAGTGGTCAAGGGTAATCTGCAGGCCATGCTCTACATCACGGCGCGCCTGACTTAACCGCATTTGAAAGTAGGTAAAGCCTTCACTATCAATCCATGTATAGTGCCCAGGCCAGGTATCTAATCGGCTTTGATGTATTTCAGGGGCGAACATTTCAGTTAACGATGAGCAGGCAGCCTCTTCCCACGACGCACGGCGGGCAAAATTCACATAGGCATTTACTGCAAACTTAACCGCTGGCAACAGGTGTGTTTCATCAAGTAATTCACTGCGGTTCAAGCCTACCGCTTCGCCTAACCGCAACCAGGCTTCTATGCCACCCAGTCCGTCTTCACCTTCCCGTCCATCGTGATCGATAATTCGTTGGATCCAGGTTCTGCGTACCGATTGATCTTCACAATTCGCTAAAATTGCCGCATCTTTAACCGGTATCGCCATTTGATAATACAGTCGGTTGGCCACCCAGCCCTGAATTTCATCAACACTGCAGTGTCCTTCATTCATACGTTTATGAAAGGGATGATGAATATGGTAGTAAGCGCCTTTTTCTCTCAGTTTTTGTTCGAATTCTTGTCTAGACCATGCGTGTTCTGTCATTACTACACCTCAATTTCCATACCGTCGTAAGCCAATTCAATACCTTGCTCACACAGGCTGTGATAGGCACTGGAGCCTTCGTCAAGCACGCGGTTTGTGTTGTTGATATGAATAAGTACTTTACGCTCAACGTTAAATTCATTTAGCAGCGCAATGGCTCCGCCCTTTCCATTAACCGGCATGTGTCCCATATCAGTGCCCAGCTTATTGCTAAAGCCGTGATCTATCATTTCTTCATTGGCCCACAGCGTACCGTCAAATAGCACGCAGTGAGATTCGCGCATCACCTGTTTTACTGTGTCGTTTGCCTGCATACATCCCGGCGCGTAAAAAAGCACGTTGCCCGTGGTGTCGTCAGTTATCTTCAGGCCGATATTGTTGCCCGGCACAATGTTGTCGCGATATGTCGAATAAGGGGGCGCATTAGACTCTAATACCACGGGTTGGAAAGTCAGGCCTTCTGCCCCCTTTGGTACAAAGCGTTGATGATAATCGGTATTAATTGAATGCTGCTGTAGTCCGCCGTGCCAGTGTTTTAATACGGTAAAAAGCGGGAAGCTGGTGGTTAGGTCTTCGGCCACTACATCGGTACAATAAACGGGAAGGGGTAAGCCTTCGCGCAATGTTAGCAGGCCTGTAGTATGGTCAATTTGACTGTCGGTAAGCACAATTGCGCTTATGCGTGTGCCGCGAGACACATGGGCGTCGGGCCACAGCTGCGGATGGCTATTTATCTGCTCCCTTAAATCGGGGGAGGCATTAATGAGAACCCAATTTTTACCATCGCTACTGACAGCAATGCTCGACT
Source organism: Alteromonas sp. ABM1_013 (assembly GCF_056160505.1). Lineage (NCBI taxonomy): Bacteria > Pseudomonadati > Pseudomonadota > Gammaproteobacteria > Alteromonadales > Alteromonadaceae > Alteromonas > Alteromonas sp. ABM1_013. Next base: position 111,101 of record NZ_JBSWXH010000002.1, read on the forward strand.
GTGTTCTGCCTTTCGCCTTTATTTTACCTTCGCGTAAACCCTTACAATTTGGGCAGTGACAGTTCCATTGCGGAAATCCACCCCCGGCGGCAGCACCAAGAATCAATACGTGCATAACAACTCCATACTACAAGTAAAAAAAGGCTGCATCGGCAGCCTTTTTGTTCATCATCCCAGAGGGCGTTGCCTAGCGGTTATTGATGTAAAGAGTTACTTCAAAACCAAGGCGCATTTCTGTGTATTGGGGTTTAGTCCACATAATTGTTCCTCTTCTTTATGATTAAACGCATGACTGAGTATATGTTGAATATGTGTTAACAGATATCCTCCTAAGGGAGGAGAACTGTCATGAATTTTGATGATTTATTGATTATTTTTTTTAGCGCAGCTGCTTAAGTAAGATAACAGCAGAGGAATAGGGCGGCCGGTTGCCGATAACGATTTGGTGTAGGTAAAAGCGGTTCCTGCCACATCGAGGTGAGCCCACGGGATGCCGTCAGCAAAGCGAGAGAGAAAGCAGCTTGCCGAAATAGCACCGGGAGAGTTTATACCCGTATTCATCATATCCGCGTGCTGAGAGGTAATAGCGTCTTGATATTCTGGCCAAAGTGGGAAAGGCCAGCACCTGTCGTTAGCCAGTTCTCCCGCATCAACTAACGCACTTTCAAGCGCTGATGAGTTGTTAAAAAGCGCAGTGGCTTTGTGCCCCAGTGCGCTAATGGCCGCGCCGGTTAGCGTTGCTACATCAATAATAACCGAGGGGGAGAACTGTTTCGCGTAGCTGATTGCATCGGCCATAAGCATACGCCCTTCTGCATCGGTGCTCATGACTTCCACGGTTTTTCCTGAGTGCATAGTAATGATGTCACCCGGGCGATAGGCTTTGCCATCAATTGCATTATCGGCGCTCGCCACAATACCAATAATATTTATATTTAACCCCAGCGTGGCAACCGCCTGAATGACGCCCAATACACAGCCAGCGCCTGCCATGTCGTAAATCATATGGCGCATATCAGGGCTGCGTTTTAACGTTATGCCGCCGCTGTCAAAGGTTACACCTTTGCCAATTAACACTACCGGCGGAGAATTCTCTAAACCTTTGGCTGTGTAGCGAAGAATAGGCATGGTGGCTGCGAACTGTGAACCTGCGTTTACCGCTAAATAGCCATTCATACCTAGCTGCTTCAGCGTACTTTCATTGAGGATATCGCAAGACACCGTATTAAAGGTTTGCGCCAGATTCTGAGCTTGTTCGACCAAATAATCTGGCGTACATAAGTTGGCTGGCATGTGGGCGAGATCTTTAGCCCAGGTCATCGCGTCATTAAGGGCCGTTTCATAGCTTATAGTGTGTGAAACGAGATGCTTTTGCGCGTTAGTAAAATGCTTGGCATCTAATGCAAGAGACAGCGAGCCCCTAATATCAAGTGCTTGGTTAATTGCTCCATTATTTGCGTTGTTGTTGCTATCGCGGACTCGACTGCTAGAAACCGAACGATTATTCGTCTTATAGCCTTTAAAGTGATAGCCGTGCTTGAAATAGCTTCTAAGTAGCGCACTCAGAAATGGTGAGTGGCTCGCAATAACGTTAACGGGGTCACTGCTTGCTGTTTCAGTGGTAGAAAGCGCCATTAACGACAGCGTTTCCAAGGTTACCGACACGTTTTTAAGTTTTTTAAACAATGCATCAAACTGCTGTTCTACGTAGCGAAATGCTGGCGCGTTAGTTTGGTTCAAGTCACTGGTGCTTTTTGAATTAAACGAAGAATTTGAATCGCTAGCGTAGCTTGAGCGGTTGACATTGGAAGGGTTCTTAATTCTAGATAAAGTCTTGGCATTAGATAAAATCTGGGTACGGCTAGAGGAGCTGAGGGCATTTGATGCTTCAAGAAACGGAAGGTCGACACCATAAAACAGCACCCGTTTTACTTCAGCTAATTGTTGGCTAATTTTGTTTTTTCCGCTGTTTTCAGTGTCTGAGATGTAACTTGTTTTAAACGCCTTAAGGCCTTGTACGAATACACATTGGCCTTTATTTCCTGCAAAACCTTCATCGTCAAAAACCTGCTCAATGTATGTCTTAGCGGGTGTTGAAAAGTGAAATAGTTGGCTCGCTAATAACTCGGGTGTAGTTAAAATAAGTAAGCAGTCACTATCGTCTAACGTTTCAACTTTATTGCTTTCATTAGCCCAAATTAGGTTTGCTTTTATCACGAGAAGCGTCCTTTTGAGGCTTTGGGGCGAAAGCTTCTCACAGCGAAAATAAAAGTGATAGCCGTAAGACAAAGTACAACGGCAAGCGCGTTGTGTTCGAGTTTTTCATAGAGCGCAAATCGCAGTAATTCTACGCCGCTACTAAAGGGGTTAAAGGCACAAATCTGATACAGCCATTCGCTGGCCTCACGCATTTTCCAAAGCGGGTATAGGGCGCTTGATAGAAAGAACAATGGGAAAATGACAAAGTTCATGACCCCGGCAAAGTTCTCTAGCTGCTTAATATAGTTTGCCAGTAATAATCCTAACGAACCTAAAAACAATGACAGTAGTGCAATAACAGGCAACGCATAAACGTATCCAAACGCAGATAGGCGTACATCCAGTAAAAGCGCAAAGGCAAAGAAGATGTACACCTGAATAGCGCTTACCAAAGTGTTGGCTATAAGCTTGCTGCCTAGCAGAAAAGGGCGGGGAACTGGGCTTAACAGCAGTACTTTCATGCTGCCCATTTCTCTGTCGTACACCATGGACAATGAACTTTGCATACTATTAAAAAGCACAATCATGGCGGCAAGCCCAGGTACAATATACTCTTCGTACAAAATATAACTCTCGTAAGGCTCGGTCATTGAAAGACCCAGGGCTGAACGAAACCCTGCGGCAAAAACAAATAGCCAAAGCAGCGGGCGCACCAATGCACTTAACAGGCGTGTACGTTGCTGCCAGAACTTCAGCTTCTCTCGGGTAAGTACGCCAACAAAACAGCGCCAATACATCAGGAGCCTTCCTGCATCAAATGCTGCCAAAGGTGCTCAATATCTTGTTGATGATACTTGGCTAACAAGGCTTCACATTTATCGTGGGCTAACACTCGTCCTTTTGATAGGACTATCAAGTTGTTGTTGTGCTTCACTTCTTCAAATAAATGCGTGGCCCACAGTACACTTACGTTTTGGGAATGAGCGAGTGCTTGTACTACCCGCAAAATAAGATGACGGGATTCTATATCTAAGCCAACGGTAGGCTCGTCTAGTAGCAGCAAGGATGGCTTGTGAATAAGGCAGCGAGCTAACTCGACCCGACGTCTGTGCCCGCCGTTTAAGTTGCGAATTTTTGTGTTGAGCTTGGTCGTAAGATCGAGCTCGTCGAGCAGGCTTTGAATATGAGATAGCGCGCTAGCGGTAGTTATGCCGTGGAGCGAAGCAAAGTAGGACAAATTTTGTTTTACTGATAAGTCGATATCTAAGGTACTTTGCTGAAATACCACGCCCATTTTCGCCATAATACTTGTGCGAGATTGAGACAGAGTAGCACCATCAAAGGTAATGCTGCCTTGCATGAGCTTTTGAAGGCCCGTAATTAGCGCAAACAAGGTACTTTTGCCTGCGCCATTTGGTCCAAGCAGCATGGTTAAGCCTGGTTTTAGGCAAAGGCTTATATTATTTAGCGCGTTGTGGCTGCCGTACTGATGTGAAACCGCTTGAACCGCTATTTCCATTTAACCGCCACGCCCCAAGGGTATCGCCCCACTTTTACCGTATGTTCTACGTTTAACGTGTGGGTATTGATGACAGAAACATCACCACTCACACCGTTAGTGGTCAACAATAAAGACTGATCTTGATTAAACGCTAATTGCCATACTCGTCGCCCAACCAAAATGTAGTCTTCCACTTCGAAGGTATCGGTATTGATGACCGCTATGCGATTCGCTGGGCCAAGCGCCACGAAGGCGTAGGGCTTATCTTTCATAAGCACAATACCCACTGGCTGAACCTTGTCGCGATAAACGCCTTTAATGGCAAAGGAAAGGGTCTTCACTTTTTGCTTAGTAGCAGTATCGAAAATACTAACGGTGCCACCTATTTCCGAGCTTACCCAAAGGTACTTATCATCTCTGGTAAAGTGAGCATCTCTGGGTCTTGCATCAACCAAGCTATTCGCAATATTTTCGTGAGTTTTGGTATCTATCCAGTGCACCATGTTAGTGGTTTCTGATGTGACGACCATCATGCTGCCGTCGTGACTCACAGCCAGCCCCTCAGGCTCTACGCCTACATCTATCTGAGAAATGACCTGAGCCGTTGGAATGTCGATAACAGTAAGAAGGGCATCGTCTTCATTAGCTGTGTAAATAGTGGTGCCGTTAGGATGTAATGCTATGGTTTCAGGATCTGCACCTGAGGGAAGATCGCCTACGATCGAATGGGTAGACAAATCCATAATTTGAATGCGATCAGCATCAGAGGCACAGATATATGCGTGGGACTGGTCTGCACTTAAAATAAACCCTCGGGGGCGCTCTCCAACCTCGATAGTTTCAATCACATCAAATGTCGTCATATCAATGACAGATAGCGTGTTGTCTTTTTCGTTAGTGACATACGCTTGAGGAAGTGCAAAGGCTTGAGGAAGTGCAAAGGCAGCCATTAAACTGCCAAGCAAGAGTGCAAAGCGATAGCTCATAACTTGTCCTTACAGGTAGTGTGTGTTGCGCCTAATGTGTCCAGTTCGTTGGTTTGGTGCAAAAAGCCTTCAAGGGGCGCATGAGTCACCAATGCGTCTTCGTGGGCCAGCGCAATAGGCTGACGAAATTGGTGAGTGTTGTGGCGAATAGAAAGAGGGCGGCCTTTATAGGCACCCAGCGTGTAGTGGTCGCTAAGCAAGGCGTCAAGTATTCCTTGCTGCTTTAAATCGCTTCCTTGCTGCGCAGCATTTGCCACCGCCGTTACCGCAAGATACGCGGCGAAGTCGACTTCATTCATGTGTCTGTTAAACCCGTCGTTAAAACGGCTTTGGAGCTGACGGGCGCCCCATTGTTCGTGGGTAAAATGCCAACCTAGCGCTTTTAGGCCGGCAGCACCTACCACAGGTACGGGATAATAGGTGTTAAAGGGTAGGCTATACGCGAATTGCGCCGCGCTATCAGCGGTAAAAACAGCCTGATAGGTTTCTGTTGTTCGCGTAAATTGAGGAATTTCAGCAAAGGCAGCCCTGCGTAAATCAAAAGTGTCCTGCCACTGTTTAGTTTCAACAAGTGAAAGTTTGAATTTTTTAGCGCTGCGTTTGAACGCGGCTAGGTATGCAGCATCGTCAGCGGTTTTTCCGTAAACTGCAAATATCTCGTCAATACGCTTAGTGCGAAACCACTGGGCTAGCGCGTCGGCTTTCATCTGATAACTGGGGATTGTATGAAACAAGGGCAGGCGACATGAATTTTGTCTCAGCAAATCATCGCTATTAGCTACGTTGAAAAATACGGCATTAGGAAGCGTGCTTTGAATATTGGCAATCAACTGCTCAATTGAGGCAGCCTTTACCTTATCACTGCTTCGCATGTCCAGTAATACAACGGGTGCAATGTTGCCTTGCTGATTGCTGCTTATTTCTTTGTGATTTGTGTTAGCACTTGAAGCAGAGTGCTTACGTGTTTTAGCTAAAGAAGCTTGCAGTTCGCCGATAGAAGGCACACTGATTTCAGTTAACTCAAACTGATAACCAAGAAATTTTCCCGTGATATTGGCATCCTCTATCGCCACACTTGCACCAGCTGTCCCCTCATTGCTGGGGGACTTTAAATAGTCTGGTGTGCCTGGTGGAGATGTGCCCGCAACTTTTATGTAAATGACAGGAATAGTGGCAAAAGAGGCCTGTGGTGCAGCTTGTTGAGTACGTGAAGGTTGCGCTTCATTATACGCGAGCGCGCTGTTTAAAAACGACAACAGAACGCAGCAACAAAGTGACGCTACACAGTTTTGATAACGCTTGCCGGTTAATCGTGTTTCAACCGTGCTTTTTACACCCTTTGCCATATACCACCCCGAGCTCAGCTGCATGCTTTTGCTGATATCTGTTTGTCTGACATAAGGGTATATGGCAATTTTCCCGAAGAACATCCTCCTAAAGGAGGAATGCTATGGCGCTAAAGTAGCATTAGTAAAATCACGCTAACCCCTTAGTATGCTTAAGAAGTTCGATTGAATAAGTGGGTAAGCTGTGCAGTTAGTTAAACCTTTTCGAGTTATTTTCATTTTACTCTGCCTGATAACGGGTTCTGCGCTTTCTGCGTTCGGGGAAGCAAGATCGTTAGACGATATTAAAGACAGCGGTTTAATTAGAATTGCGGTGTACACCGACTATCCTCCATTTTCATTTATTGAAAACGACAGCCCCACAGGTATTGATATTGATATCGCCCGTGAAATCGCGAGCGCCCTTGGTGTTGAGCTAGAACTGATATGGATGACACCAGGTGAAACGACAGAAGACGATTTCAGAAATTACCTATGGAAGGGCCATATAATTCATCGCATTAAGGCTGATGTGATGATGCGCGCGCCTTACGACCCAAGCTTTTCTCAAAAACGTGACGACGTGGGCTTGTTGGTTAATGAGCTTGTCCATATGTTTGCCCCTTATCAGCGTGAAAGCTGGCAAATCATTCACAACACGCAAACCTTGCCCGAAGTGGAAACCATGGGCATGTTTCAGTATCACACGATTGGTGCGGAAATAGACAGCATTCCCCACTTTTACTTAACGTCAGCGTTTGGCGGCCGATTGCGAGAAAAAACATCGCACTATGGCTCAAACGCAGAAGCGTTTGACGCGATGAAAGCGGGAACCGTCGAAGCGGTAATGGGATTGCGCTCGCAAATATCCTACCTCAGTCAGTTTGTTGATAATGAGCAATATCGCCTTGCAAGCAACGCGTTTCCGCTTATTGGAAAGCAAAAGTGGGACATAGGACTTGCTGTTCATACTAATTATCGCGCGCTTGGCTATGAAATTGGTGATGTAATTACGCGCATGGTAGTAGAGGGCGATATGCAACGGTTATTTGAGAAATACAAAACCATTTATGAGATGCCGCCCTATTTTGCGGGGCAAGAGCGTTCAGAATAAGATAATTCAGTATAAAAGCATGTGACCAATAGCGTTCAGAGCGATAGTACTTTAGGCAATAACTCAATGGCCAATTGCCTTCTTACCTCTAGCGCCGTTATCAGTCACGCATTACTTTAAAAAGACGTGAAAGCGTAAAGGCGTTAAACAAAAGGGAAAATAGCCCTTCATTCCTCCTCCTAAAGGAGGAGTCAAATCACTCCGCTGTTGCATAGGCATCGACATCCCCCCTAGCTATGCTAATCCTAACGAATAGTCTGAAACAGACCATTTATGGCCTACATGCAACTAGGAACCGTTATGAATAATAATATGCCAATTAAAAAACTTGCCCTATCTATGCTGGTTTGTGCAAGTGCGTTAACTCCTGTCCATGCTGTTGTCACCGACAAAGATATTCAAAATGACCACGTTACCACTGATGACGTAGTGACGTATGGAATGGGTTTGAAAGCTCAGCGCTATAGTCCGCTAACCGCTATCAACCGCGATACAGTAGAAGAAGTGCGTCCCGTGTGGGCGTTCTCATTAGGTGGTGAAAAGCAACGAGGGCAAGAATCGCAGCCTCTGGTAAAAGATGGTGTGATGTATGTAACCGGATCTTACTCTCGTGTGTGGGCCATCGATGCGAGAACGGGTGAAGAATTATGGCAATATGAGGCGCGTTTGCCAGACGGCATTATGCCTTGCTGTGACGTAATAAACCGTGGCGTAGCGCTTTACGATAATCTGGTCATATTTGGCACCTTGGATGCTAAATTAGTGGCATTGGATAAAGACACAGGTAAAACTGTTTGGAAGAAAAAAGTTGAAGACTACCGAGCGGGCTACGCCATTACTGCTGCTCCTATTGTTGTTGACGGAAAAGTCATTACAGGGATTTCCGGTGGTGAATTCGGTATCGTCGGTAAAGTGTATGCTTACGATGCGAAGTCTGGCAAACAGCTATGGGTTAGACCTACTGTTGAAGGGCACATGGGGTATCTATGGCAAGACGGTAAGAAAACCGAAAATGGAATTTCAGGCGGCGCGCCAGGCAAAACATGGCCTGCTGATTTATGGAAAACCGGTGGTGCAGCAACCTGGCTTGGCGGCACTTACGACTCAGATACAGGCTTGCTATTCTTCGGTACGGGTAACCCTGCACCGTGGAACTCTCACCTGCGTCCTGGCGATAACTACTTCTCGTCTTCACGCTTAGCTATCGACCCTAATACAGGCAAAATTGTGTGGCATTTCCAAACCACGCCGCACGATGGCTGGGACTTCGATGGCGTAAACGAGCTTATCTCGTTTGACTACCAGGAAAATGGCAAGACAGTGAAAGCGGCGGCAACCGCCGACAGAAATGGCTTTTTCTACGTCCTTAACCGCGAAAACGGTGACTTCATTCGCGGCTTCCCGTTCGTTGATAAATTGAACTGGGCAAAGGGGCTAGATGAAAAAGGTCGACCTATCTACATTGAAGAAAATCGCCCAGGAAGCCCAGCGCAATCAGCTGATGGTAAACAAGGCGCACAGGTTGTCGCTCGCCCTGCGTTCTTAGGCGGTAAAAACTGGATGCCAATGGCCTATTCAAAGGATACTGAACTCTTTTATGTGCCTTCAAACGAATGGGAAATGGATATCTGGAACGAGCCAACCTCTTACAAGAAAGGTGCAGCGTACCTTGGTGCGGGCTTCACCATCAAATCAGTGAATGAGGACTTTATCGGCGTACTTAAAGCGATTGACCCTAAAACAGGTAAAACCGTTTGGCGCTATAACAACTTCTCTCCACTTTGGGGCGGCGTGTTAACCACAGGTGGTGGTTTGGTTTGGACCGGTAACCCTGAAGGTTATCTTATGGCCTTTGACGACAAAACCGGCGAAATGGTTTACAAGTTTCAAACTGGCTCAGGTATTGTTGGCTCTCCAGTGACATGGGAAATGGATGGTGAGCAGTACATCTCTGTACTATCAGGATGGGGCGGCGCAGTGCCATTATGGGGCGGTGAAGTTGCAAAACGCGTGAAGCACTTCAACCAAGGCGGCACAGTGTGGACGTTTAAATTGCCCAAGCGCTATCAGCAGGTGGCAAAAAACTAATCTTAGCTGAGCAGTAAATAGTGATTAATACATGGCCAGCGCCTACGTGCGCTGGCCTTTTTTCATCACCTATTCATTAACCTGTTGCAAGGTAAGTCTTTATCATTCTTAAGGGCGTTATTTCGACTTTGACTTTAGTACTAACGTTGAAGCAGCAACGGTAAAACTTGCGCTTTCAGTGGCTATCATTGTGGTCTCCTACCAAAGGAGGAGCCTTTCGAAACCAAAGTAGAGTTACCCCTTATTTCCTCGTACGTATACTTAATTCATAGTCTTTTGAGGATGTATGAATTATGAAAACAAAAATATCGATGTTGTTTGCGGCACTCGTGGTAACTGGCTTGTCTGGCCACGTGTTTGCACATGGAAATGTTATCCCTCAAGGAGCAGATAGCTCAGCTATGCCGCCCATCACTGATGGCGATGAGTCTGAAAATGGCTGGGTGTTTGAAAACCCATATCGAAGCCTTGATGAAGAAACCAAAACGAAGGTCATCAAGTTTGGTGAGTCAGCTTATGCAAATAACTGTGCAGGTTGTCACGGCCTGCACGCGCAGTCTGGCGGAATAAACCCAGACCTTCGTGAACTCGACCCAGAAAGCTTTGAAGACGACGAATGGTTCGTTGAGCGCTTGCGTTTTGGCTCGGCTAAAGGCATGCCCGCACTTGGCGGTATTCCTGAAGGTCAAACCGATCCTATCCTAGATCAAGAAACACTTTGGGCTATTAAAACCTACGTTGAAGCACGTCGCGTTGTGGCCATTGAAGAGGGTGAGATAGAAGCAGATTAAGGTGACTGCTACACCTTTTTCGCCGGGTTAACGTCGAGTTGCCCGGCGCTTTTCGTTTTAGCGTGATTTTCGTACAACTTGGCTGTTTCTATTGCAATAGTGTCGGTAACTTAGCAGCATGGTGTTTGTGTTTACCGTTTAAAATGCTCTCTTCAATTGGAAACCTAATGACCACGTCAATTGCTCGCTCTTTTTGTGTCATCACGTTAATCACTTCTCCTATGTTGTGGAGTTCGTCCTATGCCAAAGCGACACAAGTCGCGTCTCCATCAGATGGGATTGAAACAGTAAAAAGCGCTTCGTTATTAGAAGATAAAGCGCCGCTTATCCCTATGGCCACCTATCCTATAGATAACAAGCCTCTGCCTAGATTTAGCGTTGATGCAAGCTGGCCATCGTTGCCCGAAACCTGGATGCTCGGACAGGTGTCGGGTCTTTCTATCGATAAATATGATCACGTGTGGATATTGCAACGTCCCAACTCTCTGGGTAAAACCGATACAGGGCTTGTTGCAACACCTCCTACTGCGGTGTGTTGTGAACCAGCCCCCCATGTTATTCGTTTTACGCCCGATGGCGAGGTAGCTACAGCATGGGGCGGAGAAAACAATGCACCTACGATAGACGGTGTAAACCAATGGCCGGTAAACGTACACGGTCTATTTGTTGATGAAAATGACACGGTTTGGTTAGCTGGGAATGGCAAAGACGACCATGTGTCTGTAGGTTTTACTTTTGATGGCGAGTTTGTAAAAGGCATAGGTAGGCGTGGGCAGACCAACGGCAATATGAACCTGCATACTTTGGGTAATCCCGCAGATATGTTCATGGACAGTACACACAACGAGTTAGTGATTGCAGATGGCTATATTAATGCGCGCATTGCAAGTTTTGATGTTGAGAAAGAGAAGGCCACTCACGTGCTTGGTGCTTATGGAGAAAAGCCATTAGGGCCCACTCGCGAAGGAGATTTCGATCAGTCCCAAGCTACTCAGCCGCAAAAGCAGGGAATAGACCCGGAAAATCCTTTGTTTGGGAATATCGTGCATTGTATAAATCAAGACAGCGACGGGTTTATCTATGTTTGCGATCGTCGAAACAACCGTCTTCAAATATTTAAACGGGAAGAAAGCGGAGATATCCGCTTTGTAAAAAACTTTGCCGTACGGCCAGAAACCGGAGGGTTAGGTACAGCAACTGATGTGGCATTTTCACCCGACGGAAAATACTTGTACGTAGCCGATATGATGAACGGGCGTATTTGGATTTACGATAGAAAGTCTCATGAAAAGCTAGGTTCGATAGGTAAGAACGGTCGCTATCCAGGTCAATTTATATGGCTACACAGTATTGATACCGATAGCGAAGGAAACTTGTACACCACCGAAGTTAATACGGGTAGACGAGTTCAAAAGCTGGTATTTCAGGGCGTTAAATAACGCCCTTTTATAACAGTAATGAACCGTTATCGGATTTGGGCGCAAAGGCAAAGAAAAATACCTTAATGCGCCCCAGAAATTTACTATCGGTTTTCTAGAAAGTAATAACTACGCAGAGATTAGTCATGTAATGCGTCTAAAAATGGCACCTTAAATCGCTCAAAAGCTTCAATGTGGGGCAGGTGCCCTAACCCTTCTAATTCAACAACATGGATGTTTGAATTGCGTGATTGTACTTCCTTGCCTAATTTGTCGTAGCGACCTAATTCTCTACTTACCTTGTCATGTTTGTTTGCCCGTCCAGGCGCAGTGCGATCACGGGTACCTAATATTAGTGTGGTTGGCAGGGCTAAATCATCAAACTCTTCAATAACCGGCTGCGTAAATATCATATCGTAGGTCAGCGCATTAACCCATGCTAGTGTTTCCCAGTCTGGGCCGTTTATCCACCCTTGTAAAAACTCGGCATGCTCGGCATATGTGTTGTTCCACGCACCGTCGTAATAGTTTTTTGTTTGATAATTAACGATCATTTCTGGCGTTTTCTTAAGCTCACTTTGGTATACCGTTTCAATGTCGGTGTAACTTTCATACAGCAAGTAGTTTTCTAAACCTATGGGGTTTACCAAAATAAGGCTTTCGCTTGTGTCGGGGGAAAGCAATGCAAATCGCGTAGCCAACATACCGCCCATGGAGTGACCAACGATAATACTTTTTTCGATGTTTAAAGACTGCATCAGTTGTCGAGTATTATTCGCAAGCGTGGCAAAACTGTATTGATATTGTGAGGGTTTAGACGATTTTCCAAAGCCTATTTGGTCGGGTATAAGCACACCATAGCCCTGACTTTGCAGAAGGCGAACTGTACTTTCCCAATACGAACCGTTGAAATTTTTTCCGTGGAAAAGTGTTACAACCGGCTTGTCTTTTTTAGGGGGCAAAAACATATAAGCCATTTCAAGATCGATCCCCTGTGAAGAGAAGCTAAACATTTTTGCATCGAATGGATATTCCACCGTGCTTAAGCGTTTATCAAATGCGGGGCGGGCTAGCGAATTGGCGTCGGTTCCCAGTGCAAGAGAGACGTGTGAAAAGAGTAGCAATGACAGCATGCCATGAATTAGCAATACCTTTACATTTTTGAGCATAAATCACCTTCAGGCCGGATCAAAAGCGGAACGAGCCCAGTATGGCATACCCGCTTTTATCTACCCACTCATCCTCGCCTAGATACGACAACAGTACAAAATTTAGCGATGCTTCCCGATAATCTCAATATGGCGCAAATGCTCTTGCTGTGTTCTTTTGATTGCCCTTGCTTTATTTGTTCATTATTTTTAATCAAAAATAACCCTTTTGATAGCCTTTAAAGGTAAGGGTGTGTAAAAAGTGATTTTACTTTTTATTAAATTTTGAAAATTTACAATTAAAGTTAACAATTTAAAGATCTTTGATATCAACCGTTTGTGATTTTTGTGCTATGCATTGATAAAAACTTGTTAATTTTTTGGTTGACGGGGATAACAAATGGTGGTCATATCCTCACATGTTGAGCATTTGATCTTTATGTGAGCATTTGGGTTTTGGTGATGTTTTTCCCGATTTCTCCAAGATACGAAGACTCTTCAAAAATTACACTCCACACAATTACGAAAGAATAATAGAGGGTTCACAATGGGACTAGATACAACGAAACACGTGACGCAATCAACTAAGTTCGCTAAACGCGCATCTTTAAGTCTGATCGCTGCCGCTGTATTAGCGGCTACCGTGCCAACGTTAGGTATGGCGCAAGAGCTAAGCCAAGAAAAGCCGATGTACGTACCACCTAGTGAACCCAATGAATTTCTTGATGGACGAGTGCAAGTTAACTTCTTAGCTATGCAGAACTACCAAGCTATCCAAGCCAAAGATGGTGCGTTCCGTCCAGAAGATGAAACTCAGTCAGATGGCTTTGGGCGTCTTCGCGTTAACTTAATGTTCAAGTTCAAAATTACTGAAAACATAACTGCCGATATTGATATCGCTGAAGAGCCTAATGACTTCGGTAATAATGGCGACAGAGACTTCTCATTCCACCAAGATTTTGCCGGCGTTGAGTTTGATATGTTTGGTTTGACAGGCTATGAAAAAGAGAACGCTAGCCTTATTCTGCGTGTGGGCAACATAGGTGCCTCTCCTTTCCAGTTTAAAGGTTTCCAAGACGGTGCGGACAACCAAGGTAACGCACTTATCGGTAACGGTATTAACGACTACGCCACTGCCGAAAACGGTATTCAGCTAAGCTATACCGAAACCTTCGATAGCGGCATTCTTCGCTCATACAATGTGGCGGGTCACATGACTACGTCAAGCTTTGGTGAAGCTTTTCAGGAAGATCGCGGCTACAACTACCGCTTGCAAGGTACCTTGGAATTTGAAGGTGGCTTTAAAGCCGGTCTTAACTTCTTCAATGCTAATCAAGGCGAGCAACTTGTATTCGAAAACGGTCTTGCCAGCTTAGATGGCGTTACCACTACCAACTATCGTTTTGGTGACGGTGAAAACTATAACTTTTCTGCGTCTGCCTCTAGTGAACGTGATACTCACGTAGGTGTACTACCAGGGCTTAATCAATCAATTATGCAGCTTAACTTGGCGTATCAGCCAAGTGACCAAACCAGCGTTATTTTAATGTTAGGTAAAGCAACTGATGATTATACCTTTGCAGACGTAGAAGGTAATGCTGTTGCAGGTATCACTTACTTCGGTAATGAAGGCGTGTTAGACCCAACAGGTACTACGTTCGATTCTAACCAAGTCATTGAGGCTGATTCGTCAGTTGAATACTGGGTAGTAGAAGCGCAGCAATACATTATTCCAGAGAAGCTCTATGTTGCTGCACGTTATGCAGAATCTGAAAATACGTCAGACCTTATTGAGCAAACAGATAATGACGTGACTCGTCTACAGGTATCAGCGGGCTATTGGATCAACGACCGTACCCTTTGGAAAGTTGAATACGTAGACCAAGACGAAGGCGTTAATTCTGGCGGTCAAATTGGCGCAGGTTTCGACGGTCTAACGTCTGAAATTTCAGTTAAGTTTTAATCGCTAACCAAGTTTTAACACAAAAGGTTAGGCACTGAGTTGCTTCGCTGCCTAACCACCTAACTTACTTTAATACCTCTGATTTTTTTATCCCCGCTTTAACCAAATTTGGGCGGGGAGGGGAAAGTCATATCTGATAAGAGTACAAAGGGGAGAGACCCGATGTTAAAAAAACTATCTTTAATTGTAGCCAGCGCACTAACCATTAACGCGGCGGCGCAAGCAGAAACTATCACTATCGCTACCGTTAACAATGGCGACATGATCACCATGAAGTCGCTTAGCAGCGAGTTTGAAAAGCAGCACCCTGATATCGACCTCAAATGGGTAACGTTAGAAGAAAACATTCTTCGTCAGCGCGTTACTACCGACGTTGCTACTAGCGGTGGGCAGTACGATGTAATGACAATTGGCACTTATGAAGTACCAATTTGGGGCAAGCAAGGCTGGCTTACCGAACTTAACGGGCTAGGTGACGATTACGATATTGACGACTTGTTACCTGCCATTCGCAGTGGCCTTTCCGTAAACGACAAGCTTTATGCTGCACCGTTTTATGGTGAAAGTTCAATGGTGATGTACCGCACTGACCTAATGGAAAAAGCGGGCTTAGAAATGCCGAAAGCACCTACATGGAGCTTTATCAAAGAAGCTGCTGCAGCAATGACCGATAAAGACGCCGGGGTATACGGCATTTGTCTTCGCGGTAAAGCTGGGTGGGGCGAAAACATTGCGCTATTAACGTCAATGTCTAACTCTTTTGGTGCTCGCTGGTTCGACGAAAATTGGAAGCCGCAGTTCGACTCTAAAGCGTGGAAAGACACCTTAGAGTACTACGTAGATGTGATGGAAAAATACGGTCCTCCAGGTTCTTCAGCCAATGGTTTTAACGAAAACTTAGCACTGTTCCAAACCGGTAAATGCGGCATGTGGATTGACGCTACAGTAGCGGGTGGCTTTGTTACTAATGAAAAAGACTCTGAAGTTGCCGACAAAGTAGGTTTCGCGCTTGCTCCTGATAACGGTCTAGGTAAACGTGGTAATTGGCTTTGGGCTTGGACTTTAGCTATTCCATCAAGCAGTAAGAAAACCGATGCGGCGATGAAGTTCATCAGCTGGGCAACATCAAAGGGATATTCAAACTTAGTTGCAGATAAAAAAGGTTGGGCGAATGTCCCTCCGGGCACACGTACCTCATTGTATGAGAACGACGCTTATTTAGAAGCCGCGCCGTTTGCACAAATTACCCTAGATTCGATTAATTCTGCAGACCCGAAAAACCCAACAGTAGAGCCTGTGCCCTACGTAGGTATTCAGTTTGTCGCAATTCCTGAATTCCAAGGTATTGGTACCGCAGTAGGTCAACAGTTTAGCGCCGCGTTAACCGGCCGGATGACGGTAGACCAAGCACTGCAAAGCTCACAGCGTTTAGTTGAACGCGCTATGCGCAAAGCGCGCTACCCAAAATAAACAGCGTTAACCACAGGGAAAGTGCTTTATTGCACTTTCCCATTTAATAATTATAAGAGGGCTAGTCATGGCGACCACACAATCTCGTACTTTAGCCAAAATCATGCTTTTTCCTTCGGTCTCTTTGCTTTTAGCATGGATGATCGTGCCTTTATGCATGACCCTTTATTTCTCGGTATTAGACTATAACTTGCTTATGCCGGGCGATAACGAATTCATCGGCTTTCTCAACTACGAGTTCTTTTTAACTGACCCCGCATTCATCGAGTCATTTTTTAACACCTTGCTGCTAGTAGGCGGTGTGTTGTTTATCACCATTTGTGGCGGAATTGGCTTAGCGGTTTTATTAGACCAGGCAATATGGGGGCGAAACTACGTACGCATTATGGTACTTGCGCCATTTTTCGTTATGCCTACGGTATCGGCGCTGGTATGGAAAAACATGTTTATGAACCCAGTGAATGGTCTGTTTGCCCACTTCGCTGAGTTTATTGGCGTAACGCCTATCGACTTTTTTGCTGAACTGCCTTTACTGTCAATCATCATCATTGTGTCGTGGCAGTGGCTACCGTTTGCAGCACTGATTTTGCTTACGGCTATTCAATCGCTTGACCGAGAGCAGCTAGAAGCGGCAGATCTTGACGGTGCAGGCCCGTGGAGCAAGTTTGTATATATCGTGTTACCTCACCTTTCTCGCGCGGTTACGGCGGTGATCCTTATCGAGACGATTTTCTTATTATCGATTTTCGCCGAAATCCTAGTAACGACCAGCGGTGGCCCTGGATATTCATCGACCAATATTACTTACCTTATTTATACCCAATCGCTTTTGCAGTTTGATGTAGGCGGTGGTTCGGCAGGCGGCATCGTGGCAGTGGTTATTGCCAACATAGTCGCTATTTTCCTAATGCGCCTTATTGGCAAGAACTTAGAGGGATAAGTAATGGCGATTAAAGATACGAATAAATCAAAACTTATCTACACCCTTGCGGCGTGGACAGTAAGCGGGATGATTTTCTTCCCCATTCTTTGGACGATTATTACAAGCTTCAAAACAGAGTCAGAGGCTATTTCTGCTTCGCCGAGTTTGTTTATGTTCGATTGGACCTTAGAGAACTATGCAGAGGTGCTTTCTCGCTCTCCTTATTTCGACCATTTTATGAACTCAGTTGTGATTTCGCTTGGGGCTAGCCTCCTTGGATTGCTAATTGCTATTCCAGCAGCTTGGTCGATGGCGTTTGTCCAAACTAAGCGCACAAAGAACCTACTTATGTGGATGCTTTCTACCAAGATGCTTCCACCGGTAGGCGTGTTAATTCCTATTTACCTGCTATTTCGCGATTTTGGATTATTAGATACGCGCATTGGTCTGGTCATCGTAATGACGCTTATCAACCTGCCTATTATGGTGTGGATGCTTTATACCTACTTTAGAGAAATCCCTAATGAAATATTAGAGGCGGCACGCATGGATGGCGCTGGAATAAAGCAAGAGATCTTCCAAGTGCTGCTGCCGATAGCGCTGCCAGGCATTGCCTCAACATTACTGTTAAACGTTATTTTGGCGTGGAATGAGGCATTTTGGACACTCATTCTTACAGCAGCTAACGCAGCGCCTTTAACAGCATTTATTGCCAGTTACTCAAGTCCAGAGGGTTTATTTTACGCAAAATTATCAGCCGCCTCAGTAATGGCCGTAGTGCCCATTCTTATTCTTGGTTGGTTTAGTCAGAAACAGTTAGTGCGCGGCTTAAGCTTCGGCGCAGTTAAATAGGAGAGCTTCAAAATGGGAAGTATTACCTTAAAACAAGTAACAAAAAGCTTCGGCGACGTTAACGTGATTAAGCCGTTGGACTTAGAAATTCGAGATGGTGAATTTATTGTATTCGTTGGGCCGTCGGGTTGCGGTAAGTCAACCTTGCTTCGCATGATTGCCGGCCTTGAAGATACTACAAGCGGTACTATCGAAATCGATAACCAAGACGCAACTGACATGCCGCCCGCCCAGCGTGGTTTGGCTATGGTGTTTCAGTCTTATGCCCTTTACCCTCACATGTCGGTGCGTAACAACATTGCGTTTCCGCTAAAACAGGCGAAAGTAGAGCCTGCAATCATTGAGCAGAAAATTGAAAAAGCGGCGAAAATGCTTAACCTTACCGATTACCTTGACCGAAAACCAGGTCAGCTTTCGGGCGGACAGCGCCAGCGTGTTGCTATCGGACGTGCTATAGTACGCCAGCCTTCAGCGTTCTTGTTTGATGAGCCGCTGTCGAACTTAGATGCATCACTTCGCGTTAATATGCGCCTAGAAATATCTGAACTTCATAAAAGCTTAGATACCACCATGATTTATGTTACTCACGATCAAGTTGAAGCCATGACCATGGCCGACCGTATTGCGGTATTTAATGGCGGTATTATTGAACAAGTGGGTACGCCTTTAGAGCTTTATCAAAAGCCAGTAAACCAGTTCGTGGCAGGCTTTATCGGTTCACCAAAAATGAACTTTATTAGCGTAGATGCAAAAACGGGTGACCCGACGTGCAGCTTGGGCGTGCGCCCAGAGCACTTTAGGATTACCGAAGAAAAAGGCCTGTGGACCGGTAGAGTTGGCGTGATTGAGCACTTAGGGTCTGAAACCTTTTTGCATGTTCATGTTGATAGTGTCGGTACATTAACAGTGAAAGCCGATGGTGATTGTAAAGTGGCCTACGGCGACATAATTAACTTAACGGCAGCGCAAGAGAAAATCATGCACTTCGACAAAGATGGCGTAACTATCCCCGAGTTGTCTTGGGGAGAAAAAACGTCGTCTTCTGCGGCTTAGTTGCATTGTTGACGCGTTGAACACAAGGTATCAATGAGCGCATAGCAAGTACACTATTAGGTTCTCAACATTAGTTAATAGTGTACTTCTTTGCCGTTAGGACATTAGCGCTCACCGGAAAGACAGAACATAGATAGCATGTTTTAAACCAAGATTTAGTCAGTAACCGTAGCAAGGTATGGAAGGCATATCTGGCAAACAACGGGCAAAATAAGCAAGGAATTATTATGGAGCAGAAAAAGCCAACAGCACTTAACACCGATATCGAGTTGGTTATTTTCGACTGTGATGGCGTACTTATTGACAGTGAAATTTTGTGTAAACGCGTGCTTATTTCTATGCTTTACGACCTTGGCGTTAGAATAGATGGTGATTACTTCGATAGGCACTTTCTAGGTAAAAGTTATGAGTCTGCAAAAGCGCAGATAGCCGAAGACTTTAACATCAACCTACCCGTGGCTTTTAAGGACGATTATCTAACTGCACTATTGGCTGTGTTTGCCGAAGAACTTATCCCCACACCTGGCTTAGAGGCTATTTTACAGCGTCTTTTGGTTAGAAAATGTATTGCGACCAGTAGTCATCCTGAACGAGTCACCTTTTCTTTAAAAACGACGGCATTAGACAGTATTTTTAATGGCGATGTAACCACAAGTGCTGAAGTTACAAGAGGGAAACCTGCGCCTGATATTTTTCTGTTGGCGGCAGAAAAGATGGGCGTATTACCTGAAAAATGCCTAGTTATAGAAGATTCTGATGCAGGCATTAAGGGTGCGTTAAGTGCCGGAATGTCGGTAGTGAAATACACGGGGGCGAGTCATATTGAAGGGGGAGTATCGAGTGCATTTGAAGGCGTACCGGTGATCGAGCACTGGCGCGAGCTCCCTGATCTTTATCCAACGCTGTTTGAATCATCTAACTAAGCTCAATATTAATACCACAAAGTAGAGAAGATACTTCTCGAGCTTATCTCCACTTTTCCCTTGTCTCCCATTGCTCCACCCAAGTAGGTAGGGCTTTGGAGGGCATAGGGCGTGCTATGCCGAACCCCTGCGCAAGCTCACAACCTAGTGCTAATAATGATGCTCCATGGGCAACACTTTCCACACCTTCAGCGATAACACTGCGGTTAAATGAATTAGCCAGCGCTATTACACCAGTAACAATCGTTTTATCTTCTAAGTCTACTAACATATCGCGAACGAATGACTGGTCTATTTTAATCACCTCAGCGGGCAGGCGTCTTAAGTAAGTTAAAGACGAATAACCCGTTCCAAAATCATCAATGGCAAAGGTTACACCGAGATTTACACAGTCTTCCATAATCTCAGACACCTTTTTGATATTAGATAGCTTGCTGGTTTCAAGTACTTCTAATTGGATTGCTTTAGGTGGTGTTTCGGGTACTTTTGAAAGCAAATGTTCTAAACGAGTAGGGAAGTTTCTTTGTTGTATCTGCAATGCAGAAATATTCACGCTAATTTTGATGTCTATGCCGAATTGCTTCCATTGGTGGTATTGCCGCAACGATTGTTCAATAACCCATTCGCCAACGTCGATACTCAGAGGGTGATTTTCGATAAAGGGTAAGAACTCTGCCGGAGAAAGTAGTCCACGTAGTGGGTGTTGCCAGCGAATCAGCGCTTCTACACCAACAATCTCTCCTGTATGCATATTCACTTTAGGTTGGTAGTGAAGTTCAAACTCATTATTTTGAAGCGCCTTGCTTATATTTTTAACTGTTTCATGGCGAGTTTTAATCGCATCTTCTGATTCAATGTCAAAAAGGTGGAAACAGTTCTTCCCTTTCTGTTTTGCTAAGTACATGGCTTGATCAGCATGTCTGATAAGTTGCTCTGCATCGGTTTCGTCGGAAGGGTAAACCGTAACGCCAATACTTGCTGAAACTTTGAGTTCATTTTCACCATATTTAACTGGCGTTGAAGCTGCTCTAAGCATGTTCTTTACTGTATTCCTAAAGTCCTGGGCTTGCTTTAAATCGGTAAGTACTGCTACAAATTCATCTCCACCAAAACGGGAAATGGTATCTCCCTGGCTTAGCGTGCTTTTGAAACGGTGAGCCAATGTAATAAGTAGCTCGTCTCCTACGCTGTGTCCGAACGTATCGTTTATCTCTTTGAACCCGTCTAAATCAAGTAACACAACAGCGGCGTAACGTTCATTAGTCTGGCACTGCCTAAGAGCACTATCCAAACGTTCAGCGAGTAGAGTGCGGTTAGGTAAGTTAGTTAAGATATCGTAGTGAGCCATCTGCTCAAGACGATATTGCTGTTCTTTTGTCTCGGAGATATCGCTAAAAATAGCAATGTAATTTTTAACTGTGCCGTCATCATCTTTTACAGCACTAACCGTTAGTAATTGAGCATATATTTCGTGGTTTTTTCTCTTGTTCCAAACTTCTCCCGCCCAATAGCCGTCATTGATTATCGATTTCCATAGATTCTCGTAAAATTCCTTAGACTGCTTTCCAGATTTAAACATACTGGGCTTCTTGCCTAATACGTCGCTTCGGGAGTAGCCAGTTATCTCTTCAAAGGTTTTGTTTACATCAATAATGTTCGATTCGCTATCGGTAATAAAGATACCTTCTCGGGCGTGAGAGAAGACGCTGGCTGATAACTTTAATTTATCTTCTAAGCGTTTGTTTACAGTAATGTCTTGAACTAATGAAACGACGCTTATTACTTTGCCAGAGAAGTCCAAGATTGGGGTGCTGTACCACTCGCAAGTGATTGTTTCGAGCAGTCTAGTGAGGTTATCGTTTACTCTACGGACAGTTTTTTTTCCCTCGACTAGTATTTCGAATACGTCATTTATTTCATGACGCAGTTCAATTGGAACCACAAGCTCCGAGGCATGCTTACCTATAGCTTCTTCTTTGCTATAGCCAAAGATCACCTCAGCCGATTTGTTCCAATCAGTGCAGATGAAGTCAGTATCCCAAGTAACGCACCCTAAAGGTGTGTTTTCAATATGACTCGCTAAGATATCTCGACTTTCCTGCAGTGAATTTTGACTATCAATAAGTTGTTTTTCAGCATCTAGGCGCGTTCTAGCCATCTGTGCAAAACGTAGCTGAAGCTTTCTTAGCTCTATACTGCCCTTTGTCGATGTCTCATCAACTTCTTTACCTTCGGCCAACGCTGTAGTCGACTTCAAAAGGGTTTTTATGGGTATCAAAACGTTTTTTCGAATCAGCCATACTGAAACACCGACGAAAAATAAAACGATCAACGCTAATATAAGGGTGGTTGTCGTTAACCTGGTATCAATTGCTTCAAACGTATGTTTCAGCGGAATACCAATGGTGATGTTGATATGCTTCCCATCATCAAATAGTGGGTGCGTTACATAAACCCGTTGATAAGGGTCTTCGGTCAGAAAAACAGTATTACCCAATGTTATGTCTGTATATTCGCTCTTATCACCCTTTTCTTCTATATCTAGCTGAGTGCCAATCAGCTCTTGTCTAGCAGGGAATGCTGCCACAATTTTGTTTTCACTATCAGTTATAAATGCCACGGTAGCATCAGGCAGGTAAGACTCAGAAAGTATTTCGTTCCACCACTCGAGTGATATAACAGCTACAACCAAACCGACTAAATTACCTTGTTTTGAATTTATAACGGGGTAGGCAAAGTTAATACTGGTTAAATTTGTCGCCCGGTCTATTTGAAATTCACTGATTGAAAATTTACGGGTGGCGATGGCTTGTTGTATATAAGGTCGGTCGTAAACGTTTACCGAACGTTTTAATTCTCGTGCATTACATAACAATTCACCATCTGCGCGTGGTACACCTAGATTTACATAATTACTGTTTACTTTAAGCACGTTAGCAAGGAAGCGACTACACTGTTGTGAACTAGGCTGCTGCACTGCATCGAATTGCGCCAAGTTCTTTAGAAAATGTTGTGTTTTATCAATGAGGTTTGCTTGGATCTTCGAGTGTGTTTTTGTGGTATTTACTGCTTGGATAACTGCAGTCTTTATTGCTTGTTCTCTTTCCACGAATGCATCGTAAAAGATGCTAATGAAGCCGGGCACGGCAATCATTAAAATCAGAATAATAACTCTTGCCTGTAGAGTCTGAAAAAGTTGTGACATGT
This sequence comes from Alteromonas sp. ABM1_013, assembly GCF_056160505.1. NCBI lineage: Bacteria > Pseudomonadati > Pseudomonadota > Gammaproteobacteria > Alteromonadales > Alteromonadaceae > Alteromonas > Alteromonas sp. ABM1_013. The sequence goes on from NZ_JBSWXH010000002.1 coordinate 134,061, forward strand.
AATTTGTTTAAATCCATTTAAGCTTGATTAGATTGGAGAACATCGGTGATTTTCGATATCCACAACTTTCCAAAAAATTATACGTGCGCTCAATTGTTAGTTACTAAAGGTAGTATAGTAAAAATATTATAGAAGGGTTATTAAAGTTAAAATGCTCAGCTCAAGAAAGTGACGGGCAAATTTTATAGGTAATGGGCTCCCTTGAAATAGCGCCACCAGCTATTCCTTTTTAGCGCGTGCTATTAATAAGAAAAATGGGGGAATATCCATTGCTAAAGTAAAAAGTAAGAATTTAAAATGAACAAAGCCTCTAATGAGGCTTTGTTTTAAGTTACTTCGCGATAAGAGTGAAGCGCTTTTCACCTATAGGCTTTTACATATAAAAGTAAGGGCCTACCCAGCTATAGCTATCACCGTTAATCTCAACCTTGTGTTTTGCGCTGTTATCATTATTGCTATTAGCGATAATAAACAGCTGAGTGTTACCTTTTACATCGGTAATACGCACGCCAGTGTACGCGTCACTATCTAAAACCACCTCAAGACTTTTGATACTGCTTCTTGAGTTAATCGACGATTCACTTACCGGGCTGTATGAACCATGAGGTTCTACTACAGAAACAAATAAAGTGTCCTGAGTATCATTTCGTCTAAGCGTAATCGCTGCGTCGCGACGTAGATTGAAGTCTGGATCGTTTGCGCCAATGCGAGTCAAATACACCTCGTCTTCAGCGTTGGTAACCGTAGTCAGCGTATAATACTTGCCATGCTGAAGCCACTGGAACTTAGTGTTGCCTTCACTCGCGTTACCCTTGCCCTCTACAAATAAATGTTGATAGCCATTGTCTTCACCAAATGGTGATAAGCTGGTAGGCGACACGTGAGTAAAGTTCTTATCAATTATCTGACCCATGTAATAAAAGGGTAGGTCATATTGATTTTTCTTGTCAGAATCAACGCGTAAAATGTCTAGCACAAACGGCTTTTCGAAGCTTTCGTCTTTGATAACGGCCATAGTGCGGTGCATTAACGTGCCGGGATAGGCATTTTCTTCTGTTGCGCTAACCACTTTTACGTTGTCATCTTCTGCGTTAAAAGTGAAAAGTTCTGAGTGATGCTGGCTGGCAACGTCGTACACACCATCAAAATGCTTTGTGCCATTTATTGATAAAGTATTATGTGCAATGGTTGTCTTAGCCCACGTGGTATTTTCTTTTAGATAGTTACCACCGCCTTTTTGACCGATATTTACAAAGCGAGCTAGGCCATAATCTTGCAGAACTTCCTCGCCTTTTTCGTATAAGGAGAACGATAACTTATCGTAGTGGCCGTGACTTAAACCCTGAGCGGCATATTTAAACACCAGCGTTAGGTTTTCATTGCCATAACGCAAAATGCCTACACCGCCTTGGTCACCGTTAGGGCCATCACTTAAATTCACGGAAGACTTTACAAAGGGAACCGCTTTGCCATCTCGAATATCAATAGCGGCTTCAAGCCCCGACTCTTGAAGAAGCACTTGTCCTTGCTTCTCTACCACGCTTAGCAAGCGAGGATCTTTTTCTCCGTAAAAGTAGGCGAGGTCGACTGCAGTTACCAAAGAGGCTTTCTTATAAGACATGCCCTTTTGTGCATCGTTAAGCGGGAAAAATTCACCATCGGCATCAGAAAGGTTAAGAAGTGCATTAATACCCTTCAACAAAACATTATCTTTATGTTGTAGCACTTTTAAGTCTGGACGATTGTTCTCCATAGCCAGCGCGAGTATTAGAAAAGGATACATTGCATAGCGCTGATAGTAAGGGCCTTCGGTATAGTAGCCATCAGGAGAGAAGGGTTCTTCTAAATTAGCAAAAAAGCCCTTACGCTGACCTTCTACTTTAATAGTACCGCCATCGTTGTCTTTACCGCCCACTTCTAAGCCATCGTCTTCAATACCGTAAAGGGCGCGTTGAATAAGCTCTTCATCGTTCATAACAAGGCCAATCATGCCTACGGCAGCGATGCCCCAGGTACTGTGGTTGTGAACGCGGTTAAAAAATTGTGGGTTTTCTAACGAAATGAAATCGGCAAACGGACGGAAGAGGTTGTCCTCTAGTGTTTTGCGTTCATCAGCTGATAGGTAATCGTAAATAGCATCATAAGCTTGGCTCATGTAAACCAGCCAGTTGCTGTCGTTTAGGCACTGCCAGAAAAGTTTGCCACGAGAGTAGGAACGCTCTTGCGGGTGCAAAGGTAAGTCTTTGTACATGGCTTCATATTGAAACAACATGTCACGGATGTATTTGGCGTATTTTTCTTCTTCTAACACTTGATAGAGTACGCCTGCTTTTTGCGCAATGAAGAAGTTTTGTTTATGGCGCTGGTGGGTGTAACCACCGGAGAAATCCTTAGGGATGGGCGTATCAATACCCATTGCAATTTCGGCGTCTACTTCTTGCTTAACGATTGCCAAGCTTTTATCAAATAGAGGAACTTCACCCAAGTTGTCTCTCATTCTTTCTACGCCAGGCTCGGTAAGAATAAGGTTAGGGTGACCTTTTGCTTCACTAGCAAAAGACGATAGGCTGATACCAACAGCTAGCATGGTAAGGCTAAATTTCTTGATGTTCATTGTATTTATTTCCTTGTTATCAAATAGCCATTGATGAAAACAGGTAACAACGGATGTAGGGTAAAAATGTTGTTATTTAAAAATGACAATTTGTAATAAACACAATAACAGAATAGAAGATGTGGTGGATAGGCCAATTTTAATTTTTGGTAAAAAATAAAAATAAAATTGGTAATATGTGCTGGCTAGCTGTTGCTAGGCTATGGGAGCTTTTTTACTCAAATGGAACGCTGTGAACGAGAAAATTGCGAAATAGCTCTATGCAAATAGGAATAGCCTTGATGCGTTACACAAGGTGCAATTTGCTTAGTACCCCAAAGGCGAGGGCGGTAATCGGTAAAGACGCTAATGTGCTGACTGCGATAATACTTGCTGCTAAGCGATAGTCGCCTCCTAAGTTTCTCACCATGACATAGCTTGCTGCAGCGGTTGGTGAGATGGCTAATAAAAGAACAATACCCAGCTCCATCCCTTTAAAACCAAAAGCATAGGCAAGGGCAACCAATACAAATGGGTAAACTACACATTTGCTGGTTGTACTAAGCACAATATTAAACCAGTCACTGGAAAAAGAGCGGAACTGCAGTGATGCGCCGGTGCATATAAGCGCAAGTGGCAGGGTAAGCTGTGCGAAGTACTCTCCTGTTTTCACTAGGGTATCGGGAAGCTGCCATTCGAAGTATGAAAAGGGCAGAGCTGCGGCAATCGATAAGATCAACGGGTTTTTCGCCATGCCGGTAACTTGGCCCATTAAGGAGCGCGACGTACCTTGGTAAAAGTTAAGAACAAACACTGAAAGTACATTAAATAAGATGGTAATACACCCCATATAGACAGACGCTACAGCAAGTCCTTCTTGCCCATAGGTGTTAGCACAATAGGCTAAGCCGATAATACCCATATTGGCTCGAAAGCCGCCCTGAACAACTACACCTCTGGCTTTGTAAGGATGTACTGTCAAATGAGAAATAACCATGAGCGCTGCAAATACAATAAGTGTACCTATCACGCCCACGCTCATAAGGGATAGATTCGCGGCTTTGGAAAAGTCAGCTCTGGCGATTGATAGGAACAGGAGAGCAGGAAGCGCAACGTTAAATACCAGCTTTGACCCAGCCTCTATAAAGCCTTCATTCAGCCACTTAATACGAAAGAAAAGCCACCCCATCAAAAGAAGGATCAATACAGGAATAAGGGTACTGGTAATAAAGCTAAGCATAAAAAGAACTAACGCCATTGAGTAGATTTGCGAAACAAAGCAGTAGATTGCTGCTTTGCAAATAGGCATACAGGACCATAGTATGCCAAGCTTCTGAGCTTATGCATAAAGTAAATGTGTAATTTACGAAAGAAAAAGCGGCTACATAGTGATCTACTAAATAAACTTATTCACAAACCTTGTTGATAAGCGTAAGTTAATATTTAAGTTTACAAGGGTTAAGCTTTTCTAATTCCAACCCTGTCTCTGAACCCCTATTAGAAAGAACTGATGTATGAGAACATTTCTTTTCTTTGTTGGCTTGGTGATAGTTTACAGTCTTTGGGGCGGGCTTTCTTTCGCTTATGCTAAAGGAACAGCGCCATTAGATAAGATGGAGCTGATAAATCACAAGCTTTGGATGTATTTCGAGGGCGGTAGTGCGTCAGCCGCCGAAGACATTTTAGTAAAATACCAGCAGAATAGTTTAGTCAAAAATGTAGGAAGGCAAGTCAGTTATGGGTTTACCGATAACACCGTTTGGGGTGTGCTAAAGATTGAACTTAATAACTACAACGTACTTACCAATCAGGTTGATGAAACCCGGCAACAAACGATTTCACCTTTACCTCTTACAATAAAAATAGACAATGCGTGGATCGATGATATCGACGTTTATTTTTTTGAAAGCGGTAAAAGAAAACACCATGTTCGTCTTGGTGACAACCAGGTGCATAGCGCACGTCGTGAAGATACTCGCATGCCATCACTTTCCTATCGGTTTACTCAGCCAGAAACGCTGGTAATTTTTCGGTTTGCGTCCCAAGACCCGATGACTATCCCCATTTATGTCGGATCTCCCAGAACGGCAAAGAATAAATCGACGGAAAATGCGTATTTTTATGGCGCTCTATATGGGGCGCTTATTATTCTGTTGCTGTATAACCTCGTCTTATACTCTTATCTTAGAGAACAGCGCTACCTGCTTTATTCACTATATCTTTCGTCGTTTCTGTTGTTTAACTTCACCTACACAGGTCACGGTTTTTGGTGGGTATGGTCAGAGTCGGTATTCCTTCAGCAGTGGCTAATGCCAGCGCTTATGTTTTTTTATTTATTCAGCGCGGTAAGATTCACTATCGAGTTTCTTAATACCCAGCTTTACCTGCCCAGGCTTTACCGGTCAAGGAAGTATATTTACGGTGCTCTAGTTGGGCTTGCGGTAATCATCGTGCTAGTTGGAAACCGCTCTTTTGCGGTGATGTCACAACTGGTGGTACTGACATCAATTTCGGTTTGGATGCTGTGTATCGGAATATTAGCCTATCGCAATGGTGACACCCTTGCTAAGTTTTTTCTCCCCGCTATTTTGTGCGGAACAGGTGGTGCAACTGTGTCGAGTTTGGCCACGTGGGGGCTTATTCCTTATTCAAAGTGGGCATTTAGAGGTATTGAAATTGGCATGTTATTGGAAATGTCTCTACTGTCTATTTCACTAGCGTTTAACTACAAGCAAGTGCAGCAAGCGCGAAAAGACGCTGAGCGCGACGCAAGACTCGATCCTCTCACCTCGCTCTATAACCGGCGTGCTTTTGAAGATTTGGTGTACCCTATTTGGGAGCTAGGAAAACGCAGTAATAAGTTTATGTCAGTTATGCTTATTGATATCGACTGGTTTAAAAAAGTTAACGATAAGTATGGTCATGACATGGGCGACAAGGTGCTGCAAAAAGTGGCAGAAGAAATAAAAGGGCAGGTTAGAGGCTCTGACATCACCTTTCGTTGGGGGGGAGAAGAGTTTTTAGTATTTTTACCTAATACCCGCGTTCAGTACGCTAAGCAAATAGCCGAAAACCTGCGGCTACATCTATTCACCCATGACATCAATAAACTGCTTCGTGTAACCGTAAGTATCGGCGTGGCAGGCACCTCTCCAGGCGAAGATGATATCAATGTGTTAATTAAAGAGTCAGACCAAGCCTTGTATTTAGCAAAAGCGAAAGGGCGCAATAAGGTGGTGCTGTGGAACGAAGGCGTCGAATAAAGAAAGAAGCCAAGAACCAGAGAAATTAAAAAGGAGTAGTTGGAAATAAGAGGAAGTACCTCGCTGTTTTATATATACAGCATTCTCACGTATGATTCTGTTTTCGTTTTCTCAGAGTATCCTTTTCATGTACCAAGACTTTCAAGCAGAGCTGGCGTGGGCCAGCCTGCATATGCCGCGCACTCGCAAAGCCATTGCATCACTTCCCGATCTGTCTAACGTCAAGCTTGCCTGCAACATGCATTTAGATTTAAAAATGGCACCTTTGGTAGAGGGGCTACTTTCACGTGGATGCGATATCTTTTTAACCACGTGCAACCCTACTACGGTTCAAGATGACGTGGTGTCTTACCTTGTTGATAAAGGTGCAACAGCACATGCATGGCGAGACATGAGCGACGCTGACTGGTCTGAGTCATTTGATAAAGCGCTAGCATGGCAACCCACTCACTTATGTGAAATGGGGGCGGACCTTACTACTCGACTGCATGAAAATATAAAAGCAAACAAGCCAGTTCCAAGCATTGTATCGGGCTTAGAAGCAACGGGTTCTGGCATTAACCGCTTAAACGGTATGGCGCCAAACTACCCGATATTTAACTGGGATGATTTGCCAGTTAAAGAAGGGCTTCACAACAGGCATATGGTGGGTTTAAGCGCATGGCAAACCTTTTTCCAAACCACCCATTTAACCCTGCACGAAAAAGTAGTGGTTGTTATTGGTTATGGTTTGGTAGGGCAGGGCGTGGCAGCGTCGGCAAAGGCGTTTGGTGCACAGGTTCAAGTTGCAGAACTTGACCCAGCAAGAGCGCTGCAGGCGAAATACGACGGCTGGCCAGTGGTTGATTTGAATGAAGCAGCCAGCCAAGCTGACGTTATTGCCACTGCAACTGGTGCCTATGGCGTAGTGAATTCAAGCCATTTAGACAGCATGAAAGACGGGGCGTTTATTTTAAATGTAGGCCATGTAGCTAAAGAAATTGATGTGCCATACCTTAAAAATAACGCTACTCACAGTGTGCCAATGCCTTATGTTAACGCTTATAAGCTAGGCGATAAAACGCTGTATCTTCTCGCTGATGGCTCTATGTTTAACTTAACGGCGGGCTATGGCGACAGCATCAATGCGTTTGACGTAACCCTAGCCGTGATGGCTGCGGGCATCGGCTATATCGTGAATGAAGGTGCAGCAAGCGAGAAAGGTTTGTACTTACTTCCAGAAGCTGCGTGGAAAAGTGCACTGTAAAATTGAGTTGTAGTAAGCGAGTGTTCAGCAATAGTTACGCCATTAAACAGGCATCGCTACCCTCGCTTATCTCGACTTTCCTAGCCATTATTGTACAGTGTGCCCGTTTTAATAAATTCATAGTTAAGGCGGGCTGAACACACTCCAATAGAAAATCAGCCTTGCGCTAGTGTAGGGACAAAAAATGGGCAGAACGATAGGCACAAAAACACCACAACAGGCTTTAGATAGCCTCGTCAACATGACAGGCGACCTAACACCCATCCCACTTTCAGAATACAAAGCCCGAATTACCAAGGCGCAGCATTACATGCAACAGCATGGCATTGGCGCGTTATATCTAAACGCGGGGACTAACTTAGCGTATTTTACAGGTATGCAATGGTACGCCAGCGAACGCTTGGTCGGCGCACTTTTACCTGCAAAAGGTGATCTTGTATATCTTGCCCCTACGTTTGAAATAGACTCATTAAACGAGCGTAAACTAGTAGAAGGCGAGATTATCGGTTGGCAAGAACATGAAAGCCCATACGCGCTTGCCATTTCTATGTTAAGCGAGCTGGATACGGCGGGTGGCAGCAAACTGGGTGTGGATGAGTCTACGCAATTTTTTATTGTAGATGGCTTTAATAAACTGCTGGAACAACCATGGCAAATTATCAATGGTGCTGAGGTTACTGCACACTGTCGTATGCACAAATCTAGCAATGAACTCGCGCTCATTCAGCGAGCCATGGACATGACCCTTGCTGTACACAAAGCCACAGCCAGTATGCTTTATGAAGGCATTACCACCACAGAAGTTGAAGCATTTATTAATGATGCACATAAAAAAGTAGGCGCCAGCGGTAACTATTTTTGTATTGTGCTTTTTGGTAAAGCGACCTCGTTTCCCCACGGCGTTAAAGACCCGCAGGTATTAAAGAAAAACGATCTTGTATTGATTGATACGGGTTGTAAAGTTCACGGCTACCTGTCTGATATCACTCGTACCTATTGTTTTGGTGAGCCAACCGATAAACAACGGGCAATGTGGGAAAGCGAAAAGCACGCACAGCTTGCGGCATTTAATGCCGCCAAAGTCGGTGTTCCTTGCGGCGAAGTGGATAAAGCTGCCCGAGACAGCTTGGCGAACGACGGCTTAGGGCCAGATTATAATCTACCAGGCTTGCCACATCGAACAGGACATGGCATCGGCATGGATATTCACGAATGGCCGTATCTAGTAAAAGATAATCCTCACCCGCTAGCACCTGGCATGTGTTTCAGTAACGAGCCTATGATCGTGGTGCCAAACGAGTTCGGTATTCGCTTAGAAGATCACTTCTATATGACCGAAGAGGGCCCGGTTTGGTTTACTGAGCCTAGTTCTGCCATCGATTCGCTGTAAGTAGACTGAGACGCCGCTGCTCTTCGCTAAGAAGAGCAGCTATAGTGTGCAACACCGCCAGCACTGAAAAATTCAAGTGGGCGCAGTTGGTAATACTTATTCTCTACCTCTTCTGTCTGCTCATCATAAGGCGCGGTAAGTATATTCTGTAGTTCGTGAATTTGGGTAAAGTCACCTTTCTCTGCAGCTTTGTAGGCAGGCACAATAAGCCATTCACGCCATGTGAATTTAGGGTTAGCTTGGCGCATGTTCTCTGCGGTAGCAGCAATAGCGTTTGCTGCATCAACTTGTGCTTCAGCGTCCTTTTCAATACGCTCACGCCACGTTTGTAACCAGGCTTCCCATTCTGTCATCACCTCTGCTTTAGGCGGGTAGTAAAAGCTCTTCGTCAAACTCGCCATATTTTCAGGTATCAATGATAGCTCTCTGAAAAAAATATTGTAGTCAACGCCAGTGCGAAGCATTAATTGAAGCAGCTTGATAAGCAAGTCGTGGTCGTAGCTGGCAAGGCCGAGCTTTGTTGCCCACATGCTCTCCATAGCGCGTTCCATAACGTCAGAAAAACCGTCGTTAATATCGTCAAGCTTTGCGAGTTGTTCACTGTTGCCTTCAAGTAGCGTCATCAGTGAGCGGCAAAACATATCAAAGTTCTTTTGGGCGGCAATGGGCTGGTTTAAAAACGAGAAGTGACGACCGCCACCTGTCCAAGGTTGGTAGTCTGCTTCAAAAAACTCACAAAAGCCGAATGGCCCGTAATCCAGCGTAAAGCCGCCGGCGGCGCAGTTATCGCTATTAAAATTGCCATGGCAGTAACCTACGCGAACCCAATTAGAAACTAGGCGAGTTAATCGGCCTCTAAATAGCTCAGCCAGCGTTACCACTTGCTCTTCAAATGGCGCCGCTGCGTCTATTTCACTTGCGTACTCTCGCTCAATAAGGTGTTTAACAATGGCTTCTAGCTCGTTTAATGCTTCGCTGTGTTCGTTACAGCGTGCGCGCCTAGCGAAAAGCTCTATTTGTCCTACGCGCAAAAACGATGGGGCGACGCGGGTGGATATCGCCGTTATATTTTCTACCATCACTTCAGGCTCATAGGAATGAGAGCCTTCGCGATACCAAGGCCTGTCTACTGTGTCTGATTCAGACATGAACAAACTTAAAGAGCGGGAAGTGGGTATACCAAGCGCATGCATGTGTTCTTGTACTAAAAATTCGCGCACGCTAGAGCGCAATACGGCTCGACCATCTGCGCCGCGACAATAAGGCGTGCGACCCGCGCCTTTTAACTGCATTTCCCAACGCTTACCGTTAAATATCCCTTCAACAATAGAGATAGCGCGACCGTCACCATAGCCATTACCCGTTCTAAAGGGGCATTGCTGTGTGTACTCCGTACCGTAAATAGAAAGCGCATAGCCGGTCGCCCAGCCGAAAGGCTTCATAGATTCAGGCACTGCAGACATTTCGCCTGAAAACAGCTGGGTGAAATCTTTAGTTGTAGCCAAGTTATCGTCTAAGCCCAATTCAGCAAATAGCGTTTCGCTGTGCGCAATATATTTGGGTGAAGATAATGGGGTCGGAGTAACCGGCACATAGTGACCAGAGAACACTTGGCGCGGGTCATGGTCGTTGCCATCACACGTCGACTGTGGGTCTGGGGTAAGGGTATTTAGTAATGAATAATCTACATGCTTTGCAAATTCATCTAGCGTTTTGATACGTTCTGTCACTATGCCTGCCTATTTCACTGAATGGGAAAATCTGTTTGCGAGCATCGAGGCTCAGGTTACTTTAGTACCTTTAACAATTAGTAACCTCGACACTGCTTACGGTGTTTCAATGATTATTGTTTAGGTCGAAGCGCAAGCTGCCCTTGCTCAACGGTTAGCTGTAAAGGCACGGTTGAAAGTACGTTCACCGCTTTGTTTGCTGGGTCTAAGCGATAAACCGGGTTCGATGCTAAATAACCGTTTATTAGCTGCATAAATTCACCGCTTACAGGCGCTAAGTTACCTTTAAAACCGCCTGCATCAATGGTGCTATCAAGTAGCGACAACGAGCGCACAAAAATCGCTTTTTCTTCACTGTCGTAATAAGGCATGCCTTCTAATGAAAGGCTTACCTTAGCAGGGTAGTTCAAACCAAAGGCACTAACGCGAGCGGTGGCAATTGCGCCTAGCTGCACCACGTCTCTGCCATCTGGCCCAATGATCGCCGTCATATCTTCCACATCCAAATACAGAGGAATACCAGCAAGTGACGTTTGCTTTTGCAGTTTGCTTACTTGGCTATCAAGTACTTGCTCTAGCTCGGCATTAGAAACCGTATAAACCGCTAACTGAGAAAGGGTTGCACAGCCTGCAAGCGCAATAGTGAAAGCTATCGAAAGTAGAAATCTCATAAAAAAAGTCTCTTCAGTAATTAGGTGTCGAATTACACAGCGCGAGTCACTAATGCTAACGCCGTAACAACAGAATGCATTCATTGTAAGGGCTGAGGCAATAGATGAACAACGAAATCGTAAACGGGCTAAGACAACTGCTTATTCAGGCAATACATTTCTTTGTTTAATCTAGATATTCATAACAAAGAAACACCTAGTCTGTAGTGATGACTTTAAGGAAGCGCCATGAAAAAACAGCCATATACCAATTCCAATGATGCTGCAGAGCCTGAAAAACAAGATGATAGTAGCAGTGACTTTGACAGAGAAACTATCCAATCAACCAAGGATGCTCTGAATGAATCGATGGTGCTAACAGATAGCGAAGTAGAAACCTACCTTAAGTGGCTAAGCGGTTATCCAATGGAAAGCCGAGGCGAAGGAGTCTCTATTACCATCGAGTTTTTACCCGGCTTTGGTGAGCGTATAGTCGCTAAGCTTTCCAACAGCGAGTGTGTGTTGAGGGATTATTTTTAAAGTTATATTCCGTCACATATCACCAACTAACAGTTTTGCCCACTACAAAAACTTTTGCCATAACGCCTTCAACAAAGCAGTATAAGAAGTTCTTCTTTTTTAAAATAAAAACACGACAAGGCACTATCTATGGTTTCACAGAGACTGGTTTCTCGGAAAATGGTGGCCGCTTTTGCTATTTGCGTAAGCGCACTTTCTAGTTTCTCGCATTCTGCATTCGCACTTGAAGATACGGTTAACCCCGAACTTTTCGATAAAATGGAGTATCGCTTTATTGGGCCTTATCGCGGTGGGCGCTCTGTGGCGGTTACTGGGGTTGAAGGTAATACCAATCTTTATTTCATGGGCACCGCAGGTGGCGGTGTTTGGAAAACCGAAAACACGGGTTTATCCTGGAAAGCTATATCCGATAAAACATTTAAGGTAGGCAGCATAGGTTCTATCGCTGTTGCGCCTTCAGATCCAAACGTTATTTATGTAGGTACGGGTGAAGGCCCTATTCGAGGCGTAACTACTAGTCATGGAAAAGGGGTTTATAAATCTACGGACGGCGGTGAAACCTGGAAGCTGGTGGGTTTAGATAAACGCGGTCAAATCCCTAAAATTCGCATACATCCCACCAACCCCGATATAGCTTGGGCTGCAGTGCAGGGCAATATCTGGGGGCCTAATGAAGAACGCGGTATATTCAAAACGATAGACGGCGGTAAAACATGGCAGCACGTATTAAAAGTGAATGCCGATACTGGCGCTGCCGACTTAGCTATCGACCCTACTAACCCGAGAATTCTCTATGCCAGCATGTGGCATCACGGCAGAACGCCTTGGTTTATTAAATCGGGCGGTGAGGGCGGTGGCCTTTATAAGTCAACAGATGGCGGCGAAAGCTGGGACAAGCTAGAAAAAGGCCTGCCCAAGCTTATTGGTAAAGTAGGTGTTGATATCGCCGCGTCTAACCCAAAGCGTCTTTACGCCATTATCGAGGCTGATGAAGGTGGTTTATATCGTAGTGATGATGCGGGTAAGTCTTGGGCGTTAATGAACGGCGATAATATTCTTAAAGCCCGTGCGTGGTACTACAATCATATTAAGGTTGACCCTAACGACGAAAATACCCTGTATGTGATGAATGTGCAGCTGCATAAATCCATTGATGGCGGTAAAACCTTCGAAATTAAATCTTTGCCCCACGGTGATACCCACGATATGTGGATAAACCCAGAAAACAGCTTAAACATGATCAACGCTAACGATGGTGGCGCAACCATTACCTTCGACGGTGGTAAATCGTGGTCGAGCATTTACAACCAGCCAACAGCGCAGTTTTATCGTGTAATTACCGACAACTTAAACCCCTACTATGTTTATGGCGGGCAGCAAGATAACACGACCATGGCAACCCCGTCTGAAACCTGGGGTGACGGTATGGGAATAGAAGATCAGTTTGCCGTGGGCGGCGGCGAGAGTGCGCATATTGCGTTCAACCCTGACGATCCCACCCTGATCTACGCTACTACAATCAACGGCACATTAACCGAATACAACCGCGACACCGGGCTTACGCGACCTATTATGCCTTACCCTGAATATGTGTTTGGCCGAAACGCACGAGATCAAAAGTATCGCACCAACTGGAATGCCCCAGTGGTAGTGTCAAAGCATGATCCTGACACAGTCTATTACGGCACGCAGATGATCTTAAAAACCACAGATCGCGGTGTGAACTGGCAAGAAATCAGCCCAGACTTAACCCGTAACGAGCCTGAAAAGCAAGGCTTGAACGGCGGACCCATTACCAATGAGCAAGCTGGGGCTGAATACTACAATACGGTTTTCTATATTGCCGAATCAGCGGTTAATAAAGGTGAACTTTGGGTGGGAGCCGATGACGGTAAGCTGCATATAACCCGTGATGAGGGCAAAAACTGGAAAGATATCACCCCTCATAAAAAAGAAGCGCAGGTCAATGCCATAGAACTTAGCCCTCATGAACAAGGCAGAGCTTACGTTGCGGTAGCAGGCTATAAATTAAATGACTACACGCCTTACATTTACAAAACCGACAACTACGGCAAGCGCTGGAAGCGTATTGACGAAGGTCTACCAGAGGACGCCTTTGTTCGCGTAGTGCGTGAAGATACAGAGCGCGAAGGTATGCTGTTCGCGGGTACAGAAAGCGGCATGTTTATTAGTTTCGACGACGGTAAACACTGGCAAGAACTAGACTTAAACCTGCCGCCTGTGGCAATTACCGATATGCAGGTAAAAGGTGATGATCTCGTTGTAGCAACCCAAGGACGAGGCTTTTGGATATTAGACGACATGAGCCCGCTACGTGAAGTGCACAAGTCGCTAGATGACGAAGCGCTGTTTCAGTTTGAACCCGTAGATGGCATTCGCTTGCTATCTGGCGGTGGCATGACTGACCAGCCTCAAGCGAAGAATCCACCGCGTGGCGCTACCTTCCGTTATTACTTGAAAGACGCACTAGAAGAAGAGCAAACGCTACGCATTGATATATTTAATGCCAATAACGAGCTTGTTCGCACACTGTCATCGACACCTAGTGCATTTGAAAAATGCGTGAAGGGTAATGAAGACGTTCGTAGCCCCATCAAATTTAAACACCCTGCAACAAAAGCGGGTTACAACGAATTTGTATGGGATCTTCGACGTGAGCCGTTGAACTGCATCGAGAATGTAAAGCTGTTTGGTGGTTGGAAAGGCGCCCGTGTTATGCCTGGAGACTACAAAGCGAAAATCACAGTAGGTGAACAGGCACAAACCCGCACATTTAAAGTACTTCCAGACCCAAGAGAAGAAGCAGATAAAGCGCAGCTTCAAGTGGTTGAAAAGAGCATTCAGGCTACAGAAACCTTACTGAATGATTTGTTTGCTCACCTGCAAAAAGCCCGTGATGTGCGAGCACAATTAAACGGCGTTTCTGAAGATAACGTAATGCTGGCAAGCGATGTGTCGGCTTCAATCGAGCGCATTGTTAGTGCAATCGACGACTGGGAAGCGTTGGTTATTCAGCCCAAACATCAAACTTTTGAAGATGACATTAACTGGCCGAATATGCTCGACAGACAAGTACGTTTCTTGATGGATAACTTCGACAGAACGGGCGCGCCTGCACAAGCTGGTGCACTAAAACGGTTGGAAGACTTAGAGTCAAAGTGGCAGCAGTACAAAGTGCAGCTAGAAACCTTGTTTGGTGAAGAAGTGAAGCCGTTGAACGAAAAGCTCTCAAAGCAAGGCGCGTTTGATTTAGAGCGTCTATAACAAGGCACACAGCCCTTACATTTTCTGAAGCTATAAAATTAAAAAGCCGGAAGCGATGAAAACACTTCCGGCTTTTATTTTCGGTTTTAAACGCGCTTCTAGCGCACTTGGAAAAACTTACTGAAACAGAGGTTCTCGAAACTGAATACTAGAACTGGTATTTAACGCTCACCGTATAGTTAGTTGGTGAGCCCGGCATGGTCCAAAGCTGATGGTATGAGTTCTCAAAGTAATCTCTGTCGAACAGGTTGTTAACGTCAAATCTCATAGAAAGCGCATCGCTGATATTCACTGACCCTGCTAAGTTCACAAGGGTATAAGACGGCAAAATGAATGTTGGATCCGTGGTTTGCCCTAAGCGATCGCCCACGTAACGCATGGTCACACCAAAGAACGCTTCTTTTTCAAAGATGCTGGTGAAATGGTTAAGCGAGATATACCCCGAATGCTTGGCAATATTGATTAAGCGCGACCCTTTAGGAATAGGCACGCCCCAATCCAAGTTATTGACTTCGTTAGCGGTTTTAGCATCAATGTATGCGTAGGCCATATCAAGGCGAATGTCTGAAGTAAGGTCAGTCGTTAACTGAAATTCTACCCCTTGGCTTTCAACTTCACCGAGCGTAGCTGAAAAGCCAGTGTTAGGTTCAGCGGTAAGCATGTTGGTCTTTTCAGCATCAAAAATAGCGACGCTACCAGAAAACATATCAGCAATGTTTTCCCACTTAGCTCCTACCTCAAAAGAGGTGGTCTCTTCAGGGTCAAACGCGTTGCGGTCAGAGTCAAGTCCGGGGTTGGGTCTGAAACCTTCTGCATAACTAGTGTAAAGGCTTACAGAATCATTGATTTCATACACGAAGCCAAAGCGCGGCGTCACTTCCGTTTGGTCTTGTTCTTGCCCTTCATTGCTTAACTTATTAAGAATGTCTTGCTCGAATTTGTCCACGCGAAAGCCAACTAAAAGCTTGGTTGCATCGGTGAGTTCAATAACATCTTGTGCGTAGAAACCTAACCCTTTCTGCTTTTCAGCTGTGAGTGTAGTGGGCGTAACGTCAGGTCTGAAAATAGCGTAGTCTGGATTTTCAGGGTCGATGCTGTAAGTGGTATCACCAGCACCCCACGCAGTGCGCCAACGACGATAGTCTGTATCGATGTGGTAGTTGTAATAGTCCAAGCCAAACAAGACGTTATTTACGAAGCCTGCCACGTCTACCACGCCACTTAATTCAAAGCGTAGTGATAAGTCTTGCGCTTGATAGTCACGGGTTCTGCGTTGCCTTGAAAGTATAGATGGGTCGGTATACAAAAGCTGACGGCCTTCTGACAGTTCAGTATCTGAAGACTGCCCTTCAAAAGAAGAGTCTCTGTAGGCGAAGCCACTGAGTAAATGCCAGTTGTGATTCAACTCGTGATTTAACACTAGCTGATGTCCGAAGGCTTTAACTTCATGGGCTCCGTCTCTAACATCACCATAAAAGTCTTCGGCATCTACGGCGTCAAAGTCGTTATTTAATATGAACACACCGCGATCAAGCGGCTTTTCCTGATCCAGTATTTCCATCTGATAGCTTAAGCTGGTGTGATCAGAAATATTCCAAATGAATGAAGGGTTAAGGTTCAAATTCTTGAAAAACACGTTATCGCGATAAGTATCAGAGTCTTCGTATGAACCGTTAACGCGATACGCCATGTCTGAATTAATGCCGTTCGTGTAATCGAACTCTACTTGTTTTTTATCAAAATTACCTACGGTACCCTGGATGTAGCCTTGCTCTTCGAACTGAGGTTTTTTGGTAATAACGTTAATGGTACCGCCAGGTTCACCTTGACCATATAAGGCTGATCCCGGACCCTTCATTACTTCTATGGTTTGAACGTTAACGGTACTTCTATTACCGCTGTAGCCTCGCACGTTGAAGCCGTTTATTAGATAACCCGACGGGTTATTTTCATCGCCAGAAAACCCTCGGATCGCGAAGCTATCGAACATGCCGCCAGAATTGTTTTGTCTAACAATGGTGGGCGCAAAATCTAGCGCATCGATGAAGCGCGTGATCCCTTCATTCGCTAAGGTATCAGCAGTAATTCGGTCGATTGCTTGAGGCGTATCTATTAGCGGTACATTTCCACGATAAGGCTGAAAGTGCCTCTTTACCTCAATGTGCTCAAGTTCATCATGAGCGCCTTGAAGGGAGCCATCATCACTTTGCGCAGCGGCGCTTACTGATAATGCGGCTAAAGAAAATATAAACGGTTTTTTAAGGTCAAGCATAAGCAAGGTATTACGTGTCTTTGGCAGGTTTAGTAGAGGCTGCGAATGTTATGTTATCTCGTTTCTTTTATCAATGGTATTGATGGGTGAAGAGGTGAAATTGATGATTATTGAGGACTAAATGCATACAGGGTGCTTCTTCCGAAAAGTAAAAACGCGCAAAGCGTTATTACAAAGCGTTGTTGCAAAGTGAATATACTGGTCCAAACTCAACTATCTGGCGTTTTCCTCTGACTGCCAATGCTATACACTTCGCGTTTTTGTCACGCCTTATTGCTTGCTACCCGTAAATTTGAACTAGGACACTAAATGCGTCATACAACCCTCTCATTACTCTTTTGTACTCTACCTTTTTCTGCCATGGCCGCTGAAAGTGTTGATACTTCAAGCGCTAACGCTGGCGTGAACAGTAACGAAAAAGGCGTGGAGAAAATTACGATTGAAGGGGCGGCGACGGCGAATGACAAGCCGGTAGGCACGTTTAATTCACCTATTTCAAATTTAGAGTACGACCCGCGTGTCGATTTGCAATCGAGGAACATGGCAGAAGCGCAGGCTGACGTGACTATTCGCGGCGGTATATTCGAAAACACGGGGTTTCGCATAGGAAGCGCAACGCTTATCGACCCGCAAACGGGGCACTATTTCGCTGAAATTCCTATTGCGCCAGAAATGTTGACGGAACCGAGTATTTTCACGGGCGTCGATAATGCGCTTTACGGCGTAAATAGCTCTGTAGGTACGGTGTCTTACGGCTGGCGTCCTATCCAAACAGCAGGCAGTGTGTCAGTGGGAGTAGGTAATAACAACTTCAATTTGCAGCGTGTACACGGTGCAGTAAAGCACTCGCTTGATGGCTTACTTGGTTTGAAAGCCGGTTGGTCTGTTGGGGTTGAAGGCGAGTATTCTCGCTCTGAAAGTGATGGCTCTATCGCTAATGGCGATCATAATTTCGAACGCGCGTCTGGACGTATTCAGCTGGCAAGTAAAACCTCACAAACAGACGTGTTTTATGGCTTTCAGCAAAAGTTTTTTGGCTGGCCTAACTTGTACACGCCTTTTAATGTAAACGAGACAGAAGACATTCAAACCCGTTTGGTCATGCTAAATCACAAACAGCGCTACGGAGAAGAGAGCATGAAAAATACCTTTGAGGTTTCTGCTTACTACAGAGAGAATGACGACCATTACGTGTTCTCACGTGAAAATCCTGAAGCGTTTCAGGCGTTTCACGAAACCAAAGTGAAGTCATTGGCGCTTTCTGGTACTCATAATGTTTCGCAAGAATTCGGTATTAACTACGCCGCACAGCTTACTGCAGACGACATCACATCAACCACGCTAGAAAACAATTTCACCTCTCGCGACTACTACAAAATAAGTGTAGTGCCCGAGTATCGAACGCAGTTGAACAGCAATGAATCGCTTACCGTTCGTTTAGGTGGAGCGTTTGACGATACGAACCGCGACGACGACCGACTGTCTTTTGTGGGCGATATTAGTTGGCTTACCCAAACAGGGAGCAATACCTCGCGTACACTCTATCTTTCGTATGCAGAGGCGACGCAGGTGGCTGGCTACACTGCTGTAGGCGGCAGTACCACAAGCGGTTTGTTTAGAAGTAACAATCAATTACAGCGAGAAGTCAGCAAAAACCTAGAGTTTGGGGCGTCATTTGATAAAACGTCTTTCAAAGTTGATACCGCCGTATTCTATCGCTGGGATAACGAGCTGACAGATTGGACGTATAGCTTCGACGCTACTTCAGCGCGCAGTGCAAACCCGGTTGATATCGAAACCTTAGGTGTTGAGGTGATTGCCATTAAACGCTTTGATAGCGCAGATGTGGTGGCCAGCTATACCTATTTAGACAAGTCTGAAGATTATCGAATTGATGAGGTAGACGCGAGCTTTTACGCGCTTAACTACCCGCCGCATCGCGCAACCCTTGGATTGGTGTGGTTCGCAACTGAAACGGTTGAAATTCGCATTGATAACGAGTGGCGAAAACAAGAAACCAACGCGCTTAGAAACGGCAGTGACTCTGCGTTCTTTTCGCATGCCACCCTTACCTATTCACCGGCTCAGATTGAAGGGTTAAACCTAGTATTGGCCGTAGATAACTTGTGGGATGAGCGCTTTGAAGAAATTCCTGGTACGCCGGGGCGCGGCGACCAATACTCTGCCACTGTTACCTATTTTTGGTAAGGGAGAGCAATGATAGAGAATCATCCTCATACCTTAGACGATTTTGCTGGACAATGGACGCTAACGCGCAAAATCATCCAGCGAAATGGCGATGTATTTACCTTTTCTGGCCAAGCTGAATTTAGCTGGCTAGAAGGTAAAAGCTACATAAGTGAAGACTACCTAGATAACGGCCACATCGGCAAAGACAATATAGCCAAAAAACACAAAGGCATAGAAGACCAAGATAATGGCAGCGCACATAAAGAGAGTTGCACCTTAGAGTATTACGAAAAAGGCGAAGTAACCGCACCTAATAATAGCGTAATGCCTGCAGAACGTCGGTATTTCTGGCAGCAGCCTCAAACGGGTTTATTTGAAGTGTTGTTCGACGATGAACGTTATTTTCATACATTTAGTGCAAGCAACCCGAACGCCGAACACTTATGCGGCGATGACAACTACGTAGTGCGCTATGACTTCTCTACTTGGCCTGTGTGGCGCTCAACATGGCAGGTCAAAGGCCCGCGCAAAGACTACACTATGGTAAGTGAGTATAGCCCTGCGTAGCGTTGGCTTTGGTAAGGCTAGGTCTGCTTCTGTTTTTTGGTGTATTGATGAGACATCCAAAGCGCAATAGCAATGATGGCACCGCCAAAAAATAGACGAAAAAAATCCGTATCTTTTTGCCAAAGCACTAAATTAACCACAAGCCCCGCTGGAATGAGTGCGTTATTCATAATAGCTAAGGTACCACCAGAAACGGCTAGCGCCCCTTGGTTCCAAAAGTAATACCCAAGCCCCGACGCTACAATACCCAACCACAGCAGCACACACCATTGCTCGGCATTTTGTGGTAGTTGGTTTGGGTTACCGAATAGGAAAAACGCGGGTAAGGCTACAACTAACGCGCCTAAATAAAACCATGCGAATACGTTGTGATAAGGCACTTGGGCCGTAAAAGTCGAAGTCAGCTTTTTATAACCCACTTGTCCTAGCGCAAAGGAAAGATTAGCACCCTGAACAATGGCAAAACCAAACCAGTAATCATCAGTCACGCCATCAAAGCGAATTATTGCTGCCCCTGCGGTGGCGATAAGTGCACACAACAAATAAAACGGAGTAAATCGCTTAAACAGAGCGTCGTTTAACATAACGACATAGAGCGGCGTAAAAATGGTGAATAGCAGCACTTCAGGCACGGTTAAATATAAAAACGCGTGGTAGAAGAAAATGTACATTAACCCCAACTGCACGGCACCTAAACCTGCCAACGCCGCTTTTTGCTTTGCGCTTAACAATGATACTTTTAGAAACGGAAGGAACACTGCTGCAGCAAGAATGATGCGGGTTAATACGGCAAAGTAGCTATCTACTGAGCCGGCCAAGAATTCACCGATAAGCGAAAAGGAAAATGCCCATAGGACTGTAACTGCAACAAGGTATAGCACGCGTTTCTCTTTTTCTAAGTGGGACGCGCGCTAAAGTATTGCAATGGGCAGTATTTATCAACTAATAGCGGTTCTTAATCCCAAGCATAATGATTAATGGACAGCGCTAGAAAGTGCTGGCACCGGTACTGGCTCAACTTTTTTGTTGCCCTTATTACTTTCCTTAAATTCGCCCGCTTCCTCAACCAGTGCTGTCATAGCGTCAATAATATCTAAAAAGCTCGATAGTTGTTCTGGTGTCAGGCCATTAGACAAATTTTCTATTTTATTGATAAGTTGTTTGGTAGGCAGGCGCATAGTGTCAAAATCCCGTTATTAAAACCTTAATTCCTACCTTGTAAATCAATTATCTTGCCAAGTTTTATAAATTTCCCCATTCATCATTTTAAACTACAAGAAATAATTAAAAAGTCATATCTATTAGGCATTTACCTTGTTTTTTTGGACGCATCTAAGAATTGGCCTTGCAAAACGTTTCTAAATAAATAAGATCAAACGCAAATCATTATCATTTGCGTTATAAGAAAAATAAATGAAACGAGCCTACGTTGTATCTTCACTTACCATAGCCGCCACGCTTCCTTTGGCTTTTTCAGTTTTAGCGGAAGATGACCTAGAGCGCGTTGTGGTGACTGGCACTAGGACGCCGAAATTACTGGCTTCTTCACCAGTGAAGGTTGATGTAGTTGATAAAGAAGAGATTGCTCGATTAAGTAAAGGCACGCTACGCCAAGTGCTTGAAGTGATGCCCGGTGTTGTGGTTAGGCGCAGTCAAAAAGACGGGTACAACGTTCAGCTAAATGGCTTCAATGGTGACCATGTGCTGGTGCTAATCAACGGCCAGCCCATCATTTCACCTACAGGCTCTTCGGTCGACCTTGACCAAATTAGCGTGGCTAATATTAAGCAAATTGAAATTGTGCGAGGCGCTGCTTCTGTGCTTTACGGCAGCTCTGCTATGGGCGGCGTTATCAATATCATTACCGAAAGGGTAGAAGGCTCGCAGTTTTCAGCAGACTACGAGGCATCTTATTTTACCGATGATGCAATTGACGGTGATGAATTCGGGCACACGTCTAGGGTCACTGCAGCGAAAGCAGTAAGCGATTGGCAGCTTGGCATCACGGCTCAGAACATTACTAACCCGGGTTTTGATTACGACGGCGAAACTACATCGCAAGATGGTGGCGCGGTAGACAAATCTTTTGTGCAAATGTCTTTATCAACGTTGATAAATAGCGTTAGCGTGCAATATAAAGGGCAATGGCTGGACGAGCAAAAAGACAAACCTCAGTCATCAATACCAGGCCAAGCCACCATTATTAGTTATCTTTCTAACGTTACTCAGTGGCAGCACGATCTTCGCGTTGAGCAACAATACGATTGGCATATCAACACGCGCTATCTTTCACATGATGAAGAGAGTGGTAACAGCAACGGGTTGCGTCAAACCGATATTCAGCTAGCGGAACTAGAAGCGCAGAAAATTTATTCTACCGAAGATATCGAGTGGGTAGGCGGCCTTGTTTTACATGGCGACACGCTGGACCAGCAAAACCTCAGCACGGGCACGGTTGAAGTTGACGATGTAAGTCGTGAAAGTGCCGAGCTTTATTTACAAGGAAACTGGCAGAAAAACGACACCCAGCTTTTAGCAGGCGCAAGAATACAAAACGATTCTGATTTTGGTTGGCATACTGCATTTAAAGCAAGTGCAAGCCAGTCAATTAGTGCTGACAGTACTTCGTGGCAACTTCGCGCAGGGGCTGGCAGTAGTTATCGCGTGCCTAACCTTAAGGAACGCTATTACATATTTGACCACAGTAACTTGGGTTATATGGTGCTTGGCAACGACGCACTTACCCCTGAAACCGCGTTGAATGCTAACTTAGGCGCTAACCTTCGAGTAGAACCGATCCAAAGTGACTGGTTATATCACCTTGATATTAACCTTCATTACACTAAAGCTGATGACTTTATCACCACAGCGGTAGATGTGGACGCATCGCAAGAAGCAGGTTTAGATATTTCAGTTTATCAAAACCTCGATGAAGCGACCCTATACGGTGCAGATTTAAGCGCCAGCGTGCAGAATGATAATTGGCAGTGGCAACTGAATTACAGTTATTTAATTGCTGAAGATGGTAATTCTCAGCGCTTGCCTGAACGCCCTACGCACTTAGTTAAAGCATCCGTTACTTATCAGTTTAGCCAAACCGACACCAGCCTTCAGCTTTACGGAGTGCATGAGGGAAATGTATCTCCTTCCAGTGGCTATACATCAGTTTTCAAAGACAGCTTTACCACGCTAAACGCAGTTGTACAGCACCAGTTCACGCCTCAGTGGCAAGCGCGCCTCGGGCTTGAAAACCTCACCGATGAGCATCGCTCAACCGACGCACTTCTAGCGGGGACTTTCGACGCAAGGCCGATTGCTGCAAGGCGGTTGTATCTGGGCGTGAGTTTTCAGTATTGAAATAACCATTAAACGAAAGCACCGACATAGAAAACAGCGTTTGAGATCAAAACAAAAAATACCTAACGGCAGATCCCAAACCAACAACTAAAAACCGCTGGTTAATTCGGCGAACTTTAAAAAAGGAAAACACATGAACAAAACGTATTTGGCGCTATTGCTTGCCATGACATTCGGTTTAACTGCTTGTGGTGGTTCAAGTAGCGATGACACCTCAGTTGAAACGCCTGATCAAGTAACCGATGGCAGTGGAGATTCAGATGACGGAAGCAGTGATGGTGAAAACGAAGAAGGGACCATTTACGGGCCTTTTAGTACAGGGTCTACATCAGAGCCTGTGGTCGTTTATTTTGACTTAGATACACAAACACAACTTACGCTTACTGAAGAAGAAGCCGCAACGGATACCACGTGGGATATTGGCTTTAAGCGTACCAATGTGTTTTTGAATACAAACCAGGAAACCGCTGTTAGCCTTTACTTTACCGGAAATAACAGCGACTTTTATGATGATACAGGCGCGCCAGTATCTGAATTGTTCCTAAATGCTACGGCTGATAGCGAACTTGACGACTACTTAGCTGTTACTCAAAGCGATATACCAGAAGCTGAAGCGTTCAGCACAGATACAGAAACCCAAGTGATCGGCGATACCTTTTACAACTACGACTTTACTACTCACGTAGTAACGCCAAATGAAGAGACGTATTACATTGTGTCCTCTGACAGCAACTACACAAAATTTCACGTTACCGACATTGTCACTGAAGGGCGAGGTATTGGCGAAATAACCCTTGGCGTTATGCATCAAAGTGTACTTGACGGGCAAAGCACCTTTGCTGAAGAAGTTGCACTTACCGTTGATGCAGTGGGTTGTAGCGACGCCGTTTACGTTGACTTTGATATGCAGCAAGTAGTTACACAAGCCGACGGTTGGGACTTATCTATTCCGTGTGCGGACGGGGCGGGGGAATTTACCCTTTCTATTGCTGATGATGCAACCGTACTTCGCACCGACGCTGAAACGTACGATGGCGTGGATACCGAAGCGGCACAGTTTTATGGCTTCAGTGAAGAGACCGTTAGCGAGTACGCTATGGCTACGAACAACTGGTATTTCTACGACAGTACCAGCCACTTACTTTACTCACAGTTTGGGGTTTATTTAATTCAGTCTGGCGACACTACCTACAAGCTTCAAATTACCAGCTATTACGATGAAGAGGGAACATCAGGTGCGTACAGTTTCCGCGCCGACCCGGTAAGTGGAGAGTAAACAATGTTGCAAAAGGCTCTTTCACTTTCATCTATTGCCGTAAAAGCGATGTGTACTGTGATGGCGGGGTGGAGTTTGTTTGCGGGAGGGGCGTTTAGCGCCCCTTTAGTTGAACCGCAAACTACATCTCCTAGAATTGTTACCGCTGGCGGCAGTATCACCGAAATTGTTTTCGCGTTAGGACGAGGCGATTGGGTAATTGCTACTGACAGTACCAGTATGTACCCAAAAGAAGCGGCAAGTTTAACTAAGCTTGGGTACTTTCGACAGCTCAGCACTGAAGGAGTATTGGCCCAACAGCCCACAATGCTGCTAGGAGCTGAGGCGACAGGCCCAAGTGTTGCGCTTGAACAAATAGCCCATGCTGGCGTAGAGGTTACTACCTTTAACGTAGATAAAAACTTAAGTGGCCTTAAGCGCCTAGTACTGGATATTGGCGAAAAACTATCGGCAAGTGATAACGCCATTACCCTTGTTCACGATATTGAAAAGAAGGTAGAGCAACAAAAAGCGCAGTTCGCAGATAAAACCTTAGCGTTCAATACGCCAATTAAAGCGCTTTTTGTGGTGGCGAATAATGACAGAGGAATAATGGTTGCGGGTAAAAATACTGTGCCCCAAGCGCTATTCGATACGCTGGGTATCGTTAATATAGGTGCAGCAGTGGAAGGTTACAAAGTGATGAGCGCAGAGTCTGTGCTGATGCAAAATCCTGATATTGTAATTGCCGCTGGGCACATGCTACGTGGGAAAAGCGCGAAGGACGCCCTTTGTACGCACCATGCGTTGGCAGCCACCTTTGCTGGTATCCATTGCCTGGTTGAAGCCATGGATAGCAGCATAAGTTTGGGCCTTTCTCCTCGCTTTGATGTAGCGCTTCAGCATGTTGCAGAGTATGCAGAAAAAGCTATTGAAATTAAGCAAGCGCAAAACGCGGCTAACAGTAGTACGAGTCAATAATGCAGTTATCTTCGGCAGCTAAGCACAGTGATAACCTAGCTGATAAGCCAGGCGATAGTGCGTCTATGTCTGTGGTACTTCAGCTTATTAATGCCCGCGCGCAGCGAAAACGTATTGGCATAGGAATATTGGTTGTATTGCTGTTGCTCTGTGCTTATGTGGGGTTAACCCGCGGCAGTTTACCAATTGATATTGAACAGCAACTTAGATACTTCATTAGCGGCGGAAATACCGCGGCAAATAGCACCCATTGGTATGTGTTGTCTGAAATAAGGCTGCCGAGGGTGATCATGACAATGCTGATTGGCGCGCTTCTAGCCGTATCTGGCTGTGCAATGCAGGGGCTAGTGCGTAATCCTCTTGCCGACCCTGGTTTAATTGGTATTGCAGGTGGCGCAGCCGCAGCCGCAGCTCTTAGTATGACCATAGTACCTCCCCTCATCCCTGCGCTTGAGTCTATATGGGTAGCCATGTGGGCCTTTGGTGGTGCACTACTTTCTGTATGGACAGTGCTTCGGTTTTCAAATGGGCCGCAAGGCGTTTCAGTAGCCGCGCTTATTTTGGCAGGGGTTGCCATTAACGCCTTAACCGGAACTGTGATAGGGGCTATTAGTTATGTAGCAAGCGATGATGCACTTCGCCAAATAAGCTACTGGACCATGGGTAGCCTTGCCGGAGCAAGCTGGACGCTTTGTGGTCTTATTGCGCTAGCTGGGCTTGTTGCTTTTACTGGTCTTATGAAGTCACGTAATGCGCTTAATTTACTTGCGCTTGGTGAAAAAGAGGCGGCCTATATGGGGCTTAATGTTACCCGATACAAACACTGGGTTTTATGGCTGGTGGCGTTCTCTGTGGCACTAGCGACGGCGCTGTGCGGCATTATTGGCTTTGTAGGTTTGGTGGTGCCCCACATGTGCAGGGCAATTTTTGGTGTAAACCACCGGGTGCTAATACCTGCCTGCGCACTAATGGGCGCGTTGCTATTAATGGTTGCCGATACATTGGCTCGTACCTTATTTGTGCCTATGGAAATACCTATTGGTATTGTTACATCAGCAGTAGGGGCGCCATTTTTCCTTTACTTACTGTGGCAACAACGCCGTATATTTAGTGGTGGGGTGTAGCTACTATGAAAATTGAAAGCTTAGAGCAAAGCGATAACGATAAACGGTTAAACACTGAGTTGCTTACATTAAAAAATGTTGTCATTGCCAGAGGTAAAAAGCGCTTGCTAGAGCAAATATCGTTGTCATTTAACACTGGCGAATTTACAGCGATAGCGGGTGAAAACGGATGTGGCAAATCTACGCTTCTAAGTATGCTCAGTGGTGTAGAAACGCCATCTGGTGGAACGCTAACCCTTGACGGGCAAGAGATTAGCTCGCTAAGCGCAAACCAGTTAGCAAAGCAGCGTGCAGTGATGGCACAAAGCGCTGCAACGCCATTTGGATTTATCGCCGACGAGCTACTTCATTTGGCGCGGTATCAGCATATTGAATCGCTAGAACACAAAAGTCGTCTGATTAATCTTGTAGCCGAGCAGTTCGACATTACGCACTTACTTACTCGAAATATTCAAACCTTATCTGGCGGAGAAAGGCAAAGGGTTTTTTTAGCCAAGGCAGTTCTTCAAATATTGCCAAGTGATCAGAATGAGACGTTGGAAGGCAAGCTTTTGCTGTTAGATGAACCCACCTCAGCGCTGGATTTACGTCACCAGAAACTGGTCATGCAGCAACTGGTCGCGTTACGAGAAAAAGGGCTTTGCATTATTTGCGTAAGTCACGATCTGAATTTAATTTCGCCTTACTGCAACAGACTTATTTTACTGGGTGAAAAGCGTTGCTTAGCCGACGGAGCACCAACGCAAGTGCTCACTACCGATATGCTATCTCGGTGCTATCACACCCAGTTAAACCTAATTAAAAACGAACAAAAACAAGTTTTCGTCACACATTAACTATAGCGAAAATATAGCGAAAACCGATAAACAAGAACGGAGTTAACCATGAGTATGCAAGATATTGCATTTCAAGCAAAACAGCTAAGCCGGACCCATCATAGCGGTGTATTGGGAACGCATTCAACATCAATGCCCGGCTACCCTTTTGGTTCGGTTGTACCTTATTATTTAACGTCTGCCGGTGACGCAGTTATTTACATCAGCGATATCGCTCTGCATACGCGCAATATTAAAGCGAACGACAAGGTTAGCTTAACCATTTTCGATGCTAGTGAAGATGACTCTCAGGCGAATGGTCGCGTGACTATTATGGGGAGTGCGGAGCTAGCGAACCAAGATGACGTGAAAGCGCAGTATCTTCGTTTATTCCCACAAGCTAAAAAATACGAGCAAACTCACGACTTCAATTTTTACGTTATTCGTACTGAGCGAGTCCGTTTTATTGGTGGGTTCGGAAAAATCCATTGGGTTGATAAAAACTATTGGCGCGTTGAAGCCCAAGACTGGCATAGCGCACCAGAGGGCATGATTACCCATATGAATGAAGACCATCAGGACGCGATGCAGCTTATCTTGCAGCACAAAATAGGCGTTAACGTTGAAGCGCCGATAATGCACAGTGTATTTCCAGAAGGCATGCATTGCGGTACAGAAAAACAGACTTGGTTTATCCCCTTCGAGGAGCTATGCGCGTCTTCGACGGATGTAAGGAAAGCGTTAGTGAAACTGACCAATGACGCCCGGGAAGCGCTTAATGTACCAAAAGCGGTGTCATAGCTGCTGCAGTTTAGACGATAGCTGGCTGTTTTAAATAATAGCTGGCTATAGTTGCTTCGTTTTCGTCATAGTGCGATGGTAGGTAGACCTTCGATAAAGCGCTTAACCATGGAGCATCAAAGATGACGGATATAAAACGTAGAAAGTTTGTAACGAGTGCCGGCGCACTGGCTTCTTTTGCTGCATTACCTGCTAGTGCCAGTTCTCCAAGTTCTATACCTTCAGCCTCTGCTAAGTATTCAAGCATGAAAAGTAGTATGCTTCCCCCCATACTTCATATGGTTTATTTTTGGCTTAACAATCCCGGCTCCAATGAAGATAGAGCGAAGTTGATAGCTGGCTTAGAGTCTCTAAAAGCTATACCGCAAATTCATTCCCTTCACATTGGCGTACCTGCCAATACCTTAAAGCGCGATGTTATTGATAATTCTTTTGATGTGTCTGAGCTCATGTTTTTCGAAAGTGTTGAAGCGCAAGATGAATACCAATCTCATCCCATTCATAAGCAGTTTGTCGAGCAGTGTTCGGGTTTATGGCGCAAGGTTGTAGTGCGAGATTCTGTTTCGGTATAGGGCTTATTGACGGCTTGGATATCATAGTTAACGGTCACTTTTTTCACAGTCTATGAAAGCTGGTAACGAGTAAATTAGTACTTCCCACAGCTGAACTGTCTAGTGGAGCGACTATCGTACCGCGCATTGTGAAAGGTTGACTTAATATGCTCTGGCTCACATCGAGAGGCTTCTTCTGAAGGGTAAGAGGTAATTTGGATAGTGAGTAATTGATGTGAAGTAAAATACGGCACAGTGGCTAAACAGGCAATAATTCCTCTACTCTCAAGCACAAGCTTTAACCCATCTTTACACTTATCCTATGGTGAGCGGAAAACTTATTCACTATGATATTTTTCTACTTTGAATATCTTTTCTTAGTAGTGTGAACTATGTCTAACCTAAGTGGCTAGTGACACTATTTCAAAACCATTTATATAGGAAAAGTAATGCGCCACTTTGCTTATTTTTGTGCATTTGCTGCGCTAATAATGTCTTTGTCAGCATTCGCTCATCACGGAAGTAGCGGACAATTCGATACCAATGCCACGGTCGAGTTTAGCGGTAACATCACTAGGGTACGTCTTGTTAACCCACATGCTTACGTGTATTTCGACTCAATTGATGAAACAGGTAAGGTTACAAACAAACGGTGCGAATTGCAGTCTGGCTCATTATTGAAGCGAAGAGGCTGGACTCAGTCGCTCTTCAAAACGGGTAGCTTTATTTCCATTAAAGGTTCACCAGACAGAACCGATCCTACTACTTGTTACATGAAAGAAATTACGTTTGAAAATGGCGTTGTTGCATCACGAAATAGCGAGTTTGATGAACAAGGGAATGTACTTGTAGCAAGTGAAGGGGCTTTAGAAGACGAGCCTTCCAAAGACTATCACGCTGAAGAGCATGACGAGGACCATCATGAAGAGGACGTTCATCATGATGAAGGCGGCGATGTTGAGACCACCTCTCCAGAGCAGACCGTAGACCCAAGTTCGCGTGAGCGTCTTCGCGAAGATGGTTCGTTGAATATGGCTGGAAATTGGGTCATGGTTCGCTCAGGCGAAGGCCCTCCCGGCGGGGGCGGAGGCAAAGCAGTGTTAACGTCTGCCGGAGAAAAAGCGGTTGAAGACGCTACATCCGCTGATAATCCTCGATATCAATGTGAGCCAACTAACATCATTATGGACTGGTGGTTCGATATGATGGTTAATCATATTGACCAAACAGATAAACGTATTACGTTGACATACGGCTTCATGAACTTAAAGCGTACTATTTATCTAGATGGCACTACTATTCCAAAAGACTATCAGCCTAATCGTGCCGGTTTTTCTACTGGACATTGGGAAGGAGAGGAATTAGTTGTGACAACCACAGGGTTTGATGAAGGGTGGATAATGGCGCCTCTTGGAGGTAATCCTGGCGGCCCGCCACCGGGGCAAGAAAGAGCAAACCGACCACCACGCCCAGACGGTGAACAAGGTATGCCTAGTGAGGGGAGAAGTGGCCCCGAGGGAAGACCAGGCCCACCTTCTCCAGCTAAGAACAGTACACAGATGACGATTGTAGAGCGCTTTACGTTAAGTGAAGATGGCACTGTTTTAACCAGAAAATATACGATAACAGACCCACTATATTTAGCGTCACCAATGGAAGGGCAAGATCAGGTAACCTTCACCAGCGACCAATACATAGACTACGAATGTGAAGATCTAACCGCTGAACGAGGGTCAGACAGTTTAGGTGGGGTAGGTGTAACACGTGCCTCAGAAAAAGTTGGAGCAGGTCAATCGGTCAAACCTCTTTTGTATTGGTTTGAAGAGACAAAAATTGGAACAACTGTATCAAGCACGCAATGGGGCTATCCCATTATCCTCTCGCTGCATGCGATTGGTATGGCGATTATGGTGGGCGTTTCATTGATGTTATGTGCTCGTGTTTTAGGATTTGCGTCAACCATACCTCTTTCGTCCTTTACTCCCTATTGGTCGATAGGCTTGGTTGGCTTCGTGATTAACTTTTTATCTGGTTCAGCTTTGTTTTTCGGTAACGCTTCCGAACTTTATTTCAACTTGGCTTTTCGAGTAAAAATTGTATTGGTCATTTTGGGGCTTACTTTTACTAAGTTGATGGTCAAAAAAGCGATGTCATCACCAAGCGAAAACGATAAAAGGCATAAGACGCTGGCTGTCGTCGCACTGCTTTGTTGGGTGTTTGCTATTATTGCTGGCCGCTTGATTGGCTACACAGGTTAGGGGCGTAAAAATGAATACTTTTCTATCCACAGTGATCGATACATTACAATCAAGCCAGCTTAATCATTTCGTTATGGACAATGCCGCAGTATTTCCAATATTAGAAATGGCACATTTTTTAGGTTTGAGCATGCTTTTTGGGGCTCTGCTGATCGTAGATTTACGTCTTGTAGGTGTAGCCAAAAAAATTCCGCTAAACAATGTTGAGTTGTTTCTCCGTTTTGCCCTTATCGGTTTTGCTATTAATTTGATTTCGGGTGTCTTATTTGTAGTAGGCGACCCTGGACGATACCTAGTTAACCTTGCTTTCGGGCTTAAGATGCTGGCTATTGGGCTAGCCGGTGTTAATACGATTTACTTTGTAAAAAGAGTAAAACCGCAACTACATAAGACTCACCAGCCACCAACGATAGGCAAAGAAGCAGCGGTAGTGGCTTGGTTATCTATAGCGCTATGGTTGTGCGTTATCGTATTAGGTCGCTTCATTCCTTATTTAGAAACACCTTAAATAAAACTCACTTATTACATCTTTCCATATTTTCATTGCAACGGAAGTCGTATTTTTAGCAAGATAAGAAGGTGTTACTTCGACTCAATAAGCCTTATCCAGTGGTTAAACACCCCTAAGTTTGCCAGTATTATTTTCACACACATTAAGATAGGTACAGCAAGCAACACACCAATTACGCCCCACAACCAACCTGTTATTGCTATCCAAATTATAATAATGAGTGGATTAAGCTGCATACTTCGTCCTAAAACAGCCGGTGTGATCAACTGAGACTCGGTGATATTTAAAATAAGAAAGACCCCCGCGGGTAAAAATACACTACTTGTAAGCCCAAACTGAACTAGCCCCACAACAAGAAGTACAACGCAGCTAGCAACGCCACCTAAATAGGGTACGAAGTTCATTAAAGCGACTAGTGCCCCCCACAATAAGGCATCTTCGATACCAAAGTAATGAAATGCGCCTGCGGTAGCCAGCCCTAAACAAGTATTTATAATACTAATCGTTACTATGTATGAAGAAAGCTCCCGTTGGATTTGATCGACTAACACTAATGCTCGTCTTTTATCCGTAACCACGGGAAAGTCTCTTATGAAAACGTGAAACAGGTTAGGACCGAAAACTAACAAGAAAAAGATTAATACTACACAGCCCAGCATTTGCGCTAGCAAAAAAGGCGCGCTACTAAAAAGCGTTAAACCCATATCAATGCCGGTTTGCTTAATTTTGTCGGTCACTGAATTTGTTTTATCAGACTGAGTCTCCGGAATATCGGGTTCATCCTTGTCGCCAAACCAATCAAAAATCGAAGACTCTCTTTCTTCGGTCTCGGTCTCGGGAGGAGGTGGAGGGGTAGTAAAGGCGTCAATACTGCTACTAATTTCTTCTATCTCTTCCGTTATTTCGGCAGCTATTTTAGGTAGGGAGTGTAGCCAACGTTCGGCGGGCTCAGCGAGCTGTACTGATAACAAAGTAAAGGGGGCTACCAACAGTACAATTAGAGCGCCAGCCGAAATTGTCCGTGGCACATATACCTTTCTAGCAATGGCGACAAGTGGGCTGAGTAGTAAGGCTATAAAAGCTGAAAAGAACAGTGGAATTAGAAGTGATTTCGCTAAATACATGGTGTAAATAAAGGCGAAGATCACCAGGGTGTTCAGCAACTTAGTTTGCTTGGCTATTTTAGGGTACGCACCAGTTAAATTCTTTCGTTGTTGTTCGTTAGTAGAGCCAGCGTTATCCATGTCTTAGCCTTGGGTGAGAAGCGAAATTTGCGCGATTTTTTCGTCAATCTTGAAGAAGAAAGAGTATAAATATTACGAAAATTTCATGTTTAAAGTTCAATTCCTTCAAACTCTAGTCTTCGTATCTTCTTCGACAATATTTGGGTGATCTGTATAGGCAAGTAAAGCACTATTAAAATCAAACATGGATTATTGTCTTATGGAGAGGGCTAATGCCTGGTATTACTCGTCGTCACTTCCTTCAAATAGCGGGTTCAGGTTTACTCGTTGCCCACAGCCCTTATTTACTCGCTCAGACACCTAAGAAGAAACTAGGCGTAGCCTTGCTTGGTTTAGGCAATTACAGCACAAATTTATTAGCGCCAGCGCTACAGCACACCAAGCATTGCGAGCTGCGAGGCATCATCACGGGTAGCGAAGAAAAAATTCCCAAGTGGCAAAGAAAATACGGTATTAAAGACCCCAACGTATATACATACAGCTCAATGGCAGAAATAGCGAATAACGACGATATCGACATTATCTATGTCGTTACCCCCACAGGTACGCATAAAGACTTCGCAGTGCAAGCCGCAAATACGGGGAAACACGTGTGGTGTGAAAAGCCAATGGCCATGGATAGTGAGGAGTGCCAGGCCATCATCAATGCCTGTAGTAAAAATAATGTGACCCTGTCTATTGGTTATCGCATGCAGCACGAACCTAATACCCGCACTTTTCATCAATACCTTGAAACGAAACCCTACGGAGATATAACTGCCGTGTCGAGCTTCGCTGGTTATGCGGGGCAGGGTAGACCAGCTGACAACTGGCGTATGAAAAAGCATATGGGAGGCGGTGCCCTTTATGACATGGGCGTTTATGCAATAAACAGTGCGCGCTTTTTAACGGGGCGAGAGCCCTTGTCTGTTACCGGTAGTCATCCTCCAAAGCGCTTCCCAAACAAGTTTACTGAAGTTGATGAAACTACCTTATTCACCATGGACTTTGGTAACGGGCTGGTGGCGGATTGCGGCACTAGCGTAGTAAAAGGGTTTAACCATTTTAAAGCTGACTGTAAAGACGGTTGGTATCAGCTAAAACCAATGCAGAGCTACAACGGTGTTACGGGTACAACATCTGATGGGAAAACACTGCCACCTATTGACGGTATGCAGCAAACACTTCAAATGGATAACGACGCCCTAGCCATATTAACTGGGCGACAGCCAATGGTACCTGGTAGTGAAGGGCTTGCTGATATTAAGATTGTTAACGCGATATTTGAGGCAGCGAAAACGGGTCAAACGATTACGCTGTAAGATTTTGCCACAAAGTTAACTAGGGTGAAGCGAACATCATTAATTAGTAGCTTACAATGCGCTCAGTTAGACATTCGCTTCGCCCTGAAAGTACACAGCCTTAAACTACAATACTTTTATATCCTAATTATTCCTCGGCGAGCGAATCGATCAGCGAATTTAGCTTTTTCGCATCAGTTAATTCACTAAACCATGGCATTATTTCTGCCCCGTGCATTAAACCTAGTATGGCCCCTAACACAAAACCGCGATGCACGTTGTCACCGCCCACATTAGTGTTTGCTACAAGCGCTCTTTTCGGATTATCTGCGTAGCGGTATGCGAAATACAAAACGGCGGGCCAGGCGTCTGAGATATAACACGCTGGCGAATACATGCGCCCTACAACTTCAATATCGCTTTTGTTTTTTGCCGTAAGGGACGGCAAGTTCAACCCTGCTGAGTTACGCGCAATTTCATCTAAAATGTCTTTGGGTGATTCATCTTGGCGGTGAACCAATTTGTATATCAGCTCTACATAGTAATCACAGACTGAAGCTAACGACTCGTCGGGATGAGTTAAATATAGATGCTTACGACACAGGTGTTTGATGTCATTAAGCGCAGTGTTCTTAGCTGCTTCTACTACCGCTAAAGGTGTTACTGATACAAAAGCCCCTATCGAAGCTGTATCGTGGGTAACCGCTCCACATTTTTCTGCCGGAATGCCTTGTACGAGATTTGCGAAAAAACCTCTGTGATAAGACTCGGCATACGTGTCGGGGTGCTTAGGAACATCGGCGCGCATAAAGCTAATGTATTGGTTTAAAAACTCATCTGCGTCATAGCCTTTAAGCGCGCAGGTTAAAACAATACGGGCACAGTGGGCATTAAGCGTATTTTCACCTGCTTTCATTCCCTGATGGTAATGAACGTTGTCTTTACCCCAGTACTGCCTTTTTCCTTTTAGAATAACCTCACCCACTATCTCTTTTTGGCTAGCTGATGCTTTGTTTGCCCGTCCACCTTGCTGAGTAGAGTGTAGCGACATTATTGAAGAGGGGTGGAACGTTGGAGCATCTTCAAATTGTTCGATACCTAATGGAAAGGCTTTATAAATATCGGCAGGGTTGTAAAACCAGTGCACCGGCATAGCGAGTGCGTCGCCGACAAATGCGTTTTTGAGTGCTGCTCTTGCGCGTTCTACCATTAATGAAGCCATCTTTCCTCTCGCCTGCCAACTAACTCATTGGGATGGGTATGCGTGTATTAACTCATTTAAATTACGCGCAAATGGCCAAAAATGATCGCTTTAATGCTCGTCAAACAAAGACTTGTTGCGGATATATTTTCGCATGTAGTGGTAGGTAATAGGGCGCAACAACCAGCTTTTAAGAGACATTAAAAATCGCCTGTGAGTAGGCGTGTTTTCATAAATTTTATCATCATGCAGCCACAGCATTTTACCCACATGCCAGAAGTAAAAAGGGAAGGGAGGCATAAAGGTAATAACGTCTAGGTCGCAGCAAATGCGATACGTTCGATGGTGTAACAAGTAATGCTTGTACCAAGAGCGGGTGCCAACAGCAGGTTGCCCAAAGGTAACCACTCTTTTTACTGACTTAGGGAACCGTCTTTCGAAATAATCGGCCATGAGCACGGCGACCGCACCACCGGATGAGTGACCGATAAATGAAAACCGTTTGCCTTGTGCACGAAGTGGCTCTAATACTTTTACGAGTAGTTCTCTGAGTGGTAAGGCGTCATCAGAGGTTTTTGTACTTGAGTACATAGGTTGCGCAAGTAATCGGGCAAACCCCCAGTGGACAAAGAAACTTCTATTTAACTGGTGCAATTTATAGGGTATGAAAAACAGGTTAGCAAACCAATCTTTGAAGCCTAAGGAACCTCGGAAAACGATGATGACTTCTTTTTTGTTCTCTACCCACAGGATCCTCACGCTCATTCTGCCGTACTTATCGACAAGATGTCGTTCATGAAAAGGGTCGAGTATTTTTTCGTATTGCGCGTCGGCATCGGGGTAGGCGAGTTGACAGAGGATGGCATATCGTTCGTATTGATAGCGTTTCAATTTCTTCATGAAAACTCGTATCGGAGCAATGTGCGTTTTGAAATAGTGCTTTTGACGGCACTTTCAGAGAACCTTATACGCTATAGGATATTTATTTCAGAGATATTACGGCGAGAAAAATTTGGATAAATTTAGCATGGAAGGGCTCTATGCAATTGCGGTATATCATCAATCATAGAGCCTAGAATCCGTTCTTGCTTTTAATGCTTAGTCTGCAATCTCAGCAGCAACAACTGAGATTTCTACAAGCAGAGCCTCACGCGCCATATCGGCTGTAACACAAGCTCGCGCCGGAGCGTAACCCTCTGGTACCCAGTTGTCCCACACCTCATTCATTTTCGCAAAATCATCCATGGTTTTAAGGTAAATGGTCGCTGAAAGCATATGCTTTCTATCGCTGCCTGCCTGTATAAGCAGACTGTCGACTTTATCTAACATGGTTTGAGTTTGATGAGTAATATCTTGCGTGGCATCTGCGCATACTTGCCCGCATAAGTAGATGACGCCATTGTGCTTCACAATACGACTCATGCGCTGCTTAGTTTCCATTCGTTCAATGTTCATTAATTAAAGCCTTTTAAGAAGTGAGAAGGGTTTGTGCTGAGCGACTTTAATTGGTTTGGTGGGGGACTTCAATTGTTAGGCAGCACCAAATGAAGTAACCCCAATACATCCCACTATGAGTAAATTAAAAACGATAACCCAACATAAAAGCTGCGCTAGATTCATATTCATCGGCAACTTTCTGTATATTCACTTCAAAATCTAACGCGATGTTTTCGAAACCATATTGGTGCAAGCTAAGTGATGCTGCATCGATTGGCTCATCACTTCCATATTGGTTGAAGGTCCTACTTAAGCTAATCGCCAACTTACTATTCAGTTTTGTATATGCATATAGCCCAATAACGGGTTTGGCGTACACAAATGCTTCGTGCTTGTTAGCGCCTGCACCTACTATGATGTCGCTATACCCCCCTAAACCTTGCATTACTTCACGTGTTAAGCCTAACCCAAACTCCGATTGCACAATGAGTTTGCGTTTTCGCTCGTCAGTTAGCACGCGGTTTAGCCCTATGTTAAATGATGATGACCAGTTGCTTATATTTTGTGTAACAGGTACCCGCGACACCATTTGGTAAAGCATGGCCTTGTCCATATAGATATCACCTAAGTTGCTTTGTTCTAAACCAACTCTGAACTCAACGTCGGCCAAGATAAGCTCGGTTTCACCAATCATGCTTCTGTTGTCGTCGGCTAGCCTTCTTGCAACAGGAAAGGCTCGAATTGACATAAACGAACGGCTGTCTTGATGAGTGAAGCCGGCAGCAACATATCCTTCTTGCTGGCGAGTGGAAGGAACAGGAAACTCAGACACGTCTAAAGAAAGGTGTTGATATTTAGCATCAAACGCTGCAATTTCAGCGGAGTTCTTTTGATATTTCTGTTCTGAAATTGTTTGAGCTGACCTAAAGTATTGATTAAGCGCCAGTGCGTATTTGGTTTCAACAAACGAAAGTGATAATGAATCTAGCTGAGCGCGAGCTAAATGCGAAGATATGGCAGACGCGCGTTTACTCCCGATACTTTCTTCTAACGTCGTTATTTCCCATTTGTTAGAAGGAACAAATTGGGTTGATGCAACGAGAGAGTTTGCTTGTGCAAATTTAACAACATCAAGAGGGGTCAGCCAGCTTGCAACCTGATTTAGATGAGCAGGACGAGCAATATTTACCAACAACTGAGTAACGGTGGCACAGTTGAATATATGAAAAAAATAAGCGGGGCTCTGCTGTCCCAATTCCCATATGTAGTCTTGTACAAAGTGGCGCTGCTGCTCACTGAAATCTAGCGTGTATCGCCAAATATTTCTTTGCTCTTCATAGAGGTAAAACTGCTCAAATTCTTGGTAAGGAGCAACCTTAAATACGCCTTCTTTTCCTGTCATCAATGTTTCGTACATGATGTGAGGGACGTTTAAAGAGTCTAATTCTGTAAAAAACGTAATACCGTGCTTAACGGGAATGCCTTTATAGTTAGTTCCATCTAGTCGAAGCATAATATGCCCCATCATAGAGCTCGCAGATGTAACATTTTCTGAGGCATAAATTAGTTTGATACTATCGGCCGGAACACTTTCAACAAATTTGCGATATTCTGCGCAGTGCTCGGCAGGGGTAATAGATTCGAATTCTGGTATGTAACGCTTGAGCAGCCGTAAACGAGCAGGGTAGTTGCAAATGTTTTGGGTATTACGCTGAAAAAGGTCTATGGTAGCTTGCGCTTCGGCCAACGGGCTGACGAACGACTTTGATATATAGATAGAGGTGTCGTTAGTAATTGGCTTCCCATTTTTTAGTTGTAACAATAGGTGCCACAACGGGTCGTTAGCTATTTGCTGTAACGTTGCGCTATCAACTTTCGAGTAGCTAGTTTGAGTAACGTCACTGGCCGTGGAATTAGCTGAAAAAATCAAAAAAAAGGAAGCAAGAATGCTTCCTTTTAGAATTCGAGTAAACATATCTTATTTACAAGGTACGCTTACTGAATCTTGGTATTTCCACATTTTGTCTGAGCCGTAATCGGTAGACGAACCGAATACACCGCCACTAATAATGTTGATGAAAAACGCAGATTCGACTTCTTTGTTCAAGTTAACGTCGGTACATTTTGCATCGTCAGCAACTAGCACTTTATCTTTGTTCTCTTTCTTAACAGTAACTACACCAGGAACTGTTTGAGACATGCCATCAACAGTAACTGTAGTCGTTTCACCGCTAGTTGTTGTAACGTTTATTTTGTGTGTTTCTTCGGTAAGAATTGTGGCACAACCTGAGGTAAGAATAAGGCTTGCAGCAGCTAGTCCAATTATTTTTTTCATTATATTTCCCTTTCTGATTTTGAATGTCGAATTTTCGACGAGCGTTAATATAATGTTTGCGCTATAAAAATCAAATAAAGATTGTTTCTAAATTGGTCTGCTGGTGGGAGAGGGCAAATATAAGTAAGCGTATGCGCCAAGATAATGCAGTTAGTGCCAAGTAACCCTGACACTAACTTCATCAGTGCGCTTATTTGTGCATACCGCGAATAGGGTAGTTGTTATCAGGGTTACGAATCCAGCCCAAACCACTTACTAATGTCTCTAACTCAGGTCTAACAAATGGGTTGTTAGAAATATCAGCGACGTGCACATTACCTTCATTGTTCACAACAAACAGCGCGGGCTCAGAAAACGGGTGATCAGTTTCTTGAGGAGATCTTGGATCAGAGATATATACGCCTAATTCTTCCATTTGCTCCACCGTTAAGCCGTACGCAATTGGAAAGTTAATGTCCAACCTAGGCAGGTGACTTTCAAGCTGCGCTTTACCGTCGCCAGACACCGCAATAAGGTCTACGCCAGTTTCGGCAAGATAACCTCTAACACTCTCAAGTTGATTGAGGTATCGAGTGCACAGTGGGCAATGTTGCCCTCGGTAAACCACTATCATTTTCCAATCAAGACCGTTCTCAGGTGTCGCTAACTTTTTAGTGTCGCCATTTAACAGCTTTGCTGAAATATCTGGAAAGGCAGAACCTGCATGTAACTTATTGGTGTATTCAGTACTCATGATAAATCCTTAAAAATGCTTGTTGATGTGGGCTTCAAAACGTTTGAAATCGTTTTCTACATCGGCGTTTTTCATTACGTCAAAGCTAGCGAAAGTTTCCATTGGCTTCATGCCAAAGAACTTAAAGTTCATATGCATTGGAAATAGTAAATCGTCTACAGATTTACCTTCGAAAAACTCTTCGCTGTCGTTAAATGACTCTTCTGGAGCATTGAAGGTTAAAGACATCATATATTTAACGTCGGTAAGGGTACCGCCTGTGCCGTAGTTTTTCTTCGGCGCTTCTTCAACGCGACCATCGCCGGCACATAGGGCTCCACCCATACCTGCAGTGTAGATTTCATCCATATACTTCTTGAAAGACCATGGCACACCCATCCAGTTAATTGGTGCCTGTAGAAGGACAATGTCAGCCCACTGATGATGGGCCAACTGTTCTTCAACGTTGTGCTCTTCGGCCATTGTCACTACACGAGTGTTATAGCCTTTAGCTTCAAGAAGCGTTACTGCTTTATCGACGAAAGATGCGTTTAGCTTGCCTTCCGAGAAAGGGTAATACTGGTGTGCATTAATAATTAGTACATTGCCTGCTTTTGTGGTGGTCATCTCAAAACTCCCAAAAAAAATTGAATAAAGATTATTGCTTATAGGTAGTTTATTTTAGTGACCTTTTAACTTTAAACAACTAGTAGTGTTTTAGTAACTATGTTGGGGATTAATGGGATATTGTATAAATTGACTTTGAATCAATTGGTTAAGTGATTAAAGAATGTGGGTTGTCGAGCGAAGTTTATTGCAGCCTTCAAGCGCTTACTGCAACGAAGCTTATTTTTATTGCTTCTAGGCAAACAGTAAATTTTCACTCTATTCAATTAGACAAGACTTGGTGTATTTCATTTCTTAGCCACCTTCTCATTGGATCCTGATGCGTGCGTCCGTGCCATATTTGGCTAATGTTTACCTTTGGTAAGTCAATTGGACACTTATGTATGGTTAATCTGTCGAAAGTGAAAGCATACATTTTAGCGATAGACTCCAAGCACACTAAAATGCAGTTTGTATCTTTTGCAATAAGCGGGGGCGTTAAAAAACTTGAAACGCCAGCAACAACATTTCTGGTTAAGTTTAGATTACGTAGTGCTTTATCTACTATTCCGTCAAGATCTCCGGTTAGTGTAGTGACGATATGCCTAGCGTCTAAAAAAGTGTTTAGGTCTAGTTGCGCTGTTGGGGCAAGCTTTTCGCTGCTACTTAAAACAACGAAAGACTCGTCTCTTAGTTTTTGCTGATAAAAGGTATCAGGTAACTCATTGTAAAAGCCTGCAATAGCTAAATCACATTCGCCTGTTTCCAACTCTTTTTTGGGCACTTTGCCCAAGGTATTGTGGCAGACTATTTTAAGGTTTGGTGCCTTCGTTTCTATTCGCGTTAGCAGATCAGGCAATAACAGTTGCTCAATAAAGTCTGTCGTATATATGTGAACAATATCTTCATTAAGTAAAAAGTTTTGAGATTCGAGTTGATGATATAAGCCTTCGATAGATTGAACGGCTTGCAATACGAGCGGCGCAATTTGTTCAGCTAATGGGGTTATGGTTAAGCCTCTAGCTGCCCTTACGAAAAGCGCGTCATCGAATTCATTCCTTAACTTATTTAGCTTATGGCTAAGTGCAGGCTGGCTAAGAGCCATGCGTTTAGCTGCATTGGATAAGTTCCTCTCTTCAAATAAAACCTTAAATACATAAAGTAAGTTTACGTCTTTGGTTGAGATATTCATAAATTGGATTGGTGTTATTTAACCTATTCATTTCTTGTGATTCTAGTTTGTACTTAAACTTCCCGTCAATTAATCACTGGAGGTAAGTATGAATAAGTTACGTTTAGGTATTGTTGGTTCAGGCATGATAGCGGGTATTATCGCAAATGCAGTAAAGCAGGTAGAAAGTATTGAATTAGCAGCCGTGGCAAGTCGCCGCCCGGTTTCAGCTAAAGCATTTGCTGATGAGCATGGCATTAACCTCGTGTTTGATACATGGCAAGAGATGTTAGCGTCAGACTCGATTGATGCAATTTATGTAGCAACACCAACGGCAAGCAAAGAAGAAATTGCGATTTATGGCGCACAAAACAAAAAGCATTTGCTGGTGGAAAAGCCTTACTCAAGCGCAAAGTCACTAGAAAACATGATAAATGCAGCAAATGTGAATGGTGTTAGCTTTATGGACGCTACGCATTTCACCCATAATCCGCGGACTAAAGTCGTTAATGACATAATGGAGAAGGAAATAGGTGCACCACAAGCGGTTAGAACGTCTTTTTTCTTCCCATTCATGGATAAAACTAACATCCGTTTCGATACCTCAAAAGAGCCGACAGGCGCAGTGGGTGACATGACTTGGTATTCAATGCGGGCCATTGCCGAGTATTTGAAGCCTACGGCACCGCTAAAACAAATTTCTGGCGCAATTGTTAGGGACGAGGAAACCAATGCTGTCATCCGAGGTTCGGGCGTTGCAGTGTTTGAAGATGGCAAATCGTCTACCTTTGACTTTGGCTACAACGTTGGAACGTGCCTGATGGATTTAGATATTCTGGGTCATGAGGGAGTATTTAGCATGTCTGACTATGTACTTGATTGGAAGAATGGTTTTGCATTTGATAACCAAGACCATGTTGTCGGTTTTACTAAGCGCAAAGAAATGCAGCAACCCAGCGAGCATCAATATATTGAAGCAGATTCCTCAGAAGCGCAGTCAGTCTTTATGATGAGAAATTTTGCGGCGCTAACATCGGATGTGGAATCGACCGAAAATGCAAAAGCGCAACACTTGGCCCTATTAACCCAGAGGTTGCTAGACGCATATTGGGATGCAGTGGCATAGAAGATATGGCACCTGAGTCCGAGCTTGATTGGTCCCCATGCGATGAAGCGAAGCTCGGGCGACCCCCCTTGCGTGGCGATTTGCTGAAATTCAGGCACAAAAAAACCGACTCAAAGGTCGGTTTCAGTATCTACTTCTAAAAGAAGAAGATGGTACCAGTGGGCGGGCTTTGATTGGACCGACACTCGGCCGCCACGCTATCGCTAGCAACGGATTTTGAAAGGTTATCGTGTACTTTGTTCTTATAAATCAGTGCCTTAATTCTCTTATAAATAGCTTTGCAAAGCTATTGAGAATAAGTCTCGCTTATCCCCAAAATATACAAGTGGTAGTGGCCGTCAAATCCAAACGTCGTTTTCAGCTCTAAGACCACTATCTGTATCACCAGTATTAACCACGCCTTTGGGCTCAATGAGCATTACGTGACACTCTTTTTCTGCTACAGGCTTATGCTCGACTCCTTTAGAAACTATGTACATTTCCCCTTCATTTAATTCGACACAGCTTCCTCGAAGCTCAATGCGCATAGAGCCGGAGATAACAAAAAATAGCTCATCGGTATCTTTGTGGTCATGCCAAGTAAACTCTCCCTCAAATTTTGCTAGTTTTATTTGATAGTCGTTCAACTCCGAAATAACCCGAGGAGACCAAAAATCATTAAATTTTCCAAATTTATCTTTTAAATTTATTGCGTTAGCCATTATTTTTCCGATATTTACGTTGATTGTTTCTATTAAATAAAAAAGTTACGTTCGATGTCCGATTAATTGCTGGTAAATAACATCACACCAAAGATCACAAGTCCCATTCCGCAAGCTTGATTTATAATGCGACTAAATTGCTGAAAGGTACCGAGAGCCTTGGTGGATGTAACAAGAAATGCCAAAAAGCAAAACCAAATAATGTGTAGTAACGTGATGTACAGACCATATATCAATACAAACATAAAGTTGTTCTCACTTTCCGGTGACACCAGTTGACTAAACACACTGAGAAAAAATAACATTGTTTTAGGGTTTAATGCGTTACACAAAAAGCCTTGTGCAAAACATTTCTTAGCACTGCTATCAACCGTCTTTTTATTCTTAATGTCAATGGTAAGTTTCGAGTTAAACAATCCTGAGAGACCAAGATAGATCAGATACGCTGAGCCTGCGTATTTAACTAAACCAAAAATAGCCTCGTTATGTGATAAAAAGTGACTAATTCCGAATGTTGAGTAGCTAACGTGAATACAAATGCCAAGGCCAATGCCTATTCCAGTCATTAATCCTGCCTTCCTTCCACTACATAGGCTATTTTTTAATACTAATATGAAGTCTGGCCCTGGGCTTACAACGATTAATAGGCCTAAAGCTGCAT
Organism: Alteromonas sp. ABM1_013; assembly: GCF_056160505.1. Lineage (NCBI taxonomy): Bacteria > Pseudomonadati > Pseudomonadota > Gammaproteobacteria > Alteromonadales > Alteromonadaceae > Alteromonas > Alteromonas sp. ABM1_013. The sequence goes on from NZ_JBSWXH010000002.1 coordinate 177,914, forward strand.
AGCTGATTATTTCCATTTCTACTCTCTTTACTCCTCTAGCTTACCGTCATTGTAATGACTAAAGAGCGAGTTATAATCGAAATAAACGCTTAGTTAGTGTGAGAAAAAATCACAGATGAGACACCTTAAAGCCTTTCATGTTTTTCATATTGCAGCAGAATCTACCAGTTATAGTGAAGCGGCAGATAAGCTGTATATAACTCACGGAGCAGTAAGTAAACAGATAAAACTGTTAGAAATGTATCTTTCTAAGACATTGTTTTATAAAAATGGTCGGGGAATGAATCTTACTCAGGACGGGGAGTTGCTTAAGCGATATACCAATGTAGCTTTTGATGCGTTAAATACTGGCATCAGTAAGCTAAAAGAAACAACAAATGATTATCTTGAGGTTTCCTGTGAACCAACATTAACTATGCGTTGGCTTATGCCAAGGCTTTCAAATTTCTATCAAAGCTCTGAGATTGATATCCGGCTGTCTACAGCGGGCGGCCCCGTTGTTTTAAGTGAGGCGGGGTTGGCAATGGCAATCCGCCGAGATGACTTTGATATACCTTCTGACTACGCGAAACACAATTTGGTTGAAGAATGGGTTGGCCCGGTAATGTCTCCTCAGTATTGGAACATGATCCAGAACAATCATGCGAGTATTACTTTGCTTCATAGTAAAACGCGTCCAGATGCTTGGGATGATTGGATCGCGGTATCACATCATGCTCTTCACCTGAATAAGTCTAACCAATCGTTTGATCACTTTTACTTCTGTCTACAGGCTGCGGTTGATGGTCTGGGAGCAGCAATCGGCTCACTTCCGTTAGTTGCTGACGACCTTAAAGCTGGGAGGCTTATTGCTCCATTTGGTTTTTGCCCGTCAGGGCATAATTACTTACTAATACGACATTCACAAAACCTGAAAGCAAAAGAGGAGCGGTTTCAGCAATGGTTGGGAGCTGAGCTTTCGAATTGTACCCCTGATAAGTTCGAGTTATGCATTTAATCTAAATTACAGGTGCTTATGATGTATATTGCATATTTTCGACCTTGGGGATTGCAGAATAAGAGTGATGAGTCGTTGTGCCATGCCGGTTACTAGACGGGATAGTGTTATCAACAGGGTAAAATGAATGCTAATCCTTTTATTTATGGGCGAGAGCCGACTCAAAGTGCGGTTTCAGTATCTGCTTGTAAAGAAGAAGATGGCATCGGTGAACGGGCTTGGATAGACCGATACTCGGCCGACACGTTTGCGTGGCGATTTGCTGAACTTCAGACACAAAAAAACCGACTCAAAAGTCGGTTTCAGTATCTGCTTCTAAAAGAAGAAGATGGTACCAGTGGGCGGGCTTTGATTTGACCGACACTCGGCCGACACGTTTGCGTGGCGATTTGCTGAAATTCAGACACAAAAAAAACCGACTGAAAAGTTGGTTTAATGTTTGGTACCAGTGGGCGGACTTGAACCGCCACGCTATCGCTAGCAGCGGATTTTGAAAAGTTAGTGTTTGAAATAATTATTTCAAATCAGTAAGTTAAATTGTAATAATGACGCTTTGCAAATTCTTTGCATGACTAACAGCTTTTCGCAAAGAAAATGCTTATAGCCACTTTACCCGATTCTCCCTCCCCCAGTCCATGAAGCCCCAAACAAAGGTGATGAGGTTTAGGTGGAATCCCTTTCTATCAGACTCAGATAAACGGCGTGTTTTGGTTTTAAATTCCATGCCATAACAAATAAATTGATGTTTATTGAAGACGCTATGATTACTGATGCAGCACACATTCGATTAGAGTAAATGACGTTTTTTATCAACGGATTCATATGTGCGCAGAAATCAGTTCAATAAACAGAGGCGTAGCTATGATTTCTTTGGAAAATCCATTTGTATTTTCATCGGTGCTTTCACGTTTTTCTATTAGTCCGACTTGCCATGCAAAGTCGAACCAGAAATGAAAAATATACTGGGAGGGCAATTCTATCTTTGAAAGCTCTGACAACGGATATGCTTGATCTGGGAAAGCCTGCCCATAAAGTGCCTGGTATTCTCGGTAATGTCGCCATTCAGTGCCAAGATGACGAAGCATATATAATGAGATTTCCCAGCGGGCAGGCTTTGACTGGTCGCCGCGCGAGGGGGCTGGTTAGATTTCTGTATTCCCTGTTCTTGAATAGCTGACTACTAAGGTTTTTGCCGGATTTTGACTTGGCCTCTTGTAATCATCCGAAGTTACCCAATGGGTCTGAGTTTTGTAGTAGTGATAGCCTGCTATGACTGCCGCTGCACTACAAATAACTAGAATAATCATCCACTTTGACATATTGACGACCTTTAATTTCAACTGTTTTTTTGTGCCGTATGTTGGTAGCTGGAGCAGTGATAAATGTAGCTACTTACAAAAAAGACAGCAAAGTTTTGATCTTACTGCCTTTTGAGTATGGGGAAAGTTCTCATACAACTGACAATGCAGTCCTATTTAGTTTCCAAAGCGGCTCAAATTTTTCACTTAGCAATTAATAAACATTATTAAACTCCTTATTGCTTCTAGTGTCAGTCCCAAGTTTATCAACGATTCGAACGAAGCACTTTTCACGATCATGAAGTCAAGTTATTGATTCTTTGTCATTAAAGTAAACGTTTACTTTTTGGTTTTTTGCTCGTGTGGTTGTTTTTAATTTTTCTTCTATGTAGAGATATAGCAGTTAGGCGGCACCATAGATGTTAAAGTACACTTTTTTGTTTACTTGGTATTTACAATTTTTGCTGTATGGTTTAACTTTACGTAAACGATTACTCTTTTGGCTTCGAATTTTAGTTTTCAGACAGTAGAATTAGGACACACGAGGTAACACAATGAACATGCACATAAAAACAATTAAACCTCTTGCTCTTGCGGTCTCATTTGCATTGGCAGGACAAGTAATCGCTCAGACAGATGAGCAGCAGGTAGACTCTCCTGAAGCAGAAAAGTCAACGTTTGAGCAGATTATTGTCATAGGGAACATGCAAAAACGACTGATTGAAGCTTCAGTCCCATTCTCCCAAATTACAGAAGAACAAATTGCTCGTCAGGCACCGAGAAACATCTCAGACGCGTTGACTAATATTCCTTCTCTTCAAGTCGAAAATACTTCAGGTAATACAAACAATGAGTATCGCTTTCGTGGGGTTGGTGCAGGCGGTACTCAATTTTTGGAGTTCGAGGAAGATGGAATTCCTATTATGAGGGATGCACCTGACTTTCTATATCGGGTGAGTAACGCAACAGGAGGAATTGATACAATTCGTGGTGGTAATGCACCTATTCTGAGAACTGCAGCAGTAGGCGCGGTTATTAACTTCCGACATAAGGAAGCAACACAAGAGCAATCGGGCGATGTATTTTTTCAAACTTCTGACTTCGGAATGTTTAGAACTGAGCTATGGTTAGGCGGTCCTATTAACGAACAACTCGAATATACGCTTGCCGGATATTACACGACGGACGACGGTGTAAGAGAAGTCGATTTTCCAGCAAACGAAGGCTACAACCTTCACGGAAGTCTTAAATACCATTTTGAAGATGGATCTGGGCACTTCAAGATGTCTGGACGTACCTTTGAAGAGAATAATATTGTTTACTTAGCAGTTCCACTGCGCGGTGATCCAGCAAATCCTGAGCAGTTCCCCGGTGGTCCAGACATTACTACAGGTTCTTTACTAAGCCGAGAAATCGCCCTTTCAAATACTTTTTCTGCACCCAATGAACCTAGTGTATTGGATTTGTTGGACGGTAATGCCTCCGACATGACTTATTTAGGCACGGAATTGAAAAAGAACTGGGACTTAAAAGACGGTTCAGCGCTTGAGTTTACCAGCCGAAATAGGTACACCAGCGTTAGTTCTCGCTTTTCAGGTTATTACGCTGCTGGGTTTGCGTTAGGCGGTGATTTTCAAACAGGAGAATCTCTTGTTCCAAACATGCTAAATACAAATACGATGGGTGCAGGTCTAGTTAACTATAGTTATGCGCTGCCAGAAGGCTTTGCGCCAACCGGATATACAGTCACAAATCAACAAGGGGCTGTCCTTGATAACGGTACAATTGCCGATACAAATGGCAACGGGATCATTGATGCAGGAGAAGCAAGTTCGACTGCGACATCGCTTGCAAATGGAAATGGGATATTCATGCCTGTTGCCGCATTTGATCAGGACAATCCATTTATTAGCTTCCAGCAAGATTTAGAGTTGGCTTATAGTTTCGATACTGACAATGCTGAACATTACGTTTCTGCTGGTTACTACTACATGAAGATGGACAGGGAACAGGATAACCGTCAGCAATTGTTCTTGATTGACTTAAGACCTCAGGCAGGCAGAGTGGATGTAAATCTGCAAAATGCGAACGGAGATCAAGTAACACTTACGGATGATGGATTCTTGACCCACAACCACTGGTTGAATCGAGAAGCAATTACTGATGAGATTAATGCTTTTTATGTTGATTATGAAATCAAACTTGATCAATTGACTCTCGATGTGGGTGCTCGACACGATGAGTTCTCAAACATTATTCAAAGAGCAAACACAGTTAACTTTTTTGGAGACGGGCCAAACCAAGTTGCGCTTCCTGAGCCCGGCACAACAGTTTCCCCGGCTGTATCTGCAATTCAGCGATACGATGGTTCATTTAGAACTGACCAAGACTTTACGACTAGAGAATGGAGTTATACGTTCGGTGCGAACTACTTAGTACAAGACAACTTTGCTCTTTATGGTCGCTATACAGAAGCTCATTTGCCAAACCCAAGAGGTGCTACAGGCACGGATGTGATAGAGCTTGGAGCTAGGTATGATGGTGGTGACTTTACTATTGCCAGCAACATTTTCAGATTGACGCAGGATGGTGATATTCAGGAACGAGGTCTTACGATTGATGGACAAGAAGTCATTGCTCAGTTCCAAACAGACCGTGAATCAGTCGGCCTTGAAATTGAGGCTGTTTGGGATATCACTGATGCATTGAGCCTGAATATTAGTGGTACTTATCAAAAGCCAGAGTTTGCTAGTGGCGGCTCGGCGACCCCTCGCCCCGGCTTTGATGTTACACAAGATCAACTTGATGCCGCGATAGGTGATTTGACATCTATCGATGGTAACCAGATAGCAAACCAACCTGAACTGCTTGGTAATTTGGGCTTAGACTATGAATGGACATTGGGTGACTATGGCTATTTGAACTTCAATGTAGTGCTTCGCTATGTGGATGAGGTGCCTCTCGATGATGCCAACTCAAACTATACTGAATCCTACACACAAGTTAACACAGGCCTTAATTTCGAAAGCCTTGAAGGTGACTGGTACGCTCGAATAAACGTTCAGAATCTGACAGATGAAGAGTCAATTCAACGTGTGTTTGGTGGACCTCAGTCGATTGTTGAACAAAGCGTTGCGGCGGATGGGTTCTATGGGAGACCGCTACTTGGTAGAAACGTTGTATTCGGCGTAGGTTATAGATTCTAAATAAAGCCAAAGGACAGGCGCTTTTGTTCCTGTCCTTATCCTATTCACAATTGATATTTCTAAGTCTACTAAAGTTTGATCAATACTCTTTCGCAGGGACATCAATGATAATTAGAACTCTCGTCTCGTTTATATGTATCGCTTGTTTTAGTCAAAGTGTGTACGCAAAGAAACAAGTCACTATTGCTGGGTATGGTGGAAATGACGTCTTCGCCATGAAGCTGTTGTTAGAAGAGACACTTAAGGATGAGTTTGATAAGCGAAATATCGATGTATCCTATTTCGCGATTGAGAGTGACTATCCTAAATATGTTCTAAATGCATTGTCTTCAGGTAATGCACCTGATGCATTTTACGTCAACACCGATGTCGCTCAAAGCTGGATTCAAACTAACCAGTTGCTGCCTCTTCCAGAGTCTCTAAAATCAGCAAGAGCGAACATTACTCAAAAAGTTTTAGAAAACTTTACTTTCAACAACTCACTATTCGCGATACCTAAAGACATGAATGCTATCGCATTAGTCTTTAACCACGATGTATTCACAGATGCAGGTGTTACACCTCCAGATAACAATGATGATTGGAGTGACTTAAAGTCGAAACTAGAAAAAGTAGTTGAAGAATTAGGTGATGAGGGCGTCACAGGACTTTGTATAAGTACCGATTTCAATCGATTTGCTCCATTTGCACTTGCTACTGGCTGGAAGCCCTTTGACAAAACAGGTCGAACCATACTTGACAAAAATTTTAAGAGAGCTTTTTCGTTCTATCTCTCATTACATGCTAGTGGTCTAGCAAAATTGCCCTCGGACCTCGGTCAAAATTGGGGGGGGGGGGGGTTCGCTATCGAAAGAACGGCCATAGCCATTGAGGGAAGTTGGATTGCTGGCTACCTACGAGACAAATCCCCCAACTTACTTTACGGAAGTACACTGCTTCCAAAAGATCCCGTATCTGGTGAAAGAGGAAATCTGCTATTTTCAGCCGGGTGGGCTGTAAATAAAAATGCTGAAGACGTAGAGGCTACACTAGAAGTCATTGAACTTTTAACCAGCAATGCAGCGCAGTCCACAATATTATCTTCTGGATTAGCGATCCCTAGTTCAACGCTTTTAGACGACCATCCTTATTATGACTCGCAAGAGCCAAAAAATCAGCTAGCAAAAACTATACAAGAAGGTACTCAGGTCAACAATACAATGACTTTCAGCTTTGGGAAGTATGGTAATCAATGGTTAGAGCCTATACAGATTGCCCTGTCTTCCGTCATGTTAGGTCAGTTAAGCGAAGAGGAAGCGCTTGAAGAGGCGCAAAGAGCATATGATGAAATGTTCAAAAAAGTCGGAGCCAACAAATGAAATTATCATCATCTTTCAAGCACAACGCGTTTGGTTGGCTACTTATATCTCCGTTTGCTTTATCGCTGGTTCTCTTTTTCTTCTATGCATTACTGAGAACAATCGCTTATAGCTTTACAAGTTACGACCTCTTCAACTCTCCTGAGTGGGTTGGTTTTAAAAACTACGTCAATCTGTTCTCTGACCCATTGTTTTTTAGAGCGCTGACAAATACGTTTGCATTTTCACTCATCGTAACGCTAATTCAAACGACACTTGCCTTGCTTCTCGCCGTTGCGCTCAACGCTGAAATAAAGGCAAAAGGCTTTTTTAGAACCGTTTATTATGTTCCGAGTATTATGTCTAGTGCGGCAATAACGCTCATTTTTGTATGGGTGTATCAGAAGAACGGTTTTTTAAATCAACTTTTACAAAACATTACTAGCAACCAACAATTCATACTCACATTTATTGTTGGGTTTATTGCTTGTCAGGCTTCACTCGTAGTTTCAGGAAGAAAAAGGAATCAGCGAGTTAGAGTAACGGACCCGTTCTATGCGCTTATTAGTCTACTCGTTGCATTTAGCATTTGTGTATTCGTTAAGAATACAGGGTTAGTAAGTAGCCAAGATTCTTCCGTTGTTGTCTCATGGCTTGGCACCAGAGATATGGTGGGGCCTCTGCCACTGACTCTTTGGGCCATCGTTATACAAAATATATTTACCACTGTCCCAACACTCATGCTTCTGTTCCTTGCAGGGTTACAAGGCATTCCTGATGATCTTTATGAATCTGCGACGGTTGACGGAGCAAACAAATGGCAACAGCTCTGGCACATTACTGTGCCCCAGCTTGCTCCAGTTACTTTTGTTGTCATCACTATGGGTATTATTGGGACATTGCAAATGTTTGATCAAGTAGCTTTGCTAGGGGGAGGCGTTCCACTTGAGTCAAGGATTACGTTGGCATTTTACGTTTATCACTACGCTTTTCCCGATGGCACATCACCACAAATAGGAGTAGCAAGTGCTTCCGCGCTCGTTCTTGGAGGGATAACACTCGTACTAGTATTTCTCCAGAAGAAATTAGGAATTAAGGAGCAAAGCGATGGATAACATTTTGTACAGCAAAAGCGCCTCTCAGTTTAGACAACGTCGCTTTGTCTCCCATATAGTGTGGGTTTATGGACTTCTTTTGCTATTAGCAACCGTAACGTTAGGTACGTTTTTGATAGCGTTTGTTGCAAGCATCAAAGATGACGCTTTAAATGAACCAAGTAAGATCAGTATTCCTCAGCTACAGCCTTCTAACTGGATTGCTGCTGGTTCATTGGGAAGTCAGGGTGGGAAAAGCATCTTATGGGGGGGCTTTGTTCCTGAATCTGAAGTTACATTTCAAGTTACTTATGCCACCACAAATCAAAACGAACTCTTAGTACCCGCCATTAGTGTTCCTAGAAGAAAGCCGGGAAGTGGTATGGCATCCATTGCGTACCCACATTTCGCTGCGGACTATGCCATTGTTTCCCAGCCAAAACTTATCTCTACTTCTGACAATGTAGAATACATCCAGACTTTGGGGATAAGAAAAGAATCTCGAAGCGGGCATAGTGCAACGTGGGAATTCACCATTCAATACAATGGATATGGTCCAAATATAAAACACCTACCACTGGATATCACAACTCCCAGAGAGCAGGTCTTGATTGACTCTACGATCCCCCCAAACCGATTTGAACGACGTGGCAGAGTGGCAAGCTGGGGAAATATTTCACCCGGACTGATAGGTTACGTTTTCAAGAGCTACATCAGAGTATGGAATGAGTCTGTAAGTCTCGATACTGGAGAAAGCTTGTTTTGGAACTGGACCATTAACTCTTTTTTTATTGCTCTGGTAAAAATGGTACTGACAGTATTAATTGCATGTGCTGGAGGCTTCGCCTTGGCTAGAATGAAGTTCGCAGGATCTCGTCTCATATTCTTCGCCTTAGTTATATCAATGGCTGTCCCCATGCAAGTTAGCTTCATCTCAAATTACGAGGTATTCAATACGCTAGGTCTATTAAACACTCCGTGGGCAGTAATTGGGCTGTTGGTGGCCTCTGCGCAAGTGCTCATCATGAAGCAATTTTTTGAATCATTTCCGAAAGAACTTGAAGAAGCAGCAATAGTCGATGGCGCGTCCCCTCCATCTATACTTTTGCACGTATTTATGCCTCTCGCGAAACCAGCGATTGCTTCAGTTGCTATTTTAGGTTTTCAAGGCACATGGAACGATTTTTTCTGGCCTCTCGTTGTGCTTACTACGCCACCTGAAACCTATACGCTTCCAGTAGGATTATTAAGTTTGCGCAACAGCTATGGAGTGGCGGGTGACTGGAATTTAATTTTGGCAGGCTCGTTTCTCTCAACCGTTCCAATACTCATTATTTTCATTGCATTTCAAAGATATTTTGTAGGAAACAACGTGAGTTCGGCTGTCAAGGGTTAGCCGATAGAAGGTGAATAAATATATGAATAAGCTTCGCTTGAAAAATATAAATAAAGTTTACGATCCCAGTGGTACACCTGCTCATATTGTAAAAAACGCAAACCTTTCGATTGAAGAGGGAGAGTTTGTCGTATTTGTGGGTCCGTCAGGCTGTGGTAAGTCAACAATGTTAAGGATGATAGCTGGGCTTGAAGAAATAACAGGTGGAGAGCTAGTCATAGACAACCAAGTTGTCAATGACTTGTCGCCCAGTGAGCGTGGCATAGGAATGGTATTTCAATCCTATGCTTTGTATCCACACATGACTGTAAGAGAAAATATCGCCTTCGGAGTGAAGTACACGAAGCGATGGTCTAAAAAGCAAACAGATGAAGCTGTTGAATCGATAGCTGAAGCACTTGAGCTAACTAGTTTACTCAATAGAAAGCCAAGTGGCCTGTCTGGAGGCCAAAGGCAGCGTGTGGCGATTGGTAGGGCGTTAATTCGAGAGCCAAAGGTGTTTTTATTGGATGAGCCACTTTCTAATCTAGATGCTGCATTAAGGGTTCGCATGCGGCTCCAGATAGCGGCTTTTCATAGACAGTTCAAATCAACGACAGTGTATGTGACTCATGACCAAGTTGAAGCCATGACTTTAGCTGACAAAGTAGTCGTTTTAAACAAGGGAACGATTGAACAGATCGGCTCACCTTTAGAACTTTATCACTTCCCAAAAACTGAGTTTGTCGCCAATTTTATTGGTTCACCAAAGATGAATATGGTTGACGTTAAATTCGTTGAAGTTGTTGATGATTTAGTTGTAGTTGATATGGGCGGCAAACTGGTAAAAGTGGCCGTAGACGGAAGCGAATTACGACCAAATCAACGATTAAAACTAGGAATCAGGCCAGAAGATATTCAGATAGGTGGTGTAAACGACATCCCCGTCTACGTGACAGGCAAGGAATTACTAGGTGCAGAATCAATCTTATTTACCAGTACAAAAGCGGTAAATGATGAATTTTTAGTGAGATGTCCGGGTACGCTCAATGTAAGTAAAAAAGATGCTTTGTTTGTGAGGTTTCCTCCCGCTGCCTGCCACCTTTTTGCAGACAACGGAATTGCGCTGAATAGAAAAGTTGATAGAAATTCACTTTTTGTAAGCCCTCAGGATTTAGTACCACACTAGTGTGAGGGGAATAGGTTTATTGGAATTTGCCTTTGCTATCATTCTGGCCACAGTTTTGCTTTTGCAATCCTTGAAGCTTGATATCAAACTGCAAGTGTAAACCTCCCCTAAACTAGTGGCATACTTTTTTAGAGCTCTTCGGCGTACACTGAGCCAAGAAGGAGAACTCCTGATGAAAAAGTCCCGATACACAGAAACACAGATCGTTAAGATCCTGAAAGAAGTGGAAGCTGGCCGACTGGTTAAAGAAGTCTGCCGTGAGTACAGCATTTCAGACGCCACCTACTACAACTGGAAAGCCAAATATGGTGGTATGGAGGCTTCGGACATCAAGCGCCTGAAATCGATGTCTGCCGATCTCAGCCTGGAACACCGGATATTGAAAGATATCGTTGAAAAAAAGCTGTAAAGCCAGCGATCAGACGTGAACTTGTGAATTATGCGCGAGAGCAGCATGGCGCTAGTTTACGGATGGCGTGTCGCGTAGTTGGCATCAGTGACTCGCTTTAGCGGTATCAGCCGGATAAAGCGCGCGATGACAAGGTCGTCGCCAAGCTAAAGGAAGCCGTTGAACGGTACCCCGCCTACGGATTCAGTAAGCTATTTAAGATCCTAAAACGCTGGGGGCACGGCTGGAACCATAAGCGTGTTTATCGCATTTACTGTGAGCTAAAGCTGAATAAACGCCGACTTGGAAAACGACGCCTACCAGCAAGAAACCCAGAGCCTCTAGCGGCTCCAGCTTAGGCCAACCATTGCGGGTCGATGGACTTTATGTGTGACAGGCGCTTCAGAACGTTTAACCTGGTGGATGACTTCAACCGTGAAGCGTTGGCCATTGAGATTGATTTAAACCTGCCGTCGCAGCGGGTTGTACGCGTACTGGAACGCGTCGTCGCTTGGCGAGGTTACTCAGCCAAACTACGCATGGATAATGGGCCAGAGTTCATCTCCATCACACTGGCCAGTTGGGCGGAAGAACATAACATCGCACTGGAATTTATCAAACCGGGTAAGCCAACACAAAACTCTTTCATAGAGAGTTTTAACCGGACTTACCGCGACGAAATACTCAATATGTACGTCTTCAGAACACTCAACGAAGTTCGTGAACTGACGGATAAATGGGTGACTGAATACAACATAGAACGCCCCCATGATGCGCTGAATAATCTAACGCCATGGGAATATTTAACGAAACATGAGCTGGCCGAAACCTCTAATTATGGGTGTACTTAATTAAGGGAGGTTTACAGCACTACATGCATGAAAGTGTTGTATCCATGACTCAACTATCTTTACTGCTTGGATTCGCAGAACCTAGTATTTTTACTAGAAAATTTAAGTCTTGGAGTGGAGTAACCCCAACAGAATACATCAGGGCTTCGGGAAGCAGATTAAAGTTAAGAAGTTAATCTTGTTGCTCGTCATCAATGGTCCAAAATTTTGCTGTCAATTCGCATTTCCCATTTTGGGGCGCAACCGCCAAATCTACTCTTGTAGATGTCGGAAAACAGAGATTTGAAAACGCAAAAGTATTGTTCACAATGAGCGTACACAGCCCTCTATCCAATAAAACTTGAATATGAAGGTTTTCGTACTTAGGTAGTTCGACCGAGTAATCATGGTTGAATCCACTTTCTATAAGGTCTCGGTGCTCGGAAACAGCTCTAATAGATCTGACGACCGTTTTGTTTTCTTGCTGCGAGACAACGAACTGAAGTTCTTGTTGTTCAAATAAAGAAAGTATAATTGCTTTTGAATCGTTAAACGTAGTATTAAACTCCAAGAATGCTACTTCGGTGTTTAGTGACTTTGTAATTGGTTGACTGCTATCTACTACGAATTCAACTTCCTCGCACGATTTGAACTTGTCATACAATCCTTCAACAAAAGTCTGTTGTAACTCAAATGAGCCTTTTCTCGAGCGACGTATGCTGAGTTTTCGGGGAACAATCATAGCCCCTCTGAATCTAGATGTTGGAGTTGATTTGGCATATTGATGGTTACTCATCCAAGCACTGATGACTCTTTCGTTAGCGCTTGTGCCGCTGAAAGACTGCGTAGCGTAATGGTCTCGACCAAAATCTAACCACCGCTTTTTGTCGTGCCTTTCTACACACGTAAAATCAAAACCATCAAACGTTCCGACAAAGTATTGAGTGCCCGAACCGCCAGCCCAAACACCCTCTCCAATACCTACTATCAAGACCCAGAACAACTCGCCAGAGTCTTCACATTTTAATGGAAAAAGGTCAGGGCACTCCCAAGGACCTTTACTATGGAAACCATATCTGTGTCCGAACTCACTAACTTTTACCCAGTTAATAAGATCCGGTGACCGAAAAATCTCAATGAATTGTCCGCTCGCTAGAACCATAACCCATGCATTGGTTTCGACATGCCAGAACACTTTAGGATCTCTGAAGTCAGGATTACCCTTAGAATACAAAACTGGTTGTCCATTATTATACTTCTTCCATTTGTATCCGTCTTCACTAAAAGCGAGCGCCTGATGTTGTTGAGGTCTAATGTCAATATCACCGTCTATACATTCGTATTCGCTCTCAATGAAAGTCGTGAAGAGAGCTACTATCCCTCCTTTTTTGGGAAATAGTCCTGAAGTGTTTGTGTCATCGAATACTGCCGAGCCTGAAAAGCACATACCACTTTCGTCAGGGTAGAGGGCGACTTCATGCTCCTCCCAATCTACTAAATTTAATGAGGATTGGTGCCCCCAATGCATTGGCCCCCAAAGTGTAGAGTTTGGGTGATACTGATAGAATTGGTGATATCTCCCCTTAAACTTAATGAGCCCGTTTGGGTCATTAATCCAACCAATACTCGAGGTTAGGTGTAGCGAGGGACGGTACTTTTCAGACTTCGACACTTATTCACTCTCCGTCGTTCATAAGGTAAACGAGAGCAGCCGCAGACCATGCCTGTGGTCTACATGCTTCTACATAAGGCAGAATAGGCGTTAATCCTCTAGGGTAACCAGAGAAGAGCTCAGGAAGTCGTCTATCTTTTTGAGAAGATGCAACATCCACTAGAGCTGACTTTACAACACCAAACTCTTTCTCTTTCCCATATCTTTTGAGTCCAGCAGCAAAAATTGCCGTGTCATGAGGCCAGATTGAACCGTTGTGATATGAAATTGGGTTATAGCGTAATTCTTGAGTGCTCAAAGTTCTTAAACCCCAACCGCTCCACATATCTTCTTCGAATAACCGATTTACAAGAACATCGACTTTTTCGTCCAATACGATACCTGACCAAAGCAAATGGCCGCTATCTGAGCTGTTTACATCTAATTGGCAATTATGTTCGTCCACAGCTATAGCAAAGTTATTGTGCTCGGGCATCCAAAATAAGCTATCGAAGGAGTGTTGAAGTTTGTCAGCCTTTTCTTTGTAATACGCAGCTTGCTTAGTGTCGTTCTCATGTTTATAGAAATTCGCGGCAGCTAAGTACGCGGCGTAAGCGTAACCCTGTACTTCGGCTACTGCTAGTGCTCCTTCACCAAGCTTCCCATTTTTATAACTCAATGAATCATGTGAGTCTTTCCAGCTTTGTACCGTCAAACCTTTAGTGTTGCCGCGAAAAACGATTAACCCTCTTTCGTCTTGATACTTTTCCATCCAATGTAATGCGCTTTTCCAGTTGTCCTTAAGCTCATCAACTAGAGAGTAATCTTTTGTTTTCTCGACATAATCGTGCAAAAGAACAATAAACAGCGGCGTGGCATCTGCAGTTCCAAAGTACGTTAAGAACGGAAGTTTTGCTAAGCGGCTTAACTCTGCGTACCGCTGCTCATGAAGAATTTTTCCAGGCTGCTCATCACGATATTCATCAATTTTTGTACCTTGATTTGCTGCAAGAAACTGAAGCGTCCCTCTGGCTAAATCAGGGTATGTATTCAAGAGAAACCACGAAGAAATAATTGAATCGCGACCGAAGGGTGTAACAAACCAAGGTATCCCCGCTGCTATAGTTAGGCCGTGTTCGGTTGATAATAACAGATCATGCAGATCTCTCTCTGCCTGCCTGTAAACTTTCGTATGATCTGGTATCGATTTACTACTTAACCAGTCTTCAGGAATACCCTGAATAGTTGATGCAATTGAATATGTTGAAGTAAATTTTGCATTTATTTTAAGAAGGCGCTTCGACCGAGCAGCTATTGCCATTTGCTCGTTAAATTTAAAACCTTCCAGCTCCAATTGAACTTCGGACTTTACATCATCAGGCGCAATATAGTGAGCATCATAGCGGTTGCTAGACTGATGATGATATACGTCTCGGACACCCTCACTTGGTACATGTCCACGAACTTCAAACATATCGATGAAGTCACTATCTAGTTTGAGCTCCGCTAAAAAAGTATGGTCTTCCAAATCATCGTTAATCAACTCTAACTCATCTGTAAAGCCACCGTCCTTTACAGATAATGTTCTTACGATCATCAGACTTTGTTTGTGTTTCTCGAACTTGCTGAAATACTGTTTTATACATCTACTTCCGATGTATTTAGTGTGTAACAACTCGAATCCTGCAAAATTCCATTCGTACTGGCTTATTACACGGGTGTCTAATACGTATCCACCAGACTCTGAACATGCTATAGCGGCATCATGTCTACTGTTAATTTGACCTTCATCATTGAGAATAAGATAAGTAAAATTTTTCTTTAGAGGGATCACGTAGGCAAGCCTCCTATCCGTTAAATATTGAAAGTTATTAACGCATAGTAAACGTTTACGTAATGAGTTCAAGTGTTATTTTTTATTGTATGCGAGACGATTCTCTAATAACCAAGTTCACTGGCAATACTCTACTCTCTGGTGCGTCTCCGTTTCGAGCTTTATCTAAAAGCTCAACAGCGTTTTTAGCGATCTCGTTAATATCTTGATGTACCGTTGTTATGGTTTCAAAAATGCCGGGAAGATCATCGAACCCAACGATTTTCAAATCATCTGGGACAGATAAATCAGAGTCCTTACAAGCGAGCATGGCCCCATATGCAATATCGTCGTTTTCACAAAAAATGGCGTCAAACTTGGACGAATTGTTTTTGAAAACTTTCATTAGGGTTCGATAAGTCTGAAGTTCAACAGCCATTGAATCATCTATGTAAAGTTGACCTGCAACAAACCCTTTTTCTTGAATGGATTTCTGAAACCCCATAATTCGAGCCTTAGTCCCTTTGCTTCTTAATGCGCTTTCAACTATGAGAAATTCTTGACACTCTTGATTTAAAAGGTGTGAGGCCGCCAGTTGCCCCCCCTGATAGTCATCTGGGCACACCCAGAATTCCCCTTCAACCTGACCGATAGATACGAAAGGCAAAGACGCTTTTTTGAGGCTAGCCACTCTTGAATCACTTTCCTCGACACCAGTAAGAATTACTCCACTTGTATCTCTTACCATGCTATCAAAACTGTCATAAGGATAAATATTTACGATTAACCCCTCTTTGCTTAGAAGCGTATGAATGCTCTCGAATAGAGAGGATATGTAGTGGCCGTGCGGCTTGTCACTTTTGCCTAGGGAGATTGCAACATGACTATTTTTGCCAAACTTTAGACGTCTTGCTGCATCTGATGGCTGATAATCAAGCTCATTGCAAATATCAATTATTCTCTGACGTGTTGTTTCAGAAATTCCGGGTTTACCATTTAATGCGCGAGAAACAGAGGCTACAGAAACTCCAGCGAGTCTTGCAGCTTCTTTGATTGAGTTTTTATTCATGATTCGGCTTTGCAATTGTTCGAAAAGTGAGAATACCAAATCAAAGTTTCAATTAAAATGCTGGAAGTTTAGTAATCGTTTACTCTTGCGGTTGGTTCAACGATATGCAAGTCCTCCTTAATGAAAATTTAGAGATGTTAATGTGTTTCGTTGCAACTGAAGTTGGTGGTGCAGAATTACACTCAGTCCAATGTAAGCCGTTGAGTGAATCATTTGCTGGAAATCGGTCTCGCTATCGGGCAACGGAGCGCTTTCGCTTGGAAGTCTGAATCGACTCAACCTCATTAGACAGGTTCTCGTTTTGATCTTTTAACCTTTTTACACATCAATACAGGCGCTTCATACTATAATTGATGATATTTAAAAGTTTCTTATAACGTAGCTACTAGATAATAGATAACGTTAATAACGATTAACGCAAACTAAATAATCAACTAAACCAAATGTTGTCGAGTCTTAAATTTAATGTTTGAAGAGCGTGCTACGCGGATATGCTGAACTAGAGCAGTAATAGCTTCTTTGGTATAAACTTTATTCCAGAAACAAAAAAACGACTCAAGGTCGGTTTCAGTATCTACTTCTGCAAAGAAGAGATGGTACCAGCGGGCGGGCTTTGATTGGACCGACACTCGGCCGACACGCTTGCGTGGCGATTTGCTGAAATTCAGGCAAAAAAAACCGACTCAAAAGTCGGTTTCAGTATCAGCTTCTAAAAGAAGAGATGGTACCAGTGGGCGGACTTGAACCGCCACGCTATCGCTAGCAGCGGATTTTGAATCCGCCATGTCTACCAATTCCATCACACTGGCATAGTGTATAGACATCAACGTGGTGTTGATGCTTGGCATTATAGCGATGCGGCGCGCCTATACAACTACTTTTTGTGCTTTTTATGGCTAAGTGCCGAAAGATTGTCCAAAGGCGCGCGCTGCTTTAGTCATTTCTTATTTTTTTGTCACTCAGTATAAGCTTACTCTTATCTCTCAATTAATAACTAGGTGTGCCGCTGCTACCATCTCTGCAACGTCCAGTTAATCGCTATAACCGCAATAATTGATGACGCAATTGGCATAATGGCTTTCGAATATAACCTGACGTTTCTAAGTAGGATAAGTATGGGAAGTAGCAGTGCAACTATGGCAAGTTGTCCTATTTCTACACCTAAATTAAATGCAAGCATGTTCATCACCAAACTGCCTGACTGGGCATTTAGGTCGCTAAACACGCTTGCGAATCCCATCCCGTGAAGTAGGCCGAATCCAAAAGTAACAAATCCCAAGCGCATGATAACGGGGTACACGTTATTTAGTGCAGTAATGGCCACCGAAATCGCAATGCCGAGTTCAACAATACGACTATTAAGCGTTATTAAATCAAGAGCTGTAAGGGTCAACGTAATTGAGTGCGCTAAAGTAAAAGTGCTTACCAAAATCACCGTGCTTTTTACAATCCGTTTGATACTTTTTTCTTTTACCCAACGTTTACTTTTTCTAAGTAAGTTAACGGTCAGCAATGTCGCGACTAAAAACAGTATGTGATCTAACCCAATAAAAATGTGCCAAATACCCTGATAAACCATTTCGCTAAACTGTGAAATCCAGTGACTATTTTTAGGAAATACAGATACGAAAGTTTGCTCACTATCAAGTACATGCACACTTGTTTGTTCATTAAGGGTGACGGAAGTAAGCAGTTTATGTGTAGGAAAATCGCTCACTAAACCTGTGTAACGTACAGACACTTCGTTTAAAAAAGCGCAATTCACCGAAAGTGGATATACCAATAATGACTCCGCAGATATGTCACGTATGGAAGGTGATGCAAGACTTACTGTACACCGTGTCTCGCTACCACGAATTATTAGGTGATTTTGAATGTAATCATTCGCTAGATTGTGGTTTCTTTTCACTTCACCCCATGTCAGATTGCCGTCATTATTGGTATCGAGTCCGGCAGCTTGCCCTATGTCTTTGGGTTTTAACAAAAGCTCGCCTGAAAGTGTCTCGCCAGAATCATTTTTTAGGGTTAAATAACCGTTGCTTAGCTCGTGAGAAAGGGTTGGAAAACTGAAAGACGCTACTATGAAAAATACAATAAATCTTATCATGGTTCGTTCGCTGAAATAGTTGAAAGATCTAAGCATTGGTTGATTCACCATTAGCTTTGCGGGCACGCTCTAAAAGCTTTTTGTCACTTAATGCTTGGGCGTACTGCCAATTGATTTCAGCAAACTTGAGGGCCTGCGGGTAATTTTGCTCTATCTCTAAAAAGTAGGTGGCAACTTGTGCCGCGTGCGAGCTATCCTCTCTCCACACTCTAATTTCCATATTTTTTGACAGTTGAGATTGCACCGTTGAGGACGTGATACCCTGGGCACGTTCTGCGATAGCCCATTTCAAAAGCAAGCCGTCATCCGCTTTTTTGATATCGGGTACATTGCGGGCGAGCGTGGTGGTAACAGCCTCATAATTTCTTAATTGAAAATTAGCGTCTGACCATACTAACAGGGCACTTATAGGAAGCTTTTCAAACTCTGTTTGTGATAGATACTCAAGCGCTGCTTCAGGGTAGCCAAGCTGCAGTGACATATCCGCAAGTACTTCATAAAACCACTGGCGTTCAGAAGGCCGAGCATTACTGGTATAAGTTTCAAAGGCCTTAAGTTTTTGAAGCAGCCTCGCTTGAGCGTTCTGGGAAAACTCTGCGTTTACCATGCAAGTAAATGCAATGAGAAAGCTTGTTTTCCCTACCAGTCTTTCACAGTTTTCTTTTGCTTTTTTAACATCACCTTGTTGCGTGGCAATATCAGCCATAAGTAAGTAAGCGGCCGGCGAGCGAAAGTAGGCAATTTGTTTTAAATGTTGCTTGGCTTCTTCGAACCTATGAGTGCCTTGTAACAAGCGAGCCTCTAAGATTACTAGGCGTTCTTGCTGCCCAGCATTTAACGATGTGAAGTTTGCTCGCATAGAGTTGGCGAAGCGAGCCACCCGCTCTCTTTCGTCTCCTTTTGCGGAAATATAGCGACTTGATGACAGCACTTTTTCTGCTTCATTCAAGCTTGTTATTGATAACTGTTCAGGCTCCCAGCTTGCTATTACAGTATTGATATCAGAGATTTGTTGTTGAGCGTATATTGAAAAAGTCGAAAGGGTTAGTGATGTACTCGCCAAAATGAACTTCAGAGCAGAGTACTTGATAAACTTCATTGCTACTTCCTTAAAAAAAGCCTTCCTTGGCTTTACGGTTGACACTGGTTATGTGCTAACAAACTCCTGTTATTTGATGCGTGTTATTGGTCTATCAACAAGTCATCAAATGTAGAGTCGTCAGCATCTTGGATGAACTCCCTTCCATTTATTGGTAATGGATCATCCGTTGGCGCTTGATTGAAGGCGTCGCGTGTATAGCTAGAAAGCGATACCTGCTGTGCCTCAATCGTAACGCTAATGGTGGCCGTAACCTCTGGGTTAACACCGTCAGAAACGGTGAATGTAAAGCTATCGCTTCCTGTTACCTGAGCGTTAGGTGTGTAGGTAAAGCTGCCATCAGCATTAACTTCTGCATTACCTAACGTACCGTTTTCACCAAGCCCGAACGTAAGCGCATCACCATCGGCATCGGTAGCTGACAAGGTGCCATCAATCGCAATATCCGCTTGTGTCGTCAACATTTCATCAACGGCTACCGGCGCAGCATTTTCTTCTGGGGCTTGATAGTCGTTATCGTCGTCACTATCGAAACAACCTGAAAGTGCTAATACCAACCCTGAAGCAATCCACATACGGTGTTGTTGACGTTTACCTGACGTTTGCTTTTTAGGCGCAGTTGCATCACTGAGCTTATTTAATAACCTAATCTTCGTAGACATGATGGATCTCCTTATTCAGAGCCAGCAAGTGGTGTTTTTAGGTAAGGGAATGATGTATCAATCATGCTCGCATCTACAGGCGCGCCATCAGTGAATGGTACATTACCTACACTCGCGTCTTCAGGTGCACAAAGGCCAAGGTCTGTGTCTTCGCCTGCAACAGGAATGGGGTAGCATAAACGGCCCATTACTACGCGAAGCGCAATATCAACCACGTCATCACCAGGGCGGCGGCCATTTGGGAAGCCTGCTAAGTCATCGCCTGCTACACCGAAGGTAGACTGTGATTCCGCTGGAGTTGCTGGGATCCCTGTATTTAGGCGCAGCATTTCAGACGCTGTAACCGTAGCTTGCTGGTTAACACCTGGGAAGCCAGTAAGGAAGGCTGTCACCAAGTCCATACGCGGGAAGTTAGTAGGTGCAAGGGTTTCAATATCCGTACCCAGTGTGGTATTCACTGCATCTTTAAACAGAATGTTGAGCAACTCTGGCAGCGATGGGTGAGTGACATAATCTGCAAATTGACCATCTGCACTTGGATGAGAGCTAGAAAACTTATCTTTATCGCCAATACCAATAACAAGCTCGTTAACTAGCGGGCTGCCTAAGCGAGACACTTGTGTCATTGCGCCGCCATTGGTTTCTGGCTTCTCAAACGTGGCATCTGGGTTAAGAATGCGCGCCTGAGGTAAACTTGCCGTGGTCCAGCTACCAATTACGCCATTGCCTTCACCGGTAACACAAGCCTTTGGTACTTCAATAGAGAGAGCAGTCACGTTTTTGTCTACTAAGTCATCATTCATAGCACTTTGTGTAATGCCGCCAGGGAAGCCCTCGCCATCGCCTGCACCCGGTGCGCTATCGCCCTCAACAGGTACATAATTGACCAAGTCGAAGGTTTTGCCTAAGTTAACAACGAAGGGGTCTTTGCGCTGGCCAACAAATACTTTGGCCATATCATCGCAGCCAGGGATGCTGAATGAGTAAATGAAGCTTTCAGCATAACGTGCGTATTCAGCTTCACTGGTAAAAGTTTTGTTACCAATGTAATCAAGGGGCTTTTTGAACATATCGCCCATGGCCGGGGTAAGCGTAGTGCGCGTGCCCGTTTGCATGTCACCGCTTACCATCGTAAGGCTATACATTTCTGAAAAATTCGCTGCGCTTGAATCATCTGCGCTTATACCACCTACATTTTTAAGCGGCACTTTCACCATCTTTTGATCGCCTTCAGGGCCTATTGGCAGGGCAATACCTTCGTTATCTGCAGCGAGCATATTGTTAAATTGGAAAACAAAGCTTAAGTCTTCAACCGCGTCGCCGTCGCTATCGATATGGATGGCATAGTGCGCGTTCGGATCCATCGCAAAATAATTAGGGCCGCCGTAGGCATCTTGCAGTGGAATATAGTTGGCGATGAAAGTCACATAGTCTTCACGGCCTTCTTCATAACTGTTAAAAGCGTAAAAGTCTGTGCTATCTAAGGCTGGGTGACGGGTAATGTTCGGTGCTTCTCTGTGGCTTGATGCAATTGCACCCGCAGTGACGGCGGCGCATGTCACGGCAATAGCCAATGGTAAAGTTTTGCGTTTGAATTGGATCATGTTGGGTCTCTCTGTTTTTTTATGAGTTCAAAAGTTAAACGTCTGAGAATTCATGTTGGATGCAAAAGTTTTTAAAAAAATTAAAATAAAATTTTAGTTAAGTGTAAAAGCAGGTAGTGGGGGAAAAGGAATAACGAAAAAGCGTTAGCAGTTAGAAGAGCAAGAGAGCCCTGAGAGACTACTGGTGAAAACTAAGCAAGCAGCGATAGAAAAATAAAAGGCCACAGATTGTGGCCTTTTGACGGAAAGTTTAGTGTTTAAAACTACACAGACACAATGGGTGCTATGTAAAGTACTTCGGTCGGTGCACCCGTTACCGAGCCACCAGGCGCTTCTAAACTCACTGCCAAAGCCATGATGCTTTGATCTAGCAGTATATCTGGTGTTGCCCTGGTATCTCCATTTGCTTCAGGCATTAGACCAAGGGAAATTGGCGCTTCACCGTTTGCCGGTACCATCCACAGCTCGTAGTCTTTGTCTGCTAGAGCCACGAAAGCATCGGTAACCTTAACATTCATGGTCGTGTCAGATACCTCTATCACCCACAGTGGCGTGTTATCAGCGTTGTTGACTACGGCGATATGGGAAACCTCTGGGGCAGGCGCAGGTTGCATAACAAAAAGCAGTACGGCTAACACCATTGCAGCAGCCGTAGATATAAACGATAAATTTTTCCAGCGTTTCTGCTTTTCTTTCTCAAAGTCAATAACCTCGCCAGACTTACTGGAGGGTTGTGTATCGCTAGCTATGTTTGCGTCGTTAGCGGCTTTATGTCCAAGTTTTACTTGGATGTTTTCCCACACGTTGTCTGGCGGCGTTACAGGCGGGAGCGTCTCCGCAAAGCCGGTTAGATATTGTTCCCATTGGGCCGTTGCATCGCTCACCGCTTGATATTGCATCATTAACTTTTGATAGCGTGTACGCGCTTTACCTCTGAGGGTACCAACAACGTATTCCGCTGCCAGTGCATTAAGTCGTTCTTCTTTCAAATAATTCATAGTGACAGGCACCTCTGCAAGCTCTGCAAGCCTCGTCTTATCCAGCTTTTAATTGTACCAAGGGGCGAGGCCAAGTGACTCACCACTTCCTGGTGAGACATGCCGTTAACGTAAGCTAAGTGAATGGCTTGGCGCTGAGGGCCGTCTAATTCATCCAAACACGCGGCTAATCTAGCTTGCTCTGCACCCAGTTTAACATTTTGTGCGCTTTCTACTCCTGATGGTGCATCATCGTTCAGCTCAACTTCATTTCTTACATTGTGATAGCGAATTAAATCCAGCGCTCGATAGCGTGCAATGCTTACCATCCAAGTTAGCACCGTACCTTTTCCTCGCTGATAATTGCCAGCGTTATGCCATATTTTAATGTAAGCATCTTGTGTGGCTTCATCGGCAAGCTCTGGCCGTTTTAGTAGCTTTAAAGCAACTGCATAAAGCTGTGGGCTGGTTATTTTATAAAGCTCTGCGAAGGCTTTTTTGTCACCGTCTGCTGTTTTACACAGCAAAGGGAACAAAGTTTCATGTTCCATCGTTGCTCCTACCTTTTATTGTTATGGCACCATTTTCACAATGAGACTTACTATTGAAAAGTGCGGCTTCTAAGTATTTAAACTAGCACGCTTTTTAAACATTTACATAAAATATTGCGGCGCCAAAAGGGCCTGCGCCGCTGTTATTAAAAACTTCTGCTCGGCTAATATTTCAAGGAAACAGTAAGGCGAACGTTTCTTGGTTCAACCGGGTGATAGTGCAAGTCCTCTATGCCCTCTTCAGGCTCGCCAGGAAGTCTCGACGCATAAAAGTAGTCGATATCATGATCATCACTATCAAGGGCATTTAACACTTCTAAAGTAACGTCCCACATAGGCTGACGATAAGCGACCTGTGCATTCATTAAAAATGTTGATGGCGGCGAAACTTCATCGAAACTCTCCACCGTGCGAGAGCTTAAATAACGACCTCGCAGCGTATAGCTAAACCCAAGCTGGTTTCCGTTTTGAAAATAGGTCAGGCCCGCGCTCACAACGCCCGGAACTGTACCGTCAATATGGCGGCCTTCACCCTCTACGCTGTCGCTGAATCTTGCTTTTGTCCAAGCAGCTTCAATGTCAGTTGTTAAATGATGATTAATCCAGTAGTAGGCACTTACTTCTATACCGTGTCTTTCTGATGGTCGGCTCGCTTCAGTGAAGCCTGCGTCGCCGACATAAACCAGTTCACTATCTAGTTCTAGTCGCCACAATGCAGCGGAAACGTTATAGGTTCTGTTGTCGGTAAAATTAACCCCGGCTTCATAACCAAGAGACTTCACTAATAGCGGTGAAGTTTCGGTTGCATCCCCACTTACCGGATCTACAGTAATAGTTGCACCCCGCGCGTCGTTTGAGTGATAGCCTTGACCGATATTGGCAAATGCGGTGAGCTGTTCCGACAGCAAATATTTAAGACCTGCTTTTAACGTAAAAATACCATCGTCAGCACTACCGCTGTTAGCGTCTAAATCGCTATCTACGTCAACATCTAAATAATCATAACGACCGCCTAAAGACAGGCTTAATCTATCATTTAGAAAAATATTGGACTGAGCAAAAAGTGCATAGCTATTGCTGTCTATCTCGTCTTCTCGGACAGTGCCAAAGCGGACTAAGTTTTGGGTGCGGTACAAGCCTACATTATCGATATCATCAAAACGCCACTGGCCGCCAAGGGTAATACTACTGCCATCGGTAATGGCTAAGGGCAGGGTAGTGAATATTTCGCCACCGTATATCTTTCTGTCGTCAGCTTGTTCGAACTGATCGCCTCGAACAGGGTTATCAAGGAAATAGGTAAAATTAGAGAACAGACTAAGTTCGGTATCTATGACATAAAGCGAAGCATTCCATGTATCACTGGTGTAGTTTGCAGATAAACTATACCGAGAGGATTCACCGCCAACTTGAGTATCGATAGAGCCAAGACGGTCTATTAAGCCGCTTTGAATAGCGCGCTCTGGAACCTGGTCGGCGCCATTCCAGCTATTGTCATAAGCCATGCCTGTTATGGTAAGCTGGCCATCTAGCAAGGGCGTAATATAACGAATGTGTGCGTTTTTCTTTTTTACGTCTTCGTCTACATCAGTCCATGGGCCGTCATAAGTTTGATATTCTAAAGCTGTAACGACACGGCTCTCTCCTGCTTCAAACTGGTTTAGTGCGACGGCGCGTTTGAATCCATATTCACCTAAGCCCAAGAATACCTGGTTGTTTTTAAGGGAATCTCTCAAATTAAAAATTGCGCCGCCTGCGCTAGAAAAATCGCCAATGTTGGCGTAATAGGTGCCTTTGAAGTAGCTAAGGTTGTCGATAAATTCAGGAATGATGAAGTTCAGGTCGCTGTAGCCTTGACCGTGTCCATGGCTTCGCATGTTGACCGGCATTCCATCAACGCTTACGGTGAAATCGGTTCCATGGTCAAGATTAAAACCGCGAAGAAAATACTGGTTGGCTTTTCCTGAACCGCTGTGCTGCGTCACCATCATACCCGGAATAAATTCCAATATTTCACCAGCGCGAAGCATTGGTCGGTCAATCATAGTGTCACCCGACACCCATCCCTGAGAAGCAGAAATAAATTCACCGTCTTTGACCGACGAGTCACCGCGTACCCGAATATGTTCAATATCACCTTCTGGGTCATCGAGGGCGAGTGTGGGCGCAGTTGCGAGTAATATAGCGCTAGCAGTTAGTGTTTTTGCGAAAGTTAATGTGGTCACTTTAAGATTTCCGTTATCCGTTTTAATAACAATAACGAATGAATTGAATGCTTGGATGCATTATTTTTAATAACAGTGCAGTTATCGGTTTATCAATCACTTTATTAAATGACGTTTAGTGTGGCTTATTGTGTTTAAGCTATAGGGCGCTTGTGTCAAAATATGTATTGAAAATGATGATGTGAAGAGATACCCGTGGCAAGACACGATAAGAAAGTTAAGAAAAGGCAGCCGGCACCAAAATCGTCGACGACTGCTGAATATGAAAATGCGAGTAGCGCAGACTCAGAAAGTGAAACCCTTGAGCGAGCAGGGTTTGTGCGACGCTTGTTGGCCATGATTTACGATACGCTAGTGGCTACTGCTGTCGGTATGTGTGCGGCTATGGTGATGATAGTAACCTTGGTGGTTATGTTGAAAAATGGTGCGCTTGATTTACAAGGTTATGCTGAACCCGCTGACCTTATACAAGCATCCTTTGGCTATAAACTGCTTATTCAAACCTGGGTAGGCTTATGGATTGCGGGTTTCTTCTTGTGGTTTTGGCGCAGAGGCGGGCAAACACTTGGCATGCGTGCTTGGCGGTTACGAATTTACAGCACAGTTGAAGAGCCTATGACATGGCCGCGTTTGTTCATTCGCCTTGTCGCATCATTGGGTGGTTTAGGGACATTACTTGTTTTGTTCGATTTTAAAAACAAACAATCTCTACAGGACCGCTTAGCAAAAACAGAAGTGTTGAAGCTGAGCAAAGAAGCGAACGACCACAAAAGTTGGTAGGACACAGCTTGTAGGGCGCTAAAAAATCATAGGAAAGAGGCTGCAACGAGCCTCTTTTTTGTAAGCGTTGAGCGTTTAATTAGCCTATCGCTGATAGCTTTATCAACGTTT
The DNA here is from genome assembly GCF_056160505.1 of Alteromonas sp. ABM1_013. NCBI lineage: Bacteria > Pseudomonadati > Pseudomonadota > Gammaproteobacteria > Alteromonadales > Alteromonadaceae > Alteromonas > Alteromonas sp. ABM1_013. The sequence continues at coordinate 204,277 of NZ_JBSWXH010000002.1, forward strand.
AAGCATCACACCTGCGACAGCAGCGAACAGTAAACTCGGTAGTAGAGCGCCCAAGAAAGGCGGCAGCTGATATACCAAACTGACAGGGCCAAACACTTCGTTAAGAATAAAGAAACCAAAGCCCGTGAGTACGCCCATAATAACTCTTGCGCCCATGGTAACGCTACGAAGCGGGCCGAAGATGAAAGACAGTGCCATTAACAGCATTACGCCAACAGAAATAGGCTGAAAGATTTTTCGCCAAAGCGCTAGCTCATAGCGCGAGGGATCTTGGTCGTTGTTATCTAGATAGTTTACGTAATCTAGCAACCCAGTGATGGATAAAGCCTCTGGCTTAACGGCAACAATCCCTAGCTTGTCAGGCGTAAGCGTTGAGTTCCATCGCATACGCTCGTTTTCTTCTACCGACACCTTGGTCTCTGAAAACTCAGTTACTTCAACATCGCTTAACCACCAACCGTCGCCATCGAAAGCACTATTTTTCGCGTAGGTAATACTTTCAAGAGACAAGTCAGGATTAAAGCTAAAAATGCTTACGTCTTTAAGCGAGTCTTGGCTAAGTACTTGACCAATACTCACAAATCGGTCGCCATCCTTTGCCCACACCAGCTTGTCGGAAGAAAACAAGCTACCGCCTGAAATAGCCTCGGTTCTTATCTGTTTTGCTTTGGTTTCGCTGTATGGAGTAACCCATTCACCAACAGCCATCACCAGTAAAATCATTACAAGGGTGGATTTCATGGCTGAGTTTATGATGTTCCAACGGCTCATACCCGCGGCCTGCATTACTACCAGTTCGCTGTTGCTGGCCAATACGCCCATACCGATAAGACCGCCAAGTAAGGTGGCCATAGGGAAGAATTGCTCTAGGTCGCGAGGTAAGCTCAGTAAAACGTAGATAAAAGCGACCAGCATGTCATAGTCACCCTCACCAATTTTACGCAGCTGTTCTACAAACTTTATGAGTGCACTTAAACCAATAAGTACACTCAATGTAACCGTGATAGTGCCTAGCAGTGTTCGTGCAATATATAAATCGAGGATCTTAAACATCTACTTTTTCCCCAATATCCAAGCGCGAAGCTCTGTGCCAGTTTTTCTGTCCCGCACGATTAACATGACACCAATGACCAGCATGATGGTATGTACCCACCATAAGCCTAATTGTGGTGGCATTTTTCCATCTTCCAGTACGCGTCTACTTGCAAGCAATAGCAAGAAGTAGCCTAAGTAAAGCAGGATGGCCGGAAACATTTTACCAAAGCGCCCCTGACGCGGATCGACTGCGCTTAGCGGCACAGCAATCAGCACTAGAAACGGGATTGATAGCGGTATGGCAATACGCCACTGAAGCTCGGCTCTGGCCTCAATACTGTCGTCTTCCCAAAGCTCGCTGGTGGGCAATACGCTTACTTTCCGGCGTGTTTCATCTGCTGGTTTATCGGCAATCTGAATTTGGTATTCGTCAAATTCTACTTTGCGGTAAGCCTTTTCAGATTGTTTGCCTTCGTACTGCACACCTTCTTTTAATACAAGGTTTCGGGTACCGTCGGGGTTGTTTGCAACTTCGCCAGTTTGTGCATATACAACGCGCACATCGCCTTCGCTGTCATCCGTTTGATTCTGAGATAAAAACACGCGTTGCAGCTTATCGTTGCTATCTACATCGTGCACGAATATCACCGCTTTTTCGTTACCCGTTTGCTGGAATCTACCTGGCATTAGGGCAGAAAGCCCCGCTTCATTACGGGCTTTTTCACGTAGTTGGTATTCGTTCTCTGCAGCCAAGGGCGCGAAATAAAGAGTGATTGCGCCTGTGACTATCATGATGATTACGGATAAAAACAGCATCACCCGTGTGACGTACCATTCACTGATGCCACAAGCCCGCATTACGGTCATTTCGCTGTCTACATACAGCCTGCCGTGTGCCAGCATAATGCCCAAATAAGCACTGATAGGCAGCACCAAAGATGAGAGAATAGGAGCATATAAACCTAAGAAGCCAAGCACTAGCCCAGCAGGGATATCACCGTCTGATGCGTCGCCCAAAACGCGCACAAATCTTAAGGTGACAAAAATTGCCATTAGGATAAAGAAAATCGCTAACTGAGATTTCAGCGTTTCCTTAAGTAAATAGCGGAATATCAGCATCTCAGCCCTTCCGGAAAATTAGGAATTTTAGTGAAAGAAAGCACAATTTTGTTTAAACTTACCGTTTTTACAAGTTTTGCCTGCAATCATAAACCGTTTGCATGGTGTTTTGACGCAAATTTAACCTATATTCAATAGGTCTGTAAGCGTGAATTGCAGCGAACTAAAAAGTTATGCTGCGTATTAAAACATAAAGCAGCGCGAAACGTTACGTGATTTTAGTCATCGTGCAAACCATAAACGACGAAAAGCGAGGTGATATCGTGGAGTTTAGTGTAAAAAGTGGCAGTCCTGAAAAACAACGCAGCGCATGTATTGTTGTGGGTGTCTTCGAGCCGCGCCGCCTAACGGCAGTGGCTGAACAACTAGACGAAATCAGTGAAGGTTATATCAGCAACTTGTTACGCCGTGGCGACCTTGAAGGTAAAGCAGGGCAAATGTTGTTGCTACACAACGTGCCAAACGTACTAAGCGAGCGCGTGCTTCTTGTTGGTTGTGGTAAAGAGCGCGAGCTTGATGAGCGTCAGTACAAAAATATTATTGCCAAAACCATTCAAACATTGAATGAAACCGGCTCGATGGAAGCGGTGTGTTTCTTAACCGAGCTTCACGTTAAAGGTCGCGATACTTACTGGAAAGTGCGTCAGGCTGTAGAAGCGACTGAAGATACGCTTTACACCTTTATGCAGCTTAAAACCAAAAAAGGCGAGCCTCGCCGCCCGCTGCGTAAAATTGTATTTAACGTGCCTACCCGTCGCGAGCTTACTGTTGGTGAGCGCGCGGTTGAGCATGGTTTAGCTGTAGCCCGTGGCTCGAAAGTAACCAAAGACGTAGCTAACATGCCACCAAATATCTGTAACCCAGCGTATTTATGGCAGCAAGCGCAAGAATTAGCGAGTCAATACGACAGCGTAACCGCTGAAGTAGTAGACGAAACTCAAATGGCAGAGCTGGGTATGCAGTCTTACCTTGCCGTTGGTCGTGGTTCTGCAAATGAAAGCATGATGAGTATTATGCATCACCGCGGTGGCCCAGCTGATCAAGCGCCAATCGTGCTTGTAGGTAAAGGCCTTACCTTCGATTCAGGTGGTATTTCAATTAAGCCAGGCGAAGCCATGGATGAAATGAAGTACGACATGGGGGGGGCTGCAGGCGTACTGGGTACTATGCACACTATCGCGGCGCTAAATCTTCCGATTAACGTTATTGGCGTATTGGCAGGCTGTGAAAACATGCCAGATGGTAAAGCGTACCGCCCGGGTGACATTCTGACGACCATGTCGGGTCAAACCGTTGAAGTACTAAACACAGATGCCGAAGGCCGTTTGGTGTTGTGTGACGCGCTAACCTATGTAGAGCGCTTCGACCCAGAGCTAGTGATTGACGTAGCCACGCTAACCGGCGCAGCGATTATCGCGCTTGGTCACCATGCAACAGCGGTAATGAGCACGCATAACCCGCTTGCTCACGAGCTACTTAATGCATCAGAGCAAAGTTCAGATCGCGCATGGCGTTTACCGCTATGGGACGATTACCAAGAGCAGCTTGAAAGCCCATTTGCCGACATGACGAACCTAGGTGGTCGCCCAGCGGGCTCGATCACCGCAGGTTGTTTCTTGTCACGTTTTACTAAGAAGTACAACTGGGCTCACCTTGATATTGCTGGTACGGCGTGGCGCAGTGGTAAGAACAAAGGCGCAACAGGCCGACCAGTGCCTATGCTGTCTCAGTTCCTAATGAACCGCGCTGATATCAAGTTAGAGGACTAATCATTCATGCCACAAGTGATATTTTATCAACTTACCAGCAGTGATAATGGTGTGGCAGGCCGCGCCAGTGAAGTCATTGCTTCAGCGTTTGCTAATAAGCAAAAGATTAGCGTGCTGTGTGATACACAGGCGCAAGCTGAAGAAGTTGATGAATTGTTATGGCAGCTACCGGCCGACCGCTTTGTGCCCCATAACCTTTATGGTGAAGGGCCGCAATCGGGAACGCCGGTGGAAATTTGTTGGCAGCCAGAGCAGGTAGCCAGACGACAAATGGTGGTGAACGTGGGTTCCGGTATGGTGCCTTCACCCAACCTGCATCGTCAAATCATCGATTTTGTGCCCGTGGACGAGAATGCCAAACAGGCCGCGCGGGTAAGATACAAAAACTATCAGCAAGCTGGATGCAACATGCAGTTCAAATCTGCATAAATCATTCGCGTTTAGCTTCAATTTGAGAGTGTGTAATGGATAAAACCTTCGAACCGCAGTCCATCGAGCAGCAATGCTACAAGTCATGGGAAGAGGCGGGTTTATTTAAAGCTTCAGGTAGCGGCGAACCTTATTGTATTTTGCTTCCGCCACCAAACGTTACCGGTAGCCTTCACATGGGCCATGGTTTCCAGCAAACCATTATGGACGCCTTAACCCGTTATCACCGCATGAAGGGCGATAATACGCTATGGCAAGTGGGTACTGACCACGCCGGTATTGCTACCCAAATGGTGGTAGAACGCCAACTTAACGCTGAAGGCAAGACGCGCCACGACTTAGGTCGCGAAGACTTCATCAAAAAAGTGTGGGATTGGAAAGAGCACAGCGGCGGTACTATTACTGGCCAAATGCGCCGTTTAGGTACGTCTCCTGACTGGTCTCGCGAAGTATTCACCATGGACGAAGACCTGTCTAAAGCCGTAACTGAAGTATTCGTGAAACTACACGAAGAAGGCCTTATTTACCGTGGTAAGCGTTTGGTTAACTGGGATCCAGTGCTTCACACTGCAGTATCTGATCTTGAAGTACTGAACGAAGAAGAAGACGGACACATGTGGCACATGCGCTACCCGTTAGCTGACGGTAGCGGTGAGCTAGTGGTTGCAACAACGCGCCCTGAAACCATGCTAGGTGATACAGCGGTTGCGGTTCACCCAGATGACGAGCGTTATCAAGGTTTTATCGGCAAAGAAATTAAGCTGCCTATTACTGGCCGTTTAATTCCAGTTATTGCCGATGACTATGTCGATCAAGAGTTTGGTACAGGCTGCGTTAAAATTACCCCTGCTCACGACTTCAACGACTACGATATGGGTAAGCGTCACAACCTGCCTATGATCAACATTCTTACCGACGATGCGAAAATAAACGATGATGCGCCAGAAGCGTACCGTGGTTTAGATCGCTTCGACGCCCGTAAGCAAATTGTTGCTGATTTAGACGCACAAGGCGCATTGGTTAAAATTGAGCCGCATAAGCTTAAAGTTCCACGTGGCGACAGAACCAACGCGGTTATCGAACCATACCTAACCGACCAGTGGTATGTAGCGGTTGAGTCTCTTGCTAAGCCAGCTATTGAAGCAGTGGAAAGCGGTGAAATTCGTTTTGTGCCAGAGAACTGGAACAAAACTTACTACCAGTGGATGCACAACATTCAAGACTGGTGTATTTCACGTCAGCTGTGGTGGGGACACCGCATTCCGGCGTGGTATGACGAAAACGGTAACGTTTTTGTTGGCCGCACCGAAGAAGAAGTGCGTGAAAAGCACGGCCTTGGCAGTGACGTAACCCTTTCACAAGACGACGATGTACTAGATACCTGGTTCTCAAGTGCACTATGGCCGTTCGCAACCATGGGCTGGCCAGAAGAAACGCCAGATCTAGAAACCTTCGTACCGTCTTCGGTACTCGTAACTGGCTTTGACATCATTTTCTTCTGGGTTGCCAGAATGATCATGATGACCAAGAAGTTCACCGGTAAAATTCCGTTTAAAGACATCTACATTACTGGTCTTATCCGCGATGAGAACGGCGATAAAATGTCTAAGTCGAAGGGCAACGTGCTTGACCCTATTGATTTGATTGACGGTATTGATATTGAGTCGCTAGTGACTAAACGTACCGCGGGCATGATGCAACCTCAGCTGGCTGAGAAGATTGCCAAGCGTACTCGTAAACAATTCCCAGAGGGTATTCAGGCCTACGGTACAGATGCACTGCGCTTTACCTTTGCTGCTATGGCTTCAACCAGCCGCGATATCAACTTTGATATGGCCCGTGTTGAAGGCTACCGCAACTTCTGTAACAAGATTTGGAACGCATCGCGTTTCGTATTGATGAACACAGAAGAGCACGATACAGGTCGTGACGGTGGCGAAATGGTACTTAGTATGGCCGATCGCTGGATTTGGGCTAAGTTCCAACAAACGTTAGTTGAGTTTGAAAAGGCCCTTGAAGATTACCGTTTCGACATTGCTGCGCAAACCGTCTACGAGTTTACCTGGAACCAATTCTGTGACTGGTATCTAGAGCTTACTAAGCCTGTGCTTAGCAATGACGCTAGCACCGAAGCTGAGAAGCGCGGTACACGTCATACGCTTATCAATGTGCTTGAAAGCCTGCTTCGCTTGTTGCACCCGCTTATGCCATTTATCACCGACACTATTTGGCAGCGTGTTGTGCCACTCAGTGCGCTTAAGGTAGAAGAGGGTGCAAGCATTATGGTTCAGGCATTCCCTGAAGTTGATGCAGCGAAACAAGACGACAAAGTACTTGCTGATATCGAGTGGGTGAAGAAGTTTATCGTGGGTATTCGTAATATCCGTGGTGAAATGGATATTTCGCCCAACAAACCGCTTAACGCGCTACTTAAAAACGTAAGTGATGAAGACGCTCGCCGTCTCGATGCCGCTAAAGCATTCCTAGACAAGCTTTCTAAGCTTGAAACCGTCACTATATTGAAAGACGGTGAAGAAGCGCCAGCCAGCGCTACAGCGCTTGTGGGTGAGATGGAAATTCTTATCCCAATGGCAGGGCTTATCGATAAAGACGCAGAACTTGCTCGTATCACTAAAGCCATGGAGAAAATCGAGAAAGATGTATCTCGTACTCGTGGCAAGTTGGGTAACGAGAAGTTCGTAAGCAATGCGCCAGAAGCGGTAATTGAAAAAGAACGCGGTAAGTTGGAAGAGGGTGAAAAAGCCCTAGCCAAACTTAAAGAGCAGTTCGAGACCATAAAAGCGCTGTAAGTGCAGCCCCCTAAGCGGGGATTTCTCGCTATAAATTAAAGGGGTTATCGAAAGGTAACCCCTTTTTACTTTCAACAGCCTTTACTGAATGACGGCTAGACTTGCTTACCCAAATATTGTCTTAGCATGCCTATTAAGGACTTTTGTTTTATTGGCTTAGTTAAATAGTCGTTCATACCCGCGTCCATTGCGCTCTGCTTGTCTTCTTTCATCGCATTGGCAGAAAGACCAATTATTGGTATGGAGGTGAATCCTTTCTCACGAAGCTTCGCAGTAGCTTCATATCCGTCCATAACTGGCATTTGTACATCCATCAGCACGAGGTCGTATTGGGGGGAATTTTCTACCTTTTGTACTGCTTGTTTACCATCTTCAGCTATATCAAAGGTTAGCCCAAGATTAGTGAGCATCTCGCCGGTAACCAGCTGATTAATATTATTGTCTTCAACCAGCAGCACGTGCCCCTCTAGCGAAGTAACTAGCGACTCGTCTTTAAAGTTCTGGCCATCAAAGCCGGCGTCTTTAGAGATAATCTGATTAACGAAGCGCTCGAATTGTGCAGGTGTAAAGGGGTGCATAATTAATGGGCCTTTCCAAAGCGAGTCATATTTAGATTGAAGAGCACTACCTGCGCTCTCCATCACCAAGCCCACGGATTTCCCGCTTTCTAATAAACTATTCAGCCAGCTAATATTTTTCCTAAAGAAACTAAATTCATGAACATCAACAACAATATGATCGGGGAGGGTTGTTACTTTCTTAGCGTCATCAATTGACATATTAGCGGTTGTCGACAGCTGAATTTGGGTGCAGTAAGCCTCTGGAAGTAATGGCGACTCTGTAATGTAAAGGCTATTGCTAGGTAGTTGAGGCGAGTTTTGCAATACCCCTGACTGATTTTTAAATGCTCGTAAGGGAAGTTCAACTTCAAACGTGCTGCCTTTACCCTCGGTAGACGTTGCATCAAGTCGTCCATTCATGAGTTCGGTAAGCTGGCTTACTATAGCAAGCCCTAGGCCAGTTCCTCCGTACTTTCTGTTGGTTGAGCCGTCAGCCTGAGTGAAAGGTTTAAATATTTTATCAAGCTGCGCTCGACTCATTCCAATGCCAGAATCGGTTATTCTCATAGTGAGGTTAAGCAGGTTGCCTTTTTCATTTGAGCTACCGTCAAATTCAATTTCTATACGCCCTTGTTCGGTGAATTTCACAGCATTATTGCCAATGTTCATAATGATTTGGGCAATACGCAACGGGTCGCCTATGACCTGAGGCGGTATTTTGGGGTTTACCGTGAAATGAACCGATAGATTCTTTTCTTTTGCGCGTAGCGCTATTACCGCGATGAGGTTGTCAAATAGCGAGTGCAGTGAAAAGCTAACCTCTTCTATCTTCAATTCACCTGCTTCGATCTTTGAAAAGTCCAGAATGTCGTTAATCACGCTCAGTAATATTTGCCCAGAGTACGAAGCTTTATCAAGATAGCCTCGTACTGTTGGAGATAGTTCTTGCTGTTGGGCTAGCTCTATCAGGCCAATGATACCATTCATGGGGGTACGAATTTCGTGACTCATATTGGCCAAAAACATACTTTTCGATGCGGTAGCTTGCTCGGCTTTAACTTTAGATTCAGTGATAACTTTATTTAAGTCTTCCAACTGAGAGTTCATGGTTCGTGCTTCATTAAGCAGTTTTTCTGTCTCACGGTTTTTATCGCTAAATACAAGAGCGGCTTTCGCTAGCTTGCCAATTTCGTCTTTTCGATTGCTGCCTGGAATATTAGAGATTTGTATGCCTTGAGCGAGCTTATTGAAAACTTCAGTGATAGAGCGGATAGGGCCAAGAATACGGAGGGTAGAAAACAATGCCGCCGACAAAGCAAGTAAAATGGCAAACAGAGAAAAGAGCTCGCCATTGCGTTGTGTACTCTCTGCTATTTGGTAGGTACGCTGGGTTATAACTTCAGAATCGGTACTTACCTTTTTAGCCAGTTCTCCACTTAAATAGAGAAATTCGTTGGCAGAGCCTGCCATAACAACATTAACTAGAAAAAGGTTGCCCTGTGTTATTTGCGTCAGCTTAAAAAAGTCGTTTTTAATTCTATCTATAATGCGTTCAATACGCTGTTGTAGTTCAGGAGAAGCAGTAGAAGGTAAGCGTTTCAAAGCGTCTATGGCATCATTAAAAGACTGGATGAATTCCATATCAGGCTTCATCAAGTATTTCAGCATCGCATTTTCTGTATGTATAAGAATGACCTTGGCATCGTCTACGAAAGCAGCAGAAACCTTTCCTTGTGCTAAAGCCTTATCTAGCTCACTCCCGAGTAGAGTAATGTCAGACATTGTGCCTTGGTCGATGAGGTTATCTCTTTCAGAGCGTGCTTCAACAACCTGAGAGAAGTTTTCTTGATAAGCGTTCAAATGCTCTCTCATTCTATTGAGAATTTGATTGCTGTCATCTTTTTGTTCGGCGCGTTCGTTCACCACCGCAAGCTTATCGAGTTTACTATTGATCGTAACCATCAAACGACTAAAGCGCGTAATGGCCGACTTACTGGCATTTTCTTTAAATATCAGAACATTACGCTGAAGGTCAACAACGTCCCGCTCAAGCTCTTTAACTATACCAACATCAATGACGGCTTTCGCAGCAGACGCAACCCCTTCGTTTAAGACCTCTTGGTTTTTTCGTGCCACAAAACCTTGGGCGAGTATCAGCGCGATTAAGGCAACTAACACTGTTATAAGCTGTATCCGGATTGACGATAACATATAAGCCTAAAGAACCTTCTTCCATTTAAGATGTGGTATTACACTGTTTTATGCAGTGATAAATTCGTACCACTTTTGTAAGCTATATTCATAGCTTGGCATAACCGTATTCCAAACTGCAACGTTGCTAAAGCGCTCTTCATAACTACCGCCGGTCCGCTGCGCGCCTTTTTGTACACTCACCTTGCCATCTGGGCCTTTTAGCGGTGTGGAGGCAATTTGTCCCCTATACCAATAGTCCCACTCAGCTTGCGACAAATACTCGGCAGAACGTTGAGGGTTTGAAATGTAATAGCCTTGTCTTGCTATAAATGCACCAGGCCAGCCTGAAAGCCACCAATTCATATATTCGTAAGCTACATCTTTCATTCTTCCTTGGGTAGCAGAAGAAAGGCACATGACGCCGTGCCATCCTCTATACCCTTCTTTAGGGGCTGCGAAGGTCACGGGAATATTCTGGCCATTTAGCGCGGAGACCGCTGGGGAGAACATACTTTCAATGGCAACCCGGCCACTTTTCATAAATTCAACAGATTCGGGAACCGATGTCCAAAACCCACTAAAGTGATTCAACTGATTTAACTCTATAAGCAGGTTAAACAGGTCGTCTAGCTCGTATTCCGTGATAGCACCAATATCTTTAAAAGTGATAAACCCTTTAGCTTGTGCTGCTAGCGCTAAATCGAATAGCCCGATAGTAGGGTCGTTCACAATGCCCACTTTTCCAGAAAAATTACGGTCTAACAGCCATCCCCAACTTTCTTCTTGCCCTTTTAGTTCAGCGGGGAGTTTTGAAGTGTCGTAACCAAATGAGTCCACGTTGTGCACATAAGGTAAAAAGCTGATGGTATCGGTGTGCTTCTCACCCAAAGAGCCATCTCCTTGCACATTAAGAATCTTGTGGGGAGCGTCGCCCGCGCCCATGCGAGCGTTTTCAGTGAGCTTACCGGTTTTGCTTAAGTCATTTATTTCTTCCCAATAGCGAAGGCGCTTTTTTTGTATCGGTTGAATAGCCTTCGCACGCCACAGCACGTTAATGCTATTTGACCATTGTTCATATAAATCAAAGGAGTTGGGATTCATAGAGGCTTTTTGTAGCACAGTTGCGCTACCGCCGGGTTCAAACACTATGTTAATACCTAAGTCTTCGATAGCCCGCTGACGTATAGCTTCTTGGAGCGTTACGTGGGTACCCATTACACGAAGTGTTGGCTTAGCTTTACCTATAGCGAAAGGTGTTATGCCGGCTGATAATCCAAACGCTAGTCCGCCTTTTAGTAAAGTTCGGCGTGATGCTGAAGAGTCATTGTTTTTAGAAGGCTTAGTAGGCATTGTGAAATTCCGTATAAAGAAGTTCCTTTGATACATTCTGGCACTTATTTCATATTGTTACCAAAAAATGTAAGAAGATTGTCGAAAAAGTGGTGGTGGAAGTTGAAGAAACTCAACCTACGAAGAATGATGGTTTATAAGATTCACTAATAGGCTCTTGTGCTAAGCAGTTCGAGCATGTTTAAAGAACGCGGTTGGCGCTTTTTTTTTAAATGTCGGTTAAAGCGCCTCCCGTGGTTCATCGTCTAAAGGCTCTGGAGCTGAAATTGGTGAAATTTTCGCACCTTCCTGAATGCACTCCACCGTATTTCGGCCATTGTTTTTGGCTTTATAAAGCGCTTTATCAGCATAGGTCAAAAGCTGTTTAGTGCTTTTGTGCTGAAGCTCATGTGTTTGCACTGCACCAATGCTTACCGTAATTTTATGCCCTTTTAAAAGCGGTTGGGTTTCGTGTAATTTACTTACTTTTTGTCTCAGCCTATCCAGTATTTCGTGCGGGGAAACCTGACTTAAAAGCACAATGCAAAAAGCAAATTCTTCACCTCCAATTCTGCCTATTGCGTCTTCGGCGCGAAAGAATCTCTGCATTGTTTGCGCAACGATAGTTAGGACTTCATCACCAAACCCATGGCCAAGGTTGTCGTTTATTGATTTAAAGTGATCAACATCTGCAATTCCTACCAGAACTTCATGGTTGTTGCGCTTGGCAAACATTAAAGATTTAGAGAACGCATCAATAAAGGCACGTCTGTTGGGGATATTGGTTAAGGCGTCAAAATATGCCAGCTTTTCTAATTTCAGGTTTGCATCTCGCAGCTCACTTGTACGTTCGTGAACCAAGTTTTCTAAATCTTGTTTTATTCTTTTTAGCTCTGAATTTCTTTTATCCAGCTGTTCAGACTGAAACTTCATCTCACTTACATTGCGCTGAACCGCAGCAAAATGCGTAACTTCACCAAAATCGTTGGTTAGCGGGAATATATTCATTTGTACCCAGAACGGTGTACCGGTTTTCGTATAGTTCAGCAGTGTCTCAGTACACGGAATTTGTTTAACAAGGGCTTGGCGAATGCGATCAGTGGAGGCTTTGTCTGTTAGGGTTCCTTGGAAAATCCTGGGTGTTTCGCCAATTAGCTCTTCGAAGTCATACTCAGTATGCTTACAGAGGGCTTCGTTGGCGTAAATTATTTTAGGTGAGAGTGGGGTATTGATGTTTTTCGCTTCTGTCACGAGGATCATGTCTTGTGAATTTTGCACAATATCTTTATAGGAAAAGTCGTTTATTTTCTTGGTGATGTTCGTAAAGTAAACGACCACAAAGGGCGGTGTAATTCCCTTCCCGCTATGTTTCTCTGGGTAGGCATTTACACTAAACCAAGCTGTCGTTTCTGTGGTTTTGTCGATAACGCCTACTATTTGATTATCTACAGGTTTACCCGTCGATAGTACGCGAACTACGGGTAATTCATCATAGGAAATCCGTCGGTTTTGCCTATCAATGAATTCCCACGTTTCTACATTCATGCTCTTGTCCTTAAGCGCTTCTAGACTTAAGTTAAGCATCATCGATGCAGCGGGGTTGGCATACTCCACAGCGCCAGTCGCGTTGTGAATGACCACACCAATTTGCGTGTTTTCTAATAGATTGAACAAGTTAACATTGTTGAAGCTCATTGCACTACACCACTTGAAAGCGTCAGTATGTACTGTTTTTCCTTGTACATTGGCGAATCAACGTTAATTAGAAAGAAGAGTTAACCTATATATTAGACTTTAGTTTAAAAAATAGCCAAAAGCTGTGATTAAAACAGCTTTTGGCAAAGATAAATTTAGAAGGAATATTAATGGCGAGCGGATTTGCTCAAGCGTCTCGTAAGTACAATGCCTCCTAGTAGGAACAATGGAAGTAGCGACCAAGCACCGCCGTGCTCTTCTACTATTACTACCGTATCCTCTACGATGTACTCGTTGTTTTCGCTTTCAAGAGGAAGATAGGCAAGTGCGTTGTCATCATAAGCATCGGTAAATGCCACTAGCTCTTCAGTGTCGGCATCGTAAAGTTCTAGCAGTATGTCGTATTCACCAGGAGGGAAACCAGATACTAATGAACTTTCGATAGTAAATGTATCGGTTGAATCTTCTGAATAAATATAAAACTCAGACGACACGTGAATTGCATCGTAGAGACCGTCTTTACCTAAATACAATACTGCGTAAACAGGCGCTCGTGTGAAAATCGTGTCGGCGTCAAACTCAATTGAGAATGTAGAGTAATATCCGTCGTAGTCAATATCTTGCTCAAGCGTTACCCAACTTTCATAAATCCAAAATTCGTTAACGCTGCTAACCATAATATCGCTTGATGATTTGTTTACACCTAGGTGTTGTTGATGCTTATTAGTTTGGCTGAGCGTGCTTTGTTGAGCGTTGGTCTTATCTGTAGATTGCTCGACAACATTATCATTGACCAATTCACTCGTGGTTTTTGGCTGTAGTGATTCAGCGGCGGCAAAGGGTTTGTCGTAACGGAATTCGGTTGAGGTAACCTGTTTTTCTTCTGAAAAACTATCGGTACTTGCATGTACAGGTGACAAAAACGCAAGCTGTAATGTGACGATAGCAGAATATGCTGTAAGTGCTGATACTAAGTTTTTCATCTGTCCATCCTTTTCCAATCGATAATGACAGGGTCATTGTTGAATAAAAAAGATGAACAAAAGCTGAAGAGTAACTTAATACCCCTTCAGCTTTATCGGGGAATTTAAGAATTAGTCGTCGAAGTGATAGTCTTCTTCTTCGTACTCGCCTTCTTCACGCGGTTCAAAATAGGTGCCCCATCCATCGTAGGTTACATCGTGTTTGTCGGCAATTTTTAACAGTGCGTCTGAATCTGCATTAAGCTTTTCAATATCTAGCTTTCTTTCTACCACGGCGTCGAAGCAAAAAATGGTTTCGCCGTCATCAAGAATTAGCTCTTCGGCGTCAGTCACCTCAAAGCCCGCTTTAAAGGCATCTACAGCGGCTTTTTCTAATACGTCGAAGTCGGTACTGGCGAAATGGTGCTCAATGGTATAGTCGGCATCTGCTTGACTGCCATCTTCTAGAAGGGCATCAATAGTTTCTTGGTTAAACTCGTACCACTCTTCTCTTTCATCGAACTGGGTCATAATAAACACTCGTTAGCAATTTAGGCGCAAGTTTACCTGCTTTTTTCCAGTTCATCGACCTGTGTATTAAGCACATCAAACTTTTGTTTCATTTCATCATTGAAGTGCACCATCCACTCTTTAATTGTATGTTCTTCGGTCAGTGGTTGAGGCGCTGCAATATCAATTAGCACAATTCCATTGTTCCAGCGGTTCCATTTAACCTTCTTATGCAGGTTGCTCGCTGTAACCATAACAACAGGTTCATTAGTGGTTTTGGCTAAACGAAAAGCCCCTTGCTTAAACGGCAGAATGCCTCTGCCGTAACTTCGGGTACCTTCAGGGAATAACCATACAGACGTTTTCTTTTTAGCTATGCGGTTAGCGGCAATATCTAAGGTGTTTCGCGCTTTTCCTGAATTTTTTCTATCGATCATGATATTCCCCGACAGCCAATAAATTTGGCCGAAAATAGGGATCCATTTCAAACTCTTTTTACCGATGGTAACTACGCCGGGAAGTGCTGCCTTACAAATTGTAATTACATCAAAGCTGTTTTGGTGATTAGCGATGAAAACATAGGGCTCGTTCGTTTTTACAGCGGGGTCTCTTTTTATAATAATTTTAAGGCCCACTATTCTAGCCATAAGTGAATACAAACTACCGGCAGCATGCACGTTATCTTTGTGAAAAGGGCGCACGATACAAATGATCAGCAAAATAATGTTGATTAATAAAAAGGCGATAAATAGTGCCGGTATGCGAAATAAAGCGATCAAAACAACTCCTAGATACAATTGACGCGCGCAGTATAGATGAAGTTTGAGCGTACACTTGTCCGATGAGTTTTTACAGTGTTTAGATTTAATCGGTCATCACTTATGAAAGTTCCTTCTTTATCACCTTTAGTATGAGGAAATTTTGCCGATACCGAATTACAATAATAGAAAGCTTAATAGAACCTAACTCGGTATTCATTACATGCAGACATTTACTCCAGACGACCTAGAAGAAGATATTCTTGCTGACCTTATGGAGGAAATTAACGAACTCTATGAATCAAGTGAGCAAACTTTGATTGAATTAGAGCTTCGGCCGGAAGACAACGAGTTGCAACGAGCTCTGTTTCGTTCAATCCACACTATTAAGGGCGATTTAGGCTTAGTAAATTTCTCTCCTATGATCCCCCTTTTACAGCATGTTGAAGATTTACTCGATTACTTACGTAAAGGGCAGGTAGCGTATACCAGTACCATGAGCGACTTGGTGCTACTGACGATGGACAGAGTAAAAGCCTTTGTCGAGGCTGTAATGGCTGACGGAAAGGCTGAGTATGATGACAACCTTCACAATCAGCTAGTGCTGGCTATCAGTCGTGTTACGCCAGAGAATTCTGCTGAACATGAAAAGCGTCTTACCGAAGCGGTGTTGTTACTTAATCCTGCGTTAGACATTGTCGCTGACGGCGACGACCCCGAAAACGTGCAAATAAAGCCGCCCACATTAGCTGCGACAGGTATACCTAAAGACATTAGCAGCGAAAAGAAACAAGACATTTTGTTTTTCCGCGATCTTATGCAAACCATTGAGCGGCGTTCTAACTATTGGGTTGGACGAGGTGATCGCATTGCTAAGTTGGCCATGTACATTAACGATGTCGCTGAAAATCCAATTGACGAAGACCAGCTGGCGGTAGCCAGTTACGTTCATGATTTTGGCATGGCGTTCATGCCGTTAAAGCTGTTGCATAAAGGCGATGAATTAAGTGATATTGAGTTCAACCTGATGCGGTCTCATGTCTACAAAAGCGCTCGTTTGTTAGAGCATCTGGACCAATGGGACATGGCGCGAAAGATAGTGATGCAGCACCACGAGCGCACGGATGGAACCGGATATCCGCTAGGCATAAAAGAAGACGATATCTGTGAAGGCGCTAAGCTGCTTGCAATTGTTGATACTTACGACGCAATGACGCACCCAAGGGCGCACAACGAAGACAATGTGCTTTCCAAAAAAGAAGCGGTGATTGAGATAAATCGCAGTGCCAAAGGACAGTTCAGTATGAAGTGGGTGAGGCTGTTTAATCAGGCTATGACAGCGCTATTGACTAAAGGGCAGTAAACGCTGCCCTTATCTTGCTACGTGATGTTGGCTGAGAGCCTAATTCAGCTCAAGGCTTCTCAGCTACTTCAAGAAGCGAAGCAGGTTTAATTTACACCTAATTCCTTTAGCTTACGGGTAAGGGTATTTCGCCCCCAACCTAAGCGTTTAGCCGCATCTTGTTTGTGACCGTGAGTATGCTGGAGTGCTCGCTCAAGCATAACGCGTTCGAAAGTAAGCATAGCGTCGTTAAGAATATTATGGTGACCATCGCGTAGTTGTTTGTCGGTCCAACTCGCAAGTAATTCTGGCCAATCACCCGATTCGGCACTAGGTTTTTCGATACTGCTATCGCTGTGAATTTCTGGCGGCAGATCGCTCGGTAAGACTTCTTGTCCACTCGCCATCACCGTTAACCAGCGGCACACGTTTTCTAACTGCCGTACGTTACCCGGCCACGGTAACTGAGACATAACGCGCTCAGCTTCTTTTGAAATGCTTTTCGCCTCCACATCAAGCTCTTTGGCTGCTCGGCGAAGGAAGTGACGCGTTAACAAAGGAATATCTTCTCGGCGCTCGTTCAGCGATGGAAGATGCACGCGAATAACATTCAGTCGGTGAAATAAATCTTCCCTGAATTTTCCTTCAGCGACACGCTGCTCTAGGTTTTGGTGGGTTGCTGCAATAATGCGTACATCAACGCTTACCGACTGATGGCCACCTACGCGATAAAACTGACCATCCGCGAGTACTCGCAAAAGGCGGGTTTGCACATCTAACGGCATATCGCCTATTTCATCTAAGAAAAGTGTACCGCCGTCAGCTTGCTCAAAACGCCCTTGGCGTGCCGCTTGTGCGCCGGTAAAGGCGCCTTTTTCATGACCAAACAGTTCAGATTCTACGAGATCTGCAGGTATGGCCGCCATATTAAGCGCAATGAAAGGCTTACTCGCTCTAGGGCTGTGTCGGTGAAGTGCGTGCGCTACCAGTTCTTTACCCGTACCTGATTGGCCGTTAATAAGTACGCTAATCGAAGAACGTGAGAGTCGACCTATAGCACGGAAAACTTCCTGCATAGCAGGTGCTTCACCAATTATCTCGGTTACAACGTCTTCAACTTGTGATTTGGATACCGTCGACTGCTCTCTTGCATGAGCAAGGGCGCGCTGGGTTAAGGTTACCGCTTCGTCAATATCAAAAGGTTTTGGCAAGTATTCAAATGCCCCTTTTTGATAAGCGTTTACCGCACTGTCTAAATCCGAATGCGCCGTCATAATGATAACGGGAAGCAACGGATGGGAAGCGTGCACTTCGTTCAGTAATGTCATGCCGTCCATTTGTGGCATTCTTATGTCTGAAATGATGACTTCGGGGGCTTGGCCGCTTTGAAGTTGAAGCAATAAATCTTCAGGGTTTTCAAAACTCAAGCAGCTGATATCAGCGGCTTGTAAGGCCTTTTGCAGCACCCAACGAATAGAACTGTCATCATCGACAATCCACACAGACTCATTCGTCATCGTCTGTCTCCTTACGATCTATTGGTAGGTAAATTACGAACTCAGTGTGACCAGGGTAGCTGTCTACATCTATTTTGCCGCCGTGGTGGTTAATAAGGGTTTGTGAAATAGACAAACCCAGCCCAGAGCCATTTTGTTTACTTGTGACCATGGGATAGAAAAGTGTGTCTTTAATTTCAGCGGGAATACCCGGGCCGTTATCTATAATTTTTATTTTTGCTACCAGCGCATGACGTTTCGTTTGAATCGTCATCTGGCGCTCTATTCGCGTAACTAGCCTAATCTCTGGGTTAGGGGTTTGGCTCTCGGTTAAAGCCTGAATACTATTTCTGACTATATTGAGCACCGCCTGCTGAATCATGTCTGGGTCTAATAAAAGCGGTGGTATGCTAGGGTCATAGTCGCGAACTATGGTTATAGGGTTGTCTGATTCAAAGCGCATTAAGCTACGTATTTTTTCAAGAGCCTGATGCACATTGCTTTCTTCGAATCGAGGTAGTGAATTGGGGCCTAGCAAACGGTCCACAAGGTTGCGTAGACGGTCAGATTGCTCAATGATCATACGCGTGAATTCTTTGTGTTCTTCCGACAGCTCTTTTTCTAAAAGCTGGGCTGCGCCTCTAATACCACCTAATGGATTTTTTATCTCATGCGCTAGGCCACGTACTAGCTCTCGAGCCGCATAATGCTGTGCGTTTTGTAAGTTTTCGCGAGAAATTCGTTTTTGTTGATCAATCTTTTTGACTTCGAACAGCAATCGAGGGCCATCGTCAAAGTATAAGTTGGTAACGGTAAGATCGGCAGAAACATAGCGGTTGTCTCTGAACGCTAGTTTAATTTCGTTCTCGGTAAAGTCTTCACCTTTTCTAATGGCCGCTTTTAGTCGGGTAGTCTCTATGGTTCCTGGTAAGAAAAAGTCTTGAAGCGGGTGCCCGATAAGTTGCTTCAAGCCTGTTTCGAACAAAGCTTCACCCGCGTGGTTAGCGTAAACAATGGTAAGTTTGTTATCTACCATTACCAACGCTGTGTTTAGGCTATTTATAAGCTGTTGTGTTTCTAACTCGGTGGAATGCATCCGAGCTCGTCTCCTTTGCACCATAATTGTGCATTGTAGCTTGCAATGATGCGATGCGCGAGTAAGAGGCTAAGCAAACATAGTCTACTGAACCTCGGTGGTGCGCTTACAGAACAATGATTGCACGCTATTAGTTATTAATTAACGCCGATGCCTGATGTAGGTAAAGGGTTTGTTCTGGAGACGATGCAAGAGTCTTGCCCGTATTGTTCGTTAGCTCAACTTTGTAGGTATGTGCTCCACGATGGATACCTGAAAGTTTAAATACGCCTGAACTATTGCTTGCAAATGGGGCGTTATCGAAAATTAAGCGATAGATGGGCGCTTTGGGTGCACCAGTTTGTGCCGCAGAAATAATTAACTCACCTAGATTATTTCTAATAGTTGCTTCTGGTGCAGGAGATTTGATAACTACGCGATAATTTGGTTTAGGGGCATCAGGCTTAAGCGGCGGTGGGGGGGCAACTTTGGCTGCTGTAACTACGTTTTGCGTTTTATCATCGAATGCCAACGGCTCAGCATTTTTTTGCGGCTTATCGGTGAAAGTAATAGAGCCGTCTTTTCCTACCACCTTATAGATTGTTGTAGTTGAAGAAGAAAGGGGAGTAGTTGCCTCGGCGTCGCGCTCTAACTCGTTTGTTTGTGGTTCTTGCTGCGCATTGTCTTGCTCTAAACCAAGCGTAGCGGCTTGCAAAGGTAACACTCCATTACTGCAACACAATAATAGGGAAGTTAAGCAGATGTATCGCATCATGTTTTGCACGTGTTGTTACCTAATCATTGTATTTGAAAACTGCCAGCTTACTACTTTTATCATAAGAGGCCTGTGGCTAAATCTTTTCAGCATTGCCCATATGAGCTAGCCCCTAGGTCATTGTCCTAAGTGAGCAAACGTAGAAGATGCTTTTAGCGCTGACACAAATATATAGTAGTTAATTAGCACCCATAAAAAAAGCCCGCAGAGCGGGCTTTAGTATATATCGCGATACAGTGTGTTATTACACGCTGTAGTACATGTCGAACTCAACTGGGTGAGTTGTCATGTTAAGTTTAGTTACTTCTTCTGACTTAAGGTCGATGTATGCATCAATCATGTCGTCAGTCATAACGCCACCGGCTTTAAGGAAGTCACGGTCGTTATCAAGTGCTTCAAGTGCCATTTCAAGCGAGCTTGCAACAGTTGGAATTTCAGCCGCTTCTTCTGCAGGTAGATCGTACAAGTCTTTATCCATAGCATCGCCAGGGTGGATCTTGTTTTTGATACCGTCAAGGCCAGCCATTAGCATCGCAGAGAATGCAAGGTAAGGGTTAGCTGTTGGGTCAGGGAAACGTACTTCAATACGACGCGCTTTATCGCTAGTTACGTGTGGAATACGAATTGATGCAGAACGGTTACGCGCAGAGTATGCAAGCATTACCGGCGCTTCGAAGCCAGGAACTAGACGCTTGTAAGAGTTAGTAGAAGCATTAGCGAAGGCGTTAATTGCACGCGCGTGCTTGATGATACCACCGATGTAGTAAAGTGCTTCTTCAGAAAGACCTGCGTATTTGTCACCTGCGAAGATGTTAACGCCGTCTTTAGAGATAGACTGGTGACAGTGCATACCAGAACCGTTATCGCCAACAAGTGGCTTAGGCATAAAGGTAGCAGTTTGGCCGTATGCATGTGCAACATTATGTACAACATACTTATACACTTGGATTTCATCCGCTTTCTTAACTAGCGTGTTGAATTCACAAGCGATTTCGTTTTGACCTGCAGTCGCTACTTCATGGTGGTGAGCTTCAATTACAAGGCCCATTTCTTCCATAACCATACACATAGCAGCACGAATGTCGTGAGCAGAATCTACAGGAGGTACTGGGAAGTAGCCGCCTTTAACGCCAGGGCGGTGAGCCATGTTGCCGCCTTCGAATTCTTCACCTGAGTTCCACTTTGCTTCTGAAGAGTCAATCTTGTAGAACGAACCCGCCATATCTGTGTGGAAACGCACGTCGTCGAAAAGGAAGAACTCTGGCTCTGGGCCGAAGAAGCATGTGTCGCCGATACCTGTAGATTTCAAGTACTCTTCTGCGCGACGTGCAACAGAGCGTGGGTCACGCTCGTAACCTTCCATTGTTGAAGGCTCAACAATGTCACAACGGATGTTTACTTGTGTTTCTTCTGCGAAAGGGTCTACTACGCAGCTGTCTGCGTCTGGAAGAAGAACCATATCTGATTCGTTGATGCCTTTCCAACCAGCAATTGAGGAACCGTCGAACATTTTACCTTCTTCGAAGAATTCTTCATCAACAACACTTGCAGGAATTGATACGTGTTGTTCTTTACCTTTGGTGTCGGTAAAACGTAAATCTACAAACTTCGCTTCACTTTCTTTAATCAGTTCTAATGCCTTATCTACTGACATCGTGTCCTCCAGGTTTAATGTAAAAATGCGGAATGATCAGCTTCACTCCAACAGTGGCAAAAGTGAAAGCGATTATCATGCCATTTACATGCATGCCGGTTTTTGTGGCATGGACAGGCATCTATCACTTCCATTTGAATAGTGTTGCACCAGAAGAGTGCATTAATGCTCCATGGTGGTGCTTAATTGTTACTTTTATGTCATCTAGCCTAGATCACTTTGTATCACACCACCACTATATATGTTCAATTCGGTGCAAATAAGGTGGTTATTTTTTGAACTAAAGAAGTAATTCTAATAAAAGTGACTTGTTATCAAAAAAAGGTGCGCAAACGTCGTGGTTTTTCTGTACAATCCGCGCAAATTTCTCTATCTGCATTTTTTTGCAACAAATCTAATGCAGACTTATTCGATTCCCGAATTAAGTTGGCATCGATTTACACAGGCTCTATATAAGCATGAATACCACTGATATTAGTAAATTGCGTAACATCGCAATCATCGCCCACGTTGACCACGGTAAAACCACCCTGGTAGACAAACTGTTACAGCAGTCTGGCACCCTTGAATCTCGAGGCGAGCAAGAAGAGCGCGTAATGGACTCGAACGACATCGAGAAAGAACGTGGCATTACCATCCTAGCTAAGAACACAGCGATTAACTGGAATGACTACCGAATCAACATCGTAGACACCCCAGGACACGCTGACTTCGGTGGTGAAGTAGAACGTGTAATGTCAATGGCTGACTCTGTACTTCTACTTGTAGATGCACAAGAAGGCCCAATGCCACAAACGCGTTTCGTTACGCAAAAGGCATTTGCTCAAGGTCTTAAGCCAATTGTTGTTATTAATAAAATCGACAAGCCTGGCGCACGCCCTGATTGGGTAATGGATCAAGTATTCGACCTTTTCGATAACTTAGGCGCAACTGATGAGCAGCTTGATTTCCAAGTTGTTTACGCTTCTGCACTAAATGGCTGGGCATCACACGATGCAGACGAGCCTCAAGAAGACATGAATGCACTATTTGAAACTATCGTTGAGCAAGTTTCTGCACCTGATGCAGACGTAGACGGTCCTTTCCAAATGCAGATTTCTCAGCTTGATTACAACTCATACGTGGGCGTAATTGGTGTAGGCCGTGTTAAACGTGGTTCTGTTAAGCCAAACCAGCAAGTAACGGTTGTTACTGCTGATGGAGAAAAGCGCAACGGTAAGGTTGGCCTGGTATATGGTTACCTTGGTCTTGCTCGTCATGAAGTCGAATCAGCGCATGCTGGCGACATCATTGCTATCACAGGTCTTGGCGAACTTAAGATCTCTGACACCATTTGTGATCAAAATACGGTTGAAGCGCTTCCGCCACTTACGGTTGATGAGCCTACTGTAACCATGACCTTCCAGGTAAACACGTCTCCGTTTGCGGGTAAAGAAGGTAAATATGTAACGTCACGTAACATCCTAGAGCGTCTTAACGACGAACTAGTACACAACGTTGCGCTTCGCGTTGAAGAAACTCAAGACCCTGATAAGTTCCGCGTATCAGGTCGTGGTGAACTTCACCTAGGTATTCTTATTGAAAACATGCGTCGTGAAGGTTACGAGCTAGCTGTATCTCGTCCAGAAGTAATTCTGAAAGAAGTTGATGGTGAAACTCAAGAACCTTACGAAACACTAACGATCGACTGTGAAGAAGAGCACCAAGGCTCAATTATGGAACAGCTTGGTCTTCGTAAAGCCGAAATGACCGATATGTCTCCAGATGGCAAAGGTCGTGTACGTATCGACTTCATTATTCCAAGCCGTGGCCTGATTGGTTTCCAAACAGACTTTATGACAATGACATCTGGTTCTGGTTTGCTTTACCACACGTTCGACCACTACGGTCCATATAAGGGCGGTATTATCGGTAAGCGTAAAAACGGTGTACTTATCGCAAACGCAAACGGTAAAGCATTAACTAACGCCCTGTTTAACTTGCAAGAGCGTGGTCGCCTATTTATCGGTCACGGTGTTGAAGTGTACGAAGGTATGGTTATTGGTATTCACAGCCGTGACAATGACCTAACTGTAAACGCACTTAAAGGTAAGCAGCTTACAAACGTTCGTGCCTCTGGTACTGACGAAGCGCAAACCCTAGTTCCACCAATCAAGATGTCACTAGAGCAAGCGCTTGAGTTTATTGATGACGACGAACTAGTAGAAGTAACACCTGAGTCTATCCGTATTCGTAAGAAGCTTCTTACAGAAAACGAACGTAAGCGTGCATCACGCGCACCTAAGTCTTAATATCCTTTAAGACTACATACATCGACTTTAAAAATGCCAGCTTTTGCTGGCATTTTTTATTTAGCGGTTGAACTTTGTTAAATCAATATTTGCCGCTAGTCTTTCCTA
Organism: Alteromonas sp. ABM1_013; assembly: GCF_056160505.1. NCBI lineage: Bacteria > Pseudomonadati > Pseudomonadota > Gammaproteobacteria > Alteromonadales > Alteromonadaceae > Alteromonas > Alteromonas sp. ABM1_013. Next base: position 228,187 of record NZ_JBSWXH010000002.1, read on the forward strand.
TTTTTGAACGGTTGAAGGTTTTCTTTTCGAAATCACCAACTCAGTTAATTCACTGTAACGGTGAACATCGAAAAGCGTAAATATCGACCAAAGGTTAGTGGTCAAACATGCTTAGAGCTTCTATGCTTATTCAAGTACATGTTTACGCATTAACTCGTAAGCTAAGTCGTTGTAATATCGACGGCTAATGACCTAACAAAAGGGGAAGGGTAGTGTTTTCTGTTGCCGTTGTTGAAGATGATCCTATTACGCTAGACCTTATTACTGATGCCTTAGAGACGCAGTTATACGCTACTGTTTTTCCATTTACGCGTAGTAAATTTGCAAGAGATTTCTTGCTGCAACAAACTTCCGACACTATAAACTTGATCATAAGCGACCAAGTAATGCCGGATTATGACGGGCTTAGCCTTTTAAAAACTTGTCAGTCGTCTGGTTTGGACGTCCCTTTTTTGCTTATTACTGCCGATCCTAACAAAGAGCTCGTTATTGAAGCTCGTAAACTTCAAGTATCAGGCTTTTTAGCTAAACCCCTGAATATGGAAGAGCTGGTTCAAAAGTCGAAAGAAGCAGTCACACAAGCAAGTTAGCCTTAAAGCTTTTTTGACATGGTACGGTTTCACTGACGCGACCACTTAATAACGAACACACAATAACGAAAGTAAGCAGGCTTTCACCGCAACAAGGTATAAAATGGAAAAGTCCACTTTGCCACTACTTGTTTAACGCCTTAACTTTACCTCTATAAAAGTACATTTCGATATAGCAAATCTGAGTTAATTCATCTTAAGCCCCTAGTTTATGAGGCGCTAAAATTCTACACTGGTGCTATAAGTTTTTGAGCAACAGGATGTAATGTGAGCGCCTTATTCGATAATACCCCTTCTAGAAAAGATACGTTTTCGTTCAAATGGCAAAAGTACAAAGGAAAAGACATCATTCCTGCTTGGGTGGCTGATACCGAGTTTCGATGTGCTCAGCCAATCTTAGATGCCATCTCTGGTCAAGTTGAACATGGCAATATGGGGTATATACTGCCTGCCCATCACGCTGGTGCTATTCAGGCTGTAGTACGATGGCTTAAAGATAAGCATAATTGGGAAATCCAGCCCGAGTGGCTAGTGTGGACACCAGGAGTTGTACCTGCGTTCAACGTAGCGTGCAAAGCGTATTGTGACCCCGGCGATAAAGTGCTTATTCAAACGCCTAATTACCCGCCACTGCTGGCGGCGCCAAAGCTAAACGGCCTAGAGCGAGTAGATATAGGTACAGTTGTAGAAAGCGCGAACGGTGAACGTTTAGATAGTATCAGTGAAGTTGATGGAGCGCGCTATACATTGGATTTTGACGCGTTAGAAAAAGAAGCTGCGGACCCTAAATGCAAGCTGTTTATTCTTTGTAACCCAATGAACCCTGTAGGTTCGGTACTTTCTAAAGCGGAGCTGGACCGCATTGCCGAAATCTGTAATGCGAACAATGTTAAGCTTTGCTCTGATGAAATACACTGTGACCTTATTTTAGAAGACGGGAAGCAGCATATCCCAGCAGGCCGCGAGGCTAATCTTGCTGAAAATAGCGTAACGCTTATGGCTGCCAGTAAAACATTTAATATTGCGGGGTTAGGTACGTCTTTTGCCATTATTCCTAATCGCCAACTGCGTCAGGCATTTACTAATACCGCAGCAGGCATAGTGCCGTGGGTAACCGTATTAGGCTTAGCGGCAACAGAAGCTGCATTTACTCAGTGTGACGATTGGCATCAGCAGCAGCTTAGCTACTTACGTGAAAACAGAGACATGGTGTTTAACACCATCAACAGTATTGACGGGCTTAAAATGCTAAAAGCCGATGCAACATTTCTTGCGTGGGTAGACGCCAGCGGGCTTGGCGTAGAAAACGTTCAACAGTGGGCGGAAGAAAAGGGCGTTGGCCCATCTCCGGGTATTGATTTCCACAAAGCGGATCATTTCAGAATCAATTTTGGCTGCAGCAAAGCGATGCTTCAAGACATACTCCAACGCCTCGCCAGCTAAAAAAAACTGTGGGGTCAGAGTCAGGACTCTGACCCCACACCTCGAAGGTGTTAGCTGAAAACACCGATCAGTTTATATAGGCCTAAACCAATCACTGTGCCAACTACCACAAAGCCTGCCAGGTTGCTTTTCCACGTATTTCTAAACTCACCCAGCGCTGTGCTTTTATTCATAACGACCAGCAAAAATATTGCGATAATAGGTAGCAGTAAGGCATTTGTTGCCTGGGCAAACAAAATAGCGGGTAGAGGCTTAAAGCCAAGTGCTGCAACACTTACCCCAACTACAATGATAATGAACCAAACAGCTTTAAAGCTTTTACTTTGCATATCATCAGATAGTCCTAGCGCGCCAGTTACGGCATAAGCGGCGGCTAGGGGGGCGGTAATGGCACTGGTCAAACCGGCCGCGAACAAACCTAATGCAAAGAACCACTGCGCCTTGTCACCTAAAACCGGTTTTAGCTGCTCGCCCATGTTCGAAGCGTCCATAGTGGCCGCTTGATTGAAGAACGCCATCATTGCTGTTGCCATTACGATAAGGGTAATAAGCCCACCCATACTTATTGCCCTAGCCGACTGGTTTCGACAGGCTATTACGGCGTCATTTTTATCCTGCCCTTTTGATGATTTCGCAACTAAGCTGGCGTGAAGGAATAAGTTGTATGGCACAATGGTTGTACCAATGAGGGCTAGCACAGTGGTAATAGCATCTGTGTCTAGTCGCGGTGAAGTAAGCTGGCTAAACATAGCAGCAATATCAGGCTTGGCTACAAGCAGCGTCACTAAAAATACCCCGGCCATGATAAAGACAAGGTAAACCAATACTGTTTCTATCCACTTGTAGCTGCCTGACCATAGCAACACAATTGCGATAGTGCCCAATATGCTGGCCCACTGACCAATGCCTAAATTGATAAACGCGTCTAGACCGATTGCAGCGCCGGTTAGGTTGCCCGATTCATAGGCTGCGTTACCAATGCCAATAGCGCTAACGATGAGTACAATGAAGGCGTTTTTAAGCCATGGCTTATACGCCATGTTTTTCATTGCGCTTGCCAAGCCTTGACCACTTGCAACACCAAGACGTGCAGCCATGTCTTGCAATACTATGGTTGCAAATATGGAAAAAAGTAGCGCCCATACTAAGTGAAAACCAAAGTTTGCACCCGCCAAGCTTGCTGTAGTTACTGTTCCAGGGCCAATGAAGGCGGCCGCGATGATATATCCTGATTTATCTTTTGCCATTGCAACGACTCTTAGTTAAGTTTTGCTATCATGACAATAGGTGGGCGAGCACGCAACAGTACCGCTAAACCAATACAGTAACAGATTGGTTTTAAACCTATTGTCGCGTACCCAGTGCAAAGGACTTATTTTTTCTGCGTGCCTAACCCCAACTATGTGGGAGAAGTATAAGGTCAGAAAACACGCCCTCTGCAAAGTGGCCGCGCAGACTACCGTTTCGAGAAAGAGAACGCAAATTAAAAAAGGAAGGTAATGATGAAAGACGGGTTTCCAGTACACATCATCAGCGATATTGTTTCGCATCCCAATTTCAAAAATGTACTTCCGAATGCTTATCAGGTTGATGGGATGATCTTTGCGGTTGCCGCCGCACCAGAAATCCCCATGCCCGAGCAATGGATGCCTTGGCTCATTCAATCTAGTGATAGCAAGCTAGTAGATAAAGATGTCGATAAGCTTGCAGATAGCTTGATGAACGGCTTGCGCGCCCATTTAGATTTAATGCGCCAGAGTAAATCACCTTTATCTATTGAACTCACCGAAGCGATAGAAGTGAAAGGAGTGATGAGGCCTTCAAAGGAATTAGAAAGCTGGCTGAACGGGCTTTTACAAGTACATAAGCAGTTAGAGCCAGTGTGGCAAAATGCTTGGAACCATCTTGATAAGCGCTCTGAACAGAATACAAGTGACGATAAGGATAAACTAGAAGAAGCTAAACTAGCTGAACCTGCGGAGGCGAGGTTGTCCCGTTGTTTAAAACTTTTTTCAACGCTTGCCAACATAGAATTGGCTTTGTCCTACAGAAACGAAACGCAAGTTGCACAGCTTGAAAGTAATATACACATGCTTGTTAAGCAGTTGCCATCGGTACTCGCAGATTTTACCAAGTTATCCGGAGAGCTGGCGCAGGCATTACCCAATCAATTCGAAACCTTTAACAAAGTTACTTAAGGCTTAATATAATCGGTCTCACCGTAGCTGGTTAACGCTGCCGTTGCTGTTGGTGACGTTGGTTTAACGTGTGTTTTAGCGAAGCCGTGTAGCTATCTAGCTCAAGTTTCGCCTTCTCGTATTGCTCATTTAACAGTATAGAGGCAGGCTCTCTCATTAGCGCCTTAAACGCAATATCCGTCTGTTGTAGTAGGTGTTTGAGGTGTTGATTACTGTCATCCATGGTAAACATTCCGATAAAAACAATTCAATAAACCCGATATATCGTGACTCTCGGGCGGCTATGTGTGATGTCTACAACACTCTCTACATAAAGATTCAAAAACTTTTTTGCATCACACTGTAGTACGAATTCCTTGAGTACTGACTTCCTTACTGTCTATGAATGTCTGCGTGTAGTTAAGCCCTAGAAGGGTTTAACTACAGCTAGACATACAACTGCGAGAATAATTAACACTGGGGCTTCATTCAAAAAGCGATAGAAGCGGGGAGTGTGCCTATTTTCATCTCGTGCGAACTGCTTCATCAACTTAAACAAATAGAAGTGGTAAGCGTAAATAGCAAGTAGCAGCAGCAATTTTATGTGAAGCCATCCTGACATTTTAAACCAGGTGCCACCATAGCTGACAATAAGCGCAACGCCGAATGCCAGAGTTAATAAGGCGAATGGAGTAACGAAGAGCCACAATCGGCGCTCCATAACTTTAAATTCATCTTTAACTATTTGAGACTTAGTCGTGGCATGATAAACAAAAAGTCGTGGTAAATAGAAAAGCCCTGCCATCCACGCCAGCATGAAAAAGATGTGCAGTGCCTTAAACCATAAAATGTACATATTAGTAATGTGCCTTTTGTAAGAAGCTTTGCAAGATATTCCAGGTTACTACACCAATGATATCGTTAAGCTCCTGATCGTAAATATAAACTGCGCCAGAGCGCGAATTTTTAAGATGTTCGTATACTTCGTGCAGCGTAGACTGCGCGCTGATGCCTTCCATTTCATAATAGTTTAACGCGGAGGCATCGTGTTCCAAACTTACATTGTATTGGACCAGTTTATACTGCACATCTATTTCAAATTTTGATTTCTGAATGACAATTTTTGTCGGATCGCCTTCTAAATAGTTAATTAGCGCTTGTTCTGGGGCATCGTGAAAAAGCTTATAATCTGTATTCATTGCTGCCAGTACACCGGTCTTTTCAAGAGCCTCTCGGATAGATGAAATGGCGTATGGTAGATTCTGATAGTCAAGCTGACGTATAAAAATAGAGCGGTTGCCGAAAAACTGCGTTGAAGTTACGTAAGCAGGTACTATCACCAGCATGGCTGGCAGAATTATTTGAGGGCTATAGGAAAGCTCCATAACCGCAGATAGTGCAGCGAGAGGCGCGTGTAATACCGCCGTCAACATACCCGCAATACCTAGCAATGCGAAGCTGTTAGTGAACTCAGGCACGTTGATAAAGTAGGCTAGCGGCAATAAAAGCACGGCACCAGCGAGCATACCGATAACCATCACCGGGCCTATGATCCCTCCAGGAATACCAAGGCCGATAGCAAATACCGCTAAGATAACCTTAAACACAAGGGTAGATACTAACAATAGCGCGCCAGGTGAACTATCGAATAAGTGCTCTACATCGATAAAATTCGCCCCAAGTGCCTCAGGTATAAACATACCTATAGTACCGGTAATTAGCGCTGCAAGTATTAAACGCCACACCATAGAAACCGGTCGGAACCAGGTCATAACACGCATAAGTTGGCTATTAAAAAGCACAGCCAACATACCCAGTAAAATGCCTAACAATACTAAATAGAAATACATCCACTGGCTAAAGGCATTGAAAGATAAGAAGGAAAGTTCATTGACCTCTCCAAATACAATACGGGTAAGCACAGAGCCACAGGCTGCGGCTAGCATGATAGGTACAAATATGTGGATTTTGTATTCTCGAAGCACGACTTCCATTACAAAGATAACGGCAGCGAAAGGGGTATTAAACGATGCAGAAATGCCCGCAGCAATGCCACAGCCTGCAAGAATTCTAATACTGTTATAGGGCAGACGAAGCCATTGCCCAAGAAAACTACTGCCCGATGCTCCCATATGAACAGAAGGACCTTCTCTTCCTACGACGAAGCCTCCAGCAAGCGCTAGCATACCGCCAAAGAACTGATTGATGGTCGTTCGAAACGGAATATGACCGTAATAGTATTTTACCCGGTGTATAACGAAAGGAATACCCAAGCGGTAGTGTTTGAAGCCAGTGAGAAAAGCAATGAATAGTATTAAGCCAACACTAATAAGCGGCATGATAAGCCACACTAACCAGTCGTAAGCAAGAATTGACTTAAGCGACGATACCCCTGTTTCTTGAAGCCATTCAACACATAGCCGAAACAATATGATAATAAGCGCCGCGCAGGTTCCCCCTACAATGCCCAGCATGCACAACTGAATAGTAGTGCGTGGATGAGCTAACTCCTCTCTTAAAGCCTGCAAGCGCATGTTGTGGTACAGTAGATTAACGTAGCTAGCAGCTTACCATAAACACTTAAAATTCATAATATTTAGAACGCGTTAGCGTTTTTGTAGTTTTTCATTGAAGAAATTATGACGACAGACCAATTAAAAGATTTATTAGGCAACTATAAATGGACCTTGATGGTAGCGCTTATCATGTTCGTCATGATTGGATTCGGTTACAAGCTGGCGCGAATTATTGACGAAGGCGACAGCAAGAAAGTGCAGGCTCAAAAAGAAACTATTGCTATTTTGTCTGAAGAAAATAATGCGCTAACGACGAAAGTAAATCAGCTTGAAGTAGCCTTGGAACTTGCCACACTAGAGTCTGAAAATATCGCAAAAACGTTAAGTGAACAGAAGAAAGAGCTAGAAGCACAACAAGAGCTGTTAAGATTCTATGAGCGTGTTATGGCGCCCGAGAAAACCGATGAAGGCTTTGCTATTGAAGGGGTAGAGATCTTTAAATTAAGCGATACATCATATCAGCTCAGGTTAGTCTTACTGCAATCTAAACAGAGAAAAGCAGTGATAAATGGCAACTTAGATATTGCTATTGTAGGCAAAAGAGATGGAAAGCCTGTTAGGCTAGAATCTGGCAGTTCAAGCCTACTTGCTGAAGACGTTAAGTATCGTTTTCGTTTTTTCCAAGCGGTTAACGTAACGCTTAATATCGAAGAGGATATAGATGTAGAGTCTATCGATTTTACTACACGGGTTTATCAATATAAAACCCGCAAGGGCAACTATGAGGTTAGCGTCCCATGGAGCGAAGCGCTTTCAGTTGACGTAGAGTAAGTCTCTTACAACCATAGTTTGGCTAAGTACATAGCTAGGTATACTTAGGTTTTCCACACATATGATTTATTCACGCCCATGGTTTTGGTAAGTAAAAGCTTAATAATTTCTAGGGCATGATCTTGTTAATATTCAAACAGGTACCAGTAGCCATAGCCCACAAGAAAAGCTGGAATGGCAGAATACACAGTAGCGATAAGGGCTGCTTTTGGTGAAAGCGCGATAGCGGGAAACAAGGCATCGCCATCGTTACTAATCGCGTTGCCTAACTGAGCTGAAAAAGGGACTGCGCCATTTAAATACAAGCTAGTGACCAGTATTTGAGGGCCGCAGCCGGGTAGAAAACCTATAACAATAGCCAAGCCGACCAAGCCAGGTCCCATAGCTTTAAGCATTCCCGCTATGTCTAGTCCAAACCAGACAACAGAAAGCTCGAAAATCAAAAATGCGAGTATCACCCATGCCAATACAAATTGCGTATCTAATGCGGCTTTTTCCTGCCACTTAGGCGGGGGCGGAATGACGTCTTCTTTGGCAATAGAGGCGTATCCGCTTCCAGAACCACATAGTGACCAAAGCACCAAACTTGCTATACATAAAGAAGCGCCAATTAGTGTTAGCGTATTCTCACTGATAGCCAAGTAACTGTGAACGGGGAGTTGAAACGCCAGAGCCAAGGCAACTGCTAGCGACGGTAAGCTCACAATCATCCAGAATGCTGTAGATAGTGAAGCGGCTTTATGGCTTAGTGCTTGATGTTTATCTGTGTTCTGGGGCTCTTGGTTAGAATCAACCGTTTCAGGTGCTCGATAATTATGGAATTTATTAACCACTAATCCCGTTGCAGCGCCCACGGTGACACTGACTGCCATTACGGTTAACGCATCTAATGGTGCTTGGGCTAGTAATAGAAACGCCGCATCTCCCATGGTGCTGGTTAATACCGCTACCACAGCGCCAAAACTGGTAACACCTCGTGTGTACTGCGTTACCACAATAATTGCACCACCACAGCCGGGTAAAGCACCAAGCAGTGCCGAAAGGCCTACCTCGTGGACGGGGTGGGTTTCCATGTAGTTGCCAATAGCATCGGCTGAGACCCGCAATGTGGCCAAGTAATAAAGTGCAAGTGATGCATAAACAAATGCTGCTACTTGGAAGTATGCGTCTGATAAAACTGAAAGCGTTACAGAATGGGTACTGCTATGAGTAAGTAGGATTAAAACTAAAAGCGGCATCAACAGTCGCTTATTAGCTAACAGCGGGTAAAGAGTGCTTTGCATAAAACCTTGAGTAAAGCTACCAAGAAAACGTGGCCGATAATTATCGCTCTCCAACGCTCTTGAACTTTTCGATGTTTGGGGCGCTGTATCCATTACCACTTCACTCTTAAATTACTGAACACTATTTTGAAGGCGCACAATTGAAAGTGCGCCTTCCGTTTGCCTATCGACAAATCGCATACGCTTAGCTAGAAAGGGTAACTGTTCCTTGCATAATTCCGATATGACCGGGGAATGAGCAGAAGAACATGTATTCTTCGTCTTTGCTTAGACCTTCAACAGAAAACGTAGTAGAGGTTTGTTCGCCACCACCAATTATATCTGTAGCGCCAATTACACGTTCATCATCTGGCTTGATGTAGTCATTGTCGAGTCCGGCGCTCATGCCGTCTGTTGCCACTGCTTGCCCGTTGGCTTTGGTGGTCATTACCCAATTATGACCCATAGATTGCTTCGGGAGTTGACCAGTATGCTTAAGCGTAACGGTAAATTCGCTGCAGCTTGCAGGAATCGTTACGTTTTTTGTATTGAACTGCATCGCGTCATTTGATTCCACAGTAGTCTCACATTCATTAGCAAATGCACTGGAAGCTAAAAGAAAAAGGGCTGTGCCGCCAAGTAGTTTCTTCATCATGAATAATATCCTTTGAATATAGATTAACCGCACCTTTCGGTGGAATTAGAAGATTCCATTTTCAATACGAAAAAGCATAGCACTGGATCATATTAAATGCTAATAATTATCATTTGAGTTTTTATGGTGAGTTTGCTATCAATAGTTCTTGCCTATTCACCGCGTTATTTTTTGATGCACTCTTGATAAACGAAAAAGCTAATGTCATCGATACGAAATGCACGTAAACAAATTCGTTTTGGACACAACGATATTGAACGGGATGTATTGGTTAACTATTTAGACAGTGTGACCTGCATCGCTAATTTACTGCCACAAAAAAGCGACAAGTTTGCGATTTATATCAATGCCGTTGAATTGCTGTATGAAGTCATTTGCGACCCGCTAGTTTGTAAACAATGGCGCTATGCCTGTTTAGACCACTTATACAGGCCTTTACTTAACGCTGAGCGCTACGCCTGTACCGAGAGTGATCGAATTACGCTTGCAAGATTAAAAATAAATATGCATGTGCTAGTCCCACATTTTTTATGAGCGGCTAACGAGGGAGATATCTACTGAGTACTCTTTGTTTGCACTTGGTAGCCCGGGTAGACCTTTGATGACAGCGTGATAAACACGCCAAAAATTCAGTTACATCAACACAAGGATACGAGTTATGACAGCAACACGCACAGAACGCGACAGCATGGGTGAGTTACAAGTGCCTGAAGATGCACTTTACGGCGCACAAACTCAACGTGCTATTCAAAACTTCCCGGTCAGTGGACAGCGGATGCCTGAAGCTTTTATACGCGCGTTGCTCACTGTAAAAAAAGCTGCAGCGCAAGCAAATATGAAGCTGAAAACACTAGATAGCGATCGCGGTTTGGCGATAGTTAAAGCCTGCGATGAACTGTTAGCCCTTGATGATGTGATGCAGCATTTTCCGGTAGATGTCTTTCAGACGGGGTCCGGTACCAGTACAAACATGAATGCCAACGAAGTAGTAGCCCGTTTGGCATCTCGTTATTCAAGTGAAGAGGTTCACCCGAACGATCATGTAAATTATGGGCAAAGTTCAAATGATGTAATACCAACAACCATTCACGTAAGCGCGGCTATTGCCTTATCAAATGAGCTAGTGCCTGCTGTGGAAGGTTTGGTTAGCATTATTGAAACGAAAGCAAAGTCTGTCGCGCAATATTGTAAAACCGGGCGCACTCACCTTATGGATGCGATGCCAGTAAGAATGGATCAAAGTCTACTCGCTTGGGTATCTCAGCTTAAGCAGCAGTTAAAAAATCTTCGTGCTTTGCAACCTGCTATCCAAACCCTTGCTCAGGGAGGTACGGCAGTGGGTACGGGTGTAAACGCCCATGCTGACTTTGCAACAACATTTTCAGATACGCTAGGAGAACTGACCGATATCGCGTTTAAACCAGCAGATAATTTCTTCGCGCTTATTGGTTCTCAAGACACTGCAGTAACGCTTTCAGGTGCCACGAAAAGCCTGTCAGTAACCTTAATGAAAATTGCCAACGACCTGCGCTGGATGAATTCCGGTCCGCTAGCAGGTTTAGGCGAAATAGCTTTGCCAGCATTACAGCCCGGCTCGTCGATAATGCCAGGTAAGGTTAACCCAGTTATTCCTGAAGCGGTGGCAATGGCTTGTGCACAGGTGATAGGTAACGATGCGGCAATTACCGTAGGCGGGCAGTCTGGAAACTTTGAGCTCAACGTCATGCTGCCTATGATTGCCAGCAATTTGTTATCAAGCTTGTCGCTAATGACCAACAGTGCGACGCTTATTGGCGAACAAGCAATTGAAGGATTCACGGTCAACCAAGATAACATTGAAGCGCCTCTTTACAGAAACCCTGTCCTCGTTACCGCGCTCAATCCTGTCATCGGCTATGCAAAAGCCGCGGAAATTGCCAAAGCAGCGTATAAGGAGAATAAGCCTGTTATCGATGTGGCTGAAGCAATGACAGATATCTCTCGGGATGAGCTGGAAGCCCTGCTAGACCCTAGAAAACTCACTTAGCTGTAAAGCGCTTAAAAAAGGTCTAGAAACCGATGTGGACTGAAAGAAGTGCGATTTACCATCGCACTTTTTTTGTGGTTTGACTCAAAGGAAATTGGGTAAAAAAATCGCAGAGCACCTGCTTGCCTAAAAACTATTCGATGGTTGGCACGTTCCTAGCTAAAAAGCTTAGGCAAAACCTGTTTTAACCGGTATAGAGTTGCTGTATGTGAACAGGAATTTTGGTACAGTGATGTTATAAATTATTTGTATAGCTGCGTAAGACAGCGACAGACATTAGCGCTAATAGGTTTTACTTATTTTGATGGCCAATTGCTAGGAAAAAAGTAACGCCTTTTCGGGATGAAAAAATGACAGAAACTTGCTTTCGCATGAAGGGCACTACGCTCACCAGTATTGTGTTAGAAGTAATAGATTTTGAGCCAGATAACTTCGAAGCTCAGCTATCTAAGAAAGTTGCGAGCGCGCCGCAGTTCTTTACCCGTTCCTCACTGATTTTGCATTTGATAAAGCCTTTGTCTGCTACCGAGTTTGAACTGCTGGTTGCACTTTGCCGTCGGTTGCAATTGCAGCCTATGGCAGTGAAAGGTGAAGTGGCAGAGCTGAAACCGACCATTAATGATTTGGGATTAGCTGATGTAAGCCAAAGTAAATTTACAGATAGCGCGCTTCGCTCACAAAAAGAGAGCGCTAATAACGGCACTGAAAGCGGCAGCAACAAAGCCCATAGCGACGAGCGCGCGCCTCAGGCTCAACAGCAAGCGGCTGCAGAGCCATCCAAAAGCGAGTCTGCGCCTACAGCAGCTCCCGCACTTAAGCCTGCTAAAGTTGTCAATCGTCCTGTACGTTCTGGTCAGCAAGTTTATGCTGAAGGCAGTGACTTAGTAGTAACTGCGTCAGTGAGCGAAGGTGCTGAGCTTTTGGCTGATGGCAACATTCATGTTTACGGTACGTTGCGCGGACGCGCGTTAGCTGGCGTTAAAGGCAACACGGGGGCTCGTGTATTTTGTCAGTCATTAGACGCAGAACTCATTTCAATTGCTGGGCAATTCATTATGCATGACACCGTAAAGGGTGAGTGCTGGAAGAAGCCTGCACAAGTGTATTTAGAAGAAGAAACATTACGTATAGAGCCGTTAGCTTAATGCTTTGTACGCACTAATAGGAAAGAATAGATGGCAAAGATTATCGTAGTAACCTCAGGAAAAGGTGGTGTAGGTAAAACTACATCGAGTGCAGCAATAAGTACGGGGCTTGCGTTAGCAGGTCATAAAACGGTAGTGATAGATTTCGATGTAGGCCTGCGAAACCTTGACCTTATCATGGGTTGTGAGCGCCGCGTTGTTTACGACTTCGTTAACGTTATCAATAAAGAAGCGTCACTAAAACAAGCGCTAATTAAAGATAAGAGAACGGAAAATCTTTTCATTCTTCCCGCTTCTCAAACTCGCGATAAAGATGCACTTACTGTAGAGGGTGTGCAAGCAGTATTAGATGAGCTTAAGAAAGACTTCGAGTACATCATTTGTGATTCGCCAGCAGGTATCGAGCAAGGTGCTCAAATGGCGCTTTATTTTGCTGATGAAGCCATTGTAGTAACCAATCCTGAAGTATCGTCGGTACGTGACTCAGATCGTATTTTAGGTATTTTACAAAGCAAATCGATGCGCGCAGAAAAAGGCGAACCGGTTAAAGAGCATCTGCTTCTTACTCGCTACAACCCAACGCGTGTAGAAAGTGCGGAAATGTTAAGTGTTGCAGATGTAGAAGAAATTTTGGCTATCCCACTTTTAGGTGTCATTCCAGAATCAGAGTCAGTGCTTAAAGCGTCAAACCAAGGGCAGCCGGTTATTCTTGACGAAGAGGCGAATGCAGGACAAGCTTATGCTGACGCCGTTAAACGTCTGCTAGGCGAAACTGTTCCACATCGTTTCCTTGAAGCAGAAAAGAAAGGGTTCTTTAAGCGTCTTCTAGGAGGGAAGTAATGGGAATTTTCGACCTGCTCAAAAAGAAGCAAAAGCCGAGCACTGCCGCTGTAGCTAAAGAGCGGTTACAAATTATCGTTGCACATGAACGTAAAAAGCGAACCGAACCTGATTACTTGCCCATGATGCAGCAAGAAATTATCCAAGTGATTAGAAAATACGTTTCTATCGCGGATGATCAGGTGTCAGTTCAGCTTGATAATAATGACGAATGCAGCGTACTAGAGCTAAACGTAACGCTTCCGGAAAACTAGTTGGTAATAACCGATAGAAAATAGTAATAGATTATTCTTTATCGGTGCTTCTTAGCTTTTCCTCGTTAACGTCTAGTTGTTTTGAAGCCATAGCAATGAGCTTCTCATCTAAAGGGGGAGGGGTAATATCTACCCCTTCACTTAATGCTTGAACGAGGGTCTCAAGTACGTCAACTCTCGCCTGCCACTTGTACTCTCCATTTATAATATGCCATGGGGCGTAATCGGTATGAGTCTTCTCGAACATATCGTTGATAGCTTCAACGTAATGTTCGCGCATGCGACGATTGTGTAAGTCCTCTTCAGTGAGCTTCCAACGCTTAAAAGGGTTGTGTAAGCGCTCTTCAAACCTTTCGCGCTGCTCATCGGCAGAGATATGCATAAACAACTTTATGATGCGAACACCATTATCGCTAAGCGTTTTTTCAAATTCATTTATCTCTTTATAACTACGCTGCCAGTCTGTAGCGGGGATTAGCTCGTCAACCCGCTCAACCAGCACTCGTCCATAGTGGGAACGGTCAAAAATTGTGAGCTTTCCAGGTGAAGGGATCTGTTTCCAAAAACGATAAAGAAAGTGTTTTTCACGCTCTTCCTTTGTTGGTGCAGCTACTGGACACACGTTCACGGAGCGAGGATCTAACTTTTCTGTGATACGTCGTATAACTCCACCTTTGCCTGACGCATCCCAACCTTCAAAAACGATAAGCGCGCGTCTTTTTTGGTGATAGTAGGACTGCTGAACATGAAAAAGAGATTCTTGGCATGCACTTAACTGATTTTTGTATTCTTCTTTCTCACTAAATCGAGAACGACCGAAATCGTCAAACAAGGTAGCGGAAGTTTTTGAATGAGAAGAGCTCATATAAATAACCTATATTTCAGATAGATATCAGAGTTTTTACCACGAATTATTAATTTTTAAGAAATCTCATGCAGAATTAAAAAGAGCGTCTACACTTACCTGTCAAATTACGCTAACAGGATTTAAGTATGCAGTTCAACGTTTCTTCGTTGGTTCTTTTGACGGCAATTTGTCTTTTTTCTCTTAATACCCATAGTGCAACATGGAGTGAAAACGAGCTTCATATCCAGCACGGGAAGCTCAATCAGCCTTTTGCTGAGGCCTCGGGTACCGAACTTACTACAACAATTTTTACGTTCCAGCATGCCAGCGGGTGGGAGTATGGCGGAAATTTCTTTTTTGCTGACTATTCAAGCACGTCCGCCAGTGATGAACTATACGCAGAGTGGTACCCCACTTTCAGCTCTAAAGCTCTATTTAATGCTAATTACAGTGGCGTGCTTAGCGATATCAGTTTTGTCATGGGCGTAAATATGGCGCCAGAGTCAGACGTTTTAAAATATCTGCCAGGCATTCAACTTCATCTCGACGTAGAAGGCTTCCAGTTTTTGAATGTGCTTGTCACCGCATATTTAGATGATAGCGAGGGACTCAGTGCTGGTGGAGCACCTAAAGAAGACGACAGCTGGATGGTTGATATTGCTTGGCGATACCCCCTAAGTCTTTCTTCACAGCAATTTTATATTGAAGGACATGCAGAGTACATCGATGAAAGAACATCTGAAATACCTGGCGCTGTAGTCGAGTCGTGGGTATTGGCTCAAATCCAAGCGCGATGGGACGCTGGGCAGGCTTTCTTCAATGTGAAGGACAGGCTGTTTCTAGGGGTAGAGTATCAGTATTGGAACAACAAGCTAGGAACGCAAGAAGAAGACAGCGTTGTTCAAGCGCTGGCAGTATGGCGTTTTTAAGCCACACTTAGTGTTGATAGTTATTTAATTTTATTTGGAGTAAATCAATATGCAATTAAAGCGTTTGCTTTTCATTGCGTTAATTTCCGCGCTTATTGTACCTGTGGTGATTACCACGGCCGTATTTGCAACGTCTATTTTAACTTTTCTTACTAATAAGGTAGAGACATCAGACCTACCTACCGCTCTTGAAGAGGTCAAGAATGCTGTTGAATTAGATTTGCAGAGTACAATACTCCCAAGCCGTTCATTGGCTAACAATATGTACATAAAACGTTGGATGCAAAATGGTGAGCCTTCAGAAGGCGTTGACGTACTTACCAGCCACCTTGCGGAAATAAAGCGAGAAAGTAATGCCATTAGTGCTTATGTTGTGTCGGGAAACTCTAATAATTACTATACCCATGATGGTATAGATCGCCAGATCACACCTCAAGGCGACGCTTGGTTTCAAACCTTTATTAATAGCAGTCAGCCTTTTGAAATTGCTATTGATATCAACAAATCGAACGGCGTTGCTTCAGCGTTCATTAATTATGCGATAAAAGTTGAAGGAGAGCGCGTAGCGCTTGCTGGAGTCGGTTTATCGTTAGATGCTATGTCTAAGCTGATAGCTTCTTATAAAGTTGCTGAGAGTGGCATTGTTTATCTAGTTGACGACGCCGGTAGTATTGCTTTGCACCCAAACATGTCAAAGCGTGGCGAAAAGTTGAATGCAAGTGCATTTGTGAACAATCCCAGTGAACTAGAAGTGTCTGGCAATGATGTAACACGTCTTGCAGTAAAACTGAATTCCTTGGATTGGTATTTAGTTACAGAAGTTCCAACCGATGAGCTTTACGGAGCCATTAACACGGCTGTTTTAACTAACATACTCATTGCGCTTATTATCATAGCGCTAGGTTTGGTGGGAATGAGATTCTTGTCGAACAAGATTTTTGCACCTATTGATACTATTACCGCCGCTGTTACTTCGTTAAACGAACGGGATGGCGACCTTACTGCTCGCTTGAATATCAGTGAAGATAACGAGGTTGGCGCTTTATCTGCTCAAATAGATTTATTTTTGGAAAAGCTCCATGCCATGTTCCTCCAGGTTTCAGAAAGTGCGCAGCACGTAAAGGGCATAGCTGCCCAAGTTTACGAACAAATAGAGCTTTCCCAAAGCTACTCTTCAAGACAAACCGACAGCACCAACTCGGTAGCTGCAGCAATTGAAGAAATGGACTTGACTGTACGTGAAATATCAAACAGTGCTCAGGGCGCATCTGAAGTCGCTAATACTACCGAAGAAAACGTCAGCGCTAGTGCCAATACAATAGACAAGGCTATGCAAAACATGAGTGAGCTTAGCGGTGTCATGACAAAGTCGGTCAACTCAGTTAACGAGCTCTCTAGCAGTATTAATTCTATTTCTTCTATTTTGGATGAGATCAGAGGCATTTCTGAGCAGACTAATCTACTTGCGTTAAATGCAGCTATTGAAGCGGCTAGAGCTGGGGAACAGGGCAGAGGTTTCGCAGTGGTGGCAGACGAGGTTAGAAACCTTGCGAAAAGAACAAACGAGTCTACGACAGAAATTAGCCAGCTTATGGATGAACTAAACAAGCGCACGTCGGACACTGTAGCGGATATCTTGCGAGGTAACGAAAGTACACAAGCCACGTCTGAGTTCTTATCAACCTGTGTGCAGGCTCTCTCAAACATATCGGCTGAGGTAAGCAAGTTAACCGAAGCCAATACCCATGTGGCTTCAGCAACCCGAGAGCAATCTGCAGCTACCGGTGAGATCAGCGAAAATATTTCTGTCATTTCGCAAACGGCAGAGGAAACATCTCGCAGTATGGAAAGAAGCTATAGCTTGGTCAATGAGCTTGATGAAGAGGCGAAAGCGTTGGATAACACTATCAGTAAATTTACGCTTTAATGCAGGTTAGCCACAGTCGTTGTTTGGATAGTTCGAGAGCTACTAGAGTTAATTCAGGTGCTACTAGTTGGTTCAAGTGCTATTACATGGCTTAATTTTTATCTCATGGTTTGCTTGTTATTTCATGGTTTGATTGTTAACTCATGGCTGAGGTTGATTCGTTAAGTTTTGCCCCAATAATTGCTAACTATCCGCAAGTATTAGATAATTGCGGGCAAGCAGAAAGTGCGTTAGCACGAGATTATTGTAGAGGTGGGTATGTCTGTAGAAACGGCGTTGCCAATTGAGTTTTCAGACGCTGCAGCAGCGAAAGTGAAAGCCCTTGTTTCAGAAGAAGAAAATCCTGATTTGAAATTACGTGTATACGTAACAGGTGGTGGTTGTTCGGGCTTTCAATATGGCTTCACATTCGATGAGAAGGTGAACGAAGGCGATATGACTATTGAGAAAGACACAGTAACTATGGTTGTCGACCCAATGAGCCTACAATATCTAGTAGGTGGAATAGTTGATTACGTGGATGGCCTTGAAGGGTCACGCTTTTTAGTTCAAAACCCTAATGCCACGACTACCTGCGGCTGTGGCGCAAGCTTTAGCGTTTAAGTAAGTTCGTTTAAAAGCGAGCTAAACGCTGAGCGCTTAAAACACGAAAGTCTGCATTTATAACCATTTGCAGTTAAAGCGATAGGCATACATCGCATCATTTTGTATGCCTGTCGGTTGTTCTACTTACAATACTTCCTTTTAATTTCAAATTCTGGCTACACTGATTTCAACAAACGACCATAGTTTAGGACAGCGTTTATGAAATTATATGGCTCTACTACTTCTCCCTATGTACGCCGCATTCGCATTGTATTAGCGTCTACAGAACACGAATTTTTAAATCTTCAAATCTTTTCAGGTGAAGATCGCGAACTGCTTGCTTCGCGCAACCCAACCTTAAAAGTACCTTGCCTTGAAGACGATGGGCAAATGATTTTCGATTCTCGCATTATCTATAGTTATCTTGCCGATAAGCTTGATCATGATGGGTTAAGTTGGGAAGAAGAGAATCAGCTAACATTAATTGACGCCGCTAACGATTCATTTGTTCAGCTTATGCTTCTAAAGCGTTCAGATTTTGATATTAGCGAAGATAAAATGTATTACCGACTTCAAAATGAGCGGATTGAAGCAGTATTGGATGCGTTGTCAGAACAACTAGATGCGGGTGGCTTTAGTGGATGGACTTACCCGGAAATCTGTTTGTATAGCATGATCGACTGGGTGCTTTTCCGCGAATTACACAGCATGAAAGACTACCCACAATTGTTAGCGTTCCATGAAAAGCACCATAACAGAATTGAAGTAACCGCAACTGACCCGCGTAGTTAGATTTAGTCAGATATCATGGCCAGGTAAATGTAGGCAAATTAGGTATAAATAGGTAATGCTGTCCTAACTTACAATCACCACTCTATAGTTACGCTCAACCAAGTTTTTGAATGTGCTATAGAAAGGGGTGCTAAAATAAGGGCTACTAAACAATTAATAGCCCTTATCAAAATCAAACTGGTATTTAAGCGGTTCGCCTTTGATATAGCGCAGCGCATTGTCTAAAAACACATCTGCCACATCGCTAGGTTGAGATTCTGCGGCCGTGTGAGCAGTCACTGAAATATTAGGGTGCTGCCAAAACGGGTGAACGGGGTCGAGGGGCTCGCTGCGAAATACGTCCAATACTGCATGCGCCAAAGCGCCTTTGTCTAAAGCTTGCAAAAGCGCATCGTCGTCAACTGCACTGCCTCTACCCGCGTTAATGAAGACACTATGAGGTTTAAGTGCATTAAAAAAGCCGTGAGATAGCAAGTTTTGCGTTGTGGGAGTATCTGGCATTAAATTCACGACGTGATCACATGCACTGGCAAACCCGTCGATGTCGTCAGGAGTGTAAACAGCATTAGCGCCTTCCACTTCTTTCCCGCTTCTCGTTAGACCTACAACCTGCATACCGAAGGCGTGAGCAACCGGAATTAGTGCTTGCCCTATACTGCCAAGTCCGACTATACCCAGCGTTTGACCATTTAACGGTACCCGTTTTGATGCCTCCCACTTCGGCTGGGCGGCGCGCTGATTTTGTTCAAACGCTTTTGTATTTCTAGCATGCTCCAGTAAATAGGCAAAAACGTATTCCCGCATTAACTTACCGAAAATTCCTTTTAGCCCAGTAAGCGTGTAGTCTGATTTATTTGCGTTTAACAGTGGGGCATTGCCCGCCCACGTTGATTGACACCAAGTAATCGCTGCACAGCTGTGGATGATATTAGAAGCGAGATCAGGGTCTGCGAGCATCACGCTGACGTCTTTGGTATCTACATCTTCTGAACGCGTAGTTATTTGTTTAAGCGTTATAAGTGGGCAGCCATCTGCCCCGATGAAGCTATCGTTATCTGCTATTTTTTCTCGAAGTGCATCTGCAATATCGTTAGCTTCATTACTTAAAATAGTAAGTTCAATCACCTTCGAACTCCTCGCTGTCATTGGTCTAACACTCCTAAAGTAAACTTTTCTTTCCTCTGCCTGAATGCATTATCGTTAACCTGGTTGTTCTAAAAATGTGATTTAAGTTTTACATTTTTGTAAACAGTGTCGGTGTTATGTATTTGCACCTGAAGTTAAATTGCAACGGAATCGCTATGCAGTCAGAAAACAAATTCCAAAATTCAATAGATGTTGATGTAACGCACGCAAAAGTACTATCACCTAAGCGTAACACGACCCAAGCCGAAACGTCGCAGGCGTTAGTTGAGGAACAACTTTCACATTTCGGCATAAGTGCACAAAGCGACTATGGCAAGGCACTCGCCAATACGGCTCATCACTTGTACGGTGCTCAGGCCAGCGTTATGCAGCTTTGGGATATTACTAGTAATACGTTGCAAGAACTTGATAAAGAAGACAGGCTTGCCTATTTCAATGCTAAAAAGTTTTTGTCTTTTCAAATTGCGAAAATATTAGATACGCTGCAAAACCCGTTTAGAGCCACATACCAAAGCTTGTCGAGCGGCAACGGCTCACAAGGGCACTATCCACTATTCGACAATGTCACTGCACTTTTTTCAGCAACGCCCGTGGTCGTAAGAACTGCAACCTATGTATATGCCTGTACTGAATGGGTAGACGATGCTTTTCAAGGAAAAGAGTTTACCCATCAAATTTATTCGCGATTATTAAACCCTACCAACATCTCCCTTGCTAACGCAATTGTAGATATGGAAGCGGGCCCTTACGCCGCGGAATACTTGGCGTGGAATTTCAATTCGGGCATGGCGGCAATTGACGCTTGTTTATCGAACGTGCTGAGTCATGGCGATGTGCTCATTGTTTCTAGGAATGTATATGGTGGGGTGTATCAGCTGCTTCATGATTACTTCGCTCGCAGCAACCGTATGGATATTCAAATTGCATGGTTTGATGGCTATGACGCACAAAGCTTTGCGTCATTTATGCAGCAAACAAAGGCCGAGCATGCCTCACGTTTAGACAATGGTGCAAAAATGCATGTGTATCTAGAGTCGCCATGCAACCCACATGGTTACGTACTGGACGTACCCGGAATATGTGAGTTAGCACACGCACAAAATGCGTTAGTTATGTTGGACTCTACGCTTGCTACGCCTGTGTTGCACCAACCGCTACAGCATAAAAACAAAGCCTCACGTCCCGATTATGTCATCCACAGCTACACCAAAGATTTGTGTGGTAGTGGCGCAACCACAGCGGGCGTTGTAATAGGCGAGGGACATCGCATGTTCCAGCCAAAAGGCAGCTCAGCAAACGGGGTAGACTGGTCAGAAACCATGTTCTGGGATGTGTACTACATCAAAGGTGCATTCCTAGATTCTGAAAAGGCGTTTGATGTATTAAACGGTATGAAGACCTTGGAACAGCGCATGATGACTAAGGTTATCAATACTCAAGTCTTTACCTCATTCCTAAATGCCCACGACCAAATTCGCGTTAACTGTCATGCGTTGCCTGAACACAGCAATGCAGGTTTGCGCGAGAAACAGCATACGCACGGCTGGCCTTGTACCTTATTCACCGTAGACATGGCGCCCGCGAATTTACCGCGCGACGTGTTTGTGCGCTTTTTCGATGCCCTAGAGCCGGCCTTTAGCCACCAGGTAAGCATAGGTCAAAACAATACGATTGTTTTGTGCCCCGCGTTGACGTCTCATTCAGAACTCAGTGGCGACGAACAGAAAAAAGCCGGAATAGAATTAACGACTATGCGTATTGCAATGGGGACAGACAATGTTAAGCAGCTTATTGCTCACTTTATGCTGGCCGCCAAGCATTTTATAGAGCCTCATGCGCCTGGTTTTTGTGAGAAATTTATGGCAAACGCCGACATTGATAACTTGTATTTATCAGTAAGTGAGAGAGTAAGCTCACAGCATTTTGGCAGCAAGGCCAGTATGGATTCACTGATGAAAGGGGCTTAGGTGCACTTTTAGTTTAAGAAATTGTCTTGAACTGTCGATAAAACATATTGAGGATGTTCTCCTTCTCCCGGGCCTTTCCTTACGCGGGCTCGGGATTTTTTATTTTTGGCAAAGCTTATTAGTGATGATGAGCGATTCTCTTTGCTATAAAGTAAAAAGACACTAAAACCCTTACCTTCACAAAATAACTAAGGCGGCTTTATGCACGAGTTTAAAATTGATGTAACGCTAGATGCATCATTGCCCTTTATCTTTACAGCATTTCACGAACCTGAGTATCTCTCAGAGTGGTTTGCACCAGGCGATTGTTCAGTTACACAAATTATGAGTGACTTCAAAGAGGGAGGACGTTATCGGATAAAAATGATGGATCCCAGCGGTATAGAAATGTCATTGACCGGCGAATACGTGACCATTTTAGCGAATGAGCAGCTGTCTTTTTCCTGGGCGTGGGAAGATGACATGGAAGAGTCGGTAATGACATCGGTGGACATTCACTTCGAAAAGACCGAAGAAGACAACGTAAGGCTAGTTCTTGTTCAACAGGGCTTTTTAAATAAGCAAGAGTGCGATCAGCACAACTTCGCGTGGATGTCGTGCTTGGAAAAACTTGCCGTGTTAGCAGCTAAGACGAAATCGTTTAATTAACCATTTTTCTGCAGTCACCAGCTTTCTGCAAGTTAGGCATAGTTTAAGCCTAGTTTAGGCACAGATCAGGTATAGATCAGGTATAGTATTAATAGCGAAGCGTATACATGGGGCACAGTGTTTGATACACACTGTTTGATTAAAATTCAGTGGGCGCAAGGCAAGGGCAGAGCGGTTTGCTCTGCCCAGAACCAGTTTAGGTCAGCGATGTCATCGCATCTTTTCCGCTTTTTTCTCGGTACGTGTCAAAGTCGTTATAGCCTTCTTCACCGCCTCCGTACCATGCCGACGGATCATCAAATGATGCCAGTGGGTAGTCGTGTTTAAAGCGAGTAGGTAGATCCGGGTTTGTGATCCAAGGTCTTCCAAACGCAATCATGTCTCCATCACCGTCAGATAATCGCTTTTCCGCTTCTTCTTTTGTATAGCCACAATTTCCCATCAACATACCGTTAAAAAGGGCCCTGAATTCTGCTAACGTCATGGCTTCACCACGCTCATGAAACCCGAATGCTAGGCCGTCCATTACATGTAAATAGCCTATCTCTAGCTTATTTAGCTGCTGCGCCACATAAGTAAAGGTTTCTCGAAAGTCGTCAGCACCCATGTCGTTAAATGCGCCATTTGGCGACAACCTTACACCGACATGCTCTTTTTCCCATACGCTCAATACTGCGTCCATCACCTCGCTTAAGAATCGATATCGGTTGTCTAGACTGCCACCGTAATTATCGTTACGTTGGTTGCTACGGTTATCTAAGAATTGGTTTATAAGGTAGCCATTTGCCGCATGCACTTCCACGCCATCAAACCCTGCTGCCTTGGCGTTAATAGCTGCTTTCTTGAAGTCTCCTACAGTGCGCTTTATATCATCAAATGTCATGGCTTTAGGCACTTCGTAGGGCTTTTTGCCCTTAGGCGTGTGAATCTCATCGCCTTCAATTTTGATAGCAGATGCTGAAAGAGGTAAATTACCGTTGTGAAAGTCGCTGTGAGATGCGCGCCCGGTGTGCCAGAGTTGAAGTACGATTTTTCCACCCGCTTCATGAACGCGGTCTA
Source organism: Alteromonas sp. ABM1_013 (assembly GCF_056160505.1). NCBI lineage: Bacteria > Pseudomonadati > Pseudomonadota > Gammaproteobacteria > Alteromonadales > Alteromonadaceae > Alteromonas > Alteromonas sp. ABM1_013. The sequence goes on from NZ_JBSWXH010000002.1 coordinate 251,826, forward strand.
CGATTGAGCGCCAGCCTTCAACCATCTCGTCAGTATAAATTCCAGGAGTATCAACCCAACCAATGCCTTCCTCTGATATGGTCGTCGCTTCTGTGATAATAAGCCCCGCATCTGCACGCTGAACATAGTGATCGCCCATGATCTTATTGGGTATGCGGTCGGCGCCAGCTCTACCTCTTGTCATTGGTGCCAATACCATGCGGTTTTGCAATGTGTTACCTGCCCAATCGAACGAGCTGAAAAGTACTGAGTCTGTCATTCGTATTCCTTATTCAACGAAGAAGAGTTTGTTGATGAAGCGTTACGCTTGTTAGCGCTATAAACGCCATAAGATAAGTATTGAATACAGGAATAGCGGGGAGTTGGATTTATAAAAAAGCGCCCGAAGGCGCTATTGAGTGTATTGCAGGGAGAAAAAACTTTACAGTAAAGCTGCTAGGTTGACGTCGAACCTTAGGCCTAGAACAATAGCATCATCAAGTGCCATTATTCTGTCGCGCTCTGCGAATTGGTCGGGATTGATGATGTAGTGAACGTTTGGCTGAATTCTTACGTGGTCGTTGAGTTGATAGCCATAACTCAGTTCTAACATGGTTTGGCTACTTGCTGGAGTACCAACCCCGCCGTTTATGGCTCTTAATATACGCTGATCCTCTAGCGCTTCATCACTGTATTGCTGACGGGTAAACACGAAGCCCAGAGTATCGTCAGGACGTGACGCCATGGTACCTCTTAGTACAAAGCCTGCTTTGACATAATAGTCTTCAATCAATTCGCCAGATGTACCGGTTAGCACGGCGCCGAAAAGCGTTAACCCTTCTTTCGTGAGTGGGTTAGGGCGAGTAACAGTTTGTTCAAATCGAGCAAATATACCCGAGCGACCGTTTCTAACAGCGTAATCATTACCTGTTTGCGCCGCATAGTTGCCTTCATCATCAAAGACAGGATCGGTGTAGTCTGCGCCATCATACCAACCGCCAATTTCATATCTTCTTGGTAGTTCGTCATTATCCCAAGTAGTTTGATACCCTAGAGTGAACGGAACAACAACGCCAGTAGCTTCATTAGTCGCCCAATCGAAGCCGTGATCGCCTAAGTCCTGATGACTGGTATTATCTTCGTACACGCCGGTATGAAAGTATGTTTTTGGTGAAAGCCAGTATTTAGCGTGGCCACCCCAACTCGAAACCGGCCACCAAGTAAAATTACTGGTTCTAAATACAAAAGTTGGGTTCCCACAGGCAGCATTGGTTTGAAAGTACTGGCAAAGTTCAGAGCCTAAAAAGCTGATATTCGCTACAGTACGGCCACCTTCTAGTTCTAAATCGCCATCTAGAAATGTGGAAGAAATCGTAAACCGTGCAAGACGGGTATTTTGGCCGCCAAAGATCTCTTGTACAGATGTGCTGTTTCCGATGTAGTGCTCGGCTAAGTTTTTACCGTGTCGATTTGTCATGGCAATATGAATTTTAGTGTCATCCCAACCTGCTAACGTATTTAAGTCGAGTTCTCCACCTACAAAAAGCTGACCAGCATAGGCACTACCTCTGCGCTCACCACCGTCAATGTTGGTTGCTGACTCGCCTGTGTAACTTGCTTGAAAGTCAAACGCTTCTTGAAACTTACTTTGTGATGCTGACGCGGTGGCAGCAATAAGAACGGTACCAGCGAGTATTGTGGTGTATGACCCTCTCTTATATTTAGAAAGGCGACGTGTAGCTGTAGTTGTTTTCATCGTTATTCTCTCAATTAAAAATGTTTATCAGCCGTAGCTTGTTACGAGCGTGTGACTGATGGCATCTACACATTCTTCGCTAACTCTTTGTTGACGCTAGATAAATCAGAGTGGGCTCTCGTTACAGCGTTTTAACATGTCTATGCTTTTGACGAAATTTAACGAACCTCTGTCATTAAATCAACCATGTTTATTTACTTTATTTTCTGATTTTGTGTATTTTTGGTTAATAAAAAAATGATGTCTTGGGAAAGAAAGCGTCACGGTAAGATTTTTCCGGTTAGTTATTTTATTCATGTATCTTGCTGATTATTAACTGGTATTTTGTTTGTAGGTGCAATAAGTAGAAGTGGGTGGGATTATTTTGTTAATGCTCATCTAAATATAAAGTCTAATTCTTAACGTATTTTAGTATAAATAAATTAAATTGATTTATTGACAGGGGAAATGGTCGGTGCTTAAATTGCTTAACTAATTTTTTACAAGCGAAAGGCCGTTTTTATGAAAAACAACGCCCCTTTGGTTTCCAAAGACACACTGATTCCCTTTGTATTGTTAACGATTTGCTTTGCTGCATGGGGTGTGGCTGCGAACATGACAGACCCTTTGGTAAAGGTATTTAGTAAGATATTTACTATGTCGTCTCTGCAATCGGCACTGGTTCAATTTGCTTACTATGGCGCATATTTTTGCTTAGCCATTCCTGCTGCTTTTATTAACAAGCGCTTTTCTTACAAAACAGGCGTTTTGACAGGATTGGGCTGCGCGGCCGCGGGAGCATTTCTTTTCTACCCTGCTAGCCAAACTATGACGTATGGTTTTTTTCTAGCCGCTCTTTTCGTATTGGCTGGTGGCTTATCTATTCTTGAAACCTCTGCCAACCCTTACGTTATGGCGATGGGAAATCAAAAAAGTGCGACACGTCGTTTAAATTTAGCGCAAGCGTTTAACCCTGTCGGTACCAATTTAGGTGTATTTTTGGCCGCAACACTTATATTGCCAAATTTGAATCAAGCATCTGCACAAGAGCGTGCCGCCATGTCAGCAAGCGAGCTTAAAAACGTGATAGGGGGCGAGCTTGATGCAGTAATGCTTCCTTACGTAGGTATGGCATGTGTGCTTGTTTTAGTTTGGGTTGCTATCTTCCTAATTAAAGCGCCAATTCAAGAATCGGTTGAGTCAAGTGTGGAAGACGTTAAGTTGGGCGCATCGCTTAAGCGCTTAGTTGCTAACAAGCATTACCGTTTTGGTGTATTGGCTCAGTTCTTCAACGTTGGCGCACAAACATGCGTGTGGACCTTCACTATTCAATATGCAATGAAAGCGACTGGCGGCAATGAGGTGAGTGGTGGCGAAATCTTACAGTACAGCATGATTGTATTTCTAATTTCTCGCTTTGTGATGACGTGGGTAATGCAATATCTCTACCCAGCTAGACTACTAATGATCATGTCACTGGTTGCCATGGCGCTATGTATCTTCATGACACAGTCTCCTAATATTGCAGGCGTAATCGCATTGGTATCTATCTCTGCCTGTTTGTCACTAATGTTTCCAACGATTTACGGCATTGCGCTTGAAGGGCTGGGTGAAGATACCAAATTAGGCGCAGCTGGCCTTGTGATGGCGATTCTCGGCGGCGCTATCATGCCACTCTTCCAAGCAGCCATTATTGACAGTGCTGGTGTGGTTGTATCTTATGTCGTACCAGCCATCTGCTTTTTACTTGTGGGCGGTTATGGCTATTTCGATATGCGAGCCAAAAAGAGCATTGCTAAACCACAGTCTGATAGTGATGTTAGCACACTAAAAGATATGGAAATGGAAATCGCTAAATAGTACTTCTGAATGAATGGTATCAAAGGGCCGCTGATTGCATCAGTGGCTCTTTTTTATGCTTTTTTAAATAGCGCACCTAAAACCGCTGCTTTTGAAGCGCCAGTCACTGTAGGTACATTACCGGGAATATCATTCAAATAAGCATGTGCAAACCACGCAAACGCGGCGCCTTCTACCTGCTGTGGATGCATGCCCAGAGCATAACTGTCAGCTACGGCATAGTCGCTTAAGTTGTTGTTTAAGTAAGACATTAACGCTTTATTGAACGCGCCGCCACCGCACACAATCACTTCACTTTGTAAGTTCGCATCACTCGCTCTAGGTAGGTGTCTCATTATTTCTTGAGCGATAGTGCTGCCAGTAAGGCTAAGCAAAGTGGCTTGAACATCTTCTGGAGCTAAATTATTGTTTTCTTCGTCGCTTTGTAAATCAGCACTAGAGGGAAAGTAATCGGCAAGGGCGTTGCTTAACCAATCAATATTGAAATGTTCTCTACCTGTGCTCTTAGGCGCGGGTAAAGAAAAGTAATTATCTAATAAAAACCTGCCTAGTAAGCCGTTATGGCAATGCCCTGACGCGGCCCATTTACCGTCTTTATCGAAACTTTCATTTAAATGCAGGCTAATCCATTGGTCCATTAAGGTATTACCTGGCCCGGTATCAAACCCTCTAGGTGGTATGTTATCTTGCTTTGGCGCAAGCAATGAAATGTTTGCGATGCCGCCAATATTTACCAGCGCTCGATATCTATTTTCACTGGCGAAGACCGCATTGTGAAAAGCGGGTACCAGGGGCGCACCTTGCCCGCCTAACGCAATATCTTTGCGCCTAAAATCGGCGATAACATCAATGCCGGTGAGCGCAGCGATAGTGTTAGGGTCGCCAATCTGACAAGTGAAGCCCCGGATAGAAGGGCTAGAAAAATGGGCAGACATCACATCAGAGTTTGGGTAGTGCCGCACTGTTTGGCCATGAGAGCCAATGGCAGTGATATCTGACGCTTTAAGATTGTTTTTATCAAGTAACGCTAACGTAACTTCTGAAAAGGCTTCTGCAACGAGTCTATCTGCAATGCCAAGCGTGTTGAGCTCGTCAGGGCCTTCATTACACAAATCATTAAGCGCGTGAAGCAGTTCGCTAGGGTAGGGGATGGTATGTGCTGAAAGCGTTTTGCACGTCGTTGCAGAGATGTCGCATAGAACGGCGTCAACGCCGTCCATGCTTGTGCCTGACATCAAGCCAATATATTTTGCCATAGCGCAACTATTTCATCGCGAGCATAATACGCTTGTTGTTGTTGAGTTGCTGCTGACGAAGTTTTGCAATTTCCATAAATCTTTCTCGCTCTTCCTTTGCTATGGGTAAAGCTTTTGGCAGCTCTACAGTGCGTGGATTTCTATGCACGCCATCTACCAAAAATTCATAGTGAAGATGTGCACCTGTCACCATGCCAGAACTTCCAAGGTAACCTACCGTTTGGCCCTGTTTAACGATGTCGCCCACTTTGACCGCACGCTTTTTAAAGTGAAGATACTTGGTCGTGTATTTCTCGCCGTGCTGAATAAATACATGATGACCGTTATATTTATCATAGCCTGCTTTGATAACTTTTCCATCGCCAGCGGCCATGATTGGTGTACCAACGGCTGCTACGTAGTCGGTACCACGGTGTGCTTTCCAGCGTTTTTGTACTGGGTGGAAACGTGCCTTCGTGAAATTAGAGCTGACGTATCTGAAATTAACTGGCGCACGCAAGAAGCTCTTGCGCATACTACGACCTTCCGGGGTGTAGTAGGTACCGTCTTCATGAAGGATTGCACTGAACTGTTCGCCTTGGTTGGTAAATTCAGCCGCTACGATATCGCCGTATCCTACGAATTCGCCATCAATGTATTGCTCTTCAAAAACAACGTTGAACGTATCACCAGAGCGTATTTCCATCGCGAAATCTATGTCCCAGCCGAAAATACCTGCCAAATTCATAATTTGGTTGCTGGTAAGCCCAGCATCTCTCGCGGCATTCCAAAAGCTTGAGTGAATTTCACCTTGGGCAAAGTTGTAGCGAATATCTACATCGCGTTTTTCTAATTCAGCGACAAGACTGCTGTTTTCGTCAGTCGAATCCGGACGAACGAAAAGAGTCTCCGTTGAAGATAGCTTGTACTTTAACTCGCCGAAGCTACCATCTTTGTTCGCTTTAAACGATAATTCGTCGCCAGGCAGTAAAGTAACAAGCGTTTTTGTTAGTTCACCAGCCTGAGTCACATTGTAAACATCGCGCGATGTGAACCCTGCACGCTTAAAAAGCTTTGCTAGGGTATCGCCACTTCGCACTTTATACGTTTGCCAAGTAGACTCTTCTTCATTCGAAAAAACGTCGGTTGACGGTGTAATGTTAAGATCTACAGGGTAGCGGACACCTGCGTCTAAGATATGTGCCTCTTGATGACGGCTAGCCTCTACAGGCTCCGACGGCAAAAGGATAAGCCCACCAAGAAACAAGCTTGCGATCGCAATGCCGGTTCTATGTTGCTTAGGTAAATTTTTATATAAATGTAGCGCTTTTGAAGCGTCTAATTTCTTTCTCATACTACAACCCACCTGAGAAATGTTATGTGCACAACACTATTTCACATACGTTGCTTAAAAATGCAACTTTTCTCATTATTTTGTTAGCGCAAATTGTTCGAGGCAGTTTCAAGCTGCCCAGATTGGAAAAGGAAAAGTTTGTGCAAACACGCCGTAAATCCATCCATGGAGGCTCCGCCACCGCATCCCTGCGGTGGAGGGTTTGCTCCAACCTTTCCTTTCCAATCGGCTAACCTCGATACATACCAAGGTTAGAAAGAGTAAGTTTCACGAATCAACAATTCAAAATGCCGTATGATTTCGCAACATGACTGTTTGGAACCCGTTTTTTGACGCGCAAAGCTTTTAATGGTTCCGTTGTAAGCGTAAAATGCCCGCCAATATTGAATGTACAGTTATGTAGAGTGTGATTAACAAATGAAAGATTGGCAAACAGCGATAGCTGAGATTAAACGGGGCGTTGATGAAATACTCCCCGAAGAGGATTTAATTGAAAAACTAAAATCCGGCAAAACCCTAACCATTAAAGCGGGTTTTGATCCAACTGCGCCTGATCTGCATCTAGGTCATACTGTGTTGCTCAACAAGTTGCGTACATTCCAGCAACTAGGCCACAAAGTTGTTTTTCTTATTGGTGATTTTACTGGCCTAATTGGCGATCCTACAGGTAAAAATGTCACACGCAAGCCTTTAAGTAAAGAACAGGTATTAGAAAACGCTAAAACGTATCAAGAACAAGTGTTCAAGATCCTTGATGAAGATAAAACGGAAATTCGTTTTAACTCTGAGTGGATGGACGGTCTTGGTGCGGCGGGTATGATCAAACTTGCGGCAAGCCAAACCGTGGCGCGTATGCTAGAGCGTGATGATTTTAAGAAGCGCTACAACAACGGTCAGCCTATTGCTATCCACGAATTCCTATATCCACTGGTGCAAGGTTGGGACTCGGTAGCCCTTGAATCAGACGTTGAAATGGGCGGTACTGACCAGCGTTTCAACTTGCTAATGGGCCGTGAGCTTCAAAAAGAGCAAGGCCAAAAGCAGCAGTCAATTGTGATGGTTCCGCTACTTGAAGGCTTAGACGGTGTTCAAAAGATGTCGAAGTCGTTGAATAACTACATCGGTATTACGGACGCGCCAAACGACATGTTTGGTAAAGTGATGTCTATTTCTGATGATTTGATGTGGCGTTACTATGACCTTATCAGCTTCCGTCCGTTAGAAGAGATAGCAGAGCTTAAAGCGCGCGTTGAAGGCGGTGAAAATCCGCGTGATATCAAAATCATGTTGGCAAAAGAAATTATCGCTCGTTTCCACGACGATGCTGCCGCTGAAGGCGCGCACCAAGACTTTATTCAACGCTTCCAGAAAAATGCTATTCCTGATGACATGCCAGAGCTTGAAGTAGCGCTAGGTGAAGAAGGCATCGCTATCGGCAATTTATTAAAAGAAGCGAAACTTGTTGGTTCAACGTCAGATGCCATGCGCATGATCAAACAGGGCGCAGTTAAAATAAACGGCGACAAAGTAGAAGACACCCGTTTAGTACTCACTGAAAAAGGTGAAAACGTTTATCAGGTAGGTAAGCGCAAGTTTGCCCGTATCACGTTAGCTTAACGCCTCACTAAGCTAGTATTGGAAAGCCCGCTTATTTAAGCGGGCTTTTTTACTTACAATTCCAACATAGGAACGAAGCCCCCATAAATAAGGCGCTTACCGTCAAATGGCATGGGGTTTTCGCTTTCCTGCATTCTGGGGTCTTCCATTACTTTTTGCCATGCGGTATCACGCACTTCTTTTGATGGCCAAAATGCAATGGAAAACACTACGGTTTCATTTTCTTTGGCTTTTACCGCTAAAGGAAAAGACGTTATCTCACCGTCGGGTACATCGTCACCCCAAGCTTCAAGAATTTTAGTGGCACCATACTCTTTAAAAATATCGCCAGCGAGTTTGGCGTGTTCAATGTATAACGCTTTGTTTTCTGTGGGAACGGCTACAGCAAAGGCATCGATGTATGACATGAGGTGTCTCCGTCAGTGATTAGACTACTAACATAGCCTAAATAACGAACAGTGCGCAATGGTGAATACGGCAGACTTTTCGTAAAAAATCTACTAAGACTAACGCTCTGCAATTTTAGCCCACTGATATAAACCGTGCAGCGCTAGTCTTCTTGCCTTGGGAAATGGGTATTTTTTAAGGGGCGATTGATAAATAGGAAGAGATAAGTCGAGGTCGCTTGTGCCCATGATTCGTTGAGCAAGCCGCTGCCCGGCAAAGGCGGCAAAGGAAACCCCTGAACCACAATACCCCATAGCATAACCGATAGAATAAGCAGAACGGTTTGCGTTATTACTGCTGGCTTCACTGTCTACGAAAATACGTGGCATGCTATCTAGCGACACGCTCACCCAACCACTCCAAAAATAATCCATGGCGATTCCGCAAAGTGAAGGGAAGCTTTTTACCATAGCGCGGTATAAGCGCTGCTTCTCTGAAGCGTTATCTGCATTTTTGCCTTTTACGGCACCACGACCACCGAATAATAATCTGCCATCTGGCAATACTCGATAGTAGTATTTCATCATCCGCGTATCCATAAAGCTCATGGGGGTGGTCAACCCGGTCGAAGCGCGTTGCTCCTTATTTAAAGGGGCGGTAACAAAGATACTCGACTGTACGGGGAATTGCTTATTGTCTACGCTGTCGTGAAAGCGTTTGGGGGTATAGGCGTTAGTAGCAATGAGTAAATGCTTAGCAGATACCGAGCCGCTTGGCGTGGTGACAAGGAACCCTGTTTTTTGCTTTTCAATGCGAATGGCTGGTGAGTCGTAGAAAAGCGTGGCACCAAGTTCTTTAGCGACTCTTGCATATTCACTCGCCAGTTTTAAAGGGTGTAAGCATGCACCTTCAAGTTCAACGCCACCGTAAGCCCCGTTTATTCCAAAACGGGCAGCAAGGTCTTTTGAAGTGAGGATAGTGCTTGGTACATTGAAGTTTGATGCTAGATGATTAGCACTGGCGTACAGTTGCTCGGCTTGCTTAACATTATGGGCCAATTTTAAATAAGGCCCTTCTACTAAATCGACCTGCATATCAAAGGCTGTAATACGCTTTTTAAGCAAATCCACGGCGCCGTCAAACTCGGCCTGCATGCCCGTAGCAACTGTATGACCCCATTTATCTTCTATAGCGCTTAATGACAGTCTACCGCTTCCAGAGAGGATAAAACCGCCATTGCGGCCTGCACAGCCAAATCCAAGTGAGTTTGCATCAAGTAGCGTAACATCCTGCTTAGCTTGAGCAAGCGTGATTGCAGCGGATAGGCCGATATAGCCACCACCTATAACGAGGTATTCGGAATTAACCTTTTTGTTCAAAGGCGGTAGTGTTGGCACTTTATGCGTAGCATGCCAGTAGCTTTTGGGCACGGGAAGCATTGATGAAACGCAGCGGGAAATAAGAGGGTCGTAGGTCATAAAATAAGATGGCTGTGAGCGTTTATGTCATGTGAGATATTAGAATTGTAGTAGCATTTCCGCACCTTCACATTCACAATAGCCTTCACAAACGGGGCAATCATAGCCCTCGTGAATAGATGCGTAGCGCCATTTGTTGGCGTGTTTTTTTATCAATTGGCCACCATTTTTGGTGAAGTACTTAAATGCACTATTGCCTGGGCTTGCCAACCAAATATGCGCTAAACCCGCTTCAGCACCTTGCGCTCTTGCACATTCTATAGACTTGCTTAATAGCACACTGCCAATTCCACAGCCCTGCATAGCGGGGTCTACAGTATTGCATTTGAAATAGCACACCGTATTTGAATCTACCGGCCAAAGGGAAGGGCAGCACCATTCATCTATTTTCCATTGAGTATGTGCGAAGGTCAGTCTGAAACCCACTACCTTATTTTTGTATAGCGCTACCCAGCTAGCATTAGTATTGCCAACAAAACTTTTGGTGTAGTAATCAGCGAGCAACTCGTTAGTGAGGTAGTTGTCACCATGTACGTAATTACCAAGAGAAATCACGCCTTGAAAAAACTCAGGCGCTAAATGCTCGTAAGTTATATCGCTTTGAATTAAATGATTCATGTGATTGGTTGGCGTCATGTTTTTTCTTTATGAGGGGCGTTTTTCATCCCATCAAGGTGAACATCTAACGCTTCTACAGAAATCAGAATTTCTCTTACCGACATCCACAATGAATAGAGTAGTGACACTAAACTTGCTGCGAATACCCAGTTTCCCACTTGTTGATAGGTGAGATAAATGGCCAACATTGAGACCACGCAAAGAAAAAAGCTGCCCACCCCCGCTATTTGCATACGTTTAATCAGTTGAATGCGCAACCGAAGGTTTTTTATTTGGGCTTGAGTGTTGTCATCTTTCTCTTCTTTTGAAAAGTTTCGGATGATAGTCGCAAGGGTTAAAAAGCGATTGGTATAGGCCAGAAGCAATAAAGAAATTGCCGGAAATAACATAGCCGGAGTAGCAATATCTATTTTCATAGGTGTTTCATGCAATCATCGAATAAAAAGAGTGTATCACAGGGGATGAGTTACACACAGTTATCAGCTAAGCGCTTGGTTTTTAGCGCATTGCGTGGTTTTCAGGGGAAAGCAACTAGACTACATTCTGTCAACTGTCATGCCTGCCGCGCTCCAACCTAACATGTCGCCTTCTAAATGCATGACTTCAGAGAAGTCGAGTTCTTCCAGCACTTTCATCGCCAATTTAGCGCGTCTACCGGAACGGCAGTAAATGATGATAGGTTTGTTTTTGTGGCCTTCTAATTCGCTGAGGTAGTCATTGATGTTCTCGTGGGGCATATTCACGGCACCAGGAATGTGACCATCGGCAAACTCTTTAGGTGAGCGAACATCAATAAGTAGCCAGTCGTTGCTAGCGACCCGTTCAATAAGATAAGGAGAAGCGGCAACAGAAGCTTGTGCCGTCGCTTTCGCCGTGCACTGAAGCGAAACAAATAATGCAACACTAATAACAACTAGAAAACCCGCAACAACAATCCGCATGAAATGATGCTCTTACCTTCTTACTGATATTTTAGACTTAAGTATAACGCTTATGCGCTTTATTTAATACCTTCACATAATGATTTTAGTTCATTTATTAATCGTAGTGAAAAGCGGCTAGTGACATCCGGGTCGACCACAATAAGTGGTGCATCAAGAAACCCGCGATGAGCGTGCCAAAATACTTCTAGGTCTTTGTGTGAACTCTTGGAAGCGGCAATGAGTGCATGGGGTTGGCGAACTAGCACGTCTTTAACCGCTACTTGAGGGTAATCTATCGGGCTATCGTGAAATAGCGTTTGCGCCCCACAAACATTTAATAGTTTATTTCCCCATGCATTGGGGCCAATAGTCATAAGTGGCGCCGTCCATGAATAGTAAAACACTGATTTACGTGGCTTCTTATCGTATTTTTGTCTTAGGTTTTTTAACTCGCTGAGAAAATCATTGGCGAGCTGGGTGGCTTTTTTTTGCGTGTTAGTAAGTGCACCAAGCCTTTTTATTTCACTAGCAATATCTGTGATATTTCCAACCTTGCTGGTAAATACATTAAGCCCCATTGAAGAAAGTCTATGTATATCCTGAGGTTTGTTACCTCCGTCCCAAGCAAGTATTAAATCTGGTTCTAATGCCACTATTGCCGCAATGTCAGCACCTTGAAAATCGGCTATTCGTTGAATACTCTTGGCAGCTTCTGGATAGTCACTGTAGTCACTTACACCTACAAGGTTTGACCCTAAACCTAAACTAAATGCCCATTCTGTAAGGTGTGGTGCAAGGCTAATTATTTTTAAGTCGGAAGGTTCCGCATCCAATTGTTCATTTAAACCGCCGGAAGGAAGTTGCTCTTCGTTGGTAATTTTTCTTGTCCCGACGGTAGGATCTGTTGCTTTGTTGGCATGTGCGCAAATAGGCATTGAGCACAGCAGAAAAAAAGAAAATGCGCTTAGTGCGCGCAATATTTTCATAGCGCAACGGCCATGGCAAACAGGGTTAAAGATGCAAATGCACTCGTTGCTATCATTGCCAAAGTAACCGTGTTTTTAGCTTTTAACATGTGAGAATACTTAACGTCATTTTTGCCTCCTACGCGGGCATATCGAAATTTCTTATTAGCATAAATTGCAGGGCCCCCCAGTTTTACATCTAGTACACCACCCATAAGCGCCAGAAGTAGTGACGTCTTATCTTTTACTTGTGAGCGTTTTATAGCGCTAATGCCTTTTACGGGATGGCTAATAAGAAGAGTTATAAAGCCGCCAATAGCAGCGGGTGGAAGGGTAAGTAAATAAACCAGCTTGCGAACGGGTTTTGCAAAGAGTGCCATTGCAGGCGTGCGGTAGTGCCATTGCCACGACGTGAGCAAAAGTAACCTATAGATCAGTGCACCTATTGGCCCTGCAACCACAAAGTAAAAAATAACGCCGCAATACAGGTAAAGAAATTTAAGCCAAAGCGACTCAATCGCTGCTTTAGCAATACCAATGTCTGTTAGAGAGTTACACTGTCTTGCGGTAATGGTCTGAACCATTTCTCGTGCAAGAGACTTTTTATTTCTACCAACACTTGCCAGCACCTTTTTATACTGCTGACGCTGGTAGCCAAAATCGAGCAGCGCGACGAGAATGATTGCTTCAAAGAAAACGGGGTACTGAGCCATGTACACTAAGATGGCGATACAAACTACTAAAGGCGCAATTAAAACTAGAGCGGCTAACGAACCTGAAATGTAGTGCTGAGACGGGCCGAAGTCTCGTGATGGCACTACCTTACGCCCCATTTGCAGAACGAGGTAGCGCATAAGTGTTAGGGGATGTGTACTTTGGGGCCAGCGCCACAAGGCATCTACGGCGAGAGCCAGCCAAAGTACTAATAGCGACTGATATTGCGGGTCGCTAATTACCTCTGTCATATTATTTTGCGAGGGCCTTGATCATTGCCATAACTAGCTGTGCAGAATGCTTAGCAGCAGTGTCTAAATATTCTTTAAAGCTCACTGATGAAGTTTTACCAGCAATATCTGATAACGAGCGAATCACAAGAAACGGTGTATCTAGCATATGGCAGGTTTGACCGATAGCTGCTCCTTCCATTTCCACCGCTTTCATATCAGGAAAGTTTTCACGCAATTCCGCCACCGCTTCATCGCTCCCGATAAATGCATCACCAGTGCAAATCAAGCCCGTTGTCGATTGTAATGAAGTAATTTCTGCAGCTGCACTACGTGCTGTTTCCATCAATGCGGTATCACAGCGAAAATCTTCAGGCATACCTGCACATTGACCCAGCTTGTAACCAAAATGGGTTAAATCGGCGTCGTGGTGAATAACGTGACTTGCTATCACTAAGTCACCAATATTCAGGTTCTTGTCGAAACCACCTGCAGAACCTGTATTAACAACTGCATCAGGAGCGTACTGCTCAATCAATACAGTGGTAGCGATAGCGGCTGCTACTTTACCAATGCCGCATTTAACCAACACCACTTCAATGTCGTTGAGTGTGCCTTCATAGAATGTAAGGTGTTTCCACTGTGTTTCTTTTACGTTCCAAAGCGATGCTTTAAGTAGCGCAACTTCTTCATCCATTGCACCTAAAATACCAATTTTTTTCATAACATTACCGAGGGTGTTAAGAGAGTTAAAAGCGTGAACACGCTATTGAATGCACTAATTGTATAAGGAAAATAGAGAAACTGACAGAAAAATGCCTTTGTTACCGCTATTTGAGAGTAAGAAAACAGCAAAGTAACAAAGGCTAGGGGAAGCTCTGATTAACCGTTTCAGGCGGCAGCTGGTCTGCTTGAACGCACAGGACGGGTAGGGCGCTTGGGTGGTTCTGGGTTGTGCGTAGGTAGCTGTGCCATTTTATTTTGTAGACGGCGATAAGGGATCAGTTTGTTTTCCAAGCACTCGCGAATATCGTCAACCGTGTAGCCAGATTTAACTTTAATCCTTGCGTGCGGAAGGCCTGCTGCATCTAAAGCGCCCGTTACAAACCAATCTTTTTGCGTTTTATAGCCTTCTTTCCCTTGGCTGTGAACCAAATCGATAGCCATAACAGGGCTCATATCTTGTTTATCGACCAGTACAAAGTCGAGTTGTCTGCTAGATGCTCTGCTAAGCGCTTGGCTTGCTGTCTTCTTGTTGGTTGATTGACGTACTGATACAAGGTCATTAAGACGTACGCGGCACACTATTCTAAACTCTCGACCCATGGCCTGTTCAATAAGGTTTAAAAAAGTATGCTCTACCGGAGTGAACAGTTGTGCTTTCCGCCTAAATGGAAATGCTACTCCACCGTCTGACAACTTTATGGCACCTAGTGCAACGACTATAAGTAACATCATTAAAATAATTGCCAATTCCATCGTAACCCTCGCAAATATCAATAGAAAAAGTCATGACATGAGTAACTGAAGGTCAGCCTGGCCCAGTGTATATAGCTTAGCGGCATGAGCTTCGTTTACGGCATAGGCGTCATAAAAATGACGCTTATTGCTGTCATGAAGTAGTTATTGATGAAATTGCAAGGCGGGTGCCAACATTAGCTTTGTTGGCAGATTTCTACGATGTATTTATTGATTTTTTGAGGTGACTAGAATATCAACCTGAGAACCGGCATTGTCAGGGCTTATAACTACCCTTACGGCATTATCTTGAGAGGACAATAATGTACGGCCTCTAATAGCTAGATGGGGCTTAAGTAGTGGGTGAGCGCCTTGGTATTCGCTAAGTATCTCACTTGGGGAGCGTGGTGAGTGATAAACCATAACTGCCGACGTGTCTTTTTCGAAGGCTTGGCACTGTCTTGCATCATTAGATATTTTCACCTGCTGAAACTCGGCGGGGCACGACACAATAGAAGGTTGGCTTAAAGACGGCATCGCACCCTGGTTAACTTTTTGCTCATTAACTTGGGCGTTCGACGAAGAATCTACTGAAAGAGTGTCTGCAAAACAGGCACTTCCTGAGGCTAATGCTAAACAAAATAAAAGCTTCTTAGTGTTTACGTGCTTCATAGGTAGGTTCTTCATCCAGTGGGCGATATTCTTAATTCCTTGTTACGATACTAGAGGCGTTGCGCTTTTGCTTCAACTAAACCTTGGTCTATTAAGGTATGTAAGTAGAGCTTTTCGTATCTTCTGTTGCGTGTAAAACAAAAAAGCTCGATAGCGAGGCTATCGAGCTTTTAATGACAAGGAATATTCGCGAAGGTTAAACGCCAATATAATCCATGATACCTTCTGCAGCCTTACGGCCTTCGTCGATAGCGGTAACAACCAGGTCACTACCACGCACCATATCACCACCAGCAAAAACTTGTGGGTGTGAAGTTTGGAAAGCAAACTTACCCGCAGAAGGCGCGCGTACGCGACCTTTCTCATCAAGCATAATGCCGAAATCGGCAAACCATGGCGCAGGACTTGGTTGGAAACCAAATGCGATGATAACAGCATCTGCTTCAAGTACGTGTTCAGAACCTTCTACTTCAACAGGGCGGCGGCGACCATTTACATCAGGCGGCCCCATTTCAGTTTTCACGAACTTAACGCCACAGGCTTTTCCGTTTTCATCAACGGCTATATCAAGAGGCTGTAGGTTGAATTTAAACTCAACGCCTTCTTCTTTAGCGTTAACCACTTCGCGGCGTGAACCAGGCATACTTTCTTCGTCACGACGATACGCACAGGTTACTTGCGCAGCGTCTTGACGAATAGAGGTGCGAACACAGTCCATAGTGGTATCACCACCACCGAGCACAACAACACGCTTGCCTTTCATGTCAACAAAATCAGCAGGGTCTTTTTCAAGTCCCATTACGCGGTTGGTGTTAGCGATAAGGAAAGGAAGTGCATCATAGACGCCTTCAACGTGTTCGTTATCGAAACCACCTTGCATCGACTTGTACGTACCCATGCCCAGAAATACTGCATCGTATTTATCAAGCAAATCCTGAAACTGGATGTCTTTACCAATTTCGGTGTTAAGTACAAACTCAACACCCATTTCGGTAAAGATTTGGCGGCGTAACTTGATAACATCTTTCTCTAGCTTGAAAGACGGGATCCCAAACGTTAACAGGCCACCAATTTCTTCGTATTTATCGTAAACAACAGGTTTAACGCCGTTGCGAACTAGAATATCAGCACATGCAAGACCCGCAGGACCTGCACCTACAATTGCCACTTTCTTGTCGGTCCATACCACGTCAGACATATCTGGGCGCCAGCCCATTTTGAATGCCGTATCGGTAATGTATTTTTCAATACTACCGATGGTAACAGCACCAAAATCGTCATTCAGCGTACACGCACCTTCGCAAAGTCTGTCCTGCGGGCATACGCGACCACATACTTCCGGCAAGCTGTTGGTTTTATGAGAAAGTTCTGCCGCTTCTAGAATACGCCCTTCATTTGCCAAGCTTAACCATTGGGGAATGTAGTTGTGCACAGGGCACTTCCATTCACAGTATGGGTTACCGCAGTCCAAGCAGCGATCTGCTTGGCCTTCGGTTTGAGATTGGCTTAGCGGCTGATAAATTTCCGCGAACTCTTGCTTACGTACCATGATCGGCTTTTTAGGCGGATCGATACGTTCAACATCGACAAATTGATATACGTTCTTTGCCATAAACTAAATCCTCCTACTGAGCCTGAATGCGTAATTCAGCACTTGAACGACTAATGTGACCAAGCAAGTTTTTCACATCACTGGTTTTTGGCTTAATAAGCTTAAAGCGTTTCAGCGTTGCGGCGAAATCAGTAAGCAGTGACAACGAGTGCTCGCTTCCTGTTTCTTCGTAATGCTGATTAATTAAGCCTCGTAAGTGCTCAGCAAGAATCGCTTTGTCTTCAATAGGCATAACATCAACAAGCTCGGCGTTTACACGGTTATCAAGGTCGTCGCCATCATCCATAAGATAAGCAAAACCACCTGTCATACCTGCGCCGAAGTTCACGCCAACCGGACCAAGTACGGCAATAATACCGCCTGTCATGTATTCACAGCCGTTGTCGCCAATGCCTTCCACTACTGCAATAGCACCTGAGTTACGTACCCCAAAACGCTCACCAGCGCGGCCAGCAGCAAGCAATTTACCGCCTGTTGCGCCGTAAAGGCATGTGTTACCCATGATGGCGCTGTCGTGGGCGTCATACGAGATATCGCGCGGCGGGTGGATAACAAGCTTACCGCCAGTCATCCCTTTACCTACGTAATCGTTGGCATCGCCTTCAAGGTGCATATGTAGGCCGCCAGCGTTCCATACGCCAAAGCTCTGGCCCGCTGTACCGGTAAGTTCAACCTTTATAGGTGTATCTTCAAAGTCGTGATTACCGTGATGTTTAGCAATTTCACCTGATAGCAGAGCGCCTACAGAGCGGTCTGTATTGCGTACTGGGTATTTGAGGGTAATTGACTCACCATCTACCACAGCTTGCTGAGCATCTTTAAGCATCTGAGCATTTAACTCGCCTTTATCGATAGGCGCGTTAGTGGTTTGCGAACAAAATAGGCGAGTGTGGTCGCCCGCTTTAGGCTGCGCAAGTAGTGGCGACAGGTCCAAGCGATTTTGTTTAGCAGTAATGCCGTCTAGCACTTTAAGTAGCTCTGTGCGGCCAACTAAGTCGTCGAACTTAGCCACACCCATAGACGCCATGATCTCACGTACTTCCTGAGCGATAAATTTAAAGTAGTTCATCACCATGTCAGGTAAGCCGATAAAGTGATCGTCACGCAGCTTTTGATCCTGCGTTGCTACACCGGTCGCACAGTTGTTTAAGTGGCAAATTCGTAAGTATTTACAACCAAGCGCTACCATTGGGCCCGTACCGAAACCAAAGCTTTCCGCACCTAAAATACCTGCCTTAACTACGTCAAGACCGGTTTTCAAACCACCGTCGGTTTGAACGCGTACTTTATGACGCAAGCCGTTTTCAATTAGGGCTTGTTGCGTTTCAGACAAGCCCAATTCGAACGGACTACCTGCATACTTAACAGACGTTAATGGGCTTGCCCCTGTACCGCCGTCGTAGCCTGACACGGTAATAAGGTCGGCATAAGCTTTTGCTACACCTGTTGCAATGGTGCCTACACCCGGCTCAGATACCAGCTTAACCGATATAAGAGCCGTTGGATTAACCTGTTTCAAATCGAAAATTAGCTGAGCCAAATCTTCAATTGAATAGATATCGTGGTGCGGTGGTGGTGAAATAAGGGTTACACCTGGCACAGAGAAACGAAGCTGTGCGATGTACTTATTTACTTTATCACCAGGAAGCTGACCACCTTCACCTGGTTTAGCACCTTGCGCTACTTTTATCTGAATAACGTTAGCGTTTACCAAATAGTGAGGTGTTACACCGAAGCGACCTGACGCAACCTGCTTAATTTTGGAGTTCTTTTCAGTACCAAAACGAGAAGGGTGTTCGCCGCCTTCACCTGAGTTAGACTGACCGCCTAAGCGGTTCATGGCAATCGCTAGCGCTTCGTGCGCTTCAGGGCTTAGTGCACCAATTGACATGGCTGCGGTATCAAAGCGCGGGAATAAGTTCTCCGCTGCTTCTACTTCGCTAACATCAATAGGGTCGCAATCAGGGTTAATAGCTAGCAAGTCGCGAATGTGCGCTGGCGCACGGTCGTTAACAAGCTTGGCATATTGCTGATAGTCATCGTAGTTACCTGACACCACCGCCTTTTGAAGCGTACTCACTACGTCTGGGTTATAGGCGTGATATTCGCCACCGTGAACGTATTTAAGCAAGCCGCCGTGATCGACAGACTTACGCTTAAGCCATGCAATACGGTTAAGGTTCACAAGGTCTTGATGGAAATCATCAAAGCCCGCACCTTGAATGCGTGAAGTCACACCTTTAAAGCAAAGGTTCATTACTTCATTGTTTACGCCCACCGCTTCAAATAGCTTAGAGCTACGGTAGCTAGCAACGGTGCTAATACCCATCTTAGACATAATCTTATACAAGCCTTTGTTGATACCCTTACGGTAGTTCAACGTGGCCTGCATAGGAGAAATATCCAGCTCACCTTTTTCGCAAAGCTGCTCAATGGTTTCGTATGCTAGGAATGGGTAAACCGCAGTAGCACCTAAACCAATCAACACGGCAAAGTGATGCGGGTCGCGGGCACTTGCTGTTTCAACAACAACGTTCGCGTCACAGCGCAATGACTTTTCAACAAGACGGCGCTGTACCGCACCTACCGCCATTGCTGCTGGAATAACCAAACGGTTTTGCTTAATGTTTCTGTCAGACAGAATAACAAACGCAGCTCGCTTGTTCTTAACCAGCATTTCTACTTCGTTACACACGCGCTCGATGGCTTTCTTTAAACCTTCTTGCGGTGCGTATTGAAGCTCTACAACCTCTGAATAGTAGTTGTCAGGGTTAAATTCACGCAGCTGCTTAAGATCGGTATACATTAATACAGGCGAGTCGAACAACACGCGGTCAGCGTACCCTGAGGTTTCGCTAAAGACGTTTTGCTCGCGGCCAATACAGGTTGCTAACGACATAACGTGGTTTTCACGTAGCGGGTCGATAGGCGGGTTAGTAACCTGTGCAAATTGCTGACGGAAGTAATCGTAAACAGTACGCTGGCGCGATGACATAACCGCCATTGGGGTGTCGTCACCCATTGAACCAACGGCTTCTTGACCGTCTTTTGCAAGCACTTTAACCACTTGCTGAATTTCTTCGTAGCTGTAGGCGTGTAGCTTGTGATATACCGCCATGGCATCATCGTCAAACACGCGTTTGCCAATTAGAGAGGCATCAAGCTGCTCGATAGGGGTCAAGCGACGAATGTGTTTTTCTAGCCACTCTTTATATGGATGACGCGCTTTTAAGTCGTCATCAATTTCTGTAGAACGCCAGATTTTGCCTGTGTAAGTATCTACAGCAAGCATTTCACCAGGACCTACACGGCCTTTCTCGATAACGTCAGCTTGCTCGTAGTCCCAAATACCCACTTCTGAAGCAAGAGTAATAAATCCGTTTTTGGTGATAACGTAACGTGCTGGGCGCAGGCCATTTCTATCTAGATTACAGGCAACATGACGGCCATTCGTTAATACGATGCCGGCAGGGCCATCCCATGGTTCCATGTGCATCGAGTTAAACTCGTAGAATGCACGAAGGTCATCATCCATGGTTTTGTTATTTTGATATGCAGGTGGAACAAGCAAGCGCATGGCGCGGAATAAATCCATACCACCGGCGAGGAATAGTTCCAGCATGTTATCCAGTGACGATGAGTCTGAACCTTCAGTATTTACAAAAGGTGCGGCATCTTTAAGGTCGGGGATAAGCGGCGTTGAAAACTTAGCAGCACGAGCCATCGCCCAATCGCGGTTACCTTTAATAGTGTTAATTTCACCATTATGCGCAAGGAAACGGAAAGGTTGGGCTAGCGGCCAGCGTGGTAGTGTATTCGTTGAAAAGCGTTGGTGGAAAACGCAGATCGCGCTTTGCATACGCTCATCGGCAAGATCGTGATAAAAGGCGGGTAAATCTTTTGGCATTACCAAGCCTTTATAGATAGTTACCAAGCCTGATAAACAAGCTACGTAAAAATCGGGATCTTTTTCAAGACGTTTTTCAGCGCGGCGACGGATCATATACAAACGACGCTCTAGGTCGCGTTTTCTCCAGCCCGCAGGAGCGTTCACAAAAACCTGTTCGATCTGTGGAACGCCGGTCAGCGCTAATTCACCCAGTACTGAGCGGTCGACAGGCACTTCGCGCCATCCCACTACTGAAAGTGTTTCTTTTTCAAGTTCTTCATTAAGTACTTCACGCGCAGTTTGCGCAAGTACCGGGTCCTGACTCAAGAAAATCATGCCCACGCCGTATTTTTTGCTGAGTTTCCAGCCATTTTCTTCGGCGATTGCATGGAAGAACGCATCCGGTTTCTGTAGTAATAAACCACAGCCGTCACCGGTTTTCCCGTCGGCGGCGATACCGCCACGATGCTGCATACGGTCAAGACCGTGTATAGCAGTAGTTACCAATTCGTGACTGGCTTCCCCATGAGTGTGAGCAATTAAGCCAAACCCACAGTTGTCCCGGGAATCATTGGGATTATATAAACTCATCTCTTAACTCCTTCAACCTTTTGACTGGGCAAGGTATGCGTTGCGTGTAGATGCGCCTAGGTTTGCGTATCACAACATTATTAGACGTCTTTTAAACCTGCGAGCGGTATTGCTCGCGGCATGCGCCTTTCTTGTCGTTATTTATTATTAGAGGATTCCAGTCTTTTCCGCATGTTTATGCATTATTGCTGTGCGGGCCGTACAAAATACCCACATTGAAAAATAAAATCAAACGCTAAAAATTCGAGGTTTATAGAGAATTGGTATAAATATAAATAAATGTATTTAAATCATAGGTTTGCAGTTGAACTTTCAGGTTTGTAACAAAAATGTTATCAGCGGATAAAAATGATAAATTTTAGTTGTGTAAATGGTATTGGTTCTCATTCGCTTTTTTAAAGTGAATAATTATGCTCTCATGTTGTCGTTTTATGTTGTCAAATGCCTTTTGTTTGTATTTTTATTAAATCGTAAAGTTACGGTTCCACTCATATAAGTAGTTTGCTATATTGGTTAAAAATTATTCGTATGTAAGGTTGTGTCTCACTTGATAGGACATTCGTGTAATTTCCACGAACGCATTAGCGTTAGTTAGAGAATAAAAATTCACTGAAAGCTCATGCTACCAAGTCAGTGAGGACTATCGAATGACTGCATTACAGACAAGCCCCAACAGCACCTTTATTATTAACGACCATATAATAACAGGCAAAGACGTAAGTTTTACGCCTTCTCCCAATACCTCAGGGCTTTTTGAGCAGGGCTTTCCTGACACTATCGTCATACACTTCACCGCAGGCAGTAGCCTAGCGTCGTCAGTTAATGTATTAACCAGGCCAGGTAGTGGCGTGTCTGCTCACTTTGCCGTGGGACGCAGTGGCAATATAGTACAAATGCTGCCAACCAATAAGATTGCATGGCATGCAGGGGAAAGCCATTTCGAAGGGCGTAGCGGATTAAACCAATATTCAATAGGTATTGAACTAGATAATGCAGGCCAACTTAAAGAAAGAAGTGACGGCACTTATGAGAGTTGGTTCGGTAAAGTGTTTGAAAAAAACGAAGTATTCGAAGCTAAAAAGAAAAACCAGCATGCCACTGGCTATTGGCATAAGTATTCTGATATTCAAATTTCGCGAACCCTTACCTTGTGTAAAGCACTGTGTGAGCACTACCAAATTTCTACCATTGTAGGGCATGAAGAGATTGCGCCCTCGCGTAAAGTAGATCCCGGCCCCGCCTTTCCCTTACAAAAATTTAAAGAACTCGCATTACATCCCGACAGTAACGTTTGGGAAACTGATTCAAATAACACCAATTCACAGCGAGAAGCCCACGACCAATTCCGACGTGACATAACTAGCCCCATAAAGAAAATTGCGAATGTGAGTGCAAATGCGCTTAATGTTAGAAAAGGGCCTGGCACTTCATTTCCCATTATTGATAATGGTTTAAATAAAGGAGAAATATTAAAAGTACTAGAGAGGCAGGGCGATTGGGCGAAAGTATCTTTTACTAAAGTCGGATGGGTAAACACCTCGTTTATTCACGAAGTTACGGAAAAGTCGCCGTTTAAATCGTGATCGTGAAGTGGTGTCATCGCTTTGTTACAACAAACCGCATTCCCGAAGTGATTAAAGCCTGATAGGATACAGGCAAAATAAGATTAGATTAGACGTACATGCATTCAGATTCACCAAACGATTCTTGGGCAATCCGCTTTGCTCAATTTGTTCAGCGTTTTGGCACTCTAAAGCTCAGCATTTTGTTTGTTGTTCTTTCGCTGGTGTTCACGCTAGGCGGTTCTTACGTGATACGCGTGAGTATGGGAAGCCAAGTTCAACCTGACGATTTCATAAGTGCAGTCATTCTCACGATGCTATCTGCGCCTTGGGTACTCTACTTTTTCAGTGAACTAATAAAACAGCTAGAGAATTCGCGTACCAACTTAAAAGAAGTTGTTAGCCAATTAGAAAGCTTACGTGAAGAAGACGTATTTCTTAACCGAGAACTACAGAGCAATATTCGTCAGCTTAATCATGAAATTGAACAGCGTAAACAGGCGCAGGAAGAGCGAGAAGCTCTGTTCAAAGATTTAGAAAGAGAAATTCAAGACAAATCTGAGCAAGAGGCTCAAGCGCGACGTTTGTCCACACTATTGCGCTCTATCATTGATGCGTCGCCTGACTTAATTTACTACCGCAATGAGGAGGGCAGGTTTGCAGGCTGTAACCGCATTGCCGAGTTAATGACGGGCAAAACTGAGCAAGAGTTGCTTGGGTTGACGCCAAAAGATGTATACGAAGAAGAGCTAGCCCGCCAAATTGTAGCAAGCGACCATGAAGTATTAGAAACCAACGCAAGTATCACAGAAGAGTTGTGGCTTCGCTTCGCTGACGGCCGTCGTCGCTACTTTGAAATGAAGCGCGTACCTTTCTTCGACAAAGAAGGTAATCGTTTAGGTTTATTGTCTTTCGGTCGAGATATGACGGAACGTAAACAAGCCGAAAACGCTGCGGCGAAAGCAAGCACCGATAAGACGCGCTTTATAGCGACCATCAGTCATGAACTTCGTACCCCATTGAACGGTATTGTAGGCCTAAGCCGCATGCTGCGTGATACCGAGCTAAGCGATGAGCAATTTAGCTGGGTAAGTACTATTTACGCTAGTGCTATTACATTAGGTAATATCTTCAACGATATTATTGATCTCGACAAATTAGACAGAGATAAACTAGAGCTAAGCCTTAAAACGATTTCGCTAAAAGATTTCACAGAAGAATTAAGCAGTATTATTCGACTGCTAGCGGCAGATAAACAGCTTGAACTAAAAACGACGATTAATGAGCCGTTACCCCGTTTAGTGGAAATTGACGGTACCCGTCTTCGCCAAATTTTGTGGAATATATTGTTTAACGCAGTGAAGTTCACACAAAAGGGGCACGTGAGTTTATCAGTATCATCAACGAAACCTGATGGTGATAAGGCATACGTTACCTTCATTATTGAAGATACCGGCGTGGGTATTCCTGAAAGCGAAATCGATAAGATTTTTGCTATGTACTACCAAGTCGATCACCCCGATCATCAGTCAGCCACAGGCACGGGTATCGGTCTGGCTATTTGTAAGCAAATGGTCGATTTAATGAAAGGTGAAATTCACGTTTCTAGTAGCGTGGGTAAAGGCACCCGTTTTGAGATTGTACTGCCAGTGCAAATCTCTAACAGCCCAATGAAGGTCGCACAGCTTCAAGTGACGGGGCTTAATATCTTGTTGGTAGAAGATATTGAGTTGAACGTGATGGTTGCCAAAGCCTTGCTTGAGAAGCTTGGGCAAAAGGTTGATGTTGCAATGACGGGCCAAGAAGCTATTGATAAGGTAAGGGAGAACCAATACGACCTTATCCTGCTCGACATTCAGCTGCCTGATATGACTGGGTTCGATGTGGCGAGCACTATTATTGAAGAAGACTTGGTCATGCAGACGCCTATTGTGGCGCTGACGGCTAACGTCATTAAAAAGCGTGATGAATATTTAGAAAACGGTATGGACGATGTGATTGCAAAGCCAATCAAGAAGTCTCGGGTTATTGAGGTGTTCAACGAGCTGTTCCATGCACCTCCAGCTCCGCTAGAAGTAGACGGCGAAGTAGAGCGCCCTGAACCAACTAAAACATTAAGTAACATTTTAGATATGGACTTATTACAGATGTTAGTTGATACCATAGGGGATGAGATGGTTCGCGCTAGCGTTAAAGTATTCCAAGAAAAAATGCCTGAATACATGGAAATACTGCAGCTTAGCTTAAGCGCCGATGAAAAGTCCGAAGTGTGCTCACAGGCTCACAAAATTAAAGGTGCAGCTGGCTCTGTAGGCTTGGCTCGCGTACAACGTATCGCTAATCAAATCCAACAAGGTGATCACCCAACGTGGTGGGAGAACGTGCACGATTGGGTAGAAGAGCTTCAAATGGCGGTTCAACACGACATGAAGGCGCTGCACGATTGGTTAAACGAACAACAGGTTGACGACTAGTCAGCGCAACGCGCTCTTTGATTTGTAATGTTAAAAAGAGGGCTTGCCCTCTTTTTTGTTATAAAAATAGCGGTAGAGTAGACGTTAAGAATAGCGTTGTTACTTAGCTAGACGGCTCTCAAAAAGGCGGAGGGCTTTTATATCTATTCAGTGGTAAAAGGAATTAATGTGATGACAATAAGCGCACAACAAGAAACCGTATTTTCAAACGATCAGTTAAGCGTTGACGAGATTCCCTCACTTCAAACGCTCGCGTTACTGCCTATTTCTAAAAAGTACCGAGCGCTAAATATTTTCTCAATTGGATTGATAGCTTTAGTACTAATAGGTATTGCCACCGCACTAAGATTTCAAAGCTTTTGGTCACTACCAGAAGGGTTACTACACGCTTATCCATATGTTATCGCAGGTATCGTCGCTTTAGGCTCCGTATGGGCGCTGTACCATTTCTTTGCTGATGTCCGCATATTCTATGCGATTCGAGAGCAAGATATTAGTAAACAGTCAGGGCTAATTTTCAGAAAACTCTCGTGCCAACCTATATTGCGTGTTCAGCACGTTGAAGTTAATCGCGGGCCGTTCGATAGATGGGCGGGCCTTGCTTCTCTTCAAGTTTTTTCGGCTGGCGGTGAAATGCATACCTTTGAAATACCCGGGCTAAGTATTGAAAGGGCAGAGCAGCTACGAGAGTTTATACTTGCTCACAAAGATATTGGTGCTCGCTAATGTCGGTATCAGAAACGTCCTCAAACGAAGCGTCAGAACATAATCTGTCACAAGAGATAAAACCTGATGCTGCTGTGCAAGCACCGACATTAAAGGTAGAAACGGGTGATGAGTGGCAGCGCCTTTCTCTTATTTCTATTCTGTACTTTACCATTCGTAATTTTTCCGCCTCGGCACAAGTACTTATCTACACCATTCCCGCGTTAGCCATATCGTTTAATATTTGGGATAACTTGCTGTCTCCTGAAGTGCTAATTGGTGCCGGGATCCTGTTTTTATCTACTAGTAGTAGCGGCGTAATAAGCTTTCTTATGTACAAGTTTCGCGTGCACAACCAACATGTCGAAATTCATCATGGCGTGTTTCAACGCCGCTATACCAACTTGCCTTTGTGGCGTATTCAAAACGTTAAAATAGAACGCCCTTTCTATTATCGCCCGTTTGGGTATGCGTTAGTGGTGCTCGATACCGCAGGAAGCGGTAAAGAAGAAGCAAAAATAGTGGCGGTGCCTCAAGACTATGCTGAAGCACTGAAGAAGCAGGTGCTGTATGAAAAAGCGCATCATGACGTGGGCGATATAGATGAGCTAGCTGGTGAAAACCTTTCTGATAGTGAATTGGCTGACGGAAGTTCGATTTCACGTACACAAAGCATGAGTGATAAAGCTGCAAGTAACGCCCATACAAGTGAAGAAGTATTAAATCGTCGGTCTGTCAAAGACATTATTATTCACGGCATCACTAACAATCGAGTTTGGATCATACTGGGTGCAGCAGCGCCTTTTTATGACGATGTGTTTGGGGTTGTGTCAGAGTGGTTGGCTGATAAGGGCTTACAGCTTAATCAGTTGGTAGGTGAACAAACAGTCGCTTGGTGGCAGTTTGGACTGTATGCCTTCGTCATACTAATGATGCTAATGGCGTTAGTTGCGCTACTTAGCGTAGGTGGCGCTCTTTTCACGTTTTACGGTTATACGCTTTCACGATCGGGAGACAGATATATCCGTCGTAGTGGCTTACTGAATAAGCTGGAAGTCAGTATGCGTGCATCGCGTATTCAAATGATTACAGCGAAGCAAGACTGGCTGGATAAAATACTAAAGCGGGTGAATTTGTATTTTGAGCAGAACTCTACGGCTGGGCAGCAAATGCAAGAATTGATGTCGCCAAATAAACTCATTGTGCCATCGGTCACTGAAAATGAAGCCTTTGAACTTAGCCAAGAGGTTATGCCTGGTTGCGATTTACGTGGTCAGCCTTATCAGGTTATCAGCAAACGCTTTATAAGCTTTTGGTTGCTTGCAGCATGGGCGTTGCCAGTTTTTGGTTTTTTCACACTGGGAGCCGTCACTTCCCATTTAGACATTATGATTGGCGCAGTTACTATTTTTATCTCTGTTGCGCTTTTGCTGACACTTAGATGGTGGCGATGGGGAATAGCTTACGATAACAAATATGTGTATATAAGACGAGGTCGTATAGGTGTCGACTATCAATGTTTTGAGCCCTATAAAGCACAGCAAGTAATTGTGAAACAGAGCGTTTTCATGAAACGAAAAAAGCTTGCCACGATAAAATTTGTGCTGGCCTCAGGCGCGGTGACGGTACCGTTTTTACCAGAGGAATACGTCGATAAACTAGCAGATAGTGTTTTGTTTGAAGTGGAGTCTACCAGAAGGTCTTGGATGTAAATGGGTTTATGTTGTTAAAGTTTAAATTGAAATAAGAAGTGCCGCATCAAAGTTAAGCGGCACTTCTAATAGCTCTGTTTCGGTTAGTTTTGGTAAAAGCTTAATGCATCCATTACGTCGTAGCAGGCGCCCATAGTATGGTAATCCGTTTTACCTACGGGGCTTTTGGTTGCTTCAAGCTTATCGTTATTCACCGATAAAATCCTAAACCAAGCGCCGAATTGGTGATCAACCATGTGTGTCCAAGAATAATCCCAAATTCGGTTGTACCACTGCCAGTACTTTTCGTTATCCGTTTCTAGCGCTAATCGAGCGGCACAAGCAAATGATTCAGCTTGTACCCAAAAGTATTTTTCACCATCACAAATACTATTGTCCGGAGCAAACCCGTAGTATAAACCACCGTTTTTGTCGTCCCAGCTTATTTCAATAACGGAATCAAACAACGAACACGCTCGTTCAACTAGCCAGTTTTGCGGATCATATTGATGAATTTGTAGTAATAGCTTTGCCCACTCAGTATGATGGCCAGGTTGAAAACCCCAAGGACGAAATAGGTTTTTAGGATCATTTTTGTTGTAATCCCAATCTACTTCCCACGTCTTAGTATAGTGCTCCCAAATTCGTCCATCAGCTTTATTCGCCTGTCGAATAGTGATGTTTTTAGCGAGCTCTAAAGCGCGTGCAAGAAACGGTTTATGACGGGTTGCCTCGTAAGCCGCAATTAGCGCCTCGCAGCTATGCATGTTTGCATTTTGCCCGCGGTAGTCACTGCATTGTGAAAAGTCAGCATTAAATTCGTCTTTGTATAATCCGAATTCGCTATCCCAGAAGTGCGTTTCCATGAGAGAAAATGTATCGTGAATATACTGCTCCGCCTCTTTTACCCCAGCGCGAAGTGCCCAGCTATAGGCTAAGATTACAAATGCAAGACCGTAACAATGGTTGGTAGCATCAGTAACCGTGCTTTCCGTTTCATCTACAGAGAGCGTCCAGGCATATCCCTTTGTGTCTTGTTGCAAATGATGGTCGCGTAAAAACTGAATGCCAGATTCGACGCGTTTCTTATGTTCGCTATCGCCATAGGCTAAATAAGCTCTCGCATAATTAAATACAAATCGGGTTGAGCTCACCAAATGGCGAGTTTGTTTGTCATAAACACTGCCATCATCCATAAAGTTTTGGTGAAAACCACCCGATGGGGCGTCAACATTTGGCTCATAAAATGCCAGTATGCTTTTTATGTGTAAATTTAAAAATTCTTTGGACGAAAAATTGGGTTGAGAAAGCATGATATAACTCCTTAACCTTTTTTCACTGTGTTAGGTAAAAGCCAGTACAGCGCCATAGCCGCAGTCCAAGAAAAATCAGCTCCGCCACTGCGCGCGCCAGTTTCTGCATGGAACGATTCGTTAAACCCACTTGTATAAATACAAGCACGACTACCTTCTGTGATCCGCTGCGCCTGTTGCGAGAAACCATAGTCTTCTAAGCCTAACACTATCATCCAATTTATATGAATCCAGATAGGCCCGCGCCAGTAGCGTTGAGGCTCGTAGTTAGGGTCTTCGGGGTGAGTCGATGAAATAGCGTATTCGCTATGCTTAAGCCACTTATCTAACTCATCAATTAGCAAGTCAGTTTGATGCTCGCCAACAAGACCTGCGAAAAACGGTAGTAGTCCGGCAGATGTACGTGCTTTACACATTGAATTGCTTCGGGTGTCAAAACTATGAAACATGTTAGTTTCGGCGCACCAAAGCTTGTTAATTGCACCTTCAGTTAGGTTGAGTCGTTTTTCAAGGTAAGCCGTTTGTTCGTTATTCACACCTATCTTTTCACATATAGAGAGCAAGTCTTTTGTGGCGCGGTGCAGGATAGAGATGATGCTGACATCATTCACGCGATAAGGGCAATCTTGATAAATCAACGTATCGTCAAAATTCATCTTGCGGAAAAAGTCGACAAGGTATAAAAAGCGATCATATTCTTTTTTGTGTGGACGCTCAGAGGCATCGATATGACTTGTGTCGCGACGCGTATATTCCCAGTCAACACAGGGCACTGCCTCTAAAGCAGCATCCCACGCAGGGCTGTTGTCCATTCCTGATTCCCAGGGGTGATAGCTTACTACTAAACCAGTATTTTCCGGATCTCGTTGTTTGTACCACCACAAGTGGTAATCAATAAGCTGTGGAACCACCGCCTTAATTTGGTCTTCTGCTAGTTCACGGTCTTTAGTTTCTTCAAAAAGTAATTTGATTACGGTAGCTAGGACAGGGGGTTGCGTTATAGATGTACTATCAGGCGTGTTTTTTACACCCCAAATGTCCGGGCCAGGAAAATAGGTATCAGAGTGTTTATGAAAAACAACATGAGGCACCATCCCTGATTTCCATTGTGCACTGAGTAATGACGTTGTTTCTTCCCAAGCTCTAGGCTCGTCAAAAGGAAGCCAGCCTAACGCTACTATAGCCGAGTCCCAATTCCACTGAAAAGGATACAACCCGTGCGTAGGCACCGTATAGCCTCCAAGGTCGTTCTTAATTAGCGTTGCTTTTGCTTCTTCAATGAGTTGCTCATCACGTTTATCTATATTTGTCATTGCTTAATACCCAGTATGAGTTTTTGATTTAGCAATTATTACACAAAAATTTAAAAATAAAACCCATTTTGGGTTGAAAGTGATAATTTTGTGTTTTATTGTAAATGGGAGGTTAATCGAAAGGTGCCATGTTCGGCAGTGTGTTAAGCCCTACTACAGCACTCAATACAATTACAAACGGTTGGAGATACACAGTGAAAAAGTTACTTCTTGCAACGACAATTTCGTCGTTATTAGCTGGAAATGCAATCGCTCAGGACGCCGCAGAAACAGATGGTGATCAAGGCGCCAAAGCTAAGAAAGATTATGAACAAATCGTTGTTACGGGCACCAGCCGTGCTCGTTTGGTAGCGGAAACGCCGCAATCAACTACATCCATGGGCGCGCAAGAAGTAGCAAAACTCTCAATGAGTAGTCAAGCCGATGTTCTTCGCTATGTACCTGGCATAAAAGTAGAAGGCGGTGGTGGTGAGGTCGCAACTAATTTACAGGTACGAGGCTTGCCATCATCAGGACAGTTCCAGTTTACGCCTTTACTATATGATGGCTCACCCACTTTGAGTGCGTTTGGTCTGAACTCATCTGCATACGATGTGTACTTTAGGAACGATTTAGGTATTGAGCGTGTAGAGTTTGTACGCGGTGGTGTATCTAACCTATTTGGTCAAGGCTCTGTTGCAGGGGTTATTAACTACCTTTCGAAGAAAGGGACCGAACTTTCTGAGAGTACAGTACAGCTAGAGTTGTCTGACAACAATCGCAAGCGTTTAGATTTTGCGACAAGTGGTCCTCTGAACGAAAAGGGTATGTATTACGCTATGTCTGGTTTTTATCGTTACGATGAAGGCCCAATTGATACGGGGTTACCTACTGAAGGCTACCAAGTTCGCGGTAACATTCACAAAGAATTTGATGACGGGAGCGGCTACTTCACTATTTACGGGCAAGCGATTAACGATGAAGTACAGTTTTTTCTACCCATCCCGCTAGATGCCCAAAGCCGTGAGCGAGTTGCAGGAAATGACGGCAAAGAAGTCGAGTCTACGCAAACGTTTTATGCTTCTGGATTGTCATACGAAACCGCAGATGGACGCTATCGTACGCCGATTGAAGAAGGTGTAGCAACAAAAGGGGGCTCTATTTCAATGGAGTTCTCAAAAGATTTGGGTAACGATTATAGCGTTCTTGCGCGAGCAAAGTATGCTAGTTACGACCACCAGTTTAATCTTTTCCTAGATGGAGACGGCATCATCAATGTGCCCGAAACGCAAAGCGAATATTTAGCAAACCGCGGGCTTGATGAGCTTGGCAGTGCAGCATTTACCTATGCTGGCACCGATGTCGCTCTTCCAGAAGGCGACTTATTATTTGCAAACCGTATTCTAGATAGAGATAGACCCGCTACAGATTTCTCATCTGAACTTAATATTGTTAAGTACCTTGATATTGGTGACTTTTCTCACAGCATTACGGTAGGTACGTTTTTCTCAAGTAGTGAAGCTGAAGATAATAACGTTATCACGCGCTATTTAGGCGAGTTTAATAACCAAGCACGTCTGGTCGATTTATCGATTACCGATGCAGACAATAATAGCGTAATAGTCAGTCAAAACGGCGTAACAGGCCCGGGTATCAGTTTCTCTGATACTACTATCTCTGCTCGAAGAAATGCTTTTTACATTGCTGATCAAATGCAAAGTGACGACTGGATCATTGACGTTGGTTTACGCTGGGAAGAGATAGACGGCACAATTACACGAGAAGGCAGTCAAACCGTTGTCGTTAATGACGACCCTGCGCTTTACGAAGACTTGCAGCTAAACGTTACTGGAAACGGCGCGTTAACTCACGGTAAGGTAGATAACTCAGAATTAGCCTTCTCAATAGCAGCACTCTATAAGCTTACTGATAACGTTAATGTATATGCTAACTATTCTAGAGGGTTTTTCTTCCCTGAACTACGCGGTGTTGCATTTGATCCGAACGGTCAACCTGGAAGTTATGAAAGCGAAATTGTTAAGCAGGCCGAAATAGGTACTAAGTTCTTCCTGGATGATTTTATTGGTACTGTAGCATTATTCAAAACAGATCTTGAGGATAGACGTTCTGTTGACTTCGTGAACGATGAAAATGGCGTAGCAGTTGAAGTGCCTGTTTTTCAGTCGACAGAAGCTTATGGTGTTGAAATTGTTGGTAGTTACAACATCACCGATGACTTAATTTTTGACGCTAACTTTACCTACACTGATCATGAATTTACTGAATACGATTCAGATCCTTCTGTGATTGGTAACGAGTTAAGAAGAAAGCCGAATGTGATGTTTAACTCTGCCTTGCGCTACACGTTAGACGACTGGGATATTTCTTTTTACCACAACTACCACGGTAAAAACTTCACTAATGACGCAAATTTTGTTGAGTTAGACGATTTTCACGTATTTCGCTTAGACACAGGCTATACATGGGTACTAGGTCAAGGTGAGCAACTTCGTGCAAGTATTGCTGTGTGGAATCTATTCGATTCAGATGGTATTACTGAAGGGTCTCCTCGTCTGGGTAATAGTCAAACTGCAGGTGAATCTTATTTTGTAGGTCGCCCTATATTACCGCGCCGTGTGTCATTACGTTTGCGTTATGATTTCTAGTCGACGTTGACACTCCCCCTCGCTGATGGCTCTTAACGGGGCTGTCAGCTTTTTATTTCGCGACTTGAATAATAAGAACAGCATATGAATTTTTTAGATTATATTGTAGTGATAGGTTACCTTGGCGCTTTGCTGTATATGGGGTTCGCCTTAAGGCAGCAAGAAGACAAGGGGGATTATTTTCTTGGTGGCAGAACGTTAGGGTGGAAACCTCTAACACTTTCAGTAATGGCCACACAGCTCTCTGCAATTAGCTTTATTTCTGCTCCCGCTTTCGTTGGTTTGAGAGATGGAGGCGGAATGATTTGGCTGTCTTATGAGTTAGGCATTCCTATTGCCATGATCCTGTTGTTAGGTACTATTCTCCCGTCTTTATACAAGTCGGGTGTAGTCAGCATATATGATTACTTAGAGCAAAGATTTGGGCGTTTAACTCGCGTCTTAATAAGTATTGTTTTCCAATTTAGCCGTGCATTTGCGACGGGTATCATGATTTATGCAGTATCGATCATTTTGCAGGGCACTATGGGCATCGAAGCGTGGCAAGCCGTGGTGCTTACAGGCATTATTACTGTGCTTTATTCGCTACAAGGCGGTATGAAAGCGGTGGTTTATGCTGATGCCATACAAATGGTTATAATTGTGCTGGGCACCATAGCGTGTATCGTCATCGGGCTTCATGCACTTGGCGGCTTTGACGCACTGGTAGAAGAGGCTCCAAAAGAGCGGCTAACCGCAATAGATTTTTCTTCGCTGGGTTTTAGCGGCGATGGCTTCGGCTTCTTCCCGATGCTGTTTGGTGGGATTGTTCTTTACGCATCCTATTATGGCTGTGATCAAACACAGGCACAGCGTGCGTTATCAGCGAGAAACGAGAATGACCTTCGAAAAATGATTGTCGCCAACGGAATTATTCGTTTTCCGATAACATTGTTGTATTGTTTTTCTGGATTAATTGTTGGCACACTTGCACTTACCAACACCGATTTTTTCAGTAAAATTCCTGTTGATAACCCTGACTGGTTGATGCCGACTTTTATCCTAAATTACCTACCGCATGGGTTAATAGGGCTATTAATTGTCGCTATCTTATCTGCCGCTATGTCCTCCTTAAGCTCAGCTATCAATTCTTTATCGGCGGTTACCGTTGAAGATTATTGTCGTATAACTGATACAGAACTTGAGCACAAAAACTATCTACGTGTTGCTAAAATAACCGGTTTGATATGGGGTGGCGTTACGCTTGTGCTTTCTCTGTTTGCAGGAAATATTGCGCCAACAATAATTGAAGCTATCAATAAAGTTGGCTCTGTCTTTTACGGGCCTATACTTGCGCTCTTCTTACTTGCCGTAGCAAGTAAAACGCTAAGCGGACGACACGTTAATTTAGGTCTCATTGTAGGCGTGGGCACAAACATTATTATTTGGCTATTCGTTCCAGACATCTTTTGGTTCTGGTGGAATGTCATTGGCTTTGTTGTTACCTGCGTGGTATCAATGGTAGCGCGTACTGCATGGCCCTCATCAGTATCTTCAAATGATACTAAAGCGCTTGTTTTCCACTCTATTCTCACTAAGAACGACATTTTCATATTGTTGGGATTTTTTGTCCTGATGCTAAGTGCGTGCTTACTTCTTCCTTCACTATTTTCATAAGGGTCCTTTGGACCCTTCCAGAGGTTTCTAATGAGTAAAACATTTCTTTTATCTTTGTATGAAGAAGCGGTAAGAGTCAGCAAACCTAGACACTGTTTGCCCGATTATTTTTCATCGTTTGATAGGGATCAGCGAGTATGTATTTTGGGCGCAGGTAAAGCGGCAGCAGATATGGCCGTAGAGGCCTATAATTACTTCGGCGACAACGCTTATGGTTTGGTGGTGACCCGCTATGGCTATGAAAACACACAACCCACAGGCAATATCGAGGTTCGCCTTGCCGCACATCCCGTTCCCGATGAACATAGCGTAGAAGGTGCTAAAGCATTATTGTCTTTGGCATCTAAGGTAGAGCCTTCTGAAAACGTCATCTTTCTTATTTCCGGCGGCGGGTCGGCACTTGCTTGTGCTCCGCCTGAGGGCATCTCTCTGGATGAGAAACTTGCACTACACAAGTTCTTGTTGCGAAGTGGTGCAAGCATTGAGGAAATGAATACAGTAAGAAAACATGTTTCTGTCATTAAAGGGGGAAGGCTTGCAGCAGCGTCAAAAGGGAAAAATACCAGCATAGTTATTTCAGATGTTGTGGGTGATGACCCAGCTTTTATTGCCTCTGGATTAACGGTTCAAGACAACACAAAGCCTGAAGAAGCACTAGCTATTCTCGACAAATATGGTTTTAGCGAAGCATCTTGTATTCGCGATTACCTGAATCAGGCTTTGCCGCTTCCGAAAGTGTCAGGTGATTACAAATTGGTGGCTAATGCGCAAAGTGCAATTGATGCTGCTGTTGAGAAAGCGAAAGCGGCAGGTTGGGACACCGCGATTATTAGCTACACAGAAAGAGGTGAGGCGCAGACAGTCGCCGAACGTCACGCAGAGATTGCGCTTGAATACAAGAAAAGAGGCAAATCAATTCTATTATTTTCAGGCGGAGAACTTACCGTAACCTTAGGTGACTCGCAAGGTGAGGGCGGGCCGAATCAAGAATATCTCATGGCACTATCTCGTGCGCTCAATGGCGAGGTAGGCATAAGCGCACTGGCGGCCGATACTGATGGTGTTGATGGTAGTAAAGACGTTGCTGGTGGTTACATAGATGAAAATACACTAGCGATGGCGTTAAAAGAAAAGTTAGATATTGATGAATTGCTAAAAGAGCACGACAGCTTTGGATTCTTTAACCGTTTAAATTCGCATATTGAAATAGGTCCAACACGAACAAACGTAAACGATTTTAGAGTAATTTCTATTATATCGTAGTGGGAACTAGAGCGTTAGTTACGTATAATAAAGCTAGCTTGAATAGGACATGTTGAAAGTAAAATCTATGCTGACATCGGCGAGAAATAATCAATTGCTGCGAAGTGCTTTTTCGCTAGGTAAGGGCGGCAAGCTTCTTCAAGACAATCCGAAAGCCATAGTAAAAGAAGTGTTTTGGTCCCATGGCATTACGCAGAGTGCCATATCTACTTCAACTAAAATTCCTCAGCAAACTGTTTCTCGTTTGGTTAATACGCTTATTGAAGATGATCTTATTAAAAGCGTCGGTGATTCAGGTAAAACTTCTACAGGTTTAGAGCCAAATTCATCTTACGCTTACTGCTATGGGTTATCGATATTGCTTGATGCGATATCCATTGCCTTGATGAATTTCAAAGGCGAAGTAGTCACTACCCGTCATATTGAGTTAGACAATATGGGAATTGCCTCTGTTCTTTCTAAAGCCGTGTCAGAAGTTGAAGCAATCTCAGCAGAACATGGTATCGATAACGACCGCGTACTCGGTATTGGTGTAGGCATTTCAGGCTTCTTCAGCTCAAATGATGGAAAAATGAATACGCACCATGCGATTGAAGAATGGGCTGACATTAATATTGCAGATACTGTGGCAGAGGCATTTAACTTACCCACTTGGGTAGTAAACGATGGAACGGGTGCAGCAGCTGGAGAGGGTATTGCTGGTGTAGGAAGGAAGTATAAAAACTTTGTATATTTCTTCGTATCTAGTGCTTTTGGAGGTGGCTTAATTAATAACGGTGACATGATTCGAGGCACCCACGGTAATGCTGGGGAACTAGGTGATATGCTACCTGCAAAATTGTATAGCCACCCAAACCTAAAGTTGCTTGAGCGTATATTGTTAAAGCACGGCGTAGAAGTGCCATCTATGTATCGCCTAAATGAAGTATTTGATCCCGAATGGCCAGGGGTTGATGAATGGATCTATAAGGTGCAAGACTCATTCGACTTAGTTGCAACGGCAAGTTCTGCGTTACTTGATAGCCAAGCCATAATCATTGGTGGTCATATACCTACTAAATTGGCGCAAAAAGTCATTCCCAGAATTGATGTGTACGCACAGTTTAGACGAGGCGCTAAGCGTCCAATGCCAGAAATTGTTTGCGCTGGAGTAACTGATTGCCCGGTTGCAGTGGGAGCGGCAACGCTACCAATAAGAGATTGGTTTCTTTAATATCCCGCGTGTTTTCAAGATACCTTTTGCTGTAAATCCCTAAGAATAATCTGATCTTTGCCGGCATGTTTAGCTTCATACAAACGCGCGTCGGCTTTTTCTAGCTGCGATTCTAAGCATTTGTGCTCTTCAGTACTCACACCGATACTGCACGTAATGTTAAATTTGTGGCTGGTAAAGAGCGTAGTGCGAACTGCATCCATAAATGCAGAAAGCGCTGATAGATACACCTTCGGCGGCCTAACTGATACCACCGTAAACTCTTCGCCGCCGTAGCGCACAATTAGATCGTCAGGAAAGTAATCTTTCAGTAATGCGGCGAACTCCTGCAATAACATGTCACCGGTTTTGTGACCATACGTATCGTTCACGCTTTTGAAGTTGTCAGCATCTATCATAGATACAATAACGTCTTTTCTAGACGTACTATTGGCGAAAAGCTCCTCCGCTTTTTCGTGTAAAAAACGTCGATTATACACTTTCGTCAATGCGTCTAAGTTCGCCGAGTCACGAATGGTTTGAATCATTTCTTGGGATTCAAGGTTTTGCATTACACGGCAGTAAAATTCTTCGTGATAAAACGGCTTAGATAAAAAGTCATTAGCACCGCTTTTAATAAACTTAGAAGTGAGCACGCTGTCGCCGGTGGCTGAAAGGCCAATAAAAACTAAGTCTTGCATCCGCCTTTCGTGTCTAATCGTTTTAACCAGCTCATAGCCATCCATATTAGGCATTCTATGATCTGCGATCACCATTTTGATATCGCGATGGTTTTCCAGCACCTCAAGCGCTTCAAGACCGTCGTTGGCCTCATGCACCTGAAACTGGAATTTGCGAAGTAATGAACAAATGTGGTTTCGACTGGTTTTTGAATCTTCTACAACAAGCACTTTAGTCGTTAGGTTTTTCCGCAGGCGATCAACTAATTTAGAAACTTGAAGGTATGAGTAACGAGATTCTTTTGTAATGTAGTCCAATACGCCTTGATCTAATAATTGGGCTCGAGTGAACTCGTCAAAGTTCCCAGTAAGCACGATAGTTGGAACGTTGTAAGAAAGCGCGAGCTCAACGCTCTCGCCATTCGGAGCATCGGGAAGATTCAAGTCGACGATAGCTGCCAAGTATTCGGTATCGCTCTCAAGCGCACTTCGGGCTTCAGAGAGGTCTTCACAAAGATCACAGGTAAAGTGAGGGTTATCCTCAATGAGTTTGTTTACTATCTTTCGGACAGTTAAGCTGTCTTCTACTACAAGAACTTTATACATGTGATTTACTCAAGGCATTTGACTTATGATAATAACCAATAAAATATAAAAAAGCCCTCAATGAGAGGGCGTTTCATACTTATGTCTAAATAAGGTTTATCTAATATTTTATTGTTTAGACAGGCGCTACTAACTTTGCTCGACGGGTACGCGCACTGCACCTTCCATCAAAATACGGGCACTTCTGCTCATCACCGCTTGCTCGATTTTCCACTTGTCGTTTTCAAAAGTGGCTTTAGCGCCTACACGAAGAGTTCCGGAAGGGTGCCCAAAAGTAACCGATTCTCTGTCTTTACCACCTGCGGCAATATTCACCAAGGTTCCTGGAATGGCAGCAGCGGCGGCAATAGCTACTGCTGCTGTGCCCATCATGGCGTGGTGAAGTTTCCCCATAGATAATGCGCGTACTAGTACGTCTATGTCGGAACCTAATATATCTTTGCCGCTTGACGCTTTATAACCTCTCGGAGAGGCGACGAAAGCAACCTTAGGTGTATGCTGCCTGTTTGCAGCTTCACCCACATCATTGATGAGCCCCATCTGAACCGCGCCATGTGCACGAATGGCTTCGAACTTCGAAAGCGCCTCTGCATCACTGTTAATGTCGTCTTGCAGCTCAGTGCCTGTGTAGCCAAGATCTTCCGCATTAATGAAAATAGTCGGAATACCCGCGTTTATCATAGTCGCTTGAAGTGAACCTACGTCCGGTACTTCAAGCGTGTCGACTAAGCGTCCAGTAGGGAAAATAGCACCTTCACCGTCGGCTGGGTCAACAAAAGCTACCTCTACTTCTGCGGCTGGGAAAGTAACGCCGTCTAGCTCAAAATCACCGGTTTCTTGTACTTCACCATTAGTCATTGGTACTTTTGCAATAATGGCTTTGTTGATATTCGCCTGCCAAATGTTGACTATGGCAATGCCGTTTTCCGGAATTTTACTTTCATCAACTAAGCCATTGCTGATAGCAAAAGCACCAACCGCTGCGGTAAGATTTCCGCAGTTTCCGCTCCAGTCTACAAAAGGTTTGTCGATAGCCACTTGTCCGAACAGGTAGTCGACATCGTAACCTTCACGTTCACTTTTGCTTATGATCACTGTTTTGCTGGTGCTTGAGGTAGCACCGCCCATGCCGTCGGTTTGTTTACCGTATGGATCTGGGCTTCCGATGACACGAAGAAGCAGGGCATCGCGCGCCGGCCCCGGCTGTTGTGCTGCCTCTGGCAAATCAGTTAAATTAAAAAACACACCTTTACTAGTACCGCCACGCATATAGGTAGCCGGTACTCGAAGTTGTGGCGCATACTTTGTCATGCTTTTTCCTTTTCTGTTTTTAAAGGTTGGAAGCTGTTTGTGTTTTGAAACACACTGTGAACACGTCCGTGTGCGCTTCCAAGCCGCATCCTTGCGGCTGGAAAGTCTCAAATCGTAACCAACTTCCTTCTCAAAGCTATTAAACGATTCCAGTAGGGGAGAGGTGAGTTAGTTTCAAGGCCTTTAACTCGCATGGATGCGAGTTGGGAGCCTACAGGGACGTATTCACGGCGTGCCCTATAACTAATTCGTCCCCACCGTCCGAGAACTAGACCGCATAGGAAGTACTGAGTCGGTTACGGGGCCCTCAATTCGCATGGATGCGAATTGGGAGCCTACATGGATGTATTTACGGCGTGTCCCGTAACCGGCTCAGTTCTTCCTAGCTGAATCAGCTAGCTTCCGCTTCTAAGAAGTCCTTTGCGAAGCGTTGTAATACGCCGCCTGCGCTGTAGATAGAGACTTCTTCTGCAGTATCTAAACGACAGGTTACTGGCACTTCTAGCTGCTCACCGTTTTGACGGTTAACTATTAGCGTAAGCGTTGCACCAGGTGACGGTTCGCCGTTAACGTCGTAAGTTTCTGTACCATCTAGTTCTAACGTTTTACGGGTTGTGCCCGGTTTAAACTCAAGCGGTAACACGCCCATTCCAATTAGGTTAGTACGGTGAATACGCTCAAAGCCTTCTGCCACAATTACTTCAACGCCTGCTAGACGTACACCTTTAGCTGCCCAGTCACGTGATGAACCCTGACCATAATCAGCACCTGCTACAATAATC
Source organism: Alteromonas sp. ABM1_013 (assembly GCF_056160505.1). NCBI lineage: Bacteria > Pseudomonadati > Pseudomonadota > Gammaproteobacteria > Alteromonadales > Alteromonadaceae > Alteromonas > Alteromonas sp. ABM1_013. The sequence continues at coordinate 292,336 of NZ_JBSWXH010000002.1, forward strand.
AGCGGTTGTTTACGGTTCATGTAAGTTTCGATAGCTTCCCACATGCGTACTACTTTACCCTCGGGCTCAATGCGGGCCAGTGAACCTTGTTTTACTTCACCGTTTTCCAGCACCATTTCGTTGAACACTTTCGGGTTCGCAAGAGTAGCGCGCTGTGCGGTTAAATGATCGCCTCGGTGGGTAGCGTAGGAGTTGAAGTCTTCTTCGGGTAGTCCCATTTTTGCTAAGTATTCACCTGCAGCACTGCTTGCCATAATGGCGTTCGAAGGTGATAGATGGTCAGTGGTGATGTTGTCACCCAAAATGGCTAACGGACGCATACCTTTCATTGTACGCTCGGCATCCATTGCGCCTTCCCAGTAGGGCGGGCGGCGAATGTAGGTGCTCATTTCACGCCAGTCATAAAGCGGGTTAATGTCTTTGCCATAGTCCACGCTTAATTCGAACATTGGCTCGTACACTTTTCTGAAGTGTTCAGGCTTCACTGACTTCGCAACAATAGCATCAATTTCTTCGTCGCTTGGCCAAATGTCTTTAAGCGTTACTGGGTTGCCTTCTTTGTCAGTGCCCAATACGTCTTTTTCAATATCAAAACGCACGGTACCGGCGATGGCGTAAGCTACAACAAGTGGTGGCGAAGCTAGGAATGCTTGCTTTGCGTAAGGGTGAATACGGCCGTCGAAGTTACGGTTACCCGACAATACTGCTGTTGAGTAAAGGTCGCGGTCGATGATCTCTTGCTGAATTTTTGGGTCTAGCGCGCCGCTCATACCGTTACAGGTAGTACACGCAAACGCCACAACGCCAAAGCCTAAATCTTCCAGTTCGCTCATTAAGTTAGCTTCTTCAAGATACAACTTAACGGCTTTAGAGCCTGGTGCTAGAGAGCTTTTAACCCACGGTTTGCGGGTTAGACCGCGCTGGTTGGCATTGCGCGCAAGTAGGCCTGCTGCAATAACATTGCGCGGGTTTGACGTATTAGTACAGCTGGTGATAGCCGCGATAATAACCGCGCCATCAGGCATTTTGCCTTCTTCTTCCTCCCACTTCGCTGCAATTCCTCGGCTTTCTAGGTCACTGGTAGGTAAGCGAGCGTGAGGATTAGACGGGCCAGCCATATTACGACCAACAGAAGACAGGTCGAACTTAAGTACGCGTTCGTATTCAGCGGTTTCTAAATCATCTGCCCACAAACCTGTAAGCTTAGCGTATTGCTCAACAAGCGCAATTTGCTTTTCTTCACGCCCCGTTAGGCGCAAGTAATCAATGGTTTGCTGATCGATGTAGAACATGGCTGCAGTGGCGCCGTATTCCGGTGTCATGTTCGAAATGGTGGCACGGTCGCCCAGCGTTAGGTGCGATGCACCTTCACCGTAGAATTCAAGATAAGCAGATACCACGCGCTCTTTACGCAAAAATTCAGTAAGCGCTAATACAATGTCAGTAGCGGTAATACCCGGCTGTGGTTTGCCTGTTAGCTCAACACCTACAATATCAGGTAATCGCATATATGACGCGCGCCCTAGCATAACGCTTTCCGCTTCAAGGCCGCCCACACCTACGGCGATAACGCCAAGTGCATCAACATGCGGCGTATGGCTGTCGGTACCTACTAGGGTATCAGGGAAGGCTACGCCGTCGCGGGCTTGAATAACCGGCGACATACGCTCCAAGTTAATCTGGTGCATAATGCCGTTACCTGGCGGGATAACATCAACGTTTTTAAACGCCGTTTTTGTCCAGTTAATAAAGTGAAAACGGTCATCGTTACGTCTGTCTTCGATAGCGCGGTTTTTCTCGAACGCGTCTTTTTCAAAGCCTGCGTGTTCCACCGCTAGTGAGTGGTCAACTATCAGCTGTGTTGGTACAACCGGATTAACCTTCGCCGGGTCGCCGCCCTTGGCCGCAATAGCATCCCGAAGACCTGCCAAGTCGACAAGTGCAGTTTGACCTAAAATGTCATGACACACTACGCGAGCAGGAAACCACGGAAAGTCTAGGTCGCGCTTGCGGTAAACAAGCTGTTTAAGCGAGTCGGTCAGCATGTCAGGTGCGCATTTACGCACTAAGTTTTCAGCCAGTACACGTGAGGTGTAAGGTAGTTTGGCATAGGCGCCAGGATCAATGGCGTCTACCGCTTCACGGGTATCGAAAAAATCGATACCCGTGTTTGGAAGCGGTTTACGGTAATCAATATTCATAAAACTAAACCTCAGCGTTACGCACGTTCGCTAATAGCAGGTACTGGGCGAAGTTCTTCACCTGTGTATTCTGCTGACGGACGGATAATGCGGTTGTCAGCGCGCTGTTCCATAACATGTGCTGCCCAGCCAGTTAGGCGAGACATTACAAAGATTGGGGTGAATAACGGCGTAGGAATGCCCATGAAGTTGTACGCAGAGGCATGGAAGAAATCGGCGTTACAGAAAAGCTTCTTCTCGCGCCACATCACTTCTTCACAGCGAACAGACACAGGATAAAGCACCTCGTCGCCTACATCCGCAGCCAGTTTTTCAGACCACTGCTTGATAATTTCGTTACGTGGGTCAGAGTCTGAGTAAATAGCGTGACCAAAGCCCATGATCTTCTCTTTACGTTCAAGCATGCCCATCATTTTTTCTTCTGCATCATCAGCAGAGGTAAAGCCTTCAATCATTTCCATGGCAGCTTCGTTAGCGCCACCGTGAAGCGGACCACGCAGTGAGCCGATAGCACCCGTTACACAAGAATGCATATCAGATAAGGTTGAAGCGCAAACACGCGCCGTAAAGGTAGACGCGTTAAATTCATGCTCGGCATAAAGAATTAACGATACATGCATGACCTGTTCATGAAGTTCACGTGGCTTTTCGCCATGAAGCATATGAAGGAAGTGACCGCCAATTGAGTCGTCATCGGTTTCAACATCTACGCGCACTCCATCGTGCGAGAAGCGGTACCAGTAGCAGATAATACTTGGGAAACATGCCAACATACGGTCTGTCACGTCTTGTTGCTGGTCAAAGCTGGTTTCCATTTCAAGGTTACCTAGCATTGAACAACCCGTGCGAAGTACATCCATTGGGTGAGCATTTTTTGGAATGCGCTCTAGCACTTCTTTAAGCGCTGTAGGAAGGCTGCGCATGCCGCGAAGTCTTGTTTTATAAGCGTCTAGCTCAGACTGGTTAGGTAGCTTGCCCTTAAGAATAAGGTACGCCACTTCTTCAAATTGGCAGTTTTGCGCTAAATCTTTTACGTCGTAACCACGATACGTTAAACCAGAACCTGATTTACCTACGGTTGATAATGCTGTTTTACCTGCAACTTGGCCGCGTAAACCCGCGCCACTTAACTGTTTAGCCATCTTGTTGTCTCCGGTCTTGTAAATTGTGTAAGGTACTTTTTAGTGTGATATCTTCGTCATTTGGCGCTTGAAGTTGGCGGGCACATTGGCTGCAGGAGCAAAGCACAGTTCCCTGCCACGCCGTAAACCCATCCGTGGGGGCTCCGCTTCGGCATCCATGCCTCAGAGGGGCAGGGAACTGTACTTCACCCCTGCATCTTCGTGCCCGCCAACTTCAAGCTGAATTCGTTTTCTAGTTAGTTCTTACTTTCAGCGAATAGCGCATCTAGTTTTTGCTCGTACTCGTGGTAGCCAAGATAATCGTACAGTTCCATGCGTGTCTGCATGCTGTCCACAACGGCTTTTTGGTCGCCGTTTTCAAGTATAGATTTGTACACCATTTCTGCTGCTTTATTCATCGCACGGAATGCACTTAGCGGGTAAAGCACCATGTCGGCACCCCATTCTCCAAGCTCTTCTTTGTTCCATAGTTCGGTTTTGCCGAACTCAGTGATATTGGCAAGAATAGGTACGTCTAATGCTTCAGCAAATGCGCGGTAGTGCTCTTCGGTTTGCACTGCTTCTGCAAATATGCCGTCAGCGCCTGCTGCAACGTAGGCTTTTGCACGCTCAATGGCTTTTTCTAAACCTTCTTGTGCGAACGCGTCGGTGCGCGCCATAATGAAAAAGTCTGGATCAGTTCTAGCATCTACCGCTGCTTTAATGCGGTCGACCATTTCAGCCGTGCTTACAATTTCTTTATTAGGACGGTGACCACAGCGTTTTTGTGCAACCTGATCTTCCATATGAACGGCCGCCGCGCCTGCTTTTTCCATGTCGCGAATGGTTTTGGCAATGTTAAATGCACCGCCCCAACCTGTGTCGATATCTACCATTAACGGAAGGTCGCATGCGCTGGTAATGCGCTGAACATCCGCAATCACATCGTTAAGCGATGTCATGCCTAAGTCGGGTAGGCCGTAAGACGCATTAGCTACGCCGCCACCTGATAAATAAATAGCTTGGTGCCCAATAGCCTTCGCCATCATTGCGGTATAGGCATTAATGGTGCCCACGATTTGTAGCGGTTTATTGTTCTCTAATGCGGTTCTGAATTTCTTTCCTGCACTCATGATAATCACTCGCTTATTTAAAAGTAGGGTAGAGGTGGATTAGGTATGAAGAAGATTTAGTGGTGTTAACCATGACTGAGCTTCTTCTCAATATTGTTTTTTGAATAAAGAATATGGCGACGCATAAGCATTTCTGCTAATTCTTCGTCGCGATTGGCAATGGCGTTAACAATGTGTCTGTGCTCATCAAACGCTGTGCTTACGCGAGGGCCAGCCATACCGAGTTGTACGCGATACATACGAACAAGATGGTAAAGCCCATCTACAAGTACACTAATGAGATGATCATTTTTACTGCCAGTTACAATTCTGTAGTGAAAATCTACATCGCCGGCTTCTTGATAATAGCTTTGGCCACCTTTCACTTTATCGAAGTGGCTATCAAGCAATGCCTGCATGTCGGCAATTTCTTCATCGCTCATGTAGCGTGCGGCCAAGCGGGCGGCCATACCCTCTAACGCTTCGCGCACTTGATATAGCTGAATAAGGCCTTCAGGTGACAGTGCAACCACGCGGGCGCCTACATTAGCTTTGCGTTCCACTAAATGACAGGTGGCAAGGCGATTTATGGCTTCACGAATAACGGCGCGACTAACTTCATACTTTGTCGACAATTCCATTTCACTTAACTTACTACCTGCGGGAATAATGCCCTCAACAATATCCTTCCTCAATTGAAAGAAAGTACGGTCGGCATTGGTGATGGCTTGTTCGCTTTTTACTAACACTTTACATCGTCTTTGATTAACTAATGTCGACAATATATGCCTGTTAGACGTCTTTTTCAACCTTTCTAAGCCCAAATTGTCGACAACGAGCGTAAGCTGTTGGTCTTATGGAGGTGTTTGAAAATTTTGCTTAAGCTAGGTGTAGAAAGCTTTGGTTCTATCTGAATATGAACGCAAACTAGTTGTCGGAACTCGCATTCGAACGCTGTCGCAGCGGGGTTGAAAGTTGGGGACGGGTATTGATTGGAATTATGTGTGGTAATCAGCGTCACAACAGAAATATCTGCAGTGAGTAATTTGATTAAAGTTTGTCCGCTTGGTCTAGGTTTTGATTTATCATTTTAAACAGACTTTGTTAGGTGGTTGTTATATTTATTTGTTTGATATTTATTCTCTTTTTTGGCTTTTAAAGAAATCGGAGTCTTGGTGCTTAACTTAACCAATTAGTCTAATTTTGAAGTCTTATTTTAGTAAAAGTGTAATATTTTACTTTGCAAGGTCGCAATCTAACGGTAACATATCGTTCCAGTCTTCAAGCCTAAATTCTTCTACTGAATTTTAGAGGACTGGAAAAGTATTCACTACTTTTAAAGCAGAGTTTTATTGAAAGTAAGTTTGTAATGTTTTATTGCGACTTACTTTTTTATTGCCTGTAATCCAGTATTAGCACAAGGTTATGTGTGCCTCTTAGTTCAATGAGTTTAGTCTTTCAAGGTTCCAAAGAAGAACTTGAAGCAGCTTATAACAACAAATTTATACCTAACACTCACGCAAAAGGGGTTACACCATGAAATCCAATACTGACGTGTCTAAGACACTCGCCAGTAAGCTTTCACCTGTCGCACTAGCAGTAGCGATGACCGTTCCAGCTCTTTCAAACATTGCTGTTGCTCAAGAAACTGAAGCAACTGAAGAACAACAGTTTGAAGCCATTACCGTTACCGCGACAAAACGCCCTCAAGTTATTTATGAAGTACCAATTGCTATCAGTGCTTTTGACGGCGATAAGCTAGCTTCTCAAGGTATTACTGACCTGACGGACGTTGGTAAGTTTGTACCAAATCTAAACGTTACTGGTTTTTCTGCCGGTCATACGTCTTCTGTAAACCCATTTATTCGTGGTATTGGTCTTCAAGATCACCTAATTACTACAGACCCGGGTGTAAGTGTTTATGTTGATGGTGTTTACCTAGGCCGCCAAGTTGGTCAAAACTGGAGCCTTAATAACATTGAGCGTATTGAGGTACTTCGTGGTCCTCAAGGCACCCTATACGGTCGTAACTCTATCGGTGGTGCAATAAACATCATCACTAAAGAGCCAGACCAAGGCGATGTAACTAAAATCAATACTGAGTTTGGTACACGCGGTCGCGTAAAAGCAGATCTTTTTGTTAACCACGCTTTATCAGAAACTGTTGCGTTCAATATGAATTTGGCTTTCAACAAGCGCGACGGGCTTGGTGAATTCATCAACGTGCCAAATGCTGAATACGACGTAGGTGAAACTGAAGATATTTCAGGTCGTGTTTCACTTAAGTGGGAGCCTTCAAATGACTTCCGTATGGTATTAACTGCAGACGCTAATAATGGCGACGGCGGCCTTCGTCCATACACTGTGCTTATTGATGAAGTGGGCTCAGCACGCTACTTTGGCGGCGGTAACGGCCTTGGTATAGAGCTGCGTAATAGCGATGTGACGCCTGAAGGCGCTGATATCTACGATAACGCAACAGGTACTGAAGCAGTAACTGGCGTATCGAACGAAGCGCGCGGCATTTCATTGACTACCGAATGGGACATCAACGACGACTACACAGCTAAAGTGGTAGCAAGCCAACGTACATCAAAGTACAAGGCTGGCCTTGACGATGACGGCACGGTTTTCTCACTAGACCAGTTCCCTGAGCGCGGTGAAGCAGATCAAACGTCAATTGAGCTTCAGCTTAACGGCTATATCAACGAATACACTGACTTCGTAGCCGGTCTTTACTACTTCAACGAAGAAGGTAGCAACCGCCAAGGCGACGACTCTAACTTCGATGGTGGTCCTAATCTACTTGCGCTAGACCAAGAAACTACGTCAAAAGCAGCATACGTAAATGTACGTCATGATTTGACTGACGAGCTAAGCGTATCTGGTGGCCTTCGCTACACCAAAGATGAAAAAGACGCGTCTGCGAACGTATTCTCAGCACTTGGAACTATCTACGATTCAAACGATTGGGATGAAGTAACTTGGGAGCTTGCTACAAACTATACGTTTGAAAATGGCATGACAGGTTATGCGACTATTCAGTCTGGTTATCAGTCTGGTCAGTTCCCAGCGCGCCCTTACTGCCTAATAGGCCAGTTCTTTGGTGCTGGTGGCTTTGATGATATCGAAGGTGCGCAAGCAGCAGTTCGTGCAAATAATTGTTTTACAGCGTCTGACAACATTACTGCGACTAACTATGAAGTGGGTATCAAAGGTCGTGTGAATGACTACTTCGATATCAGTGTTGCCGTATTTAACACCGAGTTTGAAGATCTTCCTTACCAAGTAAGTCGAGTTAGCGAAGGTGGTTTTGATACAGCAAACCTTGTTGTCGAACAAACTTCTCGTGGCGTCGAAGCAGACGCAACATTTAGTTATGGTAACTTCAGCATGATGACCAGTATTGGTTATATGGACGTTGATGTTGAAGAGCAAGACGGTTTCAACCCTGTTGCACCGCTTACGCCTGACCTAACGTTAGCAATTGGCCCGCAATATACCTTCGAGCTTGATGGTGGCGATTCAATTCGCGTGCGTGCTGATTACTCATACCGCGCTGAAATGTATGGCGAGCCGACGTCTGCACCTGAGCGTATGACCGAGCTAGATAGCCGTGAGCTAGTAAACTTTGACATTGCTTACACGCCAGCGAATGATGCTTACACCGTAGCCCTTTACGGTCGCAACATTTTCGATGAGCGTTACGACAACGCGCGCTTGAATACAGGTGACTATATCCTGCAAATTTTAAGCAACGATGCGAGCGAGTTTGGTGTTAGGTTCTCAACCGAATTCTAATATCAACAACGAGTTATAATCATTAAGCCAGTCTTGTGACTGGCTTTTTTTTGCTTATTTTTTCTTGTTTTATCTGCATTATTAGCATAGTTTTAGAATTGTATTAAAAGTAATCGACCAATAACAATGAAGCTAAAATCAATTTCTCGTTTAATCACCATGTTTGCGACAAGTCTGCTTTTTAGCTGCACATACACTGTATATCTACCGGATGATGAAGCAGGTAATGCCACTCGCAACGAAAGAGCAGCATTAGCCAACCCTGAGTTTGGTAACCAGTGCCGCTATGGTAGTAACGGCGAGTACGGCACATGCCCCACGTCGAACGGTGAAATGGTTGGAACGTCTTGTTCTTGTCCGACTCCTTCAGGGCAAATTATGGGAACGGTGTCGAAATATTAGAAATGCTTTAGCTGCACGTTAAGCCTTTCAATCATACGGAGATGGAGCGTGGGTTTTTTTACCAGTTTCAAAAAATCGCGGTTAGAAAAAAAGTTTAAGAAAAACGAATGGGTAATCATTCAGCCTATTCCGTTCTCTCAATTCGAACAACTTATCGTAGAGCATGTTGACGCAGGTTGGGAAATTGAGGATGACTATGAACGACTTGCTGAAAAAACAGCTAAATGGCAGTGTGAATTACGCAAAGGTACCAGCATTTTAACCTGCGTATGGACTGCAAAGCATCAAGGAATACTCTACGGTCCTGAGCGCGTGCTTACCGGTTTGTCAGAAAAATTAACTATACCCACGTCTACGACAATTTCTACGACGTGGTTTTAAGCTTCTATCAAAGCCAGCCTTTTTGTTTCGCGATGCGTGCTGCGTCGACACGGTTCGTCGCATCAAGCTTTGATATCGCTTCGGAAAGATAGTTTCTTACTGTACCTTCTGATAAAAATAACGATTGCGCGATGTCTTGGGTTTTGAGTCCGTCAGAAGCAAGCTTAAGTGCCGCCATTTCTTTCTGTGAAAGCGGATTGTTGTCGTCGAGGGCCATGATAGCCAGCTCTGTCGAAATCACTTTTTCCCCAGCAGATACTTTATGTATGGCATCTATCAGGTAGTCGCTGTCAGACTCTTTTAAAATAAAACCTTTAACCCCTAAGCTTAATGCACGTTTAATATATCCCGGTTTCGAAAATGTAGTCATTAAAACTACCTTGGTACTAAGGCATTTTTCTGTCACGCGGGCGGCCAAATCTAGGCCTGAGACCAGCGGCATTTCAATATCGCTTAGGATAATGTCTGGCGCAGGGTGATCGCTTAAATACTTAATCGCTTCTTGCCCATTACTGCATTTATCAGCGATGGTTAGGTCGTCCTCTAGTGACAGAAGCATGGCTATGGCATCTCGAATTAGCGATTGGTCTTCAACAATTAAAATGGTTGTTTTCGCTTTTACATTCATAGCCCCACCTTTTCAGGCGATGGATTTCCCAAAATGAGCTGCACGTTTACAGAAGGGTGGGGGTGAAACGAAATGCTCACATCTGCATTTATAGATGCTGCACGTTCTCTAATACCCATTAATCCGTTTCCTTCTTTAATTGACCCCCTGTCCTCAACTACACCGTCATCTTGATAGGTCATGACCAAAGTTTGCGGATTATCGTTGAGGTCAAAATTAATAGATACCGTCTTTCCCTTTGAATAGCGCAAGGTATTGGTGGTTAATTCCTTTACTATAAGCGCAAGCTGGCTTTCTTGCTTTGAAGTCAGCTTCATTAAAGCGCTGTCATCAATAGTGGTTGAAACGTTAAAGCCGTTTTCTTCTAGTAGTGCTTTATCTTTCGCTATTTCATCGCCAAGGGAAAGTTGTTTAATGTCTGATACTGCCTGACGAATGTCGCTTAATAATGCTTGAGATAGTTGCGCCAACGCCTTTACTTCCCTATGCGCGTCAGCAATTTTATCCTTACTAATAAGCTTATCAGCCAGTTGAGCTTTCAACGAAATTGAGCTTAATGCGTGACCTGCAACATCGTGTAAGTCTCTGCCAATGCGTTCTCTTTCAGCTATCGCGGATAATACGTGCAAGGCTTCAGCTTGCTGGCTTTCTTTTAGGCCATGAAGGGTTTCCTTACGCTCCATAACGCCAAAACCAAACAATACCAAACTGTTAATTATTGAAGCACCTAAGAGGAAGTGTGCATTTTCAAACATAGTAATATTTAGCGTGAAGAGCACGATCATCATTATGCTTATGCTTGCTAACCCCGTTTTGAACGAGTTGTAATAGCCAATAATGAATGCAATGAAACCTATAATCGTCGCGCCACCTGGATTTTGAAAACAACAGGCGACAGAAAGCAAAAACATAGACAATAAATAGGAAGGAATAGCTTTGACAGGCTGGCTTATCGCTTTGATGTACAGAACAATAAAGCTTAGGTATCCCAAGCTTTGAATTACCCATACCTCGATGGGAAGAGGACGGGAAATTATGAGGGGCACAAAAAAGAACAGCGAAAAAAACAAGCTGGCATGAGACCAGCGCTTTTTTCTACCACTTCCCAACAATGGCATGACCGGCGCCATATCGCTTTTGCCTACATTATTTATTGAGCCACCCACTGTCTCAGTGCCTTCATTTAAATGAGTTGTAGGCACTGCATCGTTGTTATTTTGCATGCTGTTATGGCTGCGCATTGTGAGTACTTCGTCCTTACTGAAATACAACGGCTGACTTGCTAGTAATTAGCAAGGTACCAGAGATAATTAACATAATACCTAGCACGGCATAAATGTCGAAAGTTTGTTTCCAAAATATCACCGAAGCAGCAGTGATTAGCGCGATACCCATCCCTGACCATATCGCATAGGCAACGCCAATTCCCATGTTTTTTAGGACCATGGCAAACAACATTCCTGACACGGTATAAAAAAATATAGCGCCGTAGCCAAAGGCCCATTTCTCCCAACCGTTCGACATTTTAAGCAGCATGGTAGCCGTAACCTCAGTGATAATTGCAACCGCTAAAAGTAAGTAAGTCATCGTATGTTCCTTCTTGTTAAAGTGAAATTAGTTAGATTTGATTGTTTGAAAACGGCGTTCAAGAGTGATGAGCGACACAATGTAAACCGCGACAATTACCGCCGAAATTGCTTCTACTCGTGCTTCGGGAAACAGGTACCAAGCTACAACAATCCCGAAGGTTCTTGCGATAGTGTGAAAATAGCCAACCCAATGCTCTATAGCCCACGATAAAGGCATCCACATTAGTCCAGCAAGAATGCCGATACTCAACGGCACGGTTGTGTGGTCGATGGCTGCAACCGGAAGGGCGATGGCAAAGACCAGTAGGCTCACAAACATACCAACAAAGAAAAGGCGGTCGAAGCTGTTCTTTACTGCGCTTTTCGCAAAGAATCTTTCACCGGTAAGGTAAGACAAGCCTGCGCCTAGATAGAAAATTGCCCCTGTGCCGATATAAATCATCCAGGTTATGGTGAGCTCAGATACAAAGGGAGCACTAACACCAAGCAACGCCCAAACAAGGGTGCCTGCAAGCGGCATTGCGATAAATCTTTTCTTTTTGAAGTCTTCACGCTGTTCTTCCAATGAAAGAGGGAAACTCTGAACATTGGTTCCAGGAGTGTGATTTAGGAGGTGTTCCATTTGCTTTACCTAGTGTTGTAACTTACGATAGGTAAAGTATGCAAAAGTGTCTTAGATGGCGTTAGTCACAAACGTCACCAATCGCATGTGACATTTGTCACAAGATTTACAAGCATGGGCTTGGGCTAGCTTTGTCGCGCTTTTTTCGCCTTGCGCTTGTTTAAGACAGAGTCACCATCTTCTTTCGAAAGCATTAAGCTGTCGTAAATACTCACTAGCGCCACAGCTCCCATAAACATCATAGATAGGGTGAAGGTTTGTAGATTTGGCGTGTCGGGGCTTTGTCCAAGAATGAAGGCTGCAGCAGCGATGGCAAGCGCTGATAAGGTAATACCAAGGCCACGATTCATTTGCATTAGAATAGCGCCTAACGTATTCGCATCTCGCATTTTATTAGGCGGTACGTCGGCAAAAGCAATAGTATTTATTAACGTTAAGTGCATTGAGCGAGTCACGCCGTTAGCAAACAAGATAGCGGCAATGGTAAACGACGACGTAGCGTGATTTATCATCGCTAGCGCGACAAAACCAAGAGCAATGAGTACTCCGTTCACTACAAGTACACGTTTGAAACCAAACGTATTCATAATCCATGTTGTTGCAGGCTTTATCGCCAAGTTTCCTGCAAAAAGCCACAATAAAAGGGAACCAGCCTCTACAGGCGAGTAACCTAGCCCTAGCTGTAGCATTAGCGGCACAAGAAAAGGCGCACTTCCAAGAGCCACTCGTACTACAGAGCCTCCGTAGACTGAAAGTCTGAAGGTTTTATGCTGCATGGCATCGAATGAAAATAGGGGATTTTTGGCTTTTTTAACATGCCGTATTGCGAGAATCATGAGTGTTAAACCAACGGCAATGACGCCTAGAGACTGAAGAAGTTTGTCGCTGGTACTGGCAAGAAACTCTATACCAGCCATAAAAAGCGCAAAGCCTACGCCGGTAAGCAAAAAGCCTTTAATATCAAACTTGCCTACATCACCTTTGGTGTTTCGCAATAGGTAAAGAGAGGCGAGGATCGCGATAATACCCAGCGGAATATTCATATAAAAAATCCACTGCCAGCTAAAATGTGTGGCTATGTAGCCGCCAAGTACTGGGCCTAATAGCGGCGCACTCAAGGCGGGCCATGTAATAATCGCTACGGTTTTTACTAGTTTTTCTTTTGGCAAATCCCGCAATACTACTAATCTTCCAACCGGCACCATCATAGCACCACCTAAACCTTGAAGAATGCGAGATAACGTAAATTCAAATAAACTGGTACTTAAGCCACAAAGAACCGAAGCAAAAGTAAAAACGGCAATCGCCGCTATAAATATTGTGCGAGCCCCAAATTTGTCAGCAGCGTAGCCGCTTAAAGGGATAAAGAGCGTGACGGCTACCAAATAAGCCGACACGCCGATAGAAAGGTGGGCTGCCGGCACGTTAAAGTCAGCAGCAATAACAGGGAGCGCCGTGGTAATTACCGTGGCGTCTAGAATTTCCATAAAGAGTGCCCCTGCTACCAAAAGGGCAGTGGCAATCTCTTTATTGAACAATTTCAAAGGCTCTAACGACGCGAGCTACACCCGTAATATTACGCGCAATATCGACCGCTGCTGTAGCTTCAAGGTTGGTTAATCGACCCATTAAAAATACCTCTGAGTCTTGCACAACCACTTTAATCTGAAGCGCCGGTACGCGCTCATCAGCGACTATCTTAGTGCGTACTTTTGACGCGAGCCACAGGTCGTTGGCTTGTGTGCCAGCACCTATGGGTTCACCAATGCGTATTTGGTTGTGAATTTTTTTAATGTAGCTGACTTCCTGAGCACGGCTAACTGCCTCGTCTATAAGCCCTTGATTAGGGGCTTGACCGGTAAGTAAGGCAACACCGTTATAAACATCAACCTGAAGGTTAGTCTGCTCTTTAAGCGCGTCACTTTTCGACCATTGGTAAGACACCGCCGCATCGGCATTTTGATCGTCAAGTTGTGTACCTACCGTACGTCTATCGTTAGCCACTTTTACTGCCATGGCGCCGGCAGCACCGACTGCCACTACGCAACCTTGTAATGTTAAAATTAGGGCTAATACAGTGCCAAGCAGGCTTAAGTTTTTTATTTGTCTACTCATAGTTAGTTTGATCAGTCGTCGCCATGATCAGCAGGGAATAAGCTGTCGTCAATGCATTCACATAGGTTGTGAATAACTAGAAGGTGCACTTCTTGAATACGTGCGGTACGGTTAGAAGGAACGCGAATTTCTACGTCATGCTCACTCAAAAAACCAGCCATTTCGCCGCCGTCTTTGCCGGTAAGGGCCACAATAGTCATATCGCGAGACAATGCCGCTTCCATTGCTGCGATAACATTACGAGAATTACCGCTAGTGGAGATAGCCAAAAGAATATCTCCCGGCTGGCCTAACGCACGTACTTGCTTGGCAAATATTTCGTCGTAGCTGTAGTCATTAGCGATAGACGTGATGGTCGACGTGTCTGTGCTTAACGCAATAGCAGGCAGGCTAGGGCGGTCACGTTCGTAGCGGTTTAACATTTCTGATGAAAAGTGCTGGGCATCGCCAGCAGAACCGCCATTACCACAGCTCAGTACTTTATTGCCTCTTATCAAGGCTTCAACCATCATGTACGCCGCTTTTTCAATATATTCTGGCAATATTTCCGATGCTGCAATTTTTGTCTGAATGCTCTCGGTAAAGTTCGCTTTTATTTGTTCAATCATCTGTTATCTCTTTTTTTCAACTGCCTACTGATCATTATTTAGTGGTTGCAGCACTAAGTTACAACGCATGGCTAAACATAATGATCAGTATCTGAGAAATATTTGCTTATGTTTTGCATTATCAAAATCAAATATCAAATACCACGTGACATTGGCCTTTACTGCAATGCCAAGGCGTTATTTATTGAAGCGAGCGAAAAAACTCTACTAAGTTCTTTGCTTCATCTTCAACCTTAAAGTTTTTTACAACGTGTTCGCGACCTGCTTTGCCCATTTCTGCAAGTTTATCCATATCTGAAAGTAGCAGGTCCATTTTTTCAGTTACAGATTGCTGGTCTCTGGTAGGAACGATGTATCCGTCAATGCCTGGTCTAACGATATCTTCCCAAGCTCCCGCCTGTGTCGCTAGTACAGCCGCGCCAGCACTCATGGCTTCCGGCACGGTTAAACCAAAGCCTTCATTGTAACTAAGAGCACTCACAAGTGACAGTGCACTGAATATTTTAGGAATCTGTTCAAACGGCAACTCACCGGTGAAAATAATGCGATCAGTTAAACCTGCTTCACACACCTTTTCTTTAAGCTCGTTCACAAACTCTATGTTACTTGAGGAGATGGCGCCCACCACTACCGCATTCACATCAGGGTATTTGGGCAACACGTTAATGCAAGCGTCTACAAAAAGGTGTACGCCTTTTTGTTCTCTTACTCTACCTAAAATACCGATACCGTATTTTCCTCCGTAGCCGAGAGCCTGCCAAGCTTCCTGCTTGTTTTCTGCTGGCGTGTAGTTATCAATCTGCACACCGTGAAGATTAATCTTGGCAGGAGGTTTGTTTAAGTACTTTGCAGAACGGTTACTCATCGCAATAATAGCGTCCATTCTATTGCTTAACCATACGGTGGAAGCGGAACGCTTCCGTTGAGCCGCTGAGCTAAATACAAGTTTGATTTTGGCGCGAAAAAGATATTTAAGGACCACGCCCTGAATCATCTCGTCAACACGACGTGCGTGAAAAATACGCCACTTACCATTACTAAGCGGGCGTTGACACATTCTAACGACTTTCCAGAATGTTATCGTCATCGCAGGATCTGAAACAAAGTGTTTACCCATGATCCGCAAATTGATCATGTGCTT
Organism: Alteromonas sp. ABM1_013; assembly: GCF_056160505.1. Classification (NCBI taxonomy): domain Bacteria; kingdom Pseudomonadati; phylum Pseudomonadota; class Gammaproteobacteria; order Alteromonadales; family Alteromonadaceae; genus Alteromonas; species Alteromonas sp. ABM1_013. The sequence goes on from NZ_JBSWXH010000002.1 coordinate 308,057, forward strand.
TTGAATAGATGTCACCTGCAGCATAGTAGACGTTACACCAGAAAAGTTGGCACTAGAGTTACCAACTATTAATTCAATTTCTTGTTTATCAACGCTGCTTGGCGAAATCTCGTTGTTGGGATGACTCATTGTTTGTAGGAACCTAAGACACTTTCGTCACATAGAAGAAAGCTTGTAAAACTATGATAAAACAAATGGAATACTTCTGACATAAAGACATTTTCATTAATATCGGATGCGTCCATCGTTGCGTACGTTTAGCGTCCTCTTTGGGCAACACCGGTTTTAAAGTTGATATTGTCAGTCTTTAGCCCACGTTCTTCAGCCACTGAAGGTTGCTTCCGTCTATGGCAATAACGTCTATCCGTAAGGGCGTAGATGCTGGATTCAGGTTATTATCTAACAAATAGAAACCAAACGCAGCATGAATTCGATTTAGCTTTTTAGCCGTTACAAATTCTAATGCACTGCCAAAATGATTCCGTTTCCGATATTTGACTTCAATACACACAATAGTATTGCCGTCTTGCATTACAATATCTAACTCACCACATCGCGTACGGTAGTTTCGACACAGAAGGGTAAGGCCTTGTTCCTCTAGATAATGACAGGCTTTGTCTTCTGCTGCATTCCCTTGCAGTTTTGACATATTTTACTCCGACAGCATCTGTACTTTTTCGTTACGGATCATAGCTTGAGGCTGCCGGCGAATGACTTCGCCTTTCTCATTAAGCGAAAGGGTTCCGGTCAATCCCTCGTGTGAAAGGTACTTAAGCGTGTTTAGCATGCCTAGCTGGGGAAGCAGCTGGTAGGCATCGAAGCCAAACGCAAACAAACGTTTTTGCATGGTATTTTGATTTTGCCAAGCGTGCTCCACCTCTTGCTGAAGAGGTTGCCAGTTGTGTGAAGGCATTAACCATGGCATATCAATAAAATGCACATTTTGTAAATCACGCCATTGGTTTTTTCCGCTGTCGTAATCCATCGAACGAGATGTAGCATACACAGGAACTTGCTTACCGTCGTAAGGGTTTAAGCTTGCTTCAATTATTGGGTTTAGCAGCTCTGTGTCTTGCGGAGACGCAAACGCGACTATGGCATCAATATCCCGCCTGCTGCGAGGCATGTTGTACACTTCATCGTTGGTCATGTACTCAATTTGATTAATGCGATCATTGCTTTGTGCAACATCAAGCGCTTGAGTGATACCCTCGCGAAGCGAGTTACTGTCGTTAAAAGTAACCGATGTTATGTTAGTGCGACGCTTATTCTCTTTATTGTTAAGCGCTCTCCAATGCGTTTTAAACGTGGTGTCCATTCGCTGATACAAACTGCTTTGAGCCGCAATAACGATAGGTGCACGGTAGCCTTTATTGAAGATATATTCAGCAAGCTGCTTGGCTTCATCCTCTGGGGCAAGACCGAAATAGTTCAACGAAGTGGCTAGACCCAGTGCATCCAGCTCCCCTTGGGTCTCGGGAGCTTTCAATACGCTTTCAGGCGTATTTGAATCAATATTTAGCTCAGCGCTGGCTGATGTCGTTAATGTATTACTTGTCGACGTATCGTTTGCTGCTACTTTGTCTATCAGTTCTTCTGGCCGATTCAATGCTAGTACGTTCACACCTGTCGGTAAATTGGGAATTAAATTTTCTACAGTATCTTTAAGTAGCGGTCCGACAATAAATTTAGTGTCGCCAATTTCATTAAGTAGGTGCTGCGTATCAACGCCATTAGTGTCAATAAAACGAAGTCGCGGCAGTAAGTGCTCATCTTGACGTTTTTCAACATCAGTATAATAGGCCGACATTATACCATTTTTTACTACTTGCCCCGTGCGCGCTAAGCGGCCGGAAAGCGGAAGTAGTACTGCAATATCATTGGCGCCAGCGTCAGTAAGCTGTGTTGCTTTAAGCACATTGTTAGGCAAAGTCGTTTCTAAAATGTGCCCGCGATAAACTTGTTGAAACTTTTGAAGTTCTCTTGCTAACGTTGCGGGCGATGAAGCATTCGCTTCAGTCAACTCGCGAAGCGTGATGAAAGGTGAAAGGGAAGGATACGCTTTTCCTACTGTTGAAAGCCTTTCTGTCGGTATGGAAGTGAGCCACTGCCACACCTGCTGTACTTTATCCTCGTCTGACAAATTGGTTTGTAGCACGCTATTGGCTGCTGCTGCAAAATTACCTTGCTGTGAGTACAGCTGAGTTTGAAGTTCTGCTTTTTGAAATGCAGTTTCACCTGTACCCATTACTCCGTCCAGCATTGCCAGTAATTCATCTGCTGACGCATCAGGCATCCCCGCATAGGCCTTGGTAACTAAAAGGGAATAGTACGAGTGATTGCGTTCTGACACACCATCTTCTTTAACTTCAAACAACACCTGCTGCGCTAATACAGGTTGCTGATTTTGAAGGTATAAGTCAGCGGCCTGTAGTAATAAGCTATTACGCTGTACTTTATCTCGGGTACGTTCCCATACCTTCTTAGCTTCTAGGAGTTTGTGCGAAGGTGTGACGTTCTCTTCAACCTGGGTGGTTTCAATTGGAGTCGGTTCCACTACCACAGGTTTCGACTGAGTTTTTGGAGTACTCCCACAACCCGATAGTACCAAAACCGTAGCAATGGCTGATAGCGTAAAAATTTTTCCAGATTGTCCGATATGACGCACAGTTTCATTCCTTTTACATCGTTATAGGTCAAGTTTATCTTAACCAGTGTGAAAATCTACGCTTGCCAGCATAATCTGGACTAATGGCGTGATACACTTACCGCATAACCTTTCAATTTAACGTAAGACTTAACCACTGTTATGACAGACACCGCCACTCTATATATTGTTCCTACGCCTATTGGCAACCTAGATGACATCAGCGCTAGAGCAATTCGCGTATTAAGTGAAGTTAACTGGATTGCTGCCGAGGACACCCGTCATAGCGCGCGACTTCTTCAGCACTTTAGTATTGGAACTAAAACCCTTTCACTTCACGAGCATAATGAAGATAAGCGTACTGCCATGCTGTGTGAGCGTTTGAAAGGTGGTGAATCTGTCGCGTTGATAAGTGATGCGGGCACGCCACTTATCAGCGACCCGGGTTTTGTTTTAGTGCGTAAATGCCGTGAACAAGGCATTCCAGTTAGTGCTTTGCCCGGACCATGCGCCGCAATTACTGCATTAAGCGCGTCAGGGCTGCCTACAGATAAATTTACATTTGAAGGCTTTTTGCCTGTTAAAACCCAAGCGCGGGAAGGCGTACTATCAGCGCTATTAGATAGAACTTTTACCACGGTTTACTATGAAGCGCCTCGTCGAATTCTAGACACGGTTACTGATATTCAGCGTGTATTAGGCGAACGCCACATTGTTGTGGCTAAAGAGTTGACTAAAACCTTTGAAACCTATGTAAGTGGTAACGCGCAAGATGTGATTAATTATCTTAATGCCGATGCTGCACACCAAAAAGGTGAGTTCGTTGTGATGATTGGTCCCGCTAAAGTAAGTGACCAAGCAATACCCAGTGAAGCAATGTCACTCCTAAATACCTTGTGCGAGCACATGCCGTTAAAAAAAGCCGCGGCTGTGGTAGCAAGTCATTATGACTTGAAAAAGAATGCGCTGTATCAAGCAGGGCTAGATGCAAAAGCGTAATTTGCTCTAAGAAAGATTGATCTTAAGCGTCATCGGCGAAATACAAAGTAGTACATTGTATGACAGTCCAAGATGAATGGGCTGGTTACTAAAGGAGGCGCAGATGACAAAGACTCTTAAAATCACCATGTCTGATGGCAAATGGCTGGTAGATATATTCTCTCAAACGAATGACTCTGGCGTTTACGATTTAATCCATCCAAATGATGTGACAGAAGTCTCATTGAACGAAGGTGAGATGTACGGCTTTCGCTACAGTTTGCAGGGGAAGCCTGGCACAACCTTTAAAATAGAATTAGGTAATGACGTTCTCGCTGAAGGAGAGATTGACAAATCTGAGGCTGCTTCGGGTAGCGGTGTGGTATAGATATAACGTGTTACTACTATCAAAAGTATTGAGAGTCGAAGCCGCAATTTGCGGCTTCGGGTTCAATGTCCTAATAGCTAAATACCCTCTGGGAACAAGCTTTCTTTTGTTACTACCTGTATGCTTTCAATAACTTGACGCACTTCGTCGTCAAGTTTTTCATTTCGAAGCGCTAATGTCCGGTTTCGCTCAAACAGTTCAGTGTGGCTTTCCAACCTTTTTCCCATCTTTCTCCATGCTTGAACTCTGGCCTCATAAGGCCATGCCTCAAGTTCAATGCGATGAGAATCTAACTGAGTTAGAAGCATGGTCGCGGCTGCCGCCATAGACATTCCGCCTGGCCAGTTAGGATTGTTATTTTCTGGGTCGAAGGAGACGAACGCAGTCATTAATGGGCCATAGTTTTTCAGCCAGTCATAGTACCTATTAAAGGCTTTTTCATCGTATTCATCGACGTCAAAATTGTAAGACCTGCGGTCTGAAACGGTGACCCTAGAAGGGGTGTTGTCGACATAGACGGCAGTGGTTGTTGTTGAGGTAGTTATTGCAGGAGCATCGGTAGCGTCTGGCATGGCATCATTAGCGCCCCCGACTGTTAACCTTCCTCCTTTTCCTAGCCCCCCTTCAACTTCTTGGGCTTTGTAAGAGCGAAGTGCGACCACCATCTGGTTAAAAGAATCGGCAAAAGCAGTGACCAGCATTTTTCCTTCAGGTGTTTTTGAGAAACCGCCAGCGCCACCTGCTGCTGCGCCAGCAAACATGCCGCCAAACAAGCTAAAGTCGTGATTCGCAGCACTACCTGTTGCAGCAGAAACCTGAACACCGGAGCGGTTATCTATAAGTAGTAACGAGGTAGCCGCTTCATTCTTGCTAAAACCTCCGCCAACGATAGAGCCTAATGTGCCAAACAGTGCACCGGCTATGGCTTTACCACCCTGGGTTTTTTCGGCAAAAAGTACAGATGGGCTGAGCGTGTAATCAGCTGCTACCATTTGGCCGCCCCCAATATTTGAACCAGAGCGAAGTTGCCCAGATTGCATTAGCTGACGCTCGGTGTTCATTGCATTCATAGCGCGGCCACGCTCAACAATGACAAAACAGTTAGACTGTTGAATCATTAACCTGATAACAGGAATGGTACTGCCGAGTTTTGGGTAAGTTCTGCGGTACTCTGACCACCAGGGCAAACTTGTATCTTCAAAAACACTTAATGTACCGAGTGTTTCGTCACAATTCTCTAATTGCGCATTATTGTTTGAAGCCGCAGCGCCGCCGGCGCCACCACTTACTGCGCCTGAACTTCCACCTCCCATAGAAGGAGCTGTCGACATACAGGCCGTGGTTAAAAGTAGCGCACTAAGCGCAGATACAATAGGTTTGGCAAATGTGTGTACTTGAGTTGCACAGCTTGAGCCTAGATTATTCCTTCTCACGATCAATTCCTCTGATAAAGATAAGATATAACCGAGACAGGCAATTTTTGATGGTTTGATACAACACCTGAATTCGGTGTTGAACAAAAGACGACGGAGATTAAGGACTCACCTTAGAAAGGAATGGTAGGTCGAAATTCCCTTTTGACTACTCAACAATCTCAAAATAGCACTAGAGCAGATTGGGAACAAGCTAATTGGTCAAATATTGATCAATTAGCTTTTGGTATACTTTTTAGTGAAGGGTTAAGACTAAGACAAACGGCCTTTAAAGTCTTCGTAGCTGAACTCACGAACTAGTTCGAAGTCGCCATTAGTTCGTAAAATACCAATAGCGGGGTGCTCTACACCGTTAAAGAACGTGGTTTTTACCATGGTATAGTGCATCATATCTTCAAACTGTAAACGATCGCCTGCTTTTAACGACTTGTCGAACGAGTAGACATCTATTACGTCACCGGCAAGACACGAGTTTCCGCCTAGCTTCACGTTATATGCTTTTTCATCTGGCATACCTGCACCTAAAATGGCAGGGCGGTAAGGCATTTCCAAAACGTCCGGCATGTGAGCGGTAGCCGAGATATCTAAAATGGCAATATCACCATCGTTTTCTACCATATCTACCACTTCACAAATTAGTGGACCTGTTTGCCACGCAACCGCAGAGCCTGGCTCTAAAATTACGTCTAGGTGTGGGTAACGTGCTTTAAAGTCTTTTAGCGTTTTAATAAGGTGCTCTACATCATAACCTTCACGGGTCATAAGATGTCCACCGCCTAGGTTCAACCATTTTAATTGACCTAGCCATTTACCAAAGCGCTTTTCGATGGCCTCAAGGGTACGTGCAGTAGCGAAAGAATCACATTCACAGAGGTTGTGGCAGTGGAAACCCTCTATACCTGTCAGATCCACGCCTTCTAGTTCACTGGCGCGTATGCCTAAGCGCGAGCCTGGCGCTGCTGGATCGTACAGTGGCGTATCAGCCTCTTGATGCTCAGGGTTTATGCGAAGGCCTAATGAAACGTTCGATAACGTTTCTTTATGCGCATTCCACTGAGACAAACTATTGAAAGACAGATGGTTAACAAGACTCGCTAGTTCCTTAGCGTCATTAACTTTATACGCTGGAGAATAAGCGTGAACTTCTTTACCCATCTCTGCAGCAAGTTTCGCTTCCCATACCGAGCTTGCTGTTGCACCGTGTAAATACTGCTTAATAATGTCGAAGCAAGACCACATCGAAAAGCCTTTTAGCGCGAGAATGATGCGGGCGCCAGATTCATCTTGAACCCGTTTCATTAGCTCAAGGTTTTTAATTAATTTTGCTTCTTCTAGCACGTAGCAAGGAGAGGGGATATCAGTGCGTTGAGTTAAATCGGTCAATGGGGTAAAGCTCCAAAAATAAAACTGCTTTCAACATTTATCTAACGCCCAATGTATTACATTACAGGTCATAGCTCAAAACTACGCGGAATAACACGTTCGTATAATTTGGTCTAGTTTAAACTGTGGCGTTAATAAAAAAGGCGCTTGAATTAAGCGCCCTATATATCGATTATTTAGTGAAAGGGCTGCTTTCACATTCAAGAACGTGCCATGGAAGACCGTGCTCGTTAAGCATATCCATGAATGGGTCTGGGTCGAATTGTTCCATATTCCAAACGCCCGACTCTTTCCATGTACCGTTAAGCATAAGCGCCGCACCAATCATTGCCGGAACACCTGTAGTATAAGATACCGCTTGTGCGCCCACTTCTTCATTACATTTTGCATGGTCACAGTTATTGTAGATAAAGATGGTCTTTTCTTTGCCGTCTTTAATACCTGTGATGTAAGTGCCAATGCACGTCATACCGCTATAGCCTTCAGCAAGTGAGCCTGGGTTAGGCAGTACTGCTTTCAAGAATTCTAGAGGCACAATCTTCTGGCCTTGGAATTCAACTGGCTCAATACTAGTCATACCAATGCCTTCAAGTACGCGCAGGTGGTTAAGATAAGCATCGCCGAAGGTCATCCAGAAGCGTGCGCGCTTCAGAGTAGGGAAGTGCTTAACAATAGACTCTAATTCTTCGTGGAACATCAGATAAGACGCACGAACCCCAATGTTTTGGTAATCTAGGTCTTCACGTACGCTTAGCGGATCGGTTTCTTTCCACTCGCCGTTTTCCCAAAAACGACCGCGTTGGGTAATTTCACGAATGTTGATTTCAGGGTTGAAGTTAGTCGCGAAAGCCTGACCGTGATCGCCACCATTACAGTCTACGATATCAAGGTAGTGGATTTCGTCGAAGTAATGCTTAGCTGCATATGCTGTGTAAACGTTAGTTACGCCTGGATCAAAGCCACTGCCAAGAAGGGCCATAATGCCCGCGTCTTTAAACTTGTCTTGGTAAGCCCACTGCCACGAATATTCGAATTTCGCTTCGTCTTTTGGCTCATAGTTGGCAGTGTCTAAGTAATCTGTGTTAGTGGCAAGACACGCATCCATAATAGGAAGGTCTTGGTATGGCAACGCTAGGTTGATTACTAGGTCTGGTTTTACTTCGTTAATAAGTGCTTCAACTTCTTTTGCATTGTCGGCATCAACAGCGAAAACGCCCTTAACGCGATCTACACCTACTTCTTGCTGTAGCGCTTCACACTTAGATACCGTGCGGCTTGCTAAGTAAATTTCGTCGAAATGTTGCGGTAAACGTGCACATTTTTTCACAGTTACCGACGCAACACCGCCAGCACCAATAATTAAAACGCGAGACATAATAACTAATCCCTAATTTTGCTAATGAATTTTGGGCTGAATGCTAGCAGACCAATGGGATTTGGCAAGCACAGACAGCCTATGAAAGGACAAAAAATTTTAATCGTAACAACGAATGTAAAAGGTAGTGCACGCACTAGCGATACTACCTAAAAAGACTATTGTAATAACCGAACTTGGTTTGTACTAGGTAATTTGAAAAACAATGCTTTCACTACCGTATTGCACTAACGCGTTACCGTATCTATAGGCGGAGAAATGACTACTTTGTCATCTACTTTGTAGTAAGGATAGAGTATGAGTCGTTCTTCGTGATTTGGTGTGGCAGTTGCAATGGCAATCGCATCAAGGGTTTTACTGTCTTGAGTGTTAACTGCCGCAGCATACACTAAGACACTGTAACTGTTTGTATCTGTTGTGGTGTCGATTATTCGCCACTGAAGCTGTTCAATAAGCTGTGACTCGCGCTTTTTAGTTCCAGTCTCGTCGGCAAAAATACAACCGATGCGACCATTTTCGTAAATAGCAGCAAAAGGATAAAACACATCACACACGGGTAACATAAGCTCACATAGATTAAGTGACTTTGACACGAGTGCGTTTAACTGCGTTGGCAATGTAACTGGACGGTCGATCATAGCGTATCTCCTGTGAGTTAGCGTTGCTGTACACCTGGTAATACCTACGCGTTCTCAGTCACATTAGTTTAATAATCATAATTTCGATAGTAAAAATTGCCTTTTCAGACTAAAAGATTATAAGTCACATTACCTTTTTCGAGCCGCAATAGCGCATGCGGCAAGGTTAATAACGAAATACGCTTACCCTTTCAATTTTAGCTGTTTTTGATACTTAAGCGGTGTAGTAGAAAACCACTTTTTAAACGCGTGGGTAAATGATGATTGTTCTTGGAACCCCAATAAATCTGCGGTGTCGGCAATAGAGTATTGTCTAAGGTGGTCGTTTAAGCGAGATTTTCGCTCACTATCAAGAATTTGCTGAAAGCTAGTGTTGCTTCGCTTCAACTTTCGCTGCAGGGTGCGCGGGCTTATGAATAGCGCTTCGGCCATACGCTTTTGATCACACCCCTTTAGCGTTGGGTTGGCCTTTAAAAGTGCAACGACTTTGTGAGCGATATCTTCGTGTGGATTAGGGGAAAAATGGCGCTTGTTGGTTTGAGCAAATCGTTCCCCTTTGCACTCGTCTAATTCTTCTTCAGTCACTTTTATTAGCGCGCTGAACATAGCCTTGTTTTCACTGGTAAACGGCACATGCAGTAAGTGTAGGGGAAAAATAATGGCGTTAGTGCGGGCGCAATCAATCACCTCGCAGTTAAACCACTGGGCTAACGTATTTTTTTCCAATGTACTTAAGGGGAAAGTAAAGGTAATAGCGTTTAATTGGCAGGCTGAACCCAATATTTTATAAACGGTTGCTACCCACGCGGTGGTATTGCGCAATACCATTTGTTTGCAATCTGAGCTTTTAGGCACCCATTCAACCCGGGCATTGTTAGATTCAAAAAATACGCTTGTTGTGCCGATATCAGCGACTAGCGCATCAAACCGAGTAAGCGCCCCTATGGCTTGAGCTAAATTCTCGCAACTTTCAACGAGGTAACCCAACACTCCATAATCTTTTGCCTGAATATGTTTGCCTAACTCAAACCCAAATAATGCATTGTTGGTGAGCGATGCACCTTGGTTTAAAAGCTCGACGTAGGCTTCCATGGAAACACGGGATGAACCTGGAAGTGAGCTATGCTTTTGCGTGAGTCGCGACAGTTCTCTTGTATCAACCTCTAAACTAGCTAAATAGCTTTCTATACTTTGAATATAGGCAAAAGAAACTGATGGCATATGCATGTCGCAAAATAACAAGAATCATGACGTATTAACGCAAGATCAAATAGGAATGTCAATTTATGCTAATAGCCATGAGAAGAGGACATATCGTAAATGGTTGACGTTCACTACCAAAGAATTATTCATGCAACGCCACAAGTGCTTCGCGATACGCTGCTTGATCACCCGAATTTAAGCGATTTCTTTAACGCTTCGTTTAAGGTATTAAGGGCGGCAAATAATAGTGAAGTTAGTGGCGGAGTAGGCTGCGTGAGAGAAGTGAGTATTCTAGGCGTTAGCTTTAAAGAAGAGATTGTGAAAGCAGACACAGATGGTATTGAATATCGTGTTGTTGACGACTTTCCAGTAAAAGATCATCGGGGAGTTATCAGGTTTTCCGCACAGGGTAGCCTAACCAAAGTTTCTTATCACATTAGCTGTTGCGCGCCTTGGTATATACCCAACTGGCTACTGACACACCTTTTACAAAACGATATAGAGCAATGTTTAAATAAGTTAGGAGCGCGTTTTGATCCCTGTTGAACTTATTTTACTTGGCTTAAGCCCGGTTTTCTTACTGTGTGTTTTTGTGGAGTTCAAAAAGGCACGGCAGTTTTATAACGTAAAAGACAGTGTGAACAATGCATTACTTGCATTACTTCATCAGGGCTCTGATGCTTTGGTATTACTACTACTAATGCCTTTGTTTCTTTGGCTGCACCAGTTTTCTCTATTTAACATAGAGCTTACGGCAGTATCGCTTGTTACAGGTTTTATCCTGCAAGACTTCTTGTACTACTGGTTTCATCGGGCTTCACACAACATACACTGGTTTTGGCTGGCCCATGTGGTGCATCACAGCTCAACAAAAATGAATTTCACGACAGCGTTTAGACAAAGTATTTTGTACCCATTCGTGGGCATGTGGCTGTTCTGGGTGCCAATGATACTCATCGGTTTTTCACCAAGTTTGGTCTTCGCCATTGTTGCCATCAATCTGGCTTATCAGTTTTTTGTACATACGCAAACGATTGGTCATTTAGGCTGGGCAGAGCATATCTTCAATACGCCTACTCATCACCGCATTCACCACGCAACCAATAAGCCTTATATTGATAAGAACTATGGTGGCGTACTTATTATATGGGATAAGTTATTCGGCACTTTCGCTGAAGAAGATAAAACAATCAGTATAAAGTACGGCATAGTTGGAAAAATACCTAAGGATAATCCTCTTAGCGCCAACTTCAGTCAAATAGGTGTGCTTCGTGAACAGCTTCAGCAAGCAAAAGGAATAAAAGCAAAGTTGAAAAGGTTGTTTGGCTATCCTGTTGCAGATCGATGTAAAGGCCTGGATTAAGAAATAAACGGAATGCTATCGCTATTTAAAGAAGCGATAGCATTCGCATAACACTACTCTTTATTTGCAATTTTTTGAAGGTTGCTGTGAATTTTGAAGAGAACGATAAGTAGTTCGCACCAGATTCTTGCGCCAATACAGCCAGACACGATAATAAATAGGCCGTATACGAAGCTTGCGTCGTAACCTACAAACATTGTTGTTACGCCACTTACCACTGACGCTAGAAGCAATAGCCAGTACACGAAAGTGATAATTTTAGGGGTGAGCATTGAGTCGAAAAAGAAAATATCTTTCATAATCATTCCTTGATGAAGTTTGCAGGTAGCAAGCTTTAAATTTTATGCCGCATCCTGCGACAAACTTCTTGTTGTTATCGTTGATTTATTATTTATGAGTGATGTGAGCATGCCCACTAATTTAGTTTTATCACTCATACATAGTTAAAACAATACTTTTTTAAAACAAGGTTTTATCTAGCTCCTTGCAAACCTCCTGTATGCAATACAACAATGCGTGAACCGTCCTCAAACTTGCCTTTAGCCAGCATATCTTTAACGGCCCAGAAAGCTTTGCCCGAGTAAACTGGCTCTATTTCAAAATCCATAGTGTTATTGAAATCGTTGCAAAAGGTTTGAAGCTCACTTGGCGCTTTGGCGTAGCCACCAAAATGGTAGCTATGATCAATATGCCAATTTGCTTGGTTAGTTATTGGAAGAAATTGCTCAACCAACCCCTCTAGATAGCCTTCACCTTTTAGTACGCCTATGCCAATGGCTTTGTTGCGAGAACTAAACTCGATGCCCGTAGTACTATTACGTTTATTTAATGCATTTACAATTCCCGCCAATGTGGCACCGCTTGCGACAGGGGCAACGATAAAATCGAAGTCTACCTCGATTTCATCGACCATATCTTTTATCCCCTGAAGCGCTAGGGCCTGGCTTCCACCTTCAGGAATGATAATCGCATTGGGGAACTCCAGCTTTAGTTCATCTAAATAAGTACTATCGTTACGCTTTTTGTAGGTAATTCTATTTACATATTCAATGCGAGTCTGCCACTGCATCAAATCCTTAATCATTGGCGATGGTGCAGCACTGTAGTCGCCGCGAATAATGGCGGTAAAGGGAATACCAAGTTTGTAACAAACAAACCCCAACGCATGAAGGTGGTTAGAAAAGCCGCCGCCGAAACTGATTACGGCGTTTGGCAAAGGGCTAGTTAGTGCATGGCTTAGCTTTCGCCATTTGTTTCCTGACATCACAGGGTGAATAGCATCATCACGCTTCACATAAAGCGACACCTTGCTTGCACCCCCCCAGTTCGGTTTGAAAGGGATAAGAGGCGAAGGAAGAGTGAGTGACGTTTTAAATTCATCAAGGGAAAGCACGTTGAGAGCCTAGAGACAGTTGATCAATTGCACATTGACAAGAGTATAACCAGATACAAATTCAATAAAAGACCTGTAATTTTTATTAGGACTTATAAGAGCATTTTTATGGTTATTAAGAAAAACGGCGTTTCACGAAAAGCTGTGATTTATACCCCATCATGGTTTTTTTATTACGTAAAAAGCGCTTGGGCTATTTGTATGTCTTGCGCCAATAAAATAGCCGCTGCATCTGCCTTTATTATATTTTTTTCCATATCAGTGAGCGGACTAACCATGTCAAACAACGCCTATGCGCAAGAGTCTGATTCAGAACACATCAATGAGTATGTTCCCAATGCGAAACTAGTGGGGAAAGGCATGTTTTCTTACTACTTTTGGGACGTATATACCGGAGAGCTTTTTGCTTCTGAAGGCAAGTACGCAAAGCAGCCTCCTTTCGCCCTTCGTTTGACCTACCAACGGGACCTTGAGGGAAAAAAGATTGCCAAGCGCTCTATTGATGAAATGAAGAAACAGGGAGGTATCGCTGCCGATGATGCTGATAAATGGCTGTCGCTAATGGAGCGTATCTTTCCTGACGTTAGCGAGGGCGATGTAATTACAGGGATTGCAACGAAAGAAGGCACAAGCGTGTTTTACGTAAATGGCGAAAAAGCGGATGAGATAAGTGACAAAACGTTTACGCAGCGTTTTTTTGATATCTGGTTAAGTGATGAAACATCGGAACCTAAGTTTAGAAGAAAGCTACTCGGAAAAGATTAGTTTAGTGATTTTATAGATATAAATCCCAAGCAGGGTTAGTTGAGCAGGATAAGTAAAATGATAAAAAATATGATGAGGTTATGTTTAGGGATAGGGTTTGCAGCATTGACCATGGTAGGGCTATCTGGATGTTCTGTGTCAGTCGATGGTGAAGACTATCAGTCGGTATCTCCGGTTTTCGATATTGAGCAGTTTTTCGATGGAAACGTTAAGGCATGGGGCATAGTACAAAACCGCTCAGGAGAGGTGGTTCAAAGGTTTGTGGTAAACATTGATGGCTCAATAGTGGGGAATACCCTAACACTTGATGAAACGTTTGATTATGGCGTAGGTGAAGGGCCTGAATCTCGGACTTGGAAAATAGTAAAGCAAAGCGATAACACTTTTGTCGGTAACGCGGGTGATATTGATGGTCCTGCAAAAGGTACGAGCTATGGTAACGCTTTCAATTTTCATTACCAGATGGATTTGCCGGTAGATGATACTACTTATTCAGTAACGTTTGATGACTGGTTTTGGGCTTTCGATGACACTACCATGATGAACCGTTCGTACATTCGTAAGTTCGGTATTGTGATGGCCGAAGTTACTATTTTTATGCAGAAGCAAACTGATTGATAATTTGCAATTATAGCTCTTGAATGCTCGCCGATCTGGAAATTTTGCTGACCTGTATCATCTATAGGTCAGCATTCGGAAAAAGAAAAAGAAGAGTAAATTTGACGAGTACAACCTAGCGCACTAGGTATCTAGATAGTACCTACTATTTACTGATTCAGACTAGCTAATTTTGACGCAGATTAATCGGAAAACAAAAAACAACACCCAGACCATGTCCTTGCATTAGCGGGTCGTGCACAAACCAAGTTTGCCCATCGTGAAGCTTCACTATTGCGGAGACAAGTGATAAGCCTAACCCATTTCCTTTGCTCGTTCTGCTGCCATCAGCGCGATAAAAGCGGCGTTCTAGATTTAATATCTCGTGTTCACCCACGCCTATGCCTGCATCATTGACGGCAATAACGATGTGTTTTTCCGTGGTAATTAGCTGAACCGCAACCATACTATTTTCATTTGAATACTTGATAGCATTATCTAATACGTTGGCTACAGCTTGGAAAAGTAAGTTAGGGTCAGCAAGCATAGTCACGCTTTCAAGCTGACTGGACAGCTGAATATTGCGCTCCTCGGCAAGGGGGTGGTAAAGATCGACCACATCTTCAACAATAGCTCGGGCATCTGTACTACAGAAACCCTCTTTTTTGTTCGTGGTCTCAAGACCGCTTATGCGCAATAAACTATTGAACATATTCAGCAGGTTATCTGCTTCTTGAGTCGTGTCTTCTCGTAGCTGGTCGTCTTCAATTCTTTCTAAGGTATTACGAAGTCTGGAAAGCGGTGTGCGTAGGTCATGAGCAATACTGTCTGTGACTGACTTGATGTTATTAACCGAGCTTTCAATGGTATCCAGCATTTGATTAAAAACGAAGGAAAGACTGCTGAGATCGTCCCAATTGCTATCAATCTCTAGCCGCTCTTCAAGGTTACCAGTCTTTATAATCTTATCAGCGGTTTGAGACATGCGGTTAATTCGATTGACCACATAAACGGCAATGGCGAAGCTTAGAATACTTAAGGCACAAAGCAACACAACGATAATCCAGCTAAAGGTTTTGCCAAACCACTGTGCGCTATATAAGTCATCGATACCACGCCCGACATAGAGGGTATAGTCGCCTAGTACATCTTCCCTCATCAATGCTTGGCGTAAGGTTTTCCTTGATGAGCTGTTAGGCCGGGTAATAACGATTTCTGCAGTATCAAAGTTGGCCCCTTTGTGCCGCTCTAATACCAGAGGGATAGATGCTAAGTTCCCCGCAACTACTTGCTCATCTTTGCTCAGAACGACAAATGATCGCAGATGTTCGAATGAATGAGAGGGGGTTTTCGCGCTAGAAGGGTCGTGGTTATTATCGTTTACAATGACCGACTTAACGGCATCAATACCAAGGTTTTCATAGAGAGTTACGAGCGCGTTTGCTTTGGCATTAACGGCAGCATTCGACTCGGAAATAAACAAGTCACTGCTCGTTAATCGCCAAAAGTAAACAATTAAAACAATGGCAATACAAGCTAGGGTGGTGAGCAATACGCCTACGCGAAAACTAGAACTACGCGTAAAGTCGCGTATTGCTATCATGCAAGCTCGTCCGCTATGCGGTAGCCAGTGCCTCTTACGGTTTCAATAAGTGGAACATTAAACGCTTTATCCACTTTCTGACGTAGACGGCTAATGTGAACATCAATCACGTTAGTTTGCGGGTCAAAATGATAATTCCAAACCTGCTCCAACAACATGCTCCGCGTTACAACTTTACCTTTATGACGAAGTAGACATTCAAGTAGTTGGAATTCCTTTGATTGAAGATCAATTTCTTGATCGCCACGCAATACTTTACGGTTAACTAAGTCTAGCGTGAGGTCTCCAACTTTTATCAAGGTCTTGTCATCGCCGTCTTTATTGCGACCAGCCAAACCTTCAACGCGAGCAAGCAGCTCTTCAAAGGCGAAGGGTTTAGTTAGATAGTCGTTAGCGCCGGTGCGAAGGCCTTTAACCTTATCTTCAACTTGGCTCTTGGCGCTTAGTAATAGAACAGGGGTCGTGTTACCTTCTTCGCGAAGCTTCTCAAGCACAGTGAAACCGTCGAGTTCGGGTAACATTACGTCTAAAATCACCGCATCTAGTTCGTTACTAGCGGCCTGTTGGTAGCCTGATGTTCCATCACCTACAGTAATACATTCATGCCCTTCACCCAACAGTCCATTTGCAATGTGCGAGGCAACCTTTGGATCATCTTCTACAAGTAGCACTTTCATTATCAGGATTCTTCTATTTATCTACATTCACACACTTGTTTGGCATTGCTGATACCGATATGCGGTATTTAACAAACAGCAAGCGAGAACAAGCAGTCAAAAAGCAATATCGCTTTGCCTCTTTTACGAGCTATACGACTTAAAACGATCACTTTTAAGCTTTTTCGCATGTAGCTAAATTTTGTCCTTATTTATAGAGCGCTATATCCCTTTGAACGTTAGTTTAAGGTGATAGGGAGGATGCTTTTTATTCACGTATCCAGTCTATTTACCTTTGTCAAAGCGCATGCTCGGGTTATAAGGGGTAAAGTGCTGCACGTCCCCACGGGCACACTTCTTTTGTACGCCATGCCAGTACTCAGGTGTCATCAAGTCGCCGTGCAATGACTTAAGTATATCTTTGAACTTTCGCTTACCAACGATGAAGTGCTCGAATTGTTCGGGGAATACGTCGTTAGGCGCTACTGAAAGTGTATCAATGGCATAGGGGTCATCAGATTTGGGCAACTCCCTGAAGTTACGCTCGTTCATTAAGCAAATTTCATCATAGTCGTAGAAGATCACGCGACCATGACGGGTAATGCCGAAGTTTTTGTGTAGCATGTCGCCAGGAAATATGTTTGCCATAGCAATTTGTTTAATACATAAGCCAAGCTCATCGAGCGCACGCGTTATTTTTTCATCGTCGGTTTCTTCTTGAAGATATATATTTAGCGGCGTCATTTTCCGCTCAATGTACATGTGCTTGATGATAAGTTCTGTCTCAGTAAATTCTAAACTCGATGCACATGTTTCTTTTAGTTCTCTAATAAGCTCAGGCTCAATCCTATTTAACGGGAACCTAAAATTAACGTATTCATGGGTGTCAGCCATTCGTCCCACACGGTCTGACATTTTTACTAGCTTGTAGCATTCCTTAACGTGGTCACGAGTGATTTTCTTACTTTCTGCAAATTCATCTTTAATAATTTTAAAAACAACGCCATAAGAGGGCAGATGGAAAACCATCATCACTAAGCCGCGAATTCCCGGCGCAGCTTCGAACTTGTCATCAGTCTCGTCCATGTGTGCCAAAAAGTTGCGATAGAAAACCGTTTTGCCGTGTTTGTAATGCCCCATCGACATATATAATTCGAAGTGTTTTTTATTCGGCAATAACTCTTGTAGAAAAGCGGCAACCTCGGCCGGGTTTTGCGTGTCGGCCATAAAATAGCTACGAGCAAAACCAAAAATGACGCTTAGGTCTTTGCGGTCGGTCAGAAGGGCATCAACGAACATATGTGGCTCGTTGTATCTTCGCATGGCGATGACAAACGGCAGGGTTTCATCGGGCATACAAATGCGACCAATCAAATAAGCCGCTTTACCACGAAAAAAAGTAGGCTTAAGGATCTCAACGGCTTGTACACTGGCTAGTTGTTCTTTGTTTAATCGTGCGCGTAGGGCCGTCTCAAGGTTTTGTAAGTCGCGTTCAAAGTTTTCAAACGGAATATTGTATCGATAAATTTTGAATATCGACTCGTACATTTCACGTACGGTAGTGGTGGTGTCAAAGCTGTTGACTACTTTGTCTCTGTCTTGCCCCGGCAAAAAGCAACGGCTAGGCAGAACAAACATCATGTCGTTGTCTATTTTTCTGTGCTTAAACAGTCGACCAATCACTGAGTTATAAAAGGTTTCAGCTAACTCAAACTGCGGGTGCCCTTCAAGCTGTAGCGCAAACACCTTTTTGAGCTCTTGCCAAAAAGCATCATCTTTTTGGTGGACCTGAGTAAGCTGATAAATTTCGGCAACCGCATCTGACAGGCTTTGTTCATAAATAGTAATGCGCTCTTTAGAGGCTAGCTGTGTTTCTTTCCAATTACCCTTTTCAAATCTTTCTTGAGCGCCCCGTGTAATTCGGGTGAACCATCGGTAACTCTTATCAAAATGAGACAAAATCTGATAGGCAACTTTTCTGACCAAGTTTTTGTCTTGGGTCGCAGCTAACTCTTGCATAGGGATGTTTTCCTTTTTTGTTACGCCTTATATCTACCACAAAACATGCTAATAGGAGAGGAGAGTTTGGTGTCGTTATCGAGTAAGTAGCCAATAATTCGATGTTTTTATTATTTTCTTATACTTTCGTTTAATGTATTCTAACGGTGGATTAGTAACCAATTATAAGATTGTAGTTAATGGGTTTTAATATTCTGATTTGTGACGATTCAGCGCTTGCACGGAAAATGGCTAGAAGTAACTTGCCTGGTGGGTTCGCTGAAGCTATTTATGAAGTGTCAAATGGTATGGACGCTCTAGAAGTATTAGCCCATCATACTATTGACCTTGTATTACTAGATTTAACAATGCCTGTGCTGGGCGGGCTCAGCGTTTTGAGCGAAATTAAACGCCGTAAACTTGAGACTTTTGTCATTGTTATTTCAGGTGATATTCAGCCATTGATGCAAGAGAAAGTGATGTCTTTGGGCGCATTAGGTTTTATTGAAAAGCCAATTAAGCGAAACGAACTTACGGCGGTTCTACAACGCTTTGGTTTCATTCTTCCCGATACTTATAAAGCGCCAATTGCGGTTTAAGAATTTAAAAGATGAGAAGGGCGAGCCATGGGCTCGCCCTTTTTTATTTCCGCGATGTCACCGCTGCAGACTGGGATAACACTGCTTAGTCAAACCAATGGCGCGTTTTGTTTGCAAACCACACTAGCGAAAGCATAACGGGCACTTCAACTAGTACGCCAACGACGGTGGCAAGCGCTGCGCCGCTGTGTAAACCAAATAGTGAAATGGCTACGGCTACCGCCAACTCGAAGAAGTTAGACGTACCTATCATACATGCTGGTGCAGCTACATTGTGCGGCAGTTTCATGCGCTTTGCGGCAAAGTAGGCAATAGCAAAAATACCGTAAGTTTGTATAAGCAGGGGTATCGCAATAAGCACGATATCTTGGGGCTGCGATAATATCGTTTCTGCTTGAAGGCCAAACAAAATAACTATTGTCAGCAGTAACCCAATTACTGAAAACGGCTTAAATTTACTTACTAGCGCGTCGACCGCGTTATTTCCTGAACCTGTTTTCTGCGTTATCTTGTTTTTGTTTTCCAAGTGGCGGCGCGTGATATAACCCGCTACCAGCGGCAATACTACATAGAGCGCTACAGACAGTAGCAGGGTGTCCCAAGGAACCGTGATATCTGTTACACCCAACAGCATGGCGGTAAGCGGTGCAAAGGCAACGACCATAATAAGGTCGTTAATTGATACCTGAACTAGAGTGTAGTTAGCATCTCCTTTGGTAAGGTGGCTCCATACAAAAACCATGGCAGTACAAGGAGCAACACCAAGTAAGATCATACCTGCAATGTATTCTGTGGCAGTTTGCGGGTCTACCCAGTCGGCAAAAATACCTTTAAAGAATAGCCAGCCTAATAGCGCCATAGTGAAAGGCTTTATCAGCCAGTTAACCACAAGCGTTAGCACCAGGCCTTTTGGCTTTTTACCCACATCTTTAATAGAGCCAAAGTCTATTTGCACCATCATTGGGTAAATCATTAGCCAAATAAGTACTGCCACTACAAGATTTACGTGTGCATATTCAAGTGCAGCAATAGACTCAAATAGGCCAGGCAAGGCATAGCCTAGGCCGACCCCGGCAATAATACAAAGGCCAACCCACACTGATAAATAACGTTCAAAGAACCCCATTTCTACTCACCTTTGTCTTAATTTTACAGCGATTTTTGATTAACACGCTTACTCACTTCCTCTGCGCTTTCAACGCGCTCGGAATAGCGATCAACAAGAAAGTCTTTGTTGTCGCGGGTAAGCAAAGTAAATTTCACCAATTCTTCCACTACATCTACTATTCGGTTGTAGTAAGGTGACGGTTTCATGCGTCCATTGTCTTCAAATTCTAAAAACGCTTTTGCCACAGAAGACTGGTTAGGGATGGTTAACATGCGCATCCAGCGGCCTAAAATGCGCATTTGGTTCACCGCATTGAACGATTGTGAACCGCCTGATACCTGCATAATGGCCAGCGTTTTCCCTTGAGTAGGGCGCACGCCACCAAGGCTAAGCGGTACCCAGTCGATCATGCTTTTCATGATTCCGGTCATGCTGCCGTGACGCTCAGGTGAACACCAAATTTGACCTTCAGACCACATCATAAGCTCGCGTAGCTCCTTAACTTTCGGATGTGAATCATCTTCAGTATCTGGCTGCGGCAAACCGCGAGGGTCAAAAATTTTGGCTTCTGCGCCAAAGTATTCAAGCAAGCGCGCTGACTCTTCTATAACTAGGCGGCTGTAAGAACGTTCTCTAAGCGAGCCGTAAAGTAACAAAATGCGCGGCTTGTGGTCTGAAAACCTTGATGCAAAGTTAGCCATAATCGGCTTGTGCATTTGCTCCATTACTGCGTTATCAGAGGGGCTTTCAGCTGTTGATGTTTTCTGTTCCATTGATCTACCTTTACTCTTTACTGGGCGCCTAATTTTGATAGCGCCTCTTTAAGCGCTGCTTTATCTAAGTTTTTCTCAGCAAGCTCTGCTAATGCCGCTACACGCTTTTCAATAATATTGATGGTGTTGTTGAATGCTTCAGCTTTTTCCTGTTCGCTACCTTCTAACTTAGACGGGTCTTCTAAGCCCCAGTGCACCTTAAGCGATTTGCCGAAATAAACGGGGCATGACTCACCCGCAGCTGAATCACAAACGGTTACAACGAGGTCAGCGTCATAATCTTCAAATTCATCCCACGATTGGCTTTGAAGCCCGTTGGTCTCAAATCCGCGCTCTGCAAGGTATTTAAGAGAGAGAGGGTGAACTTCACCGACAGGCTGACTGCCCGCGCTGCGCGCTTCTACATTACCGTTAGAGGCATTAGTGATGGCCTCGCAAAGAATACTGCGGCAACGGTTGTGCGTACAAATGTATAAAATCTTCATATAAAAACCTTATTTAAATGGCTGAAGCTACTTTAGTTAGCTATCAAAAAGTTGAAAAAGTTAAAAAGTAAGCCGCTTGCAATGTGCTAAGGGCAATCACCTTCGTGATGTACATCAAAGTATGTGAGCGTTAGCAATTCTCGCAGAGCAAGTTCGCTAATGGCTCTTCGATGTATGCACTATTATTCGACGCAGTGTTTTTGATAACGTCTAGCGCCCAAGCAGGCAAGTCAGGATGAAGTTGGTAATACACCCATTTGCCCTTACGGGTATCGAGCACTAAACCGCATTTTCGTAAATCTGCAAGATGACGTGAAATTTTTGGCTGGCTTAGTTGAAGCGCATCGGTGAGATCGCACACGCATAACTCGCCTTTTACGCTAAGCATTAGTAGCGTCTTTAAGCGAGTGTCTTCCGACAGGCATTTGAAAAATGTTAAGGGCGCTATCTGCGCAGGTTCACAACAATTCGACATAAAATTATCACATATGAAATTTCGTATGTGATGTATCGTATATGAAATTCCGTATGTGTCAACAACGAATCTGAAATTTCATATATATGTAAAAGGAATGAAGTGGTTTAAAAGCTAACTAAGGAAGCGGTTAAATTTATTGGCTTTCAGGAACGGCGGCCTCAAACGACATCGCTACTTGTTTGCCGTTTACCCCATTGTAGTGAGTGATAACTTCGTTCATAAAGGCGTACCATGTCGGGTTCGGGTGCCAAATAGCCATAAGGTCTTTTTTAGCATTTTGTTCACTTTCGCCCAGTACGTTAATTCTATAAAGATAGGTAAAAGCAGCACCCCGCCAATTCAGTTTACAGTGGGTGAGTACCTTGTCTTCCTTAACATCTACGCTTTGCATAAATGCCGCGTAATTTAAAAAGTTAGCGAGCGTTGGGCCTTCCCAATCTACGGGCACATTAAAGTAGTCGAGTCCTAATTCTGAGGTCGTTAAAATCTCACTCGCTCGATTTCCAGGGATCAAATCTATAACGTGTGTCACCCCTTCCTCTTTTAGCAAAGAAAGATGAGAGGCATCAGGCAAGCCTGAAGAATGCATAAAGGGCGCGTTTTTTTGGTAGTTAGTGAGCGTTGAAAGGGTAGGTGTGGTCTCAACCTGCGTGTCGGCACTTGTTTTCGATGCTGTAGCGTGAGCGTTCACAGGTGCACTTAAACCTAGCCCTAGACCGATACAAGCAGCGGTAACAGTAAAACTAAATGTAGGCTTTTTAAACGATAGTGACTTTTTCATTCTTGTATCTACTGCTGGCTGGGGCTTTTTCATAATTTAGCGCTCAATGTTGACACTGTTTAAAGGTGGCAATGTTGCCACGTCTTACGTTACACACTTGATTGCGTGTTGTCCAAACGGTAAAGCCACCCTTTTGTAATTAGGGCTAGTTGACCTTTGATTTTAAGTAAAGGTCGACAAGACCAAAACACTAGCATAGATAACTGCCGTTATATTTTGGATTAAGCCCTCAGCTTTTTACCGCCTTAGACTTTAAAGAAGGTGCCTTATTTCAGTTGAAGATCAAATACTGACGTGAGAGATAGAACAAGGGCCGTGCTCAAAGCATTAGAGCACCGAGTTATTTAGTTATACTTTTATACGACATGCTAAAGAATAAGATACACAGGTTGGACCACTTGATAAAATATACTTATAGAATCGCGCGTGGTTTTGGAGAAGTACATGAGCAAGTGGTTAACAGTTCTATTTTTAGTTTTAGGTGTGAGTACGTCCGCTCATGCTAACTTGATATTAAATGGTAGTTTTGAAAATAACGATATCAGAAGTAACAGCTGGAAAGCCTTTACCGCTGGAACCGTAGAGGGTTGGAGCGGCACGAATATGGAGTTATGGGATAACTTTCAACGTTTAAACGCTTTTGATGGTAGCCAATACGCTGAACTAAATGCTAATGGAAACGGCGGTCGATATTCTATTTTTCAGACTTTTTCTACTGAGGCCGGAAATACTTACGATGTGTCATTTGCCTATGCAGCACGACGCAGTGGAGAAAGTTTCCAGTTAGACATACTCAGTGATACCAATAGCGTTTTATACAGTCAGGTGTTTGACGATCATGCCATTAAAAGCTGGTCTGAGTTCTACGGTGATTTTGTTGCACAAACTGCTCTAACTACCATTCGTTTCTCTACCATTAATACAGGAACCTATGGCAACTTTGTTGACGATATTGTGGTAACTGCAGCGCCTAGCTTTGCAGCAAGCGTATCGAGTGTTTCTGTTTCTGAACCGGCAAGCTTGGCAATATTGCTACCTCTATCGGCTTTGGCGCTGATAAGACGCAAGAGAGCCAAGTAAATTCACATATGAAGTAATTACGAAAAGGCCCGCAATTATGCGGGCCTTTGTTTTGTATGCAAAAATATCTGCGCTTTGGTTCTAACGCTTATTTATCCATATGCACAACAGAGCGGATGCTTTCGCCTTTATGCATTAAATCAAACGCTTCGTTTATTTCATCAAGGCCCATAGTATGAGTGATAAACTCTTGGAGGCCAAAATCACCGTTTAGGTATTGTTCAACAATACCTGGCAGTTCTGAGCGACCTTTAACACCACCAAAAGCAGAACCGCGCCATACACGACCTGTCACTAACTGGAATGGACGCGTTGAAATTTCTTGTCCTGCGCCTGCAACACCGATGATCACAGATTCACCCCAACCTTTGTGGCAGCATTCAAGCGCAGAGCGCATAACGTTCACGTTGCCAATACATTCAAATGAGTAGTCAACGCCGCCGTCAGTCATTTCAACAATCACTTCCTGAATAGGCTTGTCGAAATTCTTAGGATTGACTAGGTCAGTTGCGCCAAGCTGTTTCGCTAGGTCAAATTTGCTTTCGTTAATATCAATACCAATAATGCGACCGGCCCCCGCCATGCGCGCACCAATGATGGCTGATAGACCAATTCCACCTAGGCCAAAAATAGCAACCGTGTCGCCTTCCTGTACTTTTGCAGTTTTAAGTACAGCGCCCATACCCGTAGTGACACCACAACCAAGCAAGCAAACCTCGTCTAGCGGCGCATTTTTGTTTACTTTCGCTAGCGATATTTCAGGTAGAACTGTGTACTCAGAAAACGTTGAGCAGCCCATATAGTGATAAATTGGCTCGCCATCTTTAGAAAAGCGACTTGTGCCATCTGGCATTAGGCCTTTACCTTGCGTCTCGCGCACTGCTTGGCAAAGGTTAGTCTTACCTGATTTACAGAACTTACATTCGCCACACTCGGCGGTATAAAGAGGGATAACGTGGTCGCCAACTTCTACACTAGTAACGCCTTCGCCCACCATTTCAACAATACCACCACCTTCGTGGCCAAGAATTGAAGGGAATACGCCTTCAGGATCATCACCGGACAGCGTAAATGCGTCAGTGTGGCATACACCAGTTGCAACGATGCGTACAAGTACCTCGCCTTTCTTAGGAAGCTCTACGTCAACTTCTTCCATCTTTAACGGCTCACCTGGGCCCCAAGCCACCGCAGCTTTCGACTTGATGTGGGTTTGACCTTCTTGCAACGAATCTTTAAACGATGTCATGTGATGACTCCTTAATCATAAATATAGGATGATGTTTTATAGGCCAAAGTATAGGAGACGGATTACTAATGATAAATACATTTTCAGTAAATGACTTTTGCAAATTTGTAATAATTGCGCTTGACGAATAGAATTGGTGGATAGAAAAGAGTACTACATTGAGTAACGCTCAATTAACGGGTGAGAATAATGAAATATCTAGAGGGAATAGCTGAGTTTTGTGCAGTAGCAGACGTAGGAAATTTTACAGGGGCTGCAAATAAGCTAGATACTTCAGTGGCGCAAATAAGCCGTAAAGTCGCATCGTTAGAAAAGCAGTTAGGCGTTAAATTATTGCAGCGTACTACGCGAAGTGTTTCACTTACTGAAGCAGGTTCCCAGTATTTTCAGCAAGTTTTACCCGCG
The DNA here is from genome assembly GCF_056160505.1 of Alteromonas sp. ABM1_013. Taxonomy (NCBI): domain Bacteria; kingdom Pseudomonadati; phylum Pseudomonadota; class Gammaproteobacteria; order Alteromonadales; family Alteromonadaceae; genus Alteromonas; species Alteromonas sp. ABM1_013. The sequence goes on from NZ_JBSWXH010000002.1 coordinate 333,432, forward strand.
TTAAAAGTGCTTGAAGATGCCCAGCTATCCGTAAGCGCGCTTCAAGCATCGCCGCAAGGGTTAATTAAGCTCACCGCACCAGTCGCCTTTGGCGAAGCATTTATTGCGCCTCTGCTCAATACCTTTATGCAAAAGTATTCTGGCATTAGCGTACAGTGCACCTTCTCAAACGAAAAGCTCGATATTGTCGAGCAAGGCCTCGACCTGGCCATCCGTATTGGCAAACTAGAAGACTCGACGCTGGTTGCCAAAAAGCTGGCTACTCGTCACTTGTTTGTATGCGGAAGTAGGGAATATTTCAAAGATAAAGGACAGCCTAAAAGTATTGAAGAGTTAAAAGCGCACTCGCTGCTGGTGGGGTCACAGCCATATTGGCGTTTACTTATTGATAATAAAATTCAATCAATTCCAGTACAGGGAAGGGTTCGGTATAACAGTGGTAATGCACTATGTAGCGCCGCGATTGCTGGTTTAGGTATTGCACAACTGCCCGGGTTTTACGTGCGTAAAGCACTAGCCTCAGGTCAGCTAATAGAGCTGTTCCCCGAGTATAAAGATAAGCAAGAAGCTATTTGGGCTGTATTTCCTTCGAACCGAAATGTTGCACCCAAAATTAGGTTGCTGGTGGACTTTTTAGCTCAACATCTTGTCTCAGATAGCTAAAGTGCCTGTTTTAAAAATAATGATCGAAATAGAGCGCCTTTATCTAAGTATTCTTTAATTAAGGTGACATGCAGGTGATGAAGTGCACAATGATGAGGGAAAAATTCACGTACGCGGTGCCCGTGTACACAACTTAAAGAATATTTGTATCGATATACCGCGAAATGAAGTGGTGGTGTTCACCGGTGTATCTGGTTCAGGAAAATCTTCTTTGGCTTTCGGTACGCTTTATGCCGAAGCTCAGCATCGGTATTTAGATTCAATATCACCTTATGCAAGGCGGCTAATTGAGCAGGTGGAGAAACCTGACGTAGACGCGATTGAGGGATTACCGCCTGCTGTGGGCCTGCATCAGCGCCGTGGCGCACCTTCCGTTCGTTCTTACGTTGGCAGTATCACCACGCTTTCTAATAGTCTGCGAATGCTTTATTCGCGTGCAGGCGACTATCCCGAAGAGCAGAATATTGTCTACGCAGACGGGTTTTCTCCTAATACGCCTGAAGGTGCATGTGAACACTGTGACGGTATTGGAAAAGTTTTTGACACACAAGCTCATCGCCTTGTACCCGACGATAGCCTCACCATACGCGAGGGCGCTGTGGCAGCTTGGCCAGGTGCGTGGCAGGGCAAAAACCTAGTAAGGGTGCTGTTATCGCTTGATATTGATGTTGATATTCCATGGCGAGAACTGCCTCAAAAAACGCGCGACTGGATCTTATATACCGACGAAATGCCACAGGTGCCCGTCTATCGAAATTACAATCTAGCGCAAACCCGTAAAGCACAACAAGAAGGTGAACCTGCCAGCTATAACGGCAAGTTTATCAGCGCGAGACGTCATGTGCTCGATACCTTCAAAACGTCTCAAAAAGAGAAAATGAAGCAGCGAATTGCTCCTTTCATATCTGTTGAAGTATGTCCGGTTTGTCACGGTAAAAAGCTTAAGCAAAATGCACTGGCAGTAAAAATTGATGACTTAGATATTATTGATTTTTCTAGGCTGCCACTGCAGCAAGTTTACGAAAAGCTTCAGGCATTAAGAAATTCAGTCAACGGCGATACGTCAGAGCGCGCTCAGGTGATACGCAATATTACGGGTGACATTATTGAAAGAGTGAAACCGATTATAGCGCTTGGGCTTCATTACCTTTCGTTAGATAGAAGTACAACAAGTATCTCAGTAGGCGAGTTGCAGCGAATACGGCTGGCAACTCAGCTTAAATCAAACTTATTTGGCGTTGTCTTCGTGATGGATGAGCCGTCATCAGGTCTTCACCCTCGCGACGTCGAAGGGCTTATTCGCGCGCTTCACAATATAACCGAAACGGGAAATTCGTTGCTTGTTGTCGAGCACAATCCTTATGTTATCAAAGGCGCTAACTGGGTTGTAGACGTAGGGCCGCGAGCGGGAGTGAACGGAGGTGAGCTGGTTTATAGTGGGCCGATTAAAGAACTGGCAAGCATTAAAAGCTCCCCAACGGCAGACTACGTTTTTAACAATAAAGCCCTAAGCCAGCGTATAAAACGCAAATCATCAGGGGTATTGCGTTTAAAAGACGTGTCTAGAAACAACGTCAGCCATGTTGATATTAATATTCCACTTGGCGTGATGACCTGTGTTACTGGCGTTTCCGGCTCTGGAAAGTCGAGTTTGATTAGCCAAGCATTAGTTGAGTTAGTCAAAGACGGTTTAAGTCCAGTCGAGAAAGAAGGGAAGCGAGCGAAAGAAACGAAAGAGACGAGAAAAACGAAAGAACTGCTTACTGACGCCAATTCGCTCCTTGCTCAAGACACTTTTTCACATGAAAGTGAGCCGCAGCAAGGCTTTATTGAAAGCGGACTTGAAGAGTTAAGTCGTATAGTTGTGGTAGATCAGTCTCCTATCGGCAGAACACCCCGTTCAACACTGGCAACCTATACAGGCATATTTGACCAAGTCAGAAGTTTATTTGCTTCAACCGAAGAAGCAAAAGCCCGAGGATACGATGCGGGTCACTTTTCTTTCAACGTGGCAAAAGGACGATGCCCACATTGTGAAGGTTTGGGTGTGGTATCGGTAGAACTACTGTTTATGCCGAGTGTTTATTCCCCCTGTACAGTTTGTAACGGACACCGTTTTAACGAAAGCGTACTGGAAGTTGGTTACAACGAACACTCTATCGCTGACGTATTATCGCTTACGGTTGAAGAAGCACTATCTATATTCAAGAGTAATCAAGTCATTACGCGGGGGCTTCAAACGCTAATGAATGTAGGGCTTGGCTATCTAACCCTTGGACAAAGTGCCACCGAATTATCAGGCGGCGAGGCGCAGCGTATTAAATTAGCATCAGAACTTAAACGCGCTCAAAATGCTAATACCCTTTACGTGCTCGATGAACCTACAACAGGTTTACACCTTTCAGACACCTCGCTACTTATGCAGCATTTAACCACGCTAGTTGAAGCCGGAAATACTGTGGTGATGGTTGAGCACAATATGCAGGTAGCTAGGGCTTGCGATCACATTATAGATATGGGACCAGGCGCTGGTGACGAGGGGGGAGAAATAGTAGCTGAAGGTAGCCCAGAGGAGGTTGCTAAGGTTAAACAAAGTGCAACAGCCCCATTTTTGAAGGCGAGCTTGCTCTAACAAAGGCTTTCACTGAATGAGTTCGGTTTAAATGATCGTAGAAATAAGTACTTGTTTAAGGCTACTTAAGTACAAGTAAGCCAATTTAGAAACTGCTTAAACTGTATTTGTACCTCAAAAAGAAATATTAATTAAAGAGTGTTTCATATTTTGCAATACAGTGTAGTGAAAACTGCGGTTGACTTATAGACGTCTATACGGCAAATTGCTTGTATGAAAAAGATTCTACTTACTCGCACCACCATTATGTTAATTACCACCTTAAAAAGGGCGGTCGCTGACTAGTGCAAGTAAGCAAAAGACAACGAAAGCCCGCCTAACACAGAGCGGGCTTTTTTTTACACACGTTTTAGCATGCGTAACCTTAAGGAGCAGCATATGAAAGTCTTAAAGTTTGGGGGTTCTTCTCTAGCCGATGCACCGCGATACATGCGCGTTATGGAAATTAGCACGGCAACCCACCAAACCGACGGTGCTGCGGTTGTACTCTCTGCCCCAAAGGGGGTAACGAACGCGCTTTCACTACTTTGTGAACAAGCAGCCGCGGGTGAAGATTTCCAGCCATTATTCGATAAGTTGAATGACACGGTCACAGGCATTGCCAACGACCTGAACGATGAACTCGACGGATTTGAACACGCAAGCGTGGTGGAATTTATCAATAGTCACTTATCAGTATTAAAACAGCACCTTGAAGGCATTAAACTGCTCGGCGTTGCGCCAGATAATGTTGCTGCTGGTATTCTTAGTATTGGCGAATACATCTCGGTTACGCTCTTTAGCGCTATGTTATCGGCTAAAGGCATTGCAAACCGCGTTATCGACCCAGTTAAATATGTGCTTGCTGAGGGCGATTACTTAGACAGTATTGCCGACGTATCGCTAAGTAAAGCGCGTTTTTCAGATGTGCCTACCGATGGCAGTGAGTTTTTGGTTATGCCTGGCTTTGTAGCTGTTAACGAAGCAGGCGAAAAAGTAACGCTAGGACGTAATGGCTCTGACTATTCAGCGGCTATTTTAGCGGCGTGTATAGACGCTAGCTGCTGTGAAATTTGGACAGACGTAGACGGTGTGTATAACGCTGACCCCAATCAAGTGGAAGGCGCGGTGCTGCTAGACAAGCTTACTTATCAAGAGGCGATGGAGCTGTCTTACTTCGGTGCCAAGGTGCTTCACCCGAAAACAATCGGGCCTATCGCTCAGCACCACATTCCTTGCTTAATTAGAAATACCTTAAACCCGGCAGCGCCTGGTACGCTAATCAGTAATGAAAAAAGCGAAGTGTGGACGTCGGTGAAAGGTATTTCACAGCTTGATAACGTCACCATGTTCAACGTAGCAGGGCCAGGCCTTAAAGGCATGGTGGGTATGGCGAGCCGTGTGTTTGAGGTTATGTCGAACGCCAACATTTCAATTAGCCTTATTACGCAGTCATCTTCGGAATACTCAATTAGTTTTTGTATTCAAAGTAAAGACGCCAGCCGTGCATTAACGCTACTTGAAGATGCTTTCGCGCTAGAGCTGCAAAATCAATTGCTTGACCCTATCGAAGTACGTCACGATCTGGCCATAGTCACTTTGGTGGGTGACGGTATGCGTCAAACAAAAGGGTTGGCAGCGCGTTTCTTCAACTCGCTTGCTCAAGCACGAGTAAACAACGTTGCTATCGCACAGGGCTCTTCAGAACGCTCAATTTCCACAGTAATCGAAAGTAAGCGTGCTAAGAAAGCGGTTAAGGTTATTCATCAGAATTTTTTCTCTGACCGCCATACCATAGACGTATTCCTAGTAGGGTGTGGCAATGTAGGCACTGAACTGCTAGGTCAGATTGAAAAACAACAGCCAGCACTTTTAAAACGTAATATTCAGCTGCGCGTTTACGGTATAGCAAATAGCCGTAAATTGCTGTTGAACAGCCAAGGTATAGATTTAAGCAGCGATTGGAAAGCGGCCCTGGACTCTGCAAGTGAAGGCTTGAGTGTAGAGCGCTTGCATCAGTTCGCAAACGATACCAGCTTGGTCAACCCAGTCATTGTTGATTGTACAAGCCATGAAGCCATCGCTAATCAATACGTTGATATGATGGAAAGCGGCTTCCACGTAGTAACGCCTAACAAAAAGGCGAATACCAGCGCTATGTCTTATTACCGCAAGTTACGTAAGACTGCACTTAATACGAATCGCCAATATTTGTATGAGACAACAGTGGGCGCGGGCCTTCCTGTTATCGACAACCTACAAAAACTATTCAGTGCAGGTGATGTGCTGCATCGTTTTGAAGGTATTCTTTCAGGTAGCTTGTCTTACGTATTCGGTAAGCTTGAAGAGGGCATGAGCTTGTCACAAGCGACACAAACGGCCAAAGATAACGGTTTTACCGAGCCAGATCCTCGCGACGATTTAAGCGGTATGGACGTTGCTCGTAAGTTGCTTATTATGGCCCGTGAAGCCGATTTAGAGCTTGAGCTTTCTGATATAGAGATTGAGTCGGTACTGCCTTCGGGATTTGCAGAAAACTGTTCTATCGACGAATTTATGCAGCAGCTACCCGAGTTAGATGCTGCGATGAATGATAAAGTTGAGGCGGCTAAAGCGGAAGGCAAAGTGCTTCGCTATATTGGCAGCATTGAAGATGGAAAGTGCAAAGTTAGTGTACAGGCCGTCCCTGCTAGCAATCCGCTTTCTCAGGTGAAAGACGGCGAGAATGCACTGGCGATTAATAGTGACTACTACAGCCCAATTCCTTATGTAATTAGAGGATATGGTGCAGGTGGTACGGTAACGGCGGCAGGGGTATTTGCCGACATTTTACGCACTATGCCGTGGAAACAAATGGCGCATTAGAGGCTAATTTAATTAGCTATGTCGCAAGCGAAGTAAGAGAAATTATATGAAAGCATTCAAGGCCTTTGCGCCGGCATCAATTGGAAATGTAAGCTTAGGCTTTGACGTACTAGGCGCAGCGCTTGCGCCGGTTGACGGTACTAAGCTCGGTGATGAAGTTGAAATAAAGGCGGCTGAGTCATTTTCATTAGAAACGGTGGGGCGCTTTGCTCACAAGCTTCCGGGCGATGCAGATAGCAATATAGTTACTAAGTGCTATCACTATTTTTGTGAGCAAATGGAAAAGGCTGGAAAGCCAACCTCTCCTGTTGCACTAACGCTACATAAAAATCTACCTATTGGTAGTGGTTTAGGTTCAAGCGCAAGTTCTATTGTGGCAGCGTTTGCGGCACTTAATGCTTACTTCGATACGCCATTTGATGAAGATACGCTACTTATTATGATGGGTGAGTTAGAAGGTCAAATAAGCGGTAGTATTCACTACGACAATGTTGCGCCATGTTATTTAGGTGGCATGACTTTGATGACTGGTAGCGATGCGCCGGTCACTCTGTCTCTACCTCTTAACGATGACTGGTACTATGCAGTGTGCTATTCGGGTATTAGCGTATCCACAGCCGCAGCGCGTGACATCTTGCCTAAGCAGGTGGATATGGCGACGGCGCTTACCTTTGGTCGACAACTTGGCGTGTTCGTACACGCACTGCATGCGGGTAACTTTGACTTGGCGGCGTCGGTAATGAAAGATGTTATTGCCGAGCCTTACAGAAAATCGCTATTGCCAGGTTTCGATGAAGCTCGCGCGTTTAGCGAGCAAGCCGGAGCACTAGCTTTTGGCATTTCGGGCTCGGGGCCTACGGTGTTCGCTGTATGCCCTAGCAAGGCGCAAGCGGAAGAAGTCGCGGCATATTTAACCGCGAACTACATCCAAAACGAAGATGGCTTTAGCCATGTGTGCCAAATACCAAGCCAAGGTACTATTATTTCTTAAAAGTACATGACTTCTTAAAGGCATATGATTTCGCAAAGGTACATGAATTCTTAAAAGCACATGATTTCTTAAAGTCATAGTAACTTATAAAAGCACAGTGATTTTTTAAAAGATTAAAAGGGTAGCCTATCTGCCCAACTATAAAGGTAACAGCAAGTGGAATTGGTAAATTTAAAAGATTCATCGGACACAGCAAATTTTGCTGAAGCCGTTAAGCGCGGCTTAGGTAAAAACCAAGGGCTTTATTTTCCAGAGCATATACCAACACTAGATAATATTGACGAACTGTTGGAAAAACCGTTTGTCGAGCGCAGCATTGATGTGCTTCGCGCGCTCATCGGTGACGAACTCAACAATGGCGAGCTAGAAGAAATTGTTAAAACCGCATTTGCTTTTGGTGCGCCGGTTGAGCAGGTTAATGATAATGTTTACAGCCTAGAGCTTTTCCACGGTCCAACACTGGCATTTAAAGATTTCGGCGGCCGTTTTATGGCGCAAACTCTTTCGCGCATCAGCGAGGGCAAGCCAGTAACTATTTTAACCGCAACATCAGGTGATACAGGTGCCGCAGTTGCTCACGCGTTCCATGGTATTGATAACATCAACGTGGTTATCTTGTTCCCGAAAGGCAAGATTAGCGCGCTGCAAGAAAAGTTATTCACCACGCTAGGCGGTAACATTCATACCGTTGCTGTAGAGTCAGACTTCGATGCATGCCAATCGCTAGTGAAAACCGCGTTTGACGACCCTGATGTGCGTGAAGGTCTTCACTTAAACTCAGCAAACTCAATCAATATTAGCCGTTTGTTGGCGCAGGTTTGCTATTACTTTGAAGCAGTAAGTCAGCTGCCAAAAGAGAAGCGTGATCAGCTTGTTATTTCAGTACCTAGCGGCAACTTTGGTAACCTGACTGCTGGCATGATTGCTAAATCTTTGGGTCTACCTATTAAGCGTTTTATCGCTGCAACTAACCTAAACGATACGGTACCTCGCTACCTTAAAACTGGCGAGTGGGATCCTAAAGCGACGGTTGCAACTATGTCTAACGCGATGGATGTTAGTCAGCCAAACAACTGGCCTCGTATTGAGGCGCTTATAGAGCGTGGCTACATCGATAAATCGTGCCTTAAAGGTGAGATGGTAGACGAAGAGTATACTCAGCTTGCAATGCGTCAATTAGCTCAACAAGGCTATACCAGTGAGCCTCATGCCGCTATCGCCTATCGCGCGGTAAGTCACGACTTAGAAGACGGTGAAATTGGTTTGTTCTTAGGAACAGCGCACCCGGCTAAGTTCAGAGAAACAGTTGAAAACGTGTTAGGTAACCCAATCAGTTTACCGAAAGCGTTGGCCGATGTAGCGGGAGAAGACAGCTTAGCGGTGGACTTACCAGCGTCCTACGATGCACTTAAACAGCACATGATGGATTTGCTTAAGTAATGTCATCATCGGAGTTGACTTGGCAAAGCACGTTAGGTGATGAAAAACAAAAAGACTATTTTGTTGAATTGCTTGAACGGGTGAAAAACGCTCGTGAAGCGGGGAGTGTTATCTACCCGCCTCAGTCTGACGTATTTAATGCACTTAAATACACCCCGCTTGATAAGGTTAAAGTCGTGATCTTAGGGCAAGATCCCTATCACGGACCTAATCAAGCACACGGGCTATGTTTTTCAGTAAAAGCGGGCGTTAAGACACCTCCATCTCTGAAAAACATGTACAAAGAATTGTCAGCCGATATAGACGGTTTTAGCGAGCCTAATCATGGCACGCTTACGTCTTGGGCAGAACAAGGCGTACTTTTACTCAATACCGTGCTAACGGTAGAGCAGGGGAAAGCCCACAGCCATGCGAAATGGGGATGGGAAACCTTCACCAATAAGGTAATCGATGTGGTCAATACGCACGGCCACAACGTTGTATTCCTTTTGTGGGGAAGTCACGCGCAAAAAAAAGGTAAGCACATAGACCGTGAAAAACACCACGTCTTACATGCACCTCATCCATCTCCGCTTTCAGCGCACAGAGGCTTTTTAGGTTGTAAACACTTCAGCCAAACCAACCAATATTTGGTCGACAAAGGTAAAACGCCGATCACCTGGCAGGTATAGCGTTAGCTTTTACGCTAAGTATTTACACCATGCTAGAAAGTAAAAAGGCCGCCTGTATTACAGGCGGCCTTTTTATTTATCTTTCCAGTGTCTCTAGCTCGTACTCGAAACCACAATCGAGTTCGGCGAGTTCTTTTTCTAAAGCGTACCTATCGCGTAGTGCCTCGATTTCTCTCCACTTCCTTTTTTTGCTTTTGGTTTTTGCTGGGCTTGCTTCGATGTCTAACATGGCAAATAGATCTGATTTATCCACTGGGATCTCCTTTTTATACCACTACAACTAATACAGAGTTTTTGTTTTTAATTCCCTCTGTACGATTTTGTATCACAGCCGCCACTAAAATAAAATAGTTTAATTTACCTTTTATTAACAAATTGTGACGATATGATGACAAGGGTTAGGAAATGTCCAGTGTGTTTAAAGCGTGAACAATAACTGTATGTAATTGATCCTATTTGGTTTCTTAGTAATCAACTGTACAGTGTTACGGGCATCAAAAATGTCTGTCGTGTGCTTGATAAATACCGCAACAAAAAACGGCTAGCTTCCGAAAAAGCTAGCCGTTCAGTTTGTTATTTGCACCAAGTGGGTGATTTTAAATCACCTCGCATTCCTTATTTTGGTGCATTCGCTGCTCTGAATTTAGCAATCAATTGTTGTGTTGAAGCGTCGAAATTATCTTTGTCTGCTTCGCCTTGAATGCCAGCAAGTACTTGGTTTCCTAGTACTTTACCCAACTCTACGCCCCATTGGTCGAATGAGTTAAGGTTCCAGATAACACCCTGAACGAATACCTTATGCTCATACATTGCAACCAGCGCGCCAAGTGTTTTAGGCGTAAGGCTATTAAACAAGAAAGTATTGCTAGGCTTGTTGCCAGGCATGGTTTTATGAGCCGCCAAGCGTTTGCGTTCAGCGTCGTCTAGGCCTTTACCGTCAAGGTCTGCATAACACTCTTCAAAGGTTTTACCCTGCATCAGCGCTTGGGTTTGACCAAAGCAATTAGACGCAAGCATAGCGTGATGCGTGTCGTCTTGGTTAGGAACGTTAAGCGGCAGCATAAAGTCTGCTGGTATAACCCCAGAGCCTTGGTGAATAAGCTGATGGAAACTGTGCTGCCCGTTTGTACCTTCGCTACCCCAAATAATTGGGCCAGTAGGGTAGTCTACGCTTTCACCTTCTTGCGTTACTTCTTTGCCATTACTTTCCATATCTAACTGCTGCACGTAAGCAGGCAAGCCGCGAAGATAGTGGTAATAAGGCAGTAGAACATGCGACTGTGCATCGAAAAAGTTTCTGTACCAAACGCCTAACAACGCAAGCAATACAGGCATGTTTTCTTCAAGCGGTGCCGTCGTGAAATGGGTATCCATCTCAAACGCACCTTCAAGTAAGCCTTTAAAGTTTTCGAAGCCGAGAGCTAATGAAATAGGTAGGCCTATAGCAGACCAAAGCGAATAACGACCGCCTACCCAGTCCCACATAGGGAAAATGTTATCAGCGCTGATACCAAATTCGGTCGCTGCTTTAACGTTTGAAGATACCGCGACAAAGTGCTTAGCGATATCTTCTTGTGTACCGCCAGACTTTAAGAACCAGTCTTTAGCCGTTAGCGTGTTCTGCAGCGTCTCTTGGGTAGAGAAAGACTTTGATGACATAACCACTAGGGTTTCTTCAAAATCAACGCTAGATAGCACGTCGTGAATGTGGCAACCGTCAACGTTGGCAACGAAGTGAACCTTAACCGCCTCAACCGTATGAGGTTTTAACGCCTCGGTCATGATTTTAGGGCCAAGGAACGAACCACCAATACCAATCGCTACAATGTGCTTAATAGGTTTGCCAGTATAGCCCTTGTGTTCACCACTGTGGATTGAAGCAGTAAAGGCCTCAATTTTCTCAAGAGTGGCGTGCACTTCAGGCATGACGTCTTCGCCGTCTACCATAACTTTGCGGTCAGAGAAGTTACGAAGCGCGGTATGCAGCACTGCGCGACCTTCTGTTGAGTTAATCTGCTCACCAGAAAACATAGCGTCACGAAGGGGTTCTAGTTTACATGCGCGTGCAAGGTCAAAAAGCCCTTTAAGTGCGTCATCATTTACACGGTTTTTCGAGTAATCAAGAAAAATGCCGCAGGCTTCAAGCTGCATATTATCTGCACGGCTTGGATCTTGTGCAAACCAGTCGCGCATATGGGCATCTTTTACCGATGAAGCGAGTTCAGATAGCTTTTTCCATTCCGGAAGAGAAGTTAAAACACTCATTGTCTAGTCAGTTCCTTATGCGCTTAGTTTTTCGCGAAGTAAAGTCTCAAGCTTTTCTTGGTCAGCTGCGAAGTTGCGAATGCCTTCAGATAGTTTTTCCGTTGCCATCGCATCTTCGTTCATTGCCCAGCGGAACTCACTTTCTGTCAAACGGTCGCCTGGCGTTTTTGTCGCACCATTGTCTTTAAGCTTAACTTCCAGTTCACCCGGCTCATTTGCCAGTTCTTCAAGTAGTGCAGGGCTAATAGTTAGACGGTCGCAGCCGGCCAGTGCTTGAATTTCGCCAATGTTGCGAAAGCTCGCGCCCATTACAACTGTGTTGTAGCCGTGCTCTTTGTAGTAATTGTAAATTTTGGTTACTGACACTACGCCTGGGTCCTCATCTGCTGCGTAAGATTCAGTGCCAGTCGCCTTTTTGTACCAGTCTAGAATACGACCTACAAATGGAGAGATAAGGTAAACGCCTGCTTCTGCACATGCTTGCGCTTGGGCGAAACTGAATAGCAGAGTTAGGTTGCACTGAATACCTTTTTTCTCAAGTGCTTCAGCAGCTTGAATACCTTCCCACGTAGACGCAATTTTAATAAGAATGCGTGACTTATCGATACCTGCATCTTCGTATAACTGTACCAAACGCTCTGCTTTTTCAATAGTAGCGGCAGTATCAAACGATAGGCGGGCATCAACTTCTGTTGAAATACGGCCAGGGATGGTTGCAGAAATTTCTTTACCAATGGCTACTGCTAACTTGTCAGAGGCATCAGTTAATTGCTGGTCAGCATCGTTTGACTGAAGTTTTGCCCACGCTACAGCGTCATCGATTAAGCTTGCATACTGAGGAAGACCTGCTGCTTTTAGCAGTAGCGACGGGTTGGTAGTAGCGTCAACCGGCTGATATTTTTTGATGGCATCGATGTCGCCGGTATCGGCAACTACGGTAGTGATATCACGTAATGAAGCTAACTGATTGCTCATAATTCTCTCTGTACTTTATCAATAATAAATTTGGACAACTCGCTAGAAAAGCCAGTTGAATAAAACGATACGCTTGCGCGTTTTTGTAGGATATTGCGCTTGCGTTTTCTCTTTGTTTACTTAGCTTTTAAAAAACAAACTAAGCTAAGTCGAAAAATAGCGCTTTGGTTTTCAAGAAGCACTCATAAGCAGTGCTTCAAGGTTATTGTTTGAATATTTTTTGTAATGCTATTTATATCAAACCCGTGTGACAATTCATACATTGAATAATGACAAATTCGCTAATCGGATTTCTCTGTTAAGCCAATTTGTGTCTTTCTTATGCCATTTTGCTTTTTACTGCGTATCAGGTGGTACAATAGCTGTATCTAATTTAAGGAGTCGAAATGTTAGTTGTAGTATCCCCAGCAAAAAATTTAGATTTTGAAAGCGAAGTTCCTGTAAGTCAGTTTACACAACCTGACATGCTTGAAGACACTGAACGTTTGATGGAAGTGTGCCGCACTTTGTCTCCGGCTGACTTATCATCGCTAATGAAAATAAGCGATAAACTGGCAACCTTAAATGCTAACCGTTTTGCTGAGTTTTCTACACCGTTCACACCAGAGAATGCGCGTCAGGCAATGTATGCATTTAACGGTGATGTTTATACTGGGCTTGATGCTTACTCGCTAGACAGCGACAGTGTAGAATACGCACAAAAACATCTTCGTATTTTGTCTGGTCTGTATGGGCTGCTAAGACCGCTAGACTTAATGCAGGCCTATCGTCTAGAAATGGGCACTAAACTCGCGAATCCTGAAGGTAAAGACCTGTATGCGTTTTGGGATGATCGCATTACCTACGTCTTAAACAAGGCGTTGGAAGCGCAGGGTGATAATGTGTTAATTAACCTTGCGTCTAATGAATACTTTAAAGCAGTAAAGAAAAAGTCGTTAGACGGCATGATTATTACGCCAACCTTTAAAGATTACAAAAACGGTCAGTATAAAATTATCAGTTTCTTTGCGAAGAAAGCCCGCGGCCTAATGGCGCGCTACATTCTTGAAAACCGTGTTGAGGATGTAGAAGGCTTGAAAAACTTCGACGTAGACGGCTATCAATTTAGCGAAGAGCAAAGCTCATCGACGGAACTTGTGTTTCTGCGCAATCAGGTAAGTTAAGAGGAAGTCCAGAAATAGAGGGTAAGCAAGCTTGTCTATTATCTCTTAAAGCAATAGTGCCCCCTTCATTTGATGTGAGCGTGCTGATGTGGGTAAACCATCATTATGGAATACCCACTTTTAGTTGACTCACTGTATAAAAAAGCTTTTATATTGCTCTCTTAGCGCTACTTTACGAATTTTCCCTGTACTTGTCATTGGTAATGCCTCGCAAATAATTATATGTTTGGGTACTTCAAACTTGCCGAGCTTTTCCTTACAAAATGCATTGATGGCTGGCAACATCTCTTGTGTTAAGTCATTACCCACTATGCATGCGCAAACCGCTTCACCCCAGTGAGGGTGGGGCACTCCTATCGCAGCTGCAGCTTCTATTTCTTTCACTAAGCAAAGCGTTTGCTCCACTTTTTGAGACGACACATTTTCTCCTCCAGACTTAATGGTATCTTTTACCCTGTCGATAAACATTAGTTGGCCTTTACTATCAATAAATCCCAAGTCGCCCGTGTGGTGCCAACCAAATTTATAAGCGGCTTTGCTGGCGTCTTCATTTTTATAATATCCATTCATGACCTGCGGACCTCGCCAAACTATCTCACCTGTTTCGCCCTGTTCCACTTCAACACCTTCCTCATTTATTACGGCCTGCTCGTTAAGACAAAGGGGAACACCCCAGTAATTACCCTCTGCAAATTCAGTTTCACAACCGTCTTTGAACAAACTAGAAACAGGACTAAATTCTGTTTGCCCACTGCCTAAGTGGACTTTGCAGCCAAAAGCATCGCGAATTTGCTGACGATTCTGTTCACTCATTGGCGCCATACCGTAAATGGCTAATTTAAAGTGGCTAAGGTTTCGTTCGTGAAAGTTATCTGTTGCCATTAGTGCATTCCACATCATAGGCAAAAGCACAGACGTTTCTATTTTTTCATTTTCTAAGCTGTTCGCTATTTGAATAGGATCGAATGTAGCGTGAAGCGTACAGCATCCACTTCTTAAAAACGTAGGGTAGAGTATTGAAAGGGCGGTACAGTGAAATAGCGGAAGAACGAGTAACATTCTGCACTGTGCGCTTAGTTCTAGTTCTATTGCCGCGGTAAGTGCTGCAATGGTTAATGAAAGGTGAGATGTTTCAACCGCTTTGGGTTTTGAGGTGGTCCCAGACGTGTAAATCATATGGGCTGTGTCTCTGTCGTTTATTATCCTGTCTTCAATTTCAGCGTCGCTACGCTCTTTGATAAAGGGCTCAAATGCGAACGTTGCCTTGCCCTTATCTTGGCCTAATTGAATGGTAAAACGTATGTCGTCATTATTATTCGTGCTTGCAAACGCAAGATCTGAGAGTAGAGGGTCGAAAACGACTACTTTGGAACCGCTGTGTTCAAGATTAAAGGTCACGTCGGCAACGCTTTGCATAAAGTTAATAGGCACTGCGATAACGCCCAGTTTGTAGCAGGCGAAGTAGGTAACAACAACATCTATCTGGTTTACCGCTAATATCGCCAGCTTATCGCCTTGTTTAATGCCTTCACGCATCAGCGCATTGGCTAATTTATTAACTTTTTTGTTGAGCTCGTTATAGGTTACGGTGCGGCGTTCATTATGATAAAAGTCGACTAGTGCAGGCAAACTGCCGCTATCTCGTGCGCGCCTGCGCAATAAGTCTCCCATGGCTACGCGTTCTACCAGGTTTCTTTCTAATTGTTGTGTTCTCATGCTTGTGTCCTTGTCGTTAACGCAAAACCTCAGGTGTAATGCTTCTGTGGAAGCCATCCCACGTTTCGCTGGCAGGCTGGTGAAGGTTCTGCAAAGGGAAGAGTGCTGGAGCTGACCCCATGCTGGCACCACCGTCTACAAATAGTGTTTGCCCAGTGATGAAGTTTGCTCCCTTGCTTAGTAGAAAGCACACCGTAGAAGCGATTTCAGCTTCGCTGGCAATTCGTCCTAGCGGAACCGCGTGCTTCAGGTTTTGAATAGCGAGTTTCATATCTTCGGGGTAGGTGTCTAGCCCTGACGATGCTACCCACCCAGGCGCAATAGCATTGACCCTAACGCCAAATGAACCCCATTCCCACGCCGCGGTTTTAGTGAGGTTTTCCACACCTGCTCGGGCGGCACCAGAATGTCCCATACCCGGCATGCCATTTTTGTTGTCAGCGGTAATGTTGACAATATTGCCGCTATGAGTCTTAAAGTGCTTATTGAATAGGGCTTTCGCCATTAAAAAGCCACCAAGTAAATTAGTTTGAATAACGCGTTCAAAACCGTTTTGGGATATGTGCGAGAGTGGGGCGCGAAACTGGCCGCCCGCCATGTTGACTAACCCGTGCACGCGTTTATGCTGCTCAAGCAATGCGTTTACTGTGTGTGACACGTCTTCTTCACTGCGAATATCAAGCGTGTAATAACAGGCTGTGCCTCCATCGCTTTTGATTTCTGCAGTGGTGTTTATAAGCTTATCTTCACTTCGACCAATCAAAATAACGGTTGCACCTAATGAGGCAAGTTCATGAGCAGTACATCGTCCTATACCGCTGCCTCCTCCGGTGATAACAATCGTTTGCTTTAAAAAGCTTCCTGCTGCTAACGTTGATTGATATGGCATTCACTCACCTTTGTGTTTGGTAAAAGGGATCAACGACACTGGCACGTTAATAGGCATGGTTAATAACGTTTGCGCTGCTGATTTGCCCTGGCTATCAGTGCGAAGAGATGCGGTGCCGCCGCCTCCTAATGCATCAGTGAGTAAAAAATTAAAGCTGTTAATGCCAGGTAGGGCATACCGAGAAACACTTCCTTTTACTGAATAAGCAAAAAATTGCTTTACCACATCAGCAGTTAGAGTCCGGTTTAAAAAGGGAAAGAGCTTTGGATGTCGCGCGATCACCCCAATGTTTAAGTTGTTACCTTTGTCGCCGCTTCGGGCACAAACCAACTCAACTAATGGAAGAGAGACTGAGTGCTCATTTTCAAGCTGTGCTTCTTGAGTAGGTTCAGGACGACATGCTTCTTTCTGAAATTGAATGGGAGCAGCGTCAGTTTGGTAAGTAGTGTGCGCCACAATGACGTCATTTTTTTGAATACTAACCGAAACCTTTTTCTTGTTGATTAAAAATGAGTGCACCCGAATAAGAGGTTGTGGCTTTGGGCGACCAGCGCCAAATCCCGCCATACCAGGCGCAGCCGATGTAGCCAAATACGCCATTTCACTGGCACAAAAATAAAGGGCTTTACTATCACTGTGATGAAGTGTGAATTTGGCAATGACCTCTCGCGTATGTTCTGCATTAGCATGGGGGCCAAAGGTTGCTTCGCTGCCTAATATTTCAATACAGGTGTCTTTAAAAGGCGGCATACCACTTTCTTTGAGCGCGCGTTCGGTTCGTGCAACCAGCGCATGAATATTGGTAAGCGCTTTTTGTTTTGCGTTAAAACCTGCAATAAAAAAAGCGCCAGTAAGTTTATAGCCGTCTATGTATGTTGCACATACTTTGTAGTCGTTACCAGGTGCTTTGCCTTTTGCACCACACACACGAACGGCGTTGCTATGCGTTTGCTCTAAAGATACTTGGGTAAAGTCGCAACAAACATCGGGTAGAAGATAATTCGCAGGGTCGCCAATTTCGTACAGCAGTTGCTCGGCCACTGTGAAGGTTGTTACCAGCCCACCAGTGTTTGGCGGGATCACAATAGTAAACTCGCCGTTTGGTTCAACCTCGGCAATGGGGTAGCTCATGTCTGAAAAGTCGAGCACTTGCTCCCAATCGGTAAAATTCCCCCCGGTGCACTGAGCACCGCATTCGAGCAAATGTCCTGCAAGCGAACCTTGCGCGAGCGCGTTGTAATCGTCATAGCTCCATGAAAACTCATGCATTAAGGGCCCAAGCACGAGCGCGCTGTCTACCACTCTACCCGTAATCACAATATCAGCACCGGCAGCTAACGCATCGGCAATTGGCTGGGCGCCTAAATACGCATTCATCGACGCAAGTGCATTAGGTAATTCATTGCCATTATCAAGGTCATGGGTGTTAGTTTCAGCCAAGATTTCATTGCGCATATTGTTAAGCAAGTTATCACCGTACACGCCTACAATATTCAAATTTAGGTTGAGCTGTGCACACAGCGCATTAAGCGATTCTATGCAGGCCGGCACGTTGACTCCCCCCGCATTTGCAATCACTTTTATGCCTTTTTGTGCACAGTCTTGCAGTACGTCTTTCATGGCCACGGTGATAAAGTCGACGGCATAGCCTAGCTTTTCATTCTTTGCTTTGGCTTGCGATAAAATGGCCATTGTCACTTCGGCTAGGTAATCAAAAACAAGGTAATCTATGTCACCTTTTTCAACTAACTGCCTTGCAGAAAGTTGACTGTCTCCATAAAACGCTGAAGCACCGCCTATACGAACCTTATTTTTGTTCATGGATGACCTCATCGGCTTGAAGTATGGTGGCTATGGTTTGTTTAGATTTAACCTGATCGCCAGCCGCAATTGAAGATAGGTGAACAGTACCTTTTATGCCTGCTTTAAGGGGGTGTTCCATTTTCATCGCTTCCATAATGGCCACCGTATCACCTGCATTTACGGTATCACCTTGCTCTACAAGAAGAGCAACGATGACACCGTCCATCACTGCATTCACTTGCGCTGTGCCCTGTGTTTTTTGGCTATCTACTTTGCTGTGCGTTACGCAGCTAAACGTGAAGTGACCTGTGCCATCGTCAATAAATAATGTGTTACCGTTCGCAGCGTATGAGACCGTGCTTCGCAACTTATCTGCTTCTACTACTAGGCTTTGTGGCGTTGAGTCTAATAACGTAAGTGTTACTTCTGTTTTAGTACCTGTATCGCAGATTCGATAGTGATTAGTGAAAGGTGTAACAGTCATTGATGCGGTGACATCGTTGCAAGTAATAATGATGGGGTAAGCAAAGCCCATGGTATGTTGCCAAGTGGGTGTGAGCTTGTTTAATGCATTACCATAAACCAATGCACTGGCATGTTTGTTTTGCGTTAACGCAAACAGCAGCGCAGCTTTCGCTAATAACGAAAACGATGGCGAAAGGCTGCCTTTCATGTCGTCGTTTTGTGCGTGTTGCTCAATAAATGCCGTTGTTACATCGCTTCCCAAGAACGCAGGGCTTTGCACAAGGTTTTGTAAAAAGTGTTTATTGGTATTTATTCCAATTATCTGTGTTTCGCGAAGCGCTCTCGCCATTTTTCTAACCGCGCTCGCTCTGCTTTCAGCTTTAACAATTATCTTGGCAAGCATGGGGTCGTAATGACTGCTTACTTCCATGCTCTGATAAACGCCGTGGTCGGTTCTAGCGCTCGTGGCAGGTTTCCATACTTTTACCTTCCCAGTTTGTGGCATGAAGTTTTGGCGCGGCTCTTCAGCGTACAGGCGCACTTCAATGGCGTGACCGCTTATTTGAATGTCTTGCTGTGTGAAGGGTAGTGATTCTTCACAGGCTACTCGCAGTTGCCATTCAACTAAATCTAGTCCCGTCACTAACTCTGTAACCGGGTGTTCTACCTGCAAGCGCGTGTTCATTTCTAAAAAGTAAAATTGCTTGTCGCTATCAACTAGAAATTCTACCGTGCCTGCACCACAGTAGTTACAAGCCTTTGCAGCAGCCACAGCCGCCTCTCCCATGCGTTTGCGTAGTAGCTCATCCACAAACGGTGACGGGGCTTCTTCAATCACTTTTTGATGCCGGCGTTGAATTGAGCAGTCTCTCTCACCTAAATAAAGCGTGTTGCCGCAGCCGTCTGCAAAAATTTGAATTTCTATATGCCGAGGCGCAATTAACGCACGCTCTAAAATAAGTTCGTCATTTCCAAATGCGTTTAAGGCCTCAGATCGAGCCGTAGAAATATGAGCTGCCAAATCATTGGCTTCATGCACTAAACGCATACCTTTGCCGCCACCACCAGCGCTGGCTTTCACCATTAAAGGAAAGCCAATGTTTTTGGCATTTTCTATGAGTGCCGCATCACTTTGGTCGCTACCTTCATAACCTGGAATACAGGGAACATTAGCCTGCAGCATGGCTATTTTTGACAAGCGTTTGCTACCCATTAAGGCTATGGCGTCTGCGTTAGGGCCAATAAAAGTTAAGCCAGCTTTTTCACATGCACGTGCGAAGTCAGCATTTTCTGATAAAAAGCCATACCCAGGGTGGATAGCGTCTGCCTGTGTTTGAATTGCAGCGTCTATCACTTTTTCACTGTGAAGATACGATGATGTAGGATCGGCAGGGCCAACGAAAACAGCTTCATCAGCTTGCTGTACGTGCAGCGCGTTGCGGTCTGCTTCGCTATAAATAGCAACGGTAAAAAAGCCAAGTTTGTGTGCGGTTCGAATAATCCGACAGGCTATTTCGCCGCGATTAGCAATGAGTATTTTTTGAATGTTTTTCGTCATAATGTGTTCACTCACACCAAGAAGGTTTGCGTTTTTGAATGAAGGCTTGGGTTCCTTCTACCCCTTCTTCAGACGTCAGCGACTTAACAAACGCCGTAGCAGCGCCGTCAAGGATCTGTTCAAGTGGCGTGTTATTTAATCCTAATAACAAGCGCTTGGTATTTGAGTTTGCTTGCGGTGCGCATTGTTTTATTCGGGCAATCTCTTTGTTTACCTGTTCGGAAATGGCGTTTGTTTGACAAACTCTATGCACTAAATCCAAGCGCAATGCCTGTTCGGCATTTAGCTTTTCACCAGTAAGTGCCAATCTTTTCGTTTGATCGATCCCAATGCGGCTAGCCACAAATGGTGCTATTTGTGCGGGAATAACACCTAACCCCGTTTCAGGAAGTGCGAAAAAGGCGCTATCACAGGCAATGGTTATATCTGCTACACAAGCTAGGCCAAAACCGCCGCCAAGTACCGCGCCTTCAACCACAGCAATGACTGGCGTGGCAGAGTGTTTTACTTGAGTAATCATGCGACCGAAGCTACGATTGAAGTGCCAAATAGTGTCTTCTCGCTCAGATTCACTCAACGACGATAAATGCATGTCAGAAATATCGCCGCCAGCGCAAAAGTTGCCATGGCTTCCCTGTATTACGACGACCCGTAAATTATCAATATCTTCAACGCGTTCAAAACACTGCATGACCTCCTCAACCAATGTTAAATTCATGGCATTTTTCTTATGCGGGCGGTTAAATTGAATGTGTAATACGTTGTCAGTAAGCCGTGCGGTAATTTCTTTGAATACCATTGATTCTAAGTGGGGCATCCTGTTGTCCTCTTTAGTCAAATTGAGGCCTATAGCCTGCCTACGCCAAAGCTAGTAGGGTGAAGTTGCTTCGTTTTAGCGTGCTGGCAAATAGAAAGAACAAAAGCAACAATAGAGCGTGTATCTCTTGGATCTATAATGCCGTCATCCCACAAGCGAGCAGAATTAGCGAGGGCACGTGATTTAGCTTCCATTACAGAGACGGTATGTTGTTCTAGTGCGGTTAGCTTTTCCTCATCTACGCTACCGCTTCGCATCATTTTGGCGTGAGCAACGGTGCGCAGCACACTGCCAGCTTGGGCGGGGCCCATCACGGCGACCACTGAGCGGGGCCATGAAAACATAAAGTCAGGCTCAATGCCCCGCCCAGCCATGGCGTAGTTCCCTGCGCCAAATGAACCTGCCAGAACAATGCTTATCTTGGGAACAGTAGCATTGGTAACTGCTTGAATGAGTTTTGCGCCGTGCTTAATGATACCTGCGCGTTCAGACTCTGTGCCCACTAAGAAGCCGGTGGTGTTGTGTAAAAACAACAAAGGAGTGCCAGCTTGTTCACACAACTGGATAAATTGTGCTGCTTTCGCTGCGCCTTTCGCAGTAATAGGCGCATTGTTGCCTATAACGCCACACGGTTGCCCTTCAATGGTGATGTATCCGCACACGGTGCCCATATCAAACTCGGGTTTAACGTCAACAAAATCCGATTTATCAGCGATACGGGCAATGACTTCGCGCACATCAAATGGAGTCTTGGCGTCTTTGGGAACGATGCCAAGTAATTCATCTGAAGTATAAACAGGGGCAACATCGCTAGGTGTAGTAGCTTCGGAAAAATCTTTATTCCAGCTCAGCATTTGCGTAACTTCACGGGCAATGCGAATACCATCGGCATCGCTCTGAGCAATGAAATCTGCTACGCCAGAAACCTCACTGTGCATCTCTGCGCCACCTATTTCTTCGTCAGTGGCTATTTCCCCTGTTGCGGCTTTCAGTAAAGGCGGGCCTGCAAGGTACACCGTAGATTGATTGCGTATCATAATCACATAGTCTGACAGTCCAGGCTGATACGCACCGCCTGCTGTGGCACTGCCATGCACAACCGTTATTTGCGGAATACCTGCGGCCGACAAGCGAGCCTGCATAGCGAAACCTGCTGCAGAGAACCCAAACCAATCACCTAGCGAAGTAAGGTCGCCGCCACCGCTTTGCGATAACGCTATCACCGGTAATTTTTGCTGAAGGGCAATGTGATACAAGCGCAGCCGCTTTTTGCTACCAAGTTCGGTTATGCTGCCACCTTTAGTTAGGTAGTCATCAACCATAACAATACAGCGAGTGTTAGCGACAAAACCAATGCCAGCTATTACTCCGCCACCGGCAGCACTGCCGTCTTTATCGCCTTCTTGCAGATATCCACATAATGTTGAAAGGGGAAGAAACGGCATGTTGGGGTCAAGCAATAAGGCGAGTCGATTGCGTGGTGACAGTAGCCCTTTTTCTTCGTAACGCGGTGCTTTTTCTTGCGCGTTTTGAATGACGTTTTGCTCGATAGTGCGAAATTCGGCAACGGCGTCTTCCATAGCGGCGTAATTGTTGCTATACGATGTATTTTTAACGTCAATATTAGACTGAAGAATGGCCATGACTTAGCTTCCTGAGTGCGCGGTTTGATGTTCCGTAACGTGATTAAACAATGGCGTTGTGGCCGCTTTATTGTATTCCCCTTCAAGTTGTTCAATCAGGCTATGTACTGGCATCACCGAGCGAATTCCACTTACACCATGCCCTGCGCTCCACATGTCTTTCCAAGCGTTACTGCCGCCCAAGTCTAAGTCGACATTTTCTTTACCCTCAACCGACGCCAAGTCTACGCCAGCGCGAGTAATAGAGGGTTTTAAGAAGTGACATTTGACGCCAGTGAAGGTGTCAGTAAACACAAGATCGTTTACGTTGGCGTTAATCAACATGGTTTTGTAATCAGGGTCTACTTCGGCTTCGTTCGTAGCAATAAAGCGTGTGCCCATGTAGCTGTAATTAGCGCCTAAAATCTCTGCGGCTCTAATTCCGTAACCATCATTAATAGCGCCAGCAAGTACCAGTGGGCCTTGCCAAAACTCTCTCACTTCACGCAGAAGCGCGAAAGGGTTTACCTCTCCTGCGTGCCCACCAGCACCAGCGGCAACTAAGATTAGGCCGTCTGCACCTGCTTCAATGGCTTTTCTCGCGTGGGCTACAGTTATTACGTCGTGAAAAACAATGCCTCCCCACTGATGGACTGCATCAATAACAGGTTTAGGATTACCTTGGCTGGTAATAACAAACGGCACTTTATGCTTTTTGACTATCTCGAAGTCCGCATGAAGACGCTTGTTCGAAGCGTGCACCACCAGATTCACAGCGTACGGCGCAACTTTGGCTGCTGGGTTAGTTCGTTTTTCTTCATCTAAGGCTGCGGTGATGGTGGTCAGCCATTCATCTAACGCTGTTTGAGTGCGAGTATTAAAGGCGGGAAAACTACCTACAACGCCATTTTTACACGCGTTAATCACTAAGTTTGGGCTAGAAACTAAAAACATGGGGGCGCAAATTACGGGTAGCCGCATATTTTTGTTCAGCATATCTTGAACTGTTTTCATCATAAAAATACGTCGCTATCTACGTTTTGGGAAAATGTCCATGTACTTTGCAATAATCCCGAGCATCATTTCGTCGCTTCCACCAGCAATAGATAGTATTCGGGTATCGCGATATGCACGCGCAACAGGGTTGTCCCACATAAAACCCATACCGCCCCAATACTGAAGGCAGCCATCGGTAACCTGTCGCCACAATCGGCCGCTTTTCAGTTTTGCAATTGACGCCAAGTAAGTAGCATCTTTTCCTTCAATATGATCCTGACAAGCCTGCCACGTTAAAGCGCGTAGGGCCTCAATTTCACTTTGCAATTCAGCTAATTTGAAATGGACGGTTTGGTTGTTGATAATAGGCTGACCAAATGTGTGTCGGTCTTTTGCCCACTCAATGGTGTCGCTTATAATGCGCTCCATTCCTTTCAGCGCACTCGCTGCTGCATACATGCGCTCTTCTTGGAATTGCATCATTTGCATAGTGAAGCCTTTGTTTTCATCTCCAATTAAAAAGCGCTTTGGAACGCGCACGTCATCGAAGAAAATTTGGCCAGTGTCGCTGGCGCGCATCCCCAGTTTGTTTAACGGCTTTGAAATGGTTATGCCTGGGGTGTTAAGGGGGACAACAATTAATGATTTATTAGCATGCACTTGCCCGTCGCTTGTGTTTGCTAGCAGGCAAACCCAGTCTGCTTGGGTGGCATTCGTTATCCACATTTTCGTGCCGTTAATAATGAAGTCGTCACCATCTGTACGGGCTGTGGTTTTTAACCCTGCAACATCTGACCCCGCCCCTGGTTCACTCACTCCAATACATGCAACCATGTCTCCGGCAATAGCGGGCGCTAAAAACTCACGCTTTAGTTCATCACTGCCAAATCGCGCTAAGGCAGGGGTGGCCATATCGGTCTGAACGCCGATAGCCATAGGAATAGAGCCGCCATACGCTCGACCTATTTCTTCAGCAAATACCAGGTTGTAACTGTAATCTAAGCCAGCGCCGCCGTAGGTCTCTGGCTTTTGTATACCTAATAGGCCTAAATTCCCCATTTTTTTAAACAGGCTATGAAGGGGAGCGATGCCTTCGTGCTCCCATTCATCAATGAAAGCGTCCATCTCTTGATTTACAAAATCGTGAACGGTTTTTCTAAGCGCGTTGTGCTCTTCAGTAAATTGCATTTTTCTATCTCTACAAAATTGTGACTAACTTCATAGTAATTTTGTGAAAATAATGTTAACAGTGTGAGTTGGGACATTTGATTGGCCAATCGGGCCAAAGTGGCGAGATCAAAATAGCGAGCTTGAACAGGGAAAGACCATGCTTAAACACGTAACCTTATATGCCAGCGAAAACACCATGGGGCTTAGCATGGGCTTAACCCATGACGTGCTAAAATTTGCCTCAGACCTTCAGCATAAACTGCTTGGAAACGCGATAACGGTAAAGCTAGTGACAATAGACGGTAATCCAACGACAACGTTTAGTGGCCTTGCGATTACCCCAGACTGTGCGTTGGCGGATATTGATGAGACTGATTTGGTAATACTGCACAGTGTGTGGGGTGACATGGAACCATTACTGGCACAACAAGCCGCTCTATACCCAAAGCTACGGCGGTGGCATGGCAAAGGTATTCCAATAATGGCGGCAGCCACAGGCGCTTTTTTTCTCGCTCAGGCAGGGCTGCTAAACGAGAGAATGGGCACCACCCACTGGCATAAACAATCGCACTTTGCGCGAGCTTTTCCCAAAGTGAACCTTAGGTCTGACAGATTCATTACTGCCACGGGCGAGCTGTATTGTTCTGCAGGGCTAAATGCTGCGTTAGAAATAATTGTCTTTCTAATATCGCGTTTGTCGTGCAAAGCGGTGGGGGAGGCTATAGAGCAGGCGTTTCTGGTAGACTTTCGCCGTGGTGTTACGTCAGAAGCAACGTCGCTCAACCACCAAACCTATCATCAAGACGACGATATTTTAAATATTCAGCAGTGGTTAGAGATACATTTTGCAGAAAAAGTGACCATAGGTGAAATGGCGGCGCGCATAAATATGACTGAACGCACCTTTAAACGCAGGTTTAAAGAGGCTACGGGGGAAACTCCCCTTGGTTACATTCAACAACTTAGAATAGAACAAGGGAAAGAGTTTCTTAAACACAGCGATAAGAGTGCAGAAGAAATTGCATGGGCAGTGGGCTATCAAGATCCCGGGCATTTTAATAGACTTTTTAAACGAACTTTTGGAATGAATGTTTCATGCTGGCGAGATACTTATCAGCAAACAACGAATAGGCGTTAACGTAGTTTAGGGCGCTTGTTCAAGAATGAGCGTTGAGTGGTTAATCCCCCTATTAAACATGCTACTGCGTGCTACAATAGTTACAGTACAAACCACCTTAAAGCAGAGCCAAAACCTTGAGTATTTTAGTTCGAAACTTACCAAAGACACTTACAAAAGAAGATCTTGAAGACTTGTTTTTCGAGTTTGGCACCATAGCGTCATGCGACCTAGTGATGGATGAGGCCTCGGGTTTATCTAAAGGCTTCGGCTTCGTTAAAATGAGTACCCAAGAAGAAACCGATAAAGCGATTAAAACGCTTAACGCCAAAGTTATCGAAGGTAAAAAGATTCGAGTTAAATGGTCAAATCAAGAGAAGAAGCAAGCAGCAATAGACGATGCTCCCGCGCCCAAAAGAAACATCCCAGAAGATGTATGGGGAAGTGCTTCTCGCAATAATTCCGAACTCGAAAACGACGACCGTTAATAGTTAAGTTAACTAAATAGCAAAACTTTGTCTTATTTTTAAACTTTTGTTTTGAAAATTAGAGCAGTGCTGACATCCATTGTTGTCAGCACTAACAGGTAACTCAGCTAGATAATGCTGTTGCTCGCTCTCGGGTATTGCGAGCAGTCATAACAATGGCTAGCCATATCAACACGCCACCACCGGCAAGCGCTAGGCCTACCCAACCCGTTGATGTATAGCCGTACCCCGCTGACAGCGTCATTCCTGCCAACCAAGGCCCAAGCGCATTAGCGGTATTAAATGCTGCATGGTTCATGGCGCCTGCCAAAGTTTGCGCTTCGCCAGCTACGTCCATCAAGCGTGTTTGCAGTGGCACGACCATACCGCCGCCGATGC
Source organism: Alteromonas sp. ABM1_013 (assembly GCF_056160505.1). Classification (NCBI taxonomy): domain Bacteria; kingdom Pseudomonadati; phylum Pseudomonadota; class Gammaproteobacteria; order Alteromonadales; family Alteromonadaceae; genus Alteromonas; species Alteromonas sp. ABM1_013. Next base: position 360,095 of record NZ_JBSWXH010000002.1, read on the forward strand.
CAATAAAAAACAGCGAGGCCGCCATCAGGTAAGGGTTGCCCATAGACGCGGCGTATGCGGCTGCAGATAAGCCCAATAGAACCTGAAAAACGATAGCTGATGTCAGTAATCTGCCTTCAGAATATCTACCCGCAATAATGTTGCCGAGGGTTACGCCAATGCCATAGATAAGCAAGGTTGCAGAGATTCCCCATTCAGGTGCTGAGGTCGTGTTTAAGTATGAGGCACTGAAATAAGAATAAACGGAGAACATGCCCCCAAAGCCAATTGCGCCCATAAGTAGAACCAGCAGCACATCTTTGTTTTTTAGCGCTTTTATCTCAGTTAACGGGTCGGCATCCGGGTTTGGCCCGCGGTATGGTGCAGTTTTCCACACCATTAATGCGGTGACTAAGGCAAAGGCTGAAATCATAAAGAAACCGGTTCTCCACCCAAACATTTGCCCGATGCCGCTAATTGATGGAACACCTATTATATTTGCTATAGCTAAGCCTAAAATAATGTTACTGACTGCTTGGGCACGCTTGTTCTTACCAGCAATGTCAGCGGCAAAAAGCATGGCAATACCGAAATAAGCGCCGTGTGGAAGACCAGCAATAAAGCGAGCTATATTCATTGTCCATTCTGACCATGCTAGTGCTGTTAGCAAGTTTCCGGCAGCATAAAAGACCATCATTGAAATAAGCATGGTACGTCGGGCAAGGCGAGAAAAGAAAATAGTGATAAGCGGCGCGCCTACTACAACGCCAATGGCATAGGCACTAATCGCATGGCCTGCAACGTTTTCTGTAATACCAAAATCTTCAGCAAAGTAAGGCAGTAAACCCATTGCCGCAAATTCGCTGCAACCTATTACGAAAGTACCGAAAGCTAGCCAGAACGTAATCGTTGCCAGTGAATATTCTCCTGCTGCTGATTGCTCTTCCGAACGGGCTCCCTCATACGCTGCCTGAGTAGAAGTGATGTCGTCAGTTTGATTCGCCATAAACTATCTTTTTTCCTTCCTATCGTACCATTCAGTCGCTTGCTTGCTGCTTGAGCATGGCGCACTTGCACAAGGTTAAAATACAAAAACCGGCAAACGGTATGTTTGCCGGCTTTCTACTTTTAAAAGCTATTGCTTTGGTTATGCGAAAAAGGCCAAAAGCCCCAAGCTTGTGCTTTGTTCATTCATTAATAAGCTGAGATCTTAGCAGCGAATGACTATTTAGTAACGGTAGCTGATAAGATTTCTTAATCATTTCAGCGCTTTAAATGTAGTGTGTTTGTTAATGATTTGATTCACGTCATTTTTTCAGTAATACACATGAGAGCTAACTCAATACTAAAGTGGTTGTTTTCTGAGCGTAAAAGCCCTCGACATCTTTCGTTTTTACTCAGCTAACTATTAACATTTTATGCAGGGCTAGCTGTCATAGCTGGTTTTATCTTTTAATGATTATTCGTATAAAAAATAAACTTCTTGACTTTACTGCGTTCTATATATAGAACGTTCTTTAAATGGAACAAACTGGTTTGGCAACGAGTGAATCAATCTACCCTCAATATTTTAGGTAGGCATCTGCAGAAACTTAGGCAAGATAAAGGTGTCTCTCTGTCTCAATTAGCCGCAGGTGCAGGTATTGCAAAATCTAACCTCTCTAGGCTAGAGCAGGGCAACGGCAATCCGACGTTAGATACGATTTGGCGATTGGCCAAACAACTAGACGTGCCCTTTGGTCAGCTTGTTCAGCCCCTTAGCACAAGTGTAGGAGAGAATGGTGTGGAAGTGCGTCTTATTGAACAAGGGCAGGGTGTACCTAATGTTGATGCTTACTGGATGTCGGTCGCACCTAATACATTGCGAGAAGCCGAGGCTCACGCGACTGGAACAAAGGAAACCATTACGGTAATAAGCGGTTCCTTAGAAGCCGGGAATATGGGCAGTACTCAGCTACTGCTACCCGGCCAAATTACCGACTTTAGGGCTGATTTACCTCACGTCTACAAAACTCAAGATGACTGGGCAACCTGCCTTATCACTATCGTTTATCACAAAGAGGCAACGGAATGAGCCAAATTCCTTCAAAAAGTGGGCTTAAGCAGGGGATTATAGATGGGTTACCCTTGCTAGGAGGGTATATTCCGGTTGCTATTTCATTCGGCGTGATCGCTATTCAAGCTGGCTTTTCAACATTAGAAGCAACGCTTATCTCTGTGTTCATTTACGCTGGCGCGTCGCAGTTTCTTCTAGTTGCCATGGTGGCTTCAGGTGCACCCCTTTGGCTAGCGGTGTGTATGACGTTATTAGTTAATGTACGCCATGTGGTTTACGCGCCCAATTTAGTGCCTTACTTACCACAGAGTAAGGCGTGGCCCTATTTAATGCATGGGCTTACCGATCAAATTTTTGCGCTAGCCCATACACGTTTACCCTCTATGGAAGACGCAAAGAAAGTTGATTGGTTTAAAGGTGTTTCAATGGTGGCGTGGTTTAGTTGGATTTTAGGTACTGCGCTTGGCGGGTTAGCTGGAGATTCGCTTACACAGAAATGGCCTGTCTTAGATAGTGTAATGCCGTTTGCCTTACCAGCCTTATTTCTCGTTCTGCTAGCGCCAAAGTTTTCTAGTAAACAATGGGTTGTTACCTTATTGGTCACTATCTCCATCGCCCTTTTCATTGCAATTAGTAGTTTCAAAAATGCGGCTATTCCTTTAGCTGCACTGTTTGGTGCGCTTACATTTTATGTTCTTACCTCCCATGTCGGAAGGAAACCGTCTCATGCAAACTGATATTTGGGTAGCAATTATCGTAGCGGCTATAGGCACCTATGCATTGCGCGTTGGACCATTGTTATGGACACAGCGTCACTTCAATAAACACAAAGCCAATAATTCCGAAGCGCGCCTGCCTACCTGGTTGAGTGTGTTGGGACCATTAATGATAGCCGCTATGTTAGGGGCTTCCCTTGTTCCTAAAGTGCCATCAGCGTCTAGTTGGATAGCCACTGGTGTTGCAACAGCCATAACAATACTCGTTTGGAGAAAAACCAGAACATTGGGCCTACCCGTCTTTGCAGGCGTCGCCTTTTTTGGCGTAATATATTGGTGCGCTTTACATTTTCTATATATATAACGCAGGCTAAATGGAAAAGTTAATTGATAGTTAGCCTCCCATAGCTTTGTCACCCCAGATTTCTTTTAAGCGCTGGTCGCGACCACAGTTCCAACGGTAAAATTTGTAGCGAACAGGGCTTTTCTTATAGAAATCTTGGTGACCTATTTCATCACCTTTAATTGGATAAAAGGTGGAAGCATCGAGTATTGGTGTTACCACATCTTTATTTGGAAACTGAGCGATTACGTCAGCTTTTGTTTTTTCGGCGATAGCGCGTTCTTTATCGTTCGCAACAAAAATAGCGCTTAGGTAGCTAGGACCTTTGTCGCAAAACTGGCCTCGGTCATCAAAAGGGTCAATATTTACCCAAAAATGATCGAGTATATCTTTATAAGAAAGCACTTCACCGTCATAAGTGATTTTAACGGCTTCGTAATGCCCTTTGTGATTGCCATTGTAGGTAGGGTTTGGTGCACTTCCACCTGTAAACCCAGAAACTACGTCGGTTACGCCTTCTAATTTTTCAAAGTCAGACTCCATACACCAAAAGCAGCCTCCCGCTAGAATAGCTTCATCGGCATTTGTAGATGGTGTAAATACCGCGGCACTCAAAGTTGCGCCAAACAATACTGCGGTGATTGTAGATTTCATCTTGTACCTTTTACGTTTTGACAAAGCCATATAGCTATGCGCTATGGCTCAGTTTTCCTTTTAAGCTTTTCGACTTATAAAGTGAGGCTATGTTAGTGAACATATACGAGTATTAGATAAAGAACGGTTTAGGCTGCAATTAATTTCACTGCAGTTTGAAGCATCACTTTTCCTTGCTTATGAAAGAGAGAGCTTAGCTGGCGATTAACAGTATCGCACTAGAATCAAAAACAATTAATGCCAAAAGAGGGTAAGTAAAATTTTCATCAGACTCTGTAGCCGACGTTCGCTAGTAGCAAAGTGAACGCCATCTTATTTTCGCCCGACTGCTCTGTAGCCCTTCCATGACAAGGGGTGGAGTAAGAGACTTTTGGTCGGCAGAGCACTTGCATCTCAGCAATTACGTGTGAGTCAAAATACGCGACAACGTGTGATTTCACTTAGTGAGGTAGTTCAGCTTTGTTTAGCGCTGATCAAACACTGTTTTACTTCGTGCAGCCGGTTGTCGGTTATTCGGCTCTCTAAAAGAGCTTGGCTCAGATTTAATTAAGTCGAAAGTAAGGAAGGTAATATGTCTATAGTCAAATCAGGTAGTGCAGCTTACAAGCCGTTAGGTAAAAATGGGAAGGGCAGCATTTCTACGGAAACAGGCGCTTTGTCTAATCAACCTTATGGTTTTAATACGCGGTTTGAAGATGGAAAAGGGACAAACCCTGAAGAGTTAATTGGCGCAGCCCATGCGAGCTGCTTCACTATGGCGCTTTCTTTTGCATTATCCGATGCAGGGTATGAAGACGGCGAATTAAATACGACGGCCAAAATCAGCCTAGACAAAAGCGATGACGGGTTTGAAATTACTCAGTCAGCATTGACGTTAGATGCTGAAGTTGACGGTATCACTGAAGACGAATTTGAAAAAATAGCCCAAGAAGCGAAAGGGAATTGCCCTGTTTCTCAACTGCTGAATGCCAACATTACCTTGGAATACAAGTTGAATAAGGGCTAAATATTTCAGCCAATAAAACAGAACAAAAAAAGAGCGGCTTAACAAAGCCGCTCTTTTGTATTGATTATGTTTTATTTGCTAATTACACCACACGCCACACGTTTGCCACCGCCGCCGAGCTTTTTAGGTGAATCAGAATAATTATCACCACCGGCGTGAATCATCAGCGCACGACCTTCAATATCTTCCAATTCAAGTTCTGGCGCGAAAATTGGCTGAGTAGCCTCGCCTTCTTCGTTCACATAAAGCACAGGAAGATCGCCTTCATGACCGCGCTCAGACCATGGGGCGCTATGTTTATCGGTATTTTCTGGGTCAAAGTGACCGCCAGCTGCGCCACCTAGCACCTTTTTTCCATCCTTCATTGCTGAGGAGCAATCTCCATTTTGATGAACGTGGAAGCCATGGACTCCCGGCGTTAACCCTGACAGCTTAGGTGTGAATACCACGCCGTCATCATCGTGACTACTCACCATAACTGTACCAATAGCATTGCCAGTTTCTAAATTTTTCATCATCACTTCTTTTCCTTCTTCGTGATGACCGGCAAAACTCCCAGCACTTAGCACTAAAGAAATTGAGCCTGCTAACGTAGTAAGTAAACGTTTCTTCATAGTATTCTCCTTCACTAAATTAATGATTCGTTTTCGAGCAACTACAAAGTTAAACAGCATAAAATAAACCAGTTCGAGCGAAGTAAAAGAAAAGGTGCTGAAGGCCTTATCACTGTGAACTTTAGGCCATACATAGCTCTAAGATTTTAAAAAAATCCCCTACGTTGGCTGCAAGACTTATAGCGTGCCTATGAAAAAGTTACCGAATGCATTTCTATATTTTTTATGCGTTTTATGAAATGAAGGCGGGTAAGTTTGTAGTAGCGCGGTAAAACTCAGTAACAATATGGTAGTGGCACTTTTCTCCTATTCGACTTACAGTTAGCACCAATTAGGCTATCAAAGGACATAGGCATGTATACACTTTATGGTTATCCGAAAACCCGCTCGGTTCGCGTGGCATGGGCATTGGAAGAGCTCGGCTTGCCTTTTGATTACAAGTTGGTTGACCTAAAACAAGGACAGCACCTGTCAAAGGAATACAAAGCTATAAGCCCGGCTGCAAAAATTCCAGCGCTAGCGACACCCGAAGGCACCTTGACTGAGTCTGCTGCTATTGTCACCTTTTTAGCTGAAAGACACGGCATGCATGAATTTATCCCAGAGCCAGGCAGTTTCGAGCGTGCAAAATATGAAGAGATGATGCTGTTTCTTACCAGTGAATTAGAGCAGCCCATTTGGAATTTGGCAAAGCACACCTTTGCCCTGCCAAAAGAGCAGAGGATTGAGCAAATGCGCGAAGTAGCGATGTGGGAATTTAAGCGAGTGGTGCCTGTGTTCTCCTCTATGCTTGGCGATAAAGAGTTTGTTTGCGGCGGCATGTTTACCATGGCCGACGTGATAGCAGGTCATATTTTGGCGTGGGCAAAAGGCAGTAAGCTAGATATTGTGCTTGACGGCAAAACGGACAATGTAGGGGTTTACGCGAAACGTGTATTGGGCCGTGAAGCCTATGAAAGGGCATGGCGACGAGAGATGGCTCATCTACCTGAATAATTGCTTACAGACCCAGAACAACCTTAGGCTGGTTTAACGTGGTGCAAATTACCAGCGCTGCCATGTGTGCAATAGATAGCAATTCATAAAATGTGAATTTTAATTTGGGGATCCGGTTCAGGTCTGAGTAATTAAAGCCGTTTGCTACGACATTGTAGGGCAATAACATATAACGACAGCGCCGCTGTTTTAAAAGCTAATTTGAAGGCTGAAATTAAAGCTGATACTAAAGCTTACGTAAGATTAACGGCGAGATAATAAAACAAGAAGGTAAACACAAATGAAATCATTTAAAACACTACTCGTCAGTAGTGCTGTAACTATGGCACTGGGCCTTAGCTCAGCTGTGGCTCATGCACACAATCACGCAGATATGCAGAGTCCATCAACAAGTGAATCAGTGACAAAAGAAGCGTCTGAGCACGAGAAGCTTTTTGCGTTATTTGCAGCCGCTGACCAGCGCAATATTGAGCTAAACCCAATTATGGCTATCTTCCGTGGCGATATGCGTTACGCAGACAGAATGGGCGATTTCTTAACAGACTCCCATGCTATAGCGGGGAAAACGGCAACATTGCTTAACTTGTCAGAACTTAAACAAATTAATCGCAGCAAGCTAAGCGATACCGACAAACTTGCCTACGATGTCTTCAAATACAATCAAGAACGCTCGTTAAAAATGTCGAGCGATGAAATTGAAGCACTGACAGCCGTGCGCCCTATAAACCACTTTAGCGGATTCCACACTTTTTACCCGACCTTTGCGAGCGGAAAAGGCGCTGCGCCATTTAAAACAGTAGAAGATTACGAAAATAATTTATCTCGCCATAAGGATTACATTGCTATTTCTGACCGCGCTATCGGAAAGTTCCGCGAGGGCATGGAAAGTGGTGTGCTGGAAACTAAGTTAACTATCGACCGTGTAATCAAGCAGTTCGATACACAGCTGGCTATCCCTATCAAAGAGTCACAGTTTTGGGGGCCAATTACCATGTTCCCAGAAAGCTTCTCAGACGAAGAAAAAGCCCGTTTAACTGCTGAATATGAAAAAGCGACGCAAGAAATTTACGATGCAACCACACGCATGCGCGATTTCCTTCGCGATGAGTACTTGCCTGTGGCCCGTGAGAGCATTGGCCTTAGCGATATGAAAGGTGGTGCAAAGCTATATCAATTGATGGTGGAAGGTTCAACGACACTGCCAATGACCCCAGATGAGCTGCATAATCTTGGTTTAAAAGAAGTTAAGCGTATCAAAAATGATATGCTTGAAATTAAAGACGAAGTAAAGTTTGAAGGAACATTAAACGAGTTCTTCGACTACGTACGCACCGATCCTAAGTTCAAGCCTGAAAGCCGTGAGGCGCTAACCCAGAGCTATTATGATATTGGTCGTGAAGTGGATGAAAAAATTGACCAATACTTTTCTCTACTGCCAAAATCTGAGTTAGAAATAAAACCTTACGACCCTGCTATTGAGCAATTCAGTGCGGGTGGATCCTATCAACCAGGCACGCCAGATGGCTCTCGTCCTGGTACTTTCTATTTTAACGCCTACGATTTGCCTAGCCGCTTAACCACCGGCAACGTTACCTTGTACCTACACGAAGGTGCTCCGGGCCATCATTTCCAAGTGAGCCTTGCCCAGGAAAACGAAGCGCTGCCGTCTTTCATGCGCTTTAGCTTCCTACCAGCCTTCGGTGAAGGGTGGGCGCTATATTCAGAAACCTTGGGCTATGAAATGGGCTTTTTTGATGACCCGTGGAACCGTTACGGCACGCTTCAGGATGAACAGCTGCGCGCTATGCGTTTGGTAGTAGATACGGGGATTCACGCCAAAGGTTGGAGCCGTGAACAAGCTATCGATTTTATGCTCGAAAACTCAGGCATGACTCGCACGGAAGTCGTGGCAGAAGTAGAGCGTTATATTGCTATACCATCACAAGCGCTGTCTTACAAAGTTGGCGCGCTTAAAATTCAAGAGCTGCGCGCTCGCGCGGAAAAAGCATTAGGCAACGATTTCGACATTCGAGAGTTCCACGCACAAGTGTTGAATACGGGCGGAATTCCACTTGCTATTCTTGAACAGAAAATTGACCGCTGGATTGCTAGCCAACAAAGTTAGTGAAAAGCGGCAAATTAAGTAGAGCTTAAAACACTATAAAGCCAGTAAGTTTCAGACCTTACTGGCTTTTTTCGTTTTTGCGACCAATAGCAGTGATATTGACGAATAGCTTCACTAGAGTAGTAATTGTACAGTTTTCTAAAGGTTTAAAGGAGCGCAAGGTGGAGTTAGGGTTATTTTCATTAAGTTTAACGGTTAAGGATATTAATAAATCGAAAGCCTTCTACGAAGCATTAGGCTTTGAAGCTATGCCTTCATGTGGTTCTGTAGAAGACAAATGGTTAATGATGAAAAACGGCAACACCATGGTTGGTTTATTTGAAGGTATGTTTGAAGACAACATTATGACCTTTAACCCCAGCGATGTTCGAGCACTTCAAGCTAGCTTAGTTGAACAAGACATTGCATTGGATGTACCTGTGAAAGGCGATAGTGGCCCTGGTCATTTTATTGTAAAAGACCCCGACGGCAACACTATTATGTTCGATCAGTTTTAAGAAAAATTCTTTTAATTGCCATTGTAACCTTACGAGCCAAGTTTTTTGAGCTATTACTCTTAATCAAAAGGAAGTGAGGAGGGAGGGCAGGTTGAAAACAAAATCGTTATTTCTAGCTATAGCGTTGATGACAACAGTAGCGTGTCAGAGCACCAAAAGTACTAACATTCAGGGCAATAGTGAATTAAAACCATTCGATTGGCAGGTTAAGGAGTTCGTAAGGGTTGATGTGGAAGAGCCTGAGTCATTATTTGCGTTGTCTGAGCAGCAAAAGCAACACTTTCTTTCTTACTATAACTCGCCGACTAAAGCACATATATCACCCAATTTTCGCCTCGCTTACTACTTAAACGATCTGGTCTCAAATTTTAGTTACGCCGGCGATACCCTGAAAGCACAAGATGTTTTAAACAACCGTTACGGGAACTGTATGTCGCTTGCGTTGCTAACTACAGCTCTTGCCAGGCTCGTTAACCTAGATGTAGTTTATCAACAAGTCCATACCCCACCACTGTACCGAAGGTTTGGAAAGACACTCACTACGTCTACACATGTTAGAAGCATAATTTTAGGGCCGGAACCCGAAAAAACAGGCGATAGCATAGTTTTTAGGGGAAGAGCGATCATTGATTATTTTCCATCAAGCCGTAACGACCGAGGAGTTTATATCTCAGAGGCCGATTTTATCTCTATGTACTACCAAAATATGTCTGCTGAAGTGATGAGTGACAACCCTGATTTAGCCTACAGTTATTTGTATCGCGCAATGCAGTTAAACACAGCGAATGCATCTACGCTAAATTCTCTCGCTGTACTCTACCGCTCGAATGGCTACGAAAAAGAAGCTCGGAAGTTGTATGAGTTCGCTATCGAAAACCATATCCAGTCGGTACATACGCTATCAAATTTCGCAGTGTTGCTTAAAAAAGTAGGCGATGTAGAAACCCTATCGCGGATTGGGGACATGTATTTAAAAACAGACGACGACAACCCTTATCGATGGATAGATTTAGGTAATGCATTTTTAGCAAAGGGTAAGCTTTCAGAGGCAGAAATGTTTTTCAATAAAGCCATCGCTACAGGACCTTATTTGGGGGAGAGTTACTCGGCTATGGCTAAAACTTACTTTTTACAGGGCGAGGTGATCAAAGCTGAAAGTATGATGGAAAAAGCGCTCTCTCTTTCACTGCCTTCGCAGAACAGAGCGCTTTACACCGCCAAGCTACAGGCTATTCAAAATAGCCAATAACATAGCCAGTAACGAATGAGTTTCTATGAGCTGGCTGCGCGCTTAAATTCGCGCTGCCAGTTCAGCGCCCTGACGAATAGCACGCTTGGCATCAAGTTCTGCCGCGACGTCAGCACCACCGATAATGTGTACGCTAAATCCTGCCTCTTCTAGAGGTTGCTGCAGAGGTTTAAAGGGCTCTTGGCCTGCACATACAATAATGTTATCGACAGGCAATACTTTGGGTGTGTCGTTAATCAGCACGTGAAGGCCTTCATCGTCCACTTTCTCGTAGCTAACACCATTTATCATTTGAACATTGTGGTGTTTCAATGATTGCCTGTGGATCCAGCCCGTTGTTTTACCTAGGCCTTTGCCCACCTTCGAGGTCTTGCGTTGTAGCAAATACACCTCGCGTTCAGAAGGCTCTATCGCCTTTTCTTTAAGTGCCCCTGGTGCTGAGTAATTTTTGTCGATACCCCAGTGAGCTAGCCATTTTTCTTTATCCTTAGCTAAGTGTTCGTGCTCAACTAAGAACTCTGCTACGTCAAAGCCAATACCGCCAGCACCAACAATTGCCACTTTTTTGCCCACCGGTTTGTGGTCACGCAATACGTCTAAATAACTCATCACTTTAGGGTGGTCGTGACCTTCAATAGCAAGTTTACGTGGATTGATGCCTGTTGCTAACACCACTTCATCGAACCCCTCATTTGACAAGCTTTCTGCATTAACTTCGGTGTTAAGGTGAATGGATACGCCAACCCGCGCTAGCTGATTGTCAAAATAACGCAGGGTTTCATAAAACTCTTCTTTACCCGGCACTTGCTTGGCGTAATTAAATTGACCGCCAATTTCACTGGCTTTATCAAACAAATGCACGTCGTGGCCACGCTCTGCGGCATACATTGAAAATGCCAATCCAGCTGGACCGGCACCCACAACCGCTAGCTTTTTCTTGTTTTCCGTAGGTGTAAAGATAAGTTCGGTTTCATAGCATGCTTGCGGGTTTACCAAACAGCTTGCCCGCTTTTGCTCAAAGGCATGGTCAAGGCAGGCCTGATTGCAGGCAATACAGGTATTGATAAGTTTAGATTCATTGCGCATGGCCTTGGTCACAAAGTGTGCGTCAGCCAAGAAAGGGCGGGCCATCGATACCATGTCAGCATGCCCTTGCGCCAATACCGATTCCGCTACTTCTGGTGTGTTGATACGGTTAGTAGTGATAAGAGGGATAGACACCTCTTTTTTCATGCGTTCGGTTATCCAGGTAAACGCTGCACGTGGTACAGATGTAGAGATTGTGGGAACGCGGGCCTCGTGCCATCCGATACCGGTATTAATAAGCGTAGCACCTGCTTTTTCAATTTCTTTAGCCAAGTACACGACTTCATCCCACTTCGCGCCGCCTTCTACTAAGTCCAGCATAGACAGCCGATAGATAATAATGAAGTTAGTACCTACTTTCTCTCGCACACCTTTAACGATCTCAACTGCTAAGCGGGCTCGGTTTTCTAAACTGCCACCCCATTCATCATTTCTGTGGTTAGTGCGTTCACAAAAGAATTGATTAATGAGGTAACCTTCTGAACCCATTATTTCCACACCGTCGTAACCTGCTTGTTGGGCAAGGGCAGCACATTTAACATAGTCTTTAATGGTGCTTCTCACGCCGCGCGAGGAAAGCTCGCGAGGCTTAAACGGAGTAATGGGCGACTTCATAGGTGAAGCGGAAACAGCAAGCGGGTGATAACCATAGCGACCCGAATGCAGTATTTGCATGCAAATTTTACCCTCTTCTTTATGTACAGCATCGGTAATAACACGGTGCTTCTTGGCATGACGAGAGCGCGTCATTCTGCCGGCGAAGGGCGCAACCCAACCTGAAATGTTAGGACTAATGCCGCCAGTCACAATAAGCCCGGCACCGCCTTTTGCCCGCTCGGCATAGAAAGCTGCCAGTTTATCAAAGCCGCCTTTTTCCTCCTCTAAACCTAAATGCATCGAGCCCATCAGGGTACGGTTACGAAGTGTAGTAAAACCCAAATCTAATGGGGCTAATAGGTTAGGATAAAAAGGTGACTGCTGTTCTGACGTATTTACAGAATGGGCTGCGGCGGTCTGAGGTGCAGACTGTGACGAGGGCGTATTCATATTTATTCTCTATTTTTTACTATGAAGGCATCTAGCATGTTGTTTAGTTATTAAAGTAAGTAGAAACTGATTTTAATCGCGCTTCAGCAGGCTTCAGTAACTAATGCTTTAATCTTTACAATCCAACTTGCCCGACCAGTTGCTTTGATTATTTACTACTGCATCAGTTTGGTAAAGGGAAGTTATCAATTTTTTAACACAATAAAAAAGCGAGATACCGATTATCGGCAATCTCGCTTTAACAGTTTTAAAATTAAGTTTAGTAAGAAGAGGTTACAATTTACTAGCGTCGGCAAGGTTTGATGCGTAAACAATATTGCCTAAGAAAGTAACCTGTAGTTGCCTATTCATCCACATACATTTTTTGTTGGAATTTCAGCGTCTGTTTACTTGAACCCTTTTGTACGTCTATTTCAAACCTGAACGTTTCCTGGTCGCGAAATGGTAGTACTGCGAGGTAATAAATAGCATCGCCATCTTCTACTTTCTTAAAGGTTAGCTTTCGCGAGTTACCCAAAAGGTTCTTTGCCGTACCTGTCACGTCTGCACGCTGCGCTTCACCTGAAACTTTGTCGAGTACGGAAATGTTGACCAGCGCGTTAAACTTGCTTCTTACAATACCGTAATTAGCCGCAACTTCAGGCGTTAAAAAAGGCGTACTTACGACCATGTAGTGTACATCCCATTCGCCGAGCGTTTTCTTCTGTTCGGCAAATGCAGAGAAGCTTAAGCAAGCTATAGCTATTGCAAGAAGAGCTGCGTACCCTTTCTTAATTTGTTTTATTTTACTCATGATAGACCTTACTTTGCCTTCATATTTTTCTTTTACAAAACAGCGGGCGTACCCGCTGCCTAATACTGTATGACCTAAGGTTTCACCTTTGATGCCTGTAGTAAACATTGTTTACATAGGGAAAGTGTCTTGGATCAGAAGCTGTAAAAACTGTAATGCGATGATGGCAATCAGTACCGACAAGTCAAGGCCACCTAGCGGAGGAATGACTTTGCGAATAGGCGCTAAAAAGGGTTCAGTTAGTTGATACAGCACATAGTCTACCGGAGATTGACCTTGCGATACCCAACTTAAAATTGCACGTAACAGCAATACCCAGAACATTAGCGATAGGGTTTCTTTTACCACGCCAATTACCGATAAAACGGCTATGCCTACGGGGTTTAGCGTACCGCCAAACATAAGTCCAAGAGTAACGAGTTTAAGCGCGCATACCGCTATCGCCAATACAAAGGTAGCGGTGTCGAACCTGCCGATTGACGGGATAACACGGCGCAACGGCCCCACGATAGGGTGGGTTGCTTTTACTACAAATTGACTCATTGGGTTATAAAAGTCTGCTTGAACCATTTGTAACCAAAGGCGCAGAATAACCACCATCAAATAAAGGCTAAATAAGGTATCAACCAAAAATACCGTTGCATTCATGTTGTGTTTTTCCTAAAACGTTATAGCTGTTTTGCCATTTCTTCAGCGCGCGCTACGGCTGCCCGCATCGACTTGCTGACAATATCTTTTAAGCCTTCATCGATGAAGGTATTTACGGCCTCGGCTGTGGTGCCGCCCTTTGACGTAACTTGGGCACGAAGCTCACTTAATTCAAGGTCTGGGTTGTTACAAACCATTTCAGCTGCACCCAACATAGCCTGCTGCACCATAAGGCGTGACTGGGCTTGGTCAAAACCCATATTCATGGCTTCTTCTTGCATGTTTTGTAGGAACAAGAAGAAATAGGCTGGACTGCTTCCTGCTGCCGCAATAACACCGTTAATACCATCTTCTTTATCTACCCAAACAGTTTCGCCCACGCTGTTCATCACATCGTCTACGTACTGTCTGTCAGACTCAGACACTGTATCGTCGGCGTACATACCCGACATGCCTTTGCCTAACAAGCTTGGTGTATTTGGCATAATACGAACCACAGGGTATTCGCCGCCTAACATCTCTTGTAATCTGGCAACGGGTAGACCGGCTGCGATGCTCATAAACAACTTACCTGATAGGTCGTTATTTTTTTGCAGTTCGCCGCACATATCACCCATAATTTGTGGTTTTACCGCAAGCACAATGGCGTCAGCGAATTGGCAAGCTTCATCGTTAGATTGAGTGGTGTGAATACCAAACTCGGCTTTAAGGCCGTCTAACTTTGGAGTGGACGGGTTTGCCGCAAGAATATTTTCTTTCGCATACCCAGATTTGATAAGACCACTGATGATGCTGCGGCTCATGTTACCCGCGCCAATAAATGCTAATTTTTTCTGTTGCATGTAAATCCTATTTGTTGATTGCATTTAAGTCTGTGTAGCATGGCTAATCACTAAAAGCTCAGCACGATAGGTATCACTAAGTACGTTTACCAAAAATAGCAGTACCTATTCTAACCATGGTAGAGCCATGTTGAATTGCTTCTGCCATATCACTACTCATTCCTACGGATAGGGTATCAAAATTGCTCAGTGATGTATGGTAGTGGTCAAATAATTCTTTTAGCTTAGTTAGCGTAGCGCGCTGTTGTTCTTCATTAGGATTGGCCTTGGGAATAGCCATCAAACCGCGTAAGCAAAGGCGCTCCTGTGACGTTACGAACTCAACTAAAGACGCTAATTCGTTGAGTGCTACGCCAGACTTACTGCCTTCATCATCAATGTTCACTTGAATACATACGTTTAATGGCGGCATTGAGGCTGGGCGTTGCTCATTAAGGCGGCGGGCTATTTTCTCTCTGTCTACTGACTGAACCCAGTCAAAATGTTCGGCTACTACTTTAGTTTTATTTGACTGAATAGGGCCAATCATATGCCACTCAATATTTTCAAGATTTGAAAGTTCCTGAACCTTTTCAACACCTTCCTGCACATAGTTTTCGCCAAACATTCGTTGTCCCGCTTCATACGCTTCAATGATATCTGATACGGGTTTTGTTTTGCTAACCGCTAGCAATTTAACGGTTTTTGGTGGACGATGTGCACTGGTAGCGGCTTGGTCTATTCCTTTTCGTGCGGAATCTAGTCTTTCTGCTATTGTTTGCATTATTCACCTTGTTTTGGAGAAGTGGTTGTGGATATTACCGAACTTTTGGCTTTCAGTGTTAAGAATAACGCCTCAGATTTACACTTATCAGCGGGCCTACCACCAATTATTCGTGTAGATGGCGAGATGCGTAAACTTAACGTGCCTGCCCTCGATCACAAGCAAGTTCATGGTCTTGTTTATGAGATTATGAATGACATGCAGCGCAAAGAGTACGAAGAAAACTTAGAAACCGATTTTTCATTCGAAGTAAATGGCTTGTCTCGTTTTCGTGTTAATGCCTTTGTTCAAAATCGCGGTGCCGCGGCGGTGCTGCGTACCATTCCTAGCAAGGTGTTAACCTTAGACGACCTTGGCGCGCCCGAAATTTTTAAAGACATCATCAATCAGCCTACCGGAATTGTGCTAGTCACTGGCGCTACAGGTTCGGGTAAAAGTACCACCCTAGCAGCCATGGTTGACCATATTAATACGCATAAACGTGAGCATATTCTTACCATTGAAGACCCGATTGAATTTGTTCACGACAATAAACTTAGTTTGGTAAACCAGCGTGAAGTACACCGCGATACGCATTCGTTTAATAACGCCCTGCGCTCAGCCCTTCGTGAAGATCCAGATGTCATTCTGGTTGGTGAGCTTCGTGACTTAGAAACCATTCGCCTTGCGATTTCAGCTGCAGAAACAGGCCATTTGGTGTTTGGTACGCTACACACCAATTCAGCACCGAAAACCATTGACCGTATCATTGATGTGTTCCCTGCAGAGGAAAAAGCCATGGTGCGCTCAATGTTATCGGAGTCGCTTCGCGCGGTTATATCGCAAACGTTACTTAAGAAAGTCGGTGGGGGCCGTGTTGCTGCCCATGAGATCATGGTAGGTATCCCAGCTATTAGAAACCTTATTCGTGAAGATAAAGTGCCGCAGATGTACTCGGTTATTCAAACCGGGCAAGCACATGGTATGCAAACTATGGATCAATGCTTACAGCGATTGGTAGCTATGGGGGTCATTAGCAAAGAAGATGCGGCGGCAAAGTCAGTAGATAAACAGTCTATGAACAACTTCTAGAGGCCATTATGCTAGATTCACTATTACAAAAAATGGTTGATACCAATGCCTCTGATTTGTTTATAACGGCAGAGTTTCCGGTAAGTGCCAAAATCAACGGCAAACTTACCCCAGTAACAGAAAATGCCACGTCGGTAGAAGAATCGCTCGCGCTGGTTCACGAAGCGATGACTGAAAAGCAGCGAGACGAATTTCATACATCGAAGGAATGCAATTTCGCTATTGTGCGCGATGGCATTGGCCGTTTCCGTTGTTCTGCGTTTTGGCAACGAGACCAAGCGGGTATGGTTATCCGTCGTATTGTTACTCAAATCCCGAAAGCGGATGATTTGGGCCTGCCGCGAGTATTAAAAGAAATTATTATGTCTAAACGCGGTCTTGTTCTATTTGTTGGTGGAACGGGGACCGGTAAATCGACATCATTGGCTGCGCTAATTGGGCACAGAAATGAAAACACTCATGGGCATATATTGACCATTGAAGATCCTATCGAATTTGTTCATGAGCATAAAAACTGTGTTATCACGCAGCGCGAGGTGGGCATTGATACTCAGTCCTTCGACGACGCACTTAAAAGCTCTTTGCGTCAAGCGCCGGACGTGATTCTTATTGGTGAAATTCGCTCAATGGAAACCATGGAATATGCCATGTCGTTTGCCGATACGGGGCATTTATGTGTGGCAACGCTGCACGCTAACAACGCGAACCAAGCTATTGAGCGTATTATGCACTTAGCGCCTAAAGATCAGCACGATAAGCTTCGTTTCGATTTAAGCTTAAACATACGCGCTATTGTGGCACAGCAACTTGTGCCTACTCCTGACGGTAAGGGCAGGGTAGCGGCAATAGAAATACTGCTTAACTCGCCGTTAGTGCGCGACCTTATTCAGCGCAACGAAATAGGCGCATTAAAAGAAGCTATGAAAAAGGGTAAAGAGCAGGGCATGCAAAGCTTTGATATGGCTCTTTATGACCTTTATAAAGCGGGCAAGATTGATATGGACCAGGCACTTCATCATGCTGACTCGCCTAATGATCTGCGCTTAATGATCAAGCTTGATACTAGCGACGGCTCTAGCTTAGGCACCTTGTCTAATGTATCAATTGATATGGATGACTAGACGCAGCTTCTTCAGTGCTGCAGTTACACTTTTAAAAAGCGGCACCTAGATAATTACGTCATTGAGTAATTCGGTTTTCTTACTTAAAAAGCAGCTAAAGGGCTGCTTTTTAGTATAAGCTTTACGCGATGTGCATTATTTTTTGCAATAGGATAGCCATTGAAAAAACTTTTCACTTCACAAGACGCTTTTGAAATGCAAGCGGTTCGCAGCGAACTCGATGCGCTGTCTATTCCCTATATGGTAAAAAACGAATTTGCTGGTGGTGCTATAGGAGAGCTAGCTTGGCAGGATGCTCAGCAGGAAGTATGGCTCGTCGACGATAGCTGGTATGCGCGAGCGTCGAAAGTTATCGAGGCCTTCGTTCACAAATCACGTAGTACGAATAACAGCAGTGAAGACTGGCGATGTGACGCGTGTGGAGAGGAAAACGGCAGCGCATTCGATGTATGCTGGCAGTGCGGCGCGGAAAAATAGAAGTACAGGAACTAAAAATTAAAAGCAAAGAGTAGCGCAAAAGCGGCTACTCGTATTGGCTTTCGCTCCAGCTGGTGAAGATCACGCAAGCTGATACGCTATCCACTTTATCCTTAGTAAGCTTTTTGTAGCCACCTAACTCAAACAGCATAGCTTTAGCGTCTGTAGTAGTAAGACGCTCGTCACAGGTTTCCACTGCAACACGAAAACGACCGTGGAGTCGATTGGCGAACTTGCGAGCTCGTTGGGTCATTTCCTGCTCTGTGCCGTCCATATTTAGCGGTAAACCCACTACGACAACATGGGGTTGCCATTCTTCATAAAGCTTTTCTATCAATGCCCAATCTGGAATGCCGTCTCGTGCCTTAAGCGCTGCAAGAGGTGAAGCAGTGCCCGTAATTTCTTGGCCTACCGCTACGCCAATACTCTTGGTACCAAAGTCAAACGCAAGTACAGTACGATTTCCTATATCAGGCATGCCCGGCTCCTGGCGCTAGCTGCCATACATCAACACCGAGTTTATTTACTGTTGCTTGCCATTTTTTATGCATAGGTGTGTTAAACAAAATTTCTTCGTCCGCTTCTATGGTTAGCCAGGCGTTTTCCTGCATTTCCTTTTCAAGCTGCCCAGGTGTCCACCCGGCGTAACCTAAAGCAATAAGTACGTCTTCTGGGCCCTCATCATTGGCGATAGCTGTCAAAATGTCCTTTGATGTTGTAACCATGATTCCCGGCGCGAGCTTAAGGCTAGATGCCCAAGACTTTTGCGACGAATGCAAAACAAAGCCACGTTCTTGGTTGACCGGTCCGCCCGCAAGTACGATTTGTTCCGCCTTGTCTTCAGAAACTGTCAACTCTTTGTCAGTTTGTTCAAGAAGTTGTTTGACGTTCATAGTAGAGGGCTGATTTACCACAATGCCCATAGCGCCTTCAGCGTTGTGCTCACAAACATAAATGAGTGAACGAGAAAAGTAGGGATCGTCTAAGCTAGGCATTGCGACCAAAAAGTGATTTTGTAGGCTTTTTAATTCCGTCATAGTTTGCTTTTTACTACTATATTTTACTAACGTCTTTTACTTTAGAGGGCCTTTAAATATTAAGTATAAAAGGCCCTGTATTCACCCATGTTGAGCTTTATCTGAGCTACTCGCGCCGGTGACTAGTGCAAAGTACGTTTTATCTGTTGGCTAAGCGCTTTTCAATTGCGTCAAACAGTGCGCCCATAATGTCTACGTCGTACGCGGCTTCTATTTCTCTTACGCACGTTGGGCTGGTAATGTTTATTTCTGTAATTTTATTGCCAATGACATCAAGCCCTACAAACAAAATATTATTATCTTTAAGCGTAGGAGCTATGGCTTCAGCCAATGCGCGGTCTGAATCAGAAATTGGCTGAGGGCGGCCAGTGCCACCGGCGGCCAAGTTCCCTCTTGTTTCCCCTTTGGTTGGCAGTCGCGCTAAGCAGTATGGCATTACTTCACCATCTACAATCAATACACGCTTGTCACCGTCTTTAATCTCTGGAAGGTACTCTTGTACCATCATATAGCGGGTGCCTAGATGCGTCAGCGTTTCAATAATTACACCTAAATTATTACCGTCAGGTTTTACTCTAAATATAGAGGCCCCACCCATGCCATCCAGAGGCTTACAAATAATATCCTGATGCTTGGCATGAAACTCACGAATAAGCGCCTGATTGTTCGAAACTAGAGTATTCGGGATATGCTTTGGGAAATACGACGTAAACAATTTTTCGTTGTAGTCACGTAGGGCCTGAGGATTATTTACAACCAGTGCTCCAGCGTCTTGCGCTAGCGATAATATCTGGGTGGCGTACAGAAATTCGCTGTCAAAAGGCGGGTCTTTACGCATAAGTAAAACATCAATATCCCCTAAATGCAGGGTCGCTTCGTCTTCAATCGCATAGAAATCTGTCGCTTGGTCTTTAACCGACACGGTTTTGCCCAAACCCATAGGCTTACCATTGTCTAAATACAGGTCTTTTAGTTCGAAATAAACAACCTTTGCACCGCGGCGCTGAGCTTCAAGCATCATCGCAAAGCTTGTGTCTTTATGTGGCTTAATGCTTGCGATGGGGTCCATAATTACGCCAACGGTATATTGCATAATGTTCTCACCTTGAATGTTTATAAAATGCCGGCTCATATAGCCCTGCTGATAATCTTTGTATATTGGGTCACACCCTAATACTTCAAGTTATGCGTATAGCATAGGCCTGTAAAAAAAAGGGTTTAGACTATATCCTCAAAAGTCGCCGTGTTGTGCCTGGAGAATACTTAAACTGGTAATTGCCGCCGTTTCGGTACGTAAAATACGTGGGCCTAAACTTACCGATTGATAACCGTTTTCGTTAGCTTGGTGAATTTCTGTGTCTGATAACCCGCCTTCTGGACCTATTAGTAGTCGAAAGCCTTGCGTATTATAGGGTTGCCTCACTAAGCTTTGTTCTGCACCGGGTGCTAATACCAACCGCGTAGTATTGGTCGATGAGGACAGCCACTGACTTAAATTTACCGGGGCGTTAAGCACAGGAATAATATTGCGACCACTTTGTTCACAGGCTCCAATGATAATTTTCTGCCACTGCTGAATTTTCTTTTCCCAACGCGACTCGTCAAGCTTTACTGTGCATCGTTCAGTAATAACAGGCGTTATTTCTGTTACGCCAAGCTCTACACTTTTTTGTAACACAGTGTCCATTCTATCGCCTTTAGAAACACCCTGACCTAAGTGAAGGTGGAGGGGAGACTCTTTTGCTAAAGAAAGGCATGCATCGGCTTCAACTGTTACTTTTTTTCTTTGAACACTTATGACTTGTGCACTGTATTCGTTGCCATCGCCATTAAATAGCACGATAGGGCGATTGGGTTTTATGCGCAGCACAGTAGCGATGTGATGACCCGCATCTTCGGTTAATTCAAATTCTTGTTCTAAAGGAATGGGGTTGGGGTAATAAACTCTTGGTATACGCATAAGGAATCAGGTGTTTGGTTTTGATGCGTATGATACGTGTCAGTATATGCAGGTTGCAATGCTGTCGACGGCATCATGTAAATAATTGGAGAAAAACTTACACAAACGGCAACACGCGACCTATCTTTAATAATCACCTGACTCGTAGGTTTACTCTATGCCGCAGAGGGCGAAGAGTTGCTCGAAGAGTTTTCCAACACTGTGGAAGATGGCTTCGATTTTTGTGCTGGGCGGTATTCCGCTCTTGCATACTTAGTGTGTTTTCCTTTATCGGTGCGAAGTGAATACAAAAATAAACACAAAACAACCGAAAATAGGGTTATGAGAAGCAACATGCGTTAATCCTTTAAGTGACATAGTTTGCTAAAGCTCGTTCACAAGAAATAAAACAAATTCATCAAAAACGATAATTTGGTTTAGTTCTTATGAGACTTTAGTCTAAAACTTTAAGGCTAAAAAATCATCAAAAAAAAAGTCTTAAAACTCGGTAACTTCCGACAAAGTTAAAAAGACAACAAAGCGCATTCAAGCTTCGGTGTAAAATAGTGCATTTGTTGAGTGACATGTGTGTGACAATTATTCAAAAAAATACTTAAACTTTGGTATACGTTGTACCCAAGATTAGCGTTATGTATCGCTACTTTTGGATAATGCTAACACTATCAAAGGCCTATGGGGCTTAGACTTTAGGGCGAATTTATGCTGTTTGGACCTATTGTGTATTGGTGATAATACGAATAGCTGCTACCGTATACGTGCTAATTACAACTAACCATGACAAGGACCATATTATGGAAGAAAAACTCTCACTTTTTTCAGCAAGTGATGTTGAAAGGTACATAAACGACTACGCCATTCCGTGGGGTATCAACATTTTAATGGCAATAGCGATTTATGTAGTCGGTAAAATCGTAGTTGGATTTATTTTGTCTTTATTTAGACGCCTGATGGCTAAGTCTAAATATGATGACATGTTAGTAGATTTCCTAGAGGCGATAATCAGCGCTATTTTGATGTTATTCGTTATAGTAGCGTCACTGAATCAACTAGGTGTGGATACTACTTCTCTTGTTGCTATTTTAGGTGCGGCTGGTTTAGCCATTGGTCTGTCACTTCAAGACTCACTTAAAAACTTTGCAGCAGGCGTAATGCTATTAGTATTTAAGCCGTTCAAAGCAGGTGATTTTGTTGAAGCTGCGGGTACTGCTGGATCAATCAAAAAGATTGGTATTTTCACAACTACAATGAATACGCCTGATAACAAAGAAATTATCGTTCCAAACGGTAATATCTATAGCGGTAACATCACTAACTACTCTGCTAAAGATACTCGCCGTGTAGATATGGTTGTTGGTATTGGTTATGACGCTGACTTGCTTAAAGCTAAGCAAGTATTGCAAGAAATGGTTGCAGCAGACGACAGAATTTTAGCTGAACCTGCTCCAACTGTAGCGGTTTCTGAACTTGCCGATAGCAGCGTTAACTTTGTAGTACGCCCTTGGGTAAATGCTGCAGATTTCTGGGCAGTTAAGTTCGATTTTACAGAGCAAGTTAAACTTCGCTTTGATAAAGAAGGTATATCAATTCCATTCCCACAAATGGATGTGCACCTACACAAACAAGACGGCGAGTAATCGTTATCTTGAAAACGAAAAACGCTGCTTGATGCAGCGTTTTTTTTTGCCTAAAAAAGTATAACTCTATAAGACTGTACTTTCATTTACAGCTAGGTCGATAAGCCGTGGCCTGATAGTCAGCATAGGCAGCGGGCATATTTGCCTGTAGGTTATCTATTCTTGTTTGTGGCGCAGGGTGGGTAGATAGTAATTCCATTGGGCGCTCACCGCCGCTCGCCGCATCCATATTTTGCCACAAGTTTACAGACTGCCTTGGGTCAAACCCAGATTTTGCCATCAACTGAAGACCGATAACATCGGCTTCCGATTCATGGGTTCTGCTAAAAGGTAACTGAACACCTACTTGCACGCCTAAACCAATCGCTGCCATGATAGGGCCTGATTGAGGAACTTCGTTCGCGGCCAACACTTGACCTACTGCCTGACTACCTACATTAATTAACGTTGACTGAGACATACGCTCGTTACCGTGCTCTGCTATAACGTGTCCTACTTCGTGACCAATAACAGCCGCTAGCTGATGTTGATTTTCCGCTACGTTAAGTAACCCGGTATATACGCCTATTTTCCCGCCAGGTAACGCGAAAGCATTAACCTGTTCATCGTCAAACACTACTACTTCCCATTGACCACTAAAAACGCTTGCCGGAACTTGGGCAGTAATGGCGTTTGCAACGCATTCCACATAGGTATTTTGTACTGCTTTACTCGATATTTTTAGCTCTTCTTTCATACCTGAAAAAGCTTGATCGCCCATTTGTGCGAGCTGGGCTTCTGAATAAAGTAATACTTGATTTCTGCCGGTAGGAGATGTTGCACATGCAGTTAATGTGAGCGCAGCAGCAATAACCGCTGAGGCAGTGAATTTCAATTTCATAGTTAATCCTTTTGATTGCTGAATACACTCATTTTTCGTGACGCTGTCACAAAAAATGATATTCCATTCAGTTTATACATCTGTTTGACCGTATTAGTATCAGATAGCGAGAGCAAATAAAACTAGACCTTCGCGCTAAAGATACTGCTTTGTGCTCACGGGCGTTTCTATCGGATTCAATAAGTAATAAAAGATGTTGAAATATGCACTTACAATTGGCTCAAAGTCGGCTAGGTGTGTACTTTTTATAGAAAAATGACACGCTTTTGCCTTCTTAATATTTGTGTCATAAACTGATTTTAATTTATACATAGAAGTTGAATAAATTTTCTGGTGTACTAAGAGCAGAAATCCCAGATTTCTCGGACCTCGCAACGTACGACAAAAAACAATTAAAAAGGAAATCAAATGGCAGTGCGTAACAAGTTTAAATACGGATTAATTGCATTTTTAGTTTCAGCTGCGCTCACAGGATGCGGCCTTGATGGTGACGATGGTGCTCAGGGTGAAACAGGGGCACAAGGGCCACAGGGCGAACAGGGTGATCCAGGTACTGATGGCAGCGACGGCACCGATGCTTCTATCGGTATTGCAATGGATATCGTTGGTCGTGCCTTCTTAGGTAATCAAACGGCAGCTGAAATCGTTCAATATCATTCTGATTCCAGCACTATTTACGCCACTAATGGCGAAACAAATACAATTGCAGTTATTGATGCCTCAGGTGTTAGTACGGCAACAATGTCAGATCCAATCAATACGACCACGCTAACACCGACTACAATCGCATTACCTGCAGACATTAACGGCGTGGCCTTAGGCAGCTTAACAAGTATTGCAATAAGCGGTGACCTTATGGCCGTTGCAGTACCTGCGGATGTTAAAACTGACAATGGTTACGTATTGTTCTATAACGGGCTTGATAGCTCTGCTCCCGCGTTTTTAGACTCGGTAGAGGTAGGTGCACTACCTGATATGGTCACCTTCACCCCTGACGGCGGTAAAGTTTTAGTTGCGAACGAAGGCGAACCGTCTGACGACTATACCGTTGATCCTGAAGGTTCTATCACGGTTATCAACATTCTTGCCAGTGGTGAGCCTGAAGAAACAGGCACTACCGTAGGCTTTAGCGCATTTAACGGCAGTGAAGCTGAGCTTATAGCACAAGGAATGATGTTCCCAAATCCAGCAGGACGCACAATTAATGGAACAGCTATCACCTCGACTGTAGCGAAAGACCTAGAGCCTGAATATATTACGGCGACTAACGATGTTGCCTATGTAAGCCTTCAGGAAAACAATGGCCTGGCGATATTAGATTTAGAAGAGTTAACCGTGGATGTTGTTGGTTTAGGGACTAAGTCTTGGGCTAGCCTTAACATAGATATCCAAGAGGATGATGCGGTTAGCTTTGGCCAATATACTGGCCTGTACGGGGTATATCAGCCAGATACTATCGCTAATTTTACGTGGAAAGACGCAACTTTCGTCGTGACGGCGAACGAAGGTGACGCCCGTGAGTACTTCTTTGAAGCTGCTGATGAAGCTGCTTGTACTGCCGCTGGTGGTGTTGATTTTGACGAAGACGATGGTTGCCTTGCGTATACCGACGAAGTGAAAGTAGAAGACCTAACGGCTGCGGCAAACTCTGAATTGGCCATGCTACAGGCAACAGGTGAAGCTGACGATTTACGTGTAACTTCGGCCATGGGTGATGCTGATGGAGACGGTGAATATGACGCTGCATATGCCTACGGTGCGCGTTCATTTACCATTTGGGATCAAAACGGCTTAGTGGTTTATGACTCTGGCGACGATTTTGAGCGCATTACCGCTTCAGTTCACGGTGCACAGTTCAACAACGGTGACGACGAAAACGCTAGCGATTCACGCTCTGAGAACAAAGGACCAGAACCAGAGGCATTGACCGTGGGTCAAGTTGGCGACCGTACTTATGCATTTATCGGTACAGAGCGCATGGGTGGTATTTTTGTTTACGATGTAACGAACCCTTACGATGTTCAATTTGCTGAGTATGTGATCAACCGCAATCTTACCGAAGGTTTAACCAGCGATGATGTTATTGGTGACCTTGCGCCAGAAAGTTTGGTATTTGTTAGCGCTGACGACAGCCCAAGTGGTGTGCCTCTTCTTGTTGTAGGCAATGAAGTTAGCGGTACAGTATCGGTATGGCAAATTAACCAGCTGTAATTTAACACTAAATAGTTAAACAAAAACCCGCTTAATTAAGCGGGTTTTTATTATCTAATGAAAAAGCCCGAGCTTGAACTCGGGCCTTTCAGAGTCGCGTAATGCCTTGCGTTTGCTAAGGCATTATCTGTTGCGATTGGAAGTGCTTAGTACTTAACCGTTACACCTGCAAACAAGCGAGGACCATAGTCATTAACTTCACCAAGGTTTCCTTGAACGTAGTAGTCTTGAGACTTAGGTGCACTGAATAGGTTAATTGCTTCAACCTTAACACGTACGTGGTCATTAACCTTGTACGATGCGCGTGCTTCCCAAACACCTACCTCGTCTACGTAACGCAAGCGCGTCCCGTTGCTAGTATACGGTTGGAAATACTCACTTCTGTACTTGTAGATAAGCGCTGTATCTAGGTCGCCAATCTGGTAATAAACCTGACCGCTAAACACATGCTCAGAGAATCCAGGTACAGCGCCCGGAGGAATGATACCTTGGGTTAACTGAGTAGTATTACCGTCAAGGTCGGTAATAAAGGTATCACCGTAATTACTATCCTCAAACTCGTAATCTGTGTCAGCATAGTTATAACCAAACTTAACACCAATTCCGCTATCCCAACGATAAGCGATTGAGGTTTCGATACCAATGATGCTGCTGCTTTCGTCTGTTGTTACAGAGTTAGTAATAGGCAAGTCATAATCATCGCCCTCAATTTCAAACGTTTCTAGCACCGTTTGCTGTTGGAAGCCACCGTTAAACTGCTTGTAGTAAACACCGAAAGCAAAAATTGAGTCTTCATTCGGATACCATTCAATGGCAACGTCATAGTTCCAAGACATAAGTGGCTTAGTACTCGGGTTACCAGAACCGTTTACGCCAACAATTAAGTCTGAAATAGTCGTAGGAGCCACTTCATCATCAGTTTGGAACGTACGGCTAAAGCCTAGGTCTGATGGGTCTGCGCGAGACATACCGCGATAAATACCAGCACGTAGCAAAATATCGTCGCTATAATCCATTACAAAGTTAGCGCTAGGCAGCACTTCAGTGTAGCTACCACCACCTTCGATACGCTCAACTACTGAGTCATCTTCAACAAGTGTCAGTGTACCCAGTTCACCTTCAATAACTTCAAATGAATTTCTGAAGCCAATTGAAGTAACTTCAGTGTTTACAACACGAACACCAAAGTTACCGCGAATGAATTTACCCCACATTTCTGTGTCGTAGTTCGCCATCAAATAACCGGCATAAGTGCGCTCAGTGACATCTATTGTTCCCGAGTTCTCATATTCCAACTCAGGGTAAGCGAAATCATCGCCGTTAGATGCAGCTACGGCACGGGCGAAGCAGTTGTTGTCATAGGTTGCCCACGAAGAACCAGTGCCGCTATCTACGGTATTTCCGTCTCCATCAACGTGAGTAATAATGTCACCGTCTGAAACAGAAGATAAGAAGTCACTTTCTGGGAAGTCAATTTGACAGCCTTGCATAAGTGCAATTGCTTGGGCGATCTCTTCTTCGTCAGATGAGCCTTCAGTCGGAGAGAAGGTCCATTCAGTTCTAGAACCGTTACCTTGAGAACCGCCTAGCTGAACGAATGTCATTTCAGAGGCACGTAAGCCACCTTCGATGCTTACGAAAACGTCGTGGTCAAGAATATAGCTGAAATCTACCCTAGCCGACTTAACTTCGTTTTCGCGCGTATTTTCTCTGTCTGCACGGGTACGTAAGCTATCGTAGAAGTTAGTGATATCAGTCACGTCAAAGTTCTGTACCGTGAAATGAGGAATATCATCCCCCATATCCCACGAGAAAAATTGTCTGTCTTCGGTGCGGGCACGGTTTGAAATTTGTAGCTCTTCACGCTCGGTTTTTGAGTAGGCAAGGTCGAAACTTAACGTTAATGCATCAGTAGCGAAGTGCTCTACGTTAATACCAAAACCGTGGTAAGTCTCGTCACGCGAGAACTGTTCACCAGAGCTTTCAATACGATCTTGACCTTCCCAGTGTAGAATGCCGCCCACATCATTGGTTACTAACGTAGGGCCGGTCAAGCCAGGTATCGCACGCTTTTGTAGGAAGATTAAGTCGTGTCTTGCTTCTTGTTGCAAGCGATTCGAGTACTGGAAGTCAGTGTTAATATCCCAGGCGTCATTAGGCTGAAACTGTAGTGCTAAGAAGAATGCATCTCGCTCATCAGATGTTTCGTTTTGACGATAGCTACGAGAACTACCTGTCCACGCATAAGGTGAACCTGCACTGATTGCCTCACCAGTTTCTGGGTCGATTTCTGTGTTGTAGCCTTGGTTTGAGCTACCGCTAACCTGGTCTTCACAGTCGCCAGCGCTGCTGCGGAAAAAACCTTCATTAGTGTTGGTAGGATCGTTCAAACACGCCCATAGTGAAGAGCCCGTCGGGCTTGAGCTTCTGTACTCGGCCTCAGGTTGAGTTATATCCTGGCGCTGGGCACCGATAGAGATACCTAACGCAGAGCCGTTATTGAACTCAAACTGGTCAACATAGCTTATCGTTCCACGATAGCCTAAGTCACTGTGCAGTGAGTTATCTACATTGCCTTCGTCAGGGTTATAGTTGCCTTTAACTTCACCCTGAATACGCTGTTTGCCGTAATCAAGAGGGGCTACAGTTTCAAGGGCGATAACACCAGCCACACCACCTTCAATCATAGAGGCGTCTTGGGTTTTATAGATAGCAATTTTCTTAACCAGTTCGCTTGGGAACTGTGAGAAATTAACCGAACGGTCACCGCTACCATTAGTCGCTTCACGGCCGTTAATGTGCGTCGCACTTAAGAACGGACCTAGACCACGAATAGTAATTTCTGTAGCACCACCATTTTCACGGTGTGACGCTGCGCCCGTAATTGATTCTAGTGCTTCACCAATAGAAAGCGCAGGTAGATCACCAATGTCTTCGGCCGATAAGCCGTCAACAACAGTAGTCGATTCGCGCTTGATTGAAATTTGGTCTTGTATAGTACGACGTGAGCCAACAACGTCGATAACTTCTACGTCCTCCGCCGCGGTCTGCTCTTGCGTTTCTTGCGCTTGTACTGAAAAAGCGGCAGTGCTGGCTACACCAGCGATGAATGCGGCTCTTACCCAACGCGCAGTTGGGTTTAGGGTAAAGGGTGTGCTTCTTTTCAACGACATTACAATTTCTCCGTTGTGTTATCGATGCACTAACGCCCCGAAGGGCGCAGTGACTTAATGTGTAGGGTATTTATGTTTTATGTATTAATTATCTGCCGTCCATGTAGAGCCAGCACCTACATCAGTAGACTGAATGTAGTAAAGCCCTTTAGCTCCAGCGACTGCTTGTGCACCGTTCGGGTCGGTTTCAATTAGACCGTTGGTAGCGGTAACAAACTCTGGCACTTCCTTGCCATTGTCTGCGGGGTTTTGGTCGATAGCGCCGTCGGTATCAAATTCGCCGTTGCCGTTAAGGTTGCGAATGTCTACCCAAGACTCATCT
This sequence comes from Alteromonas sp. ABM1_013, assembly GCF_056160505.1. Classification (NCBI taxonomy): domain Bacteria; kingdom Pseudomonadati; phylum Pseudomonadota; class Gammaproteobacteria; order Alteromonadales; family Alteromonadaceae; genus Alteromonas; species Alteromonas sp. ABM1_013. The sequence goes on from NZ_JBSWXH010000002.1 coordinate 389,395, forward strand.
TCAACATCGCCCGATGCATAGCTATCGGTAAAGCCGAAGTTGTTAGAAAGTAGTGATTCTTCGTGGTTAATTAGATCACAGTCGTATTCAAAAGCGTGGTCACTACTAATCGCTTCAGAATCAAATGCAAGCCCAAGCGTGCTTTCTTTATCTGCTTCGTTAAAGCCATTTGCAATTGCATTAGCATCGAAGTCGATTACAAAGAAGTTTTTGGTAAGACCATAAAGAACTGGCGCGTTATCTGCAGTTAGTTCGTCACAGTCACCCACAGGTGCTCTGCTGCCAATCTCGGTGCTGAACACAATGGGTTGAAGTGAGTTTAGTACGGTATTCTTGGTAACAGTTAGCGTTAGGTCACCGCTGCCGTCAAGCACAGCTTGGTTACCTGCGTTAGGTACACCGCCGTCAGCTTGAGAAAATGGGTTAGCCGTGAACACTAAGCCGCCAGCTTCTTTATTGCCTGAACGAATACCTGCAATGTAGTTATTCGTTACCGTATGACCGAGCGGTGTCATCAATACACCACTTGGGCGTTCGTCTGAACCAGAAATATCAGTGGTCCGAATAATAATATTGTCAGCAACGGTGTTAAACCCACCGTCTTCTAAGGAAATACCGCCTTTCGGGTCAATAATCGTGTTACCTTGAATAGTAGCGCCAGACGTTTGAACACGCATTAGACGACGGCCTGAAGTGAAGTTATCAATACGGTTGTACTGAACAACAAAGTTAGCGTCTTCTGCCGCATCCGCACCCGTAGTGCTTCCAACGTTAAGAAGCAGTAGGCTTGATTGGTTGAAGTTCGGGTTAACCGCATTTTCAAACAAATTGTACTGAATGGTATGGTTTAGGCCCGAAGAAGAGAGCTTGATTACCGAGCCTTTAACCGCGTTGTTTCTATTGCGGAAGGTATTACGCTCAATCATGGCGCCTTCACCATTAACAACAAGCCAATGATGAGTTTCTTCATTCAATGTGGTCTGGTCGCCGTCCATTGTATTTTCAGCAAAAGTGAAGTTATCGCCTTCTGAATAAATAACTGCGGCTGCTTCGCTTTCACAGTAAGAATCTAATGCCGTATCAATGCTTTCAAAACGCATGCCTTTTATTGCAGCACCGTCTACCGTGCTAGCAACATTTATACATGCTTCACCAGATATTACCGGCGTTTCGCCTTCTACTGCAGTCATGGTTACAGCACTGGTTAACAAAATTGGTGCTAGGTCAGCATAAACGTTGGTGTTTAGACCTAAGACATCGCCGTCGGCAAGGCCGCTATTAAGTGCACTTTCAAGACCGGCTTTATCGTTAACTACAGTAGTATAAACAATGGTATCAACAGCATCTGATGCTGAACCTTCAAAACCGTCATTATCGGTGTAAGAGGCTTCTACAGAAATGATTGCGCCAGCGTTAGCACTTGGTGTGAAAGTGCTGCTGTTGCTATCGGCTATGGCTACGCCATCAGCAAACCATGTGTATTCAACGCTTGCTTCGTCAAACCCATTATTGTCTGTCAGTGTTGCCGTTAATACACCGTCTACTAGATAAGGCACAGTGCCAGTTATTTCTATCGTTCCAGCTTCGTCCACGGCCTCTTCATTAACCGGTATAGTAGGTTCTGAGGTAATAACTTCTTCAAAGCCATTATCATCAGTATAAGACGCTTCTACCGTAATGACCTGGCCTACAAGGCTTGCGTCAACAACGTAACTGCTTTGAGTAGCACCTGAGATGGCAACGTCATCGCCATACCATTGGTATGCCACTTCGCCAGTAGCGCCATCTTCATCGCTAATTTCTGTAGAAAGGGTGTTGCCAACAGTAGGCGTGCCTACAATAACGATTGCACCTTCTGAATTTACGCGACCTACAGGGTCTGTTGGTTCAGACATAGGCGCTTCATCAAAGCCGCGGTTATCAGTAAAAGCCGCAGATACGGTAATAACCTTACCAAACTCATTTTCTGTAAGCGTGATTGTAGATGTAACTTCATTCTCAATAGCAACATCATCTGCATACCACGTATAAACAATGCTTTCTGGTTCTACACCGTTTTCATCTGAAACTGTGGCAGTAAGCATACCGCCTACTACAACATCGCCAGAGATGGCAATACTTGACTCAAACGCTATTGCCATTACATCACTTGTTGGTTCACTCACGTGAGATTCGTTAATACCACCATCATCAGTGTAAGAGCCTTGCACCGTAATAGCCGAACCAATTTGCTCGTCAGTAAGAGTAAAACTTGCACCGCTTGCGTCAGCAATAAGTTGATTATCAGCGTACCAAAAGTAGCTTACGTCTGATGATATACCATCTGGGTCGCTGACTGATGCAGTTAGCGTTTCGCCAGAAGTTGGTGTACCAGATAGCGTGATGCTACCTAGGGTATTAGGGTTGTTATCAGAATCTACATCACATCCCGTAATGGCTGCGGCTATGGCGCAAAGTGCAAATGCTTTAATCTTCATGATGGCATCGTGCTCCAAGTTTAATTATAGGGTGGTAAAGTTTTTATTGTATTTTGGTGTTACCAATATGTGTATTTGTTTTTACCAAATTGGTAATAAGGCTAATAAAAACACAATTTATTAACATTTGCTAGCAAATTTACTAAATTTCTTAAAAATTAAGACGTTTAAAATGAGCTCGATAAGAGGGATTGGCGGAATTGGTCAGATAGGTCTGGGGTCAGAGTACTTTTTAGGCTCGAAGTCAGAGTACTTTTCACTGTGACATCCAAATGAGTTTTAGGTTAGGGGCAGGTTATAGACACCTGTTAATTGCGTTTACGTTATGGGTAAAAAATGCGCTACCAGACACCTAATAATTCTGATAGCGCACCAATTTACTAACTCTTAGGCTTAAGCATTTCTATTTTTGGGATAAGAAGCCAAATGGCTGCAATTGCAATGATAGCTAACGACGCTCCGATGACGAAGGCTGGCGTATAATTTCCATCTGCAGTAAGCCATGGAACCAAAGATGTTAAGCCCACCGCACCCAGCTTCGCCGCCATACCTGAAAAACCAGATAGCGTACCCACAGCTTTTTTACCAAATAAATCGCTCGGAAGGGTTTGAACGTTACCTATTGCTGTTTGGAAACCGAAAAGGATAACCGCCATAATAAGCACCGCTACCGTTGGCGCGCCAGGGTCTGACATTGCGATAAGAGCAGGGAGCATTATTAGACAACCCAAGGTGATAACTAGCTTCCTTGTCTTGTTCGGCGTCCAGCCAGCCGCTATACGATTTTGCGCCAACAAACCGCCAAACCATGCGCCAAGCATTGCGCCCACATAGGGCACCCAGCCGTATATACCTATCTCGGTAACGTTCATGCCATACACTTCGTTAAGGTAGATAGGGATCCAGAATACAAATAACCACCAAATAGGGTCGATTGCCGCCGAAGCGATAATTACGCCCCAGCTTTCTTTGCGAGAAAGCAGTTCACCTGTTGAAGGGCTGTATTCCTCCATTTCCTTGGCATTACCATTTTCATCTTTATCTTCGCTCATGGTGCGCTGACCAGAAAGAATATAGTGCTTTTCTTCCTCGGTAATCCAAGCGTGCATCGCTGGTGGAGCTTTAACTATAATAACCCAAGGCAATAGCCATAAAAGACCGATGGCACCTACGATAATAAATACCGCCTGCCAGCTAAAATGCAGAGTTAAAAAGCCAATAATTGGAAAGGCTATGATGCCACCAATAGCCGCACCAGAGTTAAAGATGCCTTGGGCTAGCGCACGCTCTTTCGTAGGAAACCATTCGGCGTTACCTTTGGTTGCACCAGGCCAGTTACCAGCTTCGGCAATACCTAAAATCGATCTAAAGATACTGAAGCTCAACATGCCTTGCGCAAATGCATGAGCAATAGTGGCGAGTGACCAAACACCGATAGAAAGAACGAAGCCAATTCGCGTTCCAATCCAGTCGAAAATCTTACCGAAAATCGCCTGACCAAACGCGTAAGAGAAAACAAACACGATGGAGATATTAGCGTAAATCTGTTTCCTTTCTAACGCTGATTCATCTGGAAACAAGTCTTCTACAATAGCAGGCCATAATACGCTTAAAGCTTGTCTATCGATGTAATTTATAATTGTTGCGAGAGCAATAAGTGTAATTACCCACCAACGTAGACCTTGAATTTTCACGGCATCACTTCTCTTTTAGGTTGTGTATAGTTTCGCCAGAGTGTTCGTTTACTACTTATCTAATTTGACAAAATAGTCGTAGATTTCAGGAACGTTGCCGTTACCCAAGCCGGCGTCTAATGCTGCTTGTAAATTAGCAGATGAACCTTCAGCAATTTTTGACTCAGTACCTAAGTCTTCTACCATCTTCAAGAAATAGCCTAAATCCTTGTTGGCATTAGCAATAGAAAAGCCTAAGTCACTATTATTATCCACTGCATAGTTTTTGCAGAATTGCATAAATGGCGAGTTAGATGGACCTGCAGACATGATGTCGAAAAGCTGTTGGCGGTCAACGCCAGCGCGCTCTGCTACAGCAAAAGCTTGTGACATTGCACATACGGTGGTCATTCCCATGAAGTTATTAATCAGTTTTGTAGTGTGACCTGCACCAAGCTGACCAAGGTAAAAGACATTTTCACCTTGTTCATCAAGAACTGGTTTCACTTTTTCAAAAGTTTCTTTGTCGCCAGAAGCCATAATATTAAGTAGGCCATCTTTCGCATGTGCAGGAGTTCGACCTAGTGGTGCATCTACCATGCCTACGCCTTTGGCTGCTAGGTCTGCGCCAATTTTTCTTGTAGAAGAAGGAATAGAGGTTCCAAAATCAATTACCACGGCACCTTCTTTTAACCCTGCCATGATTCCGTCTTCAGCGTACATTACTGATTCGACAATATTCGACGTCGTTAAGCAAAGCATGACGATATCCGCGCTTTCAGCTAATTCCTTACCTGTTTTTGCAACCTTTGCGCCGCGCTCTGTGCACTTAGCCACTGCATCAGGGTTTAAGTCCATAACTGTGGTTGGAAAGCCTTTGTTTAAAAGGTTTTCAACCATGTTGCCGCCCATTAGACCAAGTCCGATGAAACCAATTGATGGTTTAGACATTATCTTTTCCTCATAAGTAAAAATTCGAAGGTTAGATACAACCTCGTCACCTTTGGTATCACCTAGTCATAAACAGATTATTGCCGAAAAGACGGCACTTAATAATCGAGAGACTATTGTTATTACCAATTTAATGTTTAAACCCTATTTCTATCTTGCCAATTTGTCAACCAATATCGCGTTGAAGGTCATCATTTTGTAAATAAATTGTAGAGGTGCGAGGGCGTCTATTTGCTAGTCACTTTAATTTACGTTCGTTTTAAATCTCTAACTCTTTAATATTTTGAGGTTTTTGTTTGCTTACTTAAGCTGTGGATGTGAAAGGGAAAGAAGTTGATTTTGTTTCTTTGAACAAACAATTCTTGTTGGAGTGGCTCAATGGATGCTGTTTTATTGGTCAAGTCAATTCTATTTCAGCAGCGATTTAGGTGTTTGAGAGGGACGGTGGCTTCCTCCATAGTTACAGTGACCACGGATTAAGGTAAGCTATAGCTCATAAAACGCAGTCGTATTGCTAACAAAAGGTACGATTAGGCTTAATTGCACTGGCACCGTAGCGTGAAGGACACGAAGTAACGCGACGTTTTAAAAGCCAGAAGTGTTAACAGATAATAGAGAATGCTTATGTCTCAACAAATAGTGATTAGCGGTGTGGGTGTTTGGCACCCAAAAGATAGTATTACCAATGAAGAACTAGTAGAAAGCTATAACGCATACGCCGACGCGTTTAATGCTGAAAACAAAACTAAAATTGAAGCAGGTGAGCTAGCCGCCGTGCCTTACTCAAGTGCAGAGTTTATTGAAAAGGCGTCGGGAATTAAAAGTCGCTATATTTATCAAAAAGAGGGCGCGCTAGACATCACTCGCATGAAACCAAAAATTGCGCCGCGAGCAGATGATGAACTTTCTCATCAGGCAGAAATAGCCGTTGAAGCAGCTAAGTTAGCTATGGCTTCAGCGAACGTGAGTGCAGATGAGATTGATGCCGTTATTGTATCGTGTGCCTACACACAACGCGCCTATCCCGCTATCGCTATTGAAGTGCAAGAAGCACTAAATATCGAGGGCTTTGGGTTTGATATGTTAGTCGCCTGCTCAGCAGCAACTTTCGGTATGCATCGCGCTTATGAGATGCTAAGCGCTAGAAATGCTACTCGCGTACTCGTTATCAACCCTGAGTTAGTGTCTCCTCAAATTAACTACGCAGACCGCGACAGCCACTTTATCTTTGGTGATGTAGCAACAGCGACTGTGTTAGAACTCGCTGAAACGGCAAAAAGCGAACACGTTTATGACGTACTTAGCACTAAGGCACTGACGAAGTATTCAAATAATATTCGTTCGAATTTTGGCTATATGACCCGTGCTGAAGATGTAGACCCTTACGGTCCTGACAAACTTTTCCACCAAGCTGGGCGCAAAGTATTTAAAGAGGTTTGCCCGATGGCTGCAGCTCATATAGAAGCGCACCTGGCAAGTCATAACATTACACCAGAAGGCGTGAAGCGTTGGTGGCTACATCAGGCTAATATCAATATGAACACCTTAATTTGTAAGCGCTTATTAGGGCGCGATGCAGACAGAACAGAAGCGCCTATCGTACTCGATGAATACGCAAATACTGCTTCTGCTGGTTCTGTCATTGCTTTTGGTTTGAATCATGAAGACTTAGTCTCTGGCGATATCGGTGTGCTTTGCTCATTTGGCGCGGGCTATTCAATTGGTTCCTTGGTAATTCAAAAACGATAAAGGTTTAATCGGTAAAAGCTCAGAGCGCAGGCTTGGCCTGCGCATCACAAAGGGCGTAAGTTAACTATTTATTTTGTGAGCCCGTTTTACCAACTCGTTGCTTTATCTCATGCGGCAATAGGACTAGGTGCACAGCATAAGTGCGGTTCTTGCTGCTACTTAGGAGTTATACAAAAAACGAGATGGAGTTTTGCAGCATCTAACATGGTCGGTATATATCGAGTGTTATCAATGTAATGATCTGCTAGCACGCAGATCTATGCCTCCTAATAATGATAATAAAGGTGAGATAAAAGGATGATTTCAGATGTAGGCTACGGGCTAAATAGTCTCGCGCACCTAGCCCTTTTATTGTTATTGCTAACAGTAAGAAAGCCAGGCGTTGCCAAGCACCTGCTTGTCGTTGCGACCGCTGCCACTTTTTTATGGTCGACAAGTTTAATTACCTCGCTGTTCGGCCCCATTTCCCTTAGCTGGCTGTTAAGTGTTGACGTTATAAAGCAATTGGCTTGGCTTTTGTTTTTGTCCGCTTGTATTCAAACTAACTTCAGTAATATAGCTGCTGTATTAAAGCGTCCTATTACGCTAATTATCGTCGCACCTGCGCTTATCGCGCTTCTTGCACCCTATTTATTGGCAATTAACCCTGCGTGGAGCTTTCTCGTTTTAATCGTACTTTCTTTAGAAGTTCTTGTACTTTTAGAGGTTGTTTATCGGCAAGCAGGAAGAGAGCAGTGGGCCTTCAAACCGCTTATTATCTATCTTGGCGCAACAAATTTGTTCGAATTTGTAACCTACGCTAATGCGACCATGGTTAACCAAGTGGAAATTGGTTATATCGCTGCACGGGGTTATATCTACTTCTTGCTCATGCCTTTACTCGTAATATCAATTCGCCGTATTCATCACTGGGGGATAGATATATTTATATCCCGCGATGTGGTTTTACATAGCTCATTATTGCTTGTGGCGGGTGGTTACCTATTTGTCATGGCTGTGGTTGGCTACGCCATCAACTATGTCGGGGGTAACTGGGGCGCTACCGTACAAATTATCCTGGTGGTGATGTCATTCGCGTTGTTAGCCACAGTATTTTTATCGAATGCCTTTCGCACAAAAATCAAAGTTTTTATAACGAAGCATTTCTTTGCTAATCAGTTCGACTATCGCGTCGAATGGGTGAAGTTAACCCAGTGGTTAACTAGGGCCGGGGATTCGTCATCAGATGTTTATCACGCTGGGCTAACGGGCATGCTGAACGCTATTCAGTATGAATCGGGCCTGTTCTATAGGGTGAATGCAAATGGTTATGAACGTGTGGCTGAGGCATCCCCTATTACAGATATATCAAGCGAAGCGAAAGGCAGTGCCACCTACGCTATATTAGAAACTTTAGCGCAATACAGTGATAAAAATGGTTGGATTATTGATACAGATGCTTATCTGGTGAAGCCTTTTGATTACGAAGGGTTAAAACTAGACCGCAATGCTTTAAAAGAGTGGGGCTACCAGCTCTTTGTACCTTTCTTAAAAGACGGAGGGTTATGGGGATTTGCCTTACTTGCTCCTGGAGACAAAGAAAAAATTAGTCTCAATTGGGAAGTTAAAGACTATCTTACTGCGGTCTCTGAGCAGGTAGGTACCTATATGCAGCATCATGAGGCGGCACAAGTAGTTGCTGAAAATGCACAGTTTGCTGCGTTTAACAGAATGTCTGCATTCGTACTGCACGATTTAAAAAATGTACTAGCGCAAGTGGACCTTATTTTGGCGAACGCGCAACAACATAAGCACAATCCCGAGTTTATCGACGATACATTTGAAACTTTAGAACATACTAAAGCTAGAATGGAGAAAATGTTAAAGCAACTCACAGACAAAAAGGCGGTACAGGAAGGGGTTGACGCTGAGCTTTTACTCTCGGAAGTTGCCAAGGATGTGGTAAGTAGTCGTTGCTCAGGTTTAAACCCTATACCGAAAGTGCATGTGCTTAAAGAAACGGCTGTTATGGTTGATAAAGAAAAAGTAGCCAATGTCTTTTACCATTTAATCAGTAACGCGCAACAAGCAACAGGTGATGACGGTGAAGTTGATGTAGTGATAACTGCCAATTCCGACAGCAATATCCAGCTTGTCATGATAGAAGATACTGGCGTGGGGATGGAAAAAAGCTTTATTGAAGAACGTTTATTTAAACCCTTTGATACCACAAAAGGGAATGCAGGTATGGGAATAGGCGCTTACGATGCGAAAACCTATATCGAGTCTATCGGTGGTAAACTAACGGTCCAAAGTGAACCCGGACGCGGTAGCTGTTTTACGCTGCATTTTCCGATAGGATAGACAAATAATTAGAAAGTGGATCCGTACGCGACAAAAATCCACATTCCTCGGATGGATGAAGTAGATTAATAGGATGATGAAATGACCGATACCATTTTGGTAGTAGATGATGATTTAGGCATTCAAAAACAGCTTAAATGGAGCCTTACGGATTACAATGTTGTTTTTGCTGACGATCATACTTCTGCTATTGCGCAGCTGCGTCGTTTTGAACCTAAAGTGGTTACGCTAGATTTAGGGCTTCCACCAGACCCTGCCAACGCTTCTGAGGGCTTACGAATCCTTCACGACATCATTAAGCTGGCGCCAAGAACAAAAGTCATAGTGGTCACAGGTAACAGCGATAAGCAAAATGCGCTTAAAGCCATTGATTTCGGGGCGTACGATTTTTATCAAAAGCCTATCGACTCAGACACTATTAAATTATTGGTCAATCGCGCGTTAAACCTGTCGAAATTAGAACATGAGAACAGCATTTTAGCGCGGACTCGTTCAGGTATGTCGAGGATAGTTGGCAATAGTGAAGCTATTCAAAAAGTGGTTCGCCGCGCCGAGAAAATTGCCAACACCGATATCAGCACGCTTCTACTTGGTGAAAGTGGTACCGGTAAAGAAGTGTTTGCACGAAGCATTCATGAACACAGCCCTAGAAAAGATAAACCCTTTGTGGCGATTAACTGTGCTTCTATTCCCGAAAATTTGCTTGAAAGTGAGCTGTTTGGGTATGAAAAAGGGGCATTTACAGGCGCTAATAAAACAACGGTAGGCAAGATTGAAACGGCACAGGGCGGTACGCTATTTTTAGATGAAATTGGCGATATGCCTATTGGTTTACAAGCTAAGATGCTGCGTTTCTTGCAAGAGAGGGTGATTGAGCGGGTTGGTGGACGCAATGAAATCCCGGTTGATATACGCGTAATCTGTGCGACTCACCGAGATTTACAAGCCATGGTCGCACAAGAAACCTTTAGAGAAGATTTATATTATCGAGTGGGCGAAATGCCTATTATGATCCCGCCGCTACGGGAGAGGGATCAAGACATTATTCTGCTTGCTCGTACCTTCTTGAACATTTACCGCGAAGAGTTTAAAGCCAAAGCTAAGAGTTTTTCAGAAACGGCAGTCAATGCCATGTTAGCTCACAAATGGCCGGGCAACATTCGCGAGATGCAAAACAAGCTCAAGTCAGCGGTGATCATGGCTGAAGGGACGGTAATACAGCCTGATGATCTGGGGTTAATGCCAGTAGATGCCCACGAAGAGCCTGAAACATTAAACTTGCGTGAAGTACGAGAAATAGCCGAAAGTCGCGCCATACGACGAGCATATCAAAAAGCGGACAAAAACATGTCGAAAACTGCCGAACTGCTTGGCGTTACCCGACCAACACTTTATTCGTTAATTGATAAGTATCACATGGAAGACATTAAAAGCAGTGACTAAGCGTTTGTCATCATAGCTTTATGTGCTAACGCGAAAAGGGTGAGATGATCCCACCCTTTTCATTCGCGTTATTAAACAGTCAATAGGCTTTGTTGTATATCGCTTGTTCTTATTTAACTGAGCTGAACTGAACTGAGCTAAACCGACTAGAACTGCTTTATAAGATAAATTGGCGGTGAGGCTCAGCTAAAGCGTCGTGACCGCTAAACGCAACGTCAAGTAGCACTTTATTTGGGCTCACCTCTATGCATATTACGCTTCCACACACGTTACATACATGGTGCGTTTCACCGTTTGCTTGATGTAGTTCGGCTAGCGCGGAAGGCGCGCAGTCAATCACAAGCCTTTCTTTTTCAACGGCCATACGCAGTTTACTGATATCTGTCTGAATGAGTGTTTCATCGTCGGCTTCGAACTCATCAATATGTTCAATTTCATATTGAATGGCTTGGCAACTGCAACTTCCTCTATACATATCTCATTTCCTCTACTGCTATTTATCGAGGGTATCTGGCCATTGAATACTGGCTACGTTATTAAAAGACGTGGCAATTCTAGAACCAGGAAAGTTGAACTTAGTATCTAACAAAGTTGGGTGCGCTCTCGGTGTTTCAAGAGTTTCTATAACACCCACCCAGCCGTTTCTACCGGACAGCTTAGTTGCGTACAGCGCATAATCTACAACGGCAAACGTGCGCTTCCATGCGGTATCAAAATCATCTTCTTTATCTGGAGGAAGAAGAGAGAAGCCAATGCTACAGGTAATGTAGATAGGCTCTTCTAAACCGATATCAAAAGAGGTACGAGCCACCATTTCCCGACAGCGCTCAGCCAGCTCTGGTAATTCTTCTCTGTTTGATTGTCGACACACTACTAAGAACTCTTCGCCGCCCCAACGAATAATGAGATCGGTTTGCCGGAATACCTCTTTTAGGACGCCGGCAAATGCTGACAACACCTTGTCTCCTGCTATATGCCCATAGTCATCGTTAATTCGCTTGAAGTGATCAATATCAATCAGAAGGCAAAGTAAGTCTTGTTTAGACTTATTGGCATTTGGGTTTTGTCTTGCTGAAAATTGACTGCGTCTAATTTCGCCCGGAAGCTGTGACTCCAGATAATGCCTGTTGTACAAGCCGGTTAAAGGGTCACGTAGGCTTACTTCCTCTAGAGTTTTGTAAGCGCGTTCTAATTCTTGGTTTTTTTCTTGTAGTGTTAAGGTTTGCTGTCTAACTTCGCGACGTAGAATAATAGTTTGTTGGCGCTGTTTGTATCGACTCCAAACTAAAAATGTGAGCAGAAGTGCAGCTAACGATACACTCCAAAACAAGGTAGTTTGTAAGTTTTCACGTTCAGCTTGGGCAAGTACAAGCTGCTTAGACTCTTCCAGTTTTTCTAGTGTACGAGACTGACGCACAAGCTCAATTTCAGCCTGAAGCCCCTCAATGGCTGACTTGTTTTCTGAGTCGAGCAAAACTTCGCGCAACTGTTGAATGACAGATTGAATATCCAAGGCTTTTTTAAATTCACCTAAAGATACAAAAGCACTAAGCTGCAATGAAAGGAAGCTCAACTGCCCACGAATATCTCTGTTTGTACGCGCATCGATAGTACCTGTTCTCGCTTCTGTAAGTGCCAGTTCGAAATTTTGTTCTTTCATATAGGCTTGAGCGAGGGCGAGTCGGCCTTCTTTCATTAATTTTGTCTGCCCCGATGAACTTGCGAACTGCATGGCTTCTTGCAGAAGCGTTCTACCTTTAGCAACCTCGCCACTTTCAACGAAGGCTTTACCCATTAGCATCTTTGCTTGTGCAATGGCACCAACGTCGTTAGTTGAAAGCAGAAGAGTAAGGCCCTCATTTATGGTTTGTATAGCTTGCTTGATGGCGCCGGATTTTAGTGACAGCTCGCCCATTCGTGTTTTAATTGAACCGAGAAGTTTAGGCGTCCCTGTGCTTTGAATGCTATCGAATGCATCTTGGTAGTAGGTGTGGGCTAACGTGGACTGATTAAGTAAACTATAAATTTCGCCAATGCGAAGAAGGGAAAGGCTCATTTCGTTAGCCATGTTATTTTCCCGAAAGTAACGTAGCGCATTTTTCAGTGGCTCTAACGCCGCTTCTATTTCGCCTTGTTCTTGTTGGATTATACCTAGCTCGAGATTTAAACGGGCTTTTAAAAGATCATCGCGCTCAATTTGAGCGATAGACATTGCGCGCCTGACATAGGTTACGGCATTCGTATAATTAGACAGGTGTCGCTCGGAGGTGGCAAGCTGTAGAAGCGTTGACGCCATTTTATTGAGACGGCCTTCAAGGGTGTAACGCTCTAACGCAGCATTAAAAATGGCTTTTGCTACTTCAAAGCGAGATGCGTTTTGCAGTAGCTCACCTAGTGATGAAAAGATATCTGCAGGCATCTGCTTTTGTTGCAACGCTTGTTCTAAAAGCAAGAGCGCAGTGCTGTCTGCATCCGAATACTGCTTGGCATTGAGCAGGTTTTCAATTCGTGTAACTTCAGTATGAAAAAGTTCGAATGCCTTTACCGGTTTGCTCGGTATAAGATATACAGCAATCACTAGGGCACACACCAGCACGCGCGCTGTGCTTATTCCTCCACGGCCCATTCTATTGTATCTCCTATACGCTGTCAGAATACGCTTAATACTAAGTATCTCAATAGGCCTTTGGCCTAGCAACTTTATTATTTTGAAGGATAAAACGAATCTTATACGTATTTGGATTTATACTTTAGTTTAATATTTGCTATTTTCTTCAATCCACTCGCGAATAAGCGCTGACTTTGCTTTTCCTGTTCTATGAGCAATATCTGCAAGCTTTTCAATACACTGCGGCGTTAAGGTAAAGGTAGCGTGACGCATACCTTCCGTTTTCGCCGGTTTTCTTATTGGTGCAACGTTCTGGTTGTTTACGGTTTTAACGCAACCTTTTCTTCCTTGTTCTTCTTGTTTATCAACTTTGCCTTGCGCATAAAGCAGCGCATCATCAATAAAATCTTCTATCGAACGAAGATTGGGCTTAGCTAACGGCTTCGACTTTTTGAGGTTGAGCAAACTCATAAGCATCCTCCAATTTGCCAGCTAATAGCTCTTCAAACAGGGTTCGTATTTCCGTAGCGGCTTTGCCCTCAGGTTCACTCTCAATCACCGATTGCCCTGATTCTTCAGAATCGTCATACATATTTCTACTAAAGGTGACAGAGTTTAAAACAGGGATGCCGAATGAACGACACACTTCTTTTGCCTCTAAAATGCGGTTAGCTAGGCTAGGAAGCGAAGGACACTGTGTAATGACAAAAGCCGCGTTCATTTTTGGGTTGACCATTTTACAAGTCGACAAAATATCTTCCATATGGGGTACGGTTTTAAGGTCGCGACGCTTAGGTCTAAGTGGAATCAGTATATGGTCAGCAACCGCCATTGATGAGCGCAATGCAAGATTGTCTTGTCCACCACAGTCGATCACTACGTAATCGTAATACTGTCGCAGACTGAGCAATTCGTTACGTATTTTGCCATATAATTGAACACAGTTAATTTCAGCAAGACGAGGGTTTGCTTTACGCTCTTGGATCCAGTCTGAGGTCGTTCGCTGCGGGTCACAATCCACCATCAATACCTTGGCACCTTTTTCAGTGCGAAGATACACTGCAATGTTCTGTGCCAAGCAGCTTTTTCCGCTACCGCCTTTTTCTCCACCAACTAAAATAATCATGGTGATAACCCTCGAATATCGCTTACGTTAAAATGTTGAGCGTTGCGGGAACCTTCATAGATAACATGACTCTCCCCAACCTCGACTAAAAGCATAGGCAGGCTAGAAGCGAGCTTCAGCATCAAAATCGATATTAACGAATGTAAGATAATACCTATTGATTTGTGACTGGACTCATTCTAGTCTTCTACTCTTAAATGAATATTTACAGTAGAAATTACCGATAAGAGGTTGTTATGTCAGAAAGTCGCTTCACTTCCAAAGAAGGCCAAAAAGTACCAAGCGTGTCGTTTCCATGTCGAGAAGGGGATGCATGGGTAACGAAAACGACCGATGAATTATTTTCTGGCAAAAATGTCGTGGTGTTCTCACTTCCAGGTGCTTTTACACCAACTTGCTCGTCCACGCATCTACCTCGTTATAACGCATTAGCAAAGAAGTTTGCGAAGCACGGTATCGACAACATAGTGTGTATCTCAGTAAACGACACTTTCGTTATGAACGCATGGGCAGCTGACCAAGAAGCCGCAAACATAACGGTGATCCCAGATGGCAATGGTGAATTTACTCACGGCATGGGCATGTTAGTAGATAAAGCGGAGCTAGGCTTTGGAAAAAGAAGCTGGCGTTACTCTATGCTTGTGAAAGATGGCGTTGTGGACAAGATGTTTATTGAGCCAGATGTTCCTGGAGACCCGTTTGAAGTGTCAGATGCAGATACTATGTTGGCTTACATTGCGCCAGAAGAGCAAACTAATGCTCCTGTGTCTATTATCACAAAACCAGGCTGCCCTTTCTGCGCTAAAGCTAAACAGTTGCTAGATGAAAAGGGTTATGAATACGAAGAAGTTGTGTTGGGCAAAGATGCCTCTCTAACAAGCTTAACGGCGATTAGTGGTCGCGAAACCGTGCCGCAAGTTTTCATTGGCGGTAAGCACATTGGTGGGTCAGACGATCTAGAGGCGTACTTTAGTTAATACCTTGTAGGTTTTAATCGGTACAAAAAACGGGAGCATGGTAAACTGCTCCCGTTTTTTATTAATTATCCGTAGCGGAGAATAATGGTGTCATCGAAGTTTTTTGTAAAAATGCTTGTAGGTATTGTTGCGCTTTTAGGCGCGAATCTGGCCATAGCTGCAAATGTGTCTATACCCGATACTAGCGAAATGAAAAGCAGAGGTTTTTCAGATCTGCAAAATCAATTCAAAGCATTTTATGAAAAAGAGTGGGGGCAAACCCAGCCGTGTAGAGAAACAGCACTCAATCGCTTTTCTGTTTGCAGCAACGTATTGCGTAATGAAGGCAATGCCCCTTTCATGCTGACTAACAAATCAAGCAGCAAGGTGGCAGTGCTTATCCACGGCCTAAGTGATTCGCCTTTCTTCATGCGTGAAATTGCCAATCTATTATTTGAACAGGGTTTTACCGTAGTCGTGCCGCTTCTACCTGGGCATGGTAAACGCGACGCCGGTGATGACATGTCTGACTGGGATTTAGCTGAACGCTGGCAGTCACATGTAGATGAAGTTGTCAGTTTGGCCGATAATATGGGCGATACCTTGCTTGTTGGTGGCTTTTCTACAGGTGGGGCACTGGCGGTTGAACATTATCTGGATAGTAAAGGAAGCGAAGTAAATAATATTAATGGTCTTATGCTATTTTCTGGCGCGCTGGCGCTATCTGATAACGCTGAAAGTATGTCTCGAATTTGGGGCATTAAACTTTTAGCACGAGTGATTGATGGAAGTTATCAAACCCATGGGCCTAACCCTTACAAATATCCTAACGTGGCGGGTTTAGCTGGGTTGGA
This sequence comes from Alteromonas sp. ABM1_013, assembly GCF_056160505.1. Lineage (NCBI taxonomy): Bacteria > Pseudomonadati > Pseudomonadota > Gammaproteobacteria > Alteromonadales > Alteromonadaceae > Alteromonas > Alteromonas sp. ABM1_013. The sequence goes on from NZ_JBSWXH010000002.1 coordinate 405,575, forward strand.
ATTGATGGACTTAATTAACACCATTCGCGACAAAGTCGAGGAAGGGCAGCAAATTGAAGTGCCATTATTTGCCGCTCATTCTCAAGCTGATGTCACTACGCCAATTCACGGCATAGAGCAGTTAATGGAAGCAAGTAAAGGTCCGAACACTTTTTTCGTTATCGATGAATCTTACGGGTTGTGCCACGCAGATTTAGTCGTGAATACAAGCTTGCTCAATAAAATGAATTTTAACGCAAACATGGTGAATCAGCAGGAAGAATGTGCGGTACCTAAAGCAAACCCACTGTTCTCGACAATGGGCTTGATGTTGAAAGATTATTTGTCGCAATTTAAGTAAATTTGAAGCGTGATGAAACACTCCCTTGCCTTTACTGGTCAGTGACATCACGCTATTATTTGAACGAATTTTAAGTCGATACAGCAGTGTTCTGAGTACAGTATTTGAAAACGTTTCGGATTGGTTTAACGCTTAATCGGTATAAATCGACGAATGCAAGTTCGTGGTTTATTATACTGTTTTTAATGATGGCCCTTGTGTCTTCAGGTAGCGCTGTATCTATTGAACATTCATATGAACATGCCCATTCAGAGTCGGCGATGACGCCGCAATCTGATTCACCTCATGCTAAGCATCAAGTTCAATCACCTGAGTCTGCTAATACACATTGTCAGCACCACGAGGTGTCATCACAACATACAGATTTAAGTGCAAAAACCAGCAAGAGCAAACCCGCTCAGTTCGACGGCGTACAAGTTAGCGATGCAGGCGTGAATAGCGTGAAAGCAGCGCAGATGAGCGACATGCCTTGCTGCAAGGATGAATGTAAATGCCCAGCTGATCACTGTTTTAATATTAGCGCTAGTGCGCTTATCCAGCTTACAGTCGAGACCGAAATATCGGTAGCAAGAATGGCTGCAGCTGCACCTATTCTAGGACAATGTACACCTCCTCACTTCGTGCAGTTTCGCCCACCTAAATCACTTTTCACAGCATAGATCTATCTCGCGGATTTATTTCGCAGCAGAGACGTTTTTATATAGCGACGTCGTCTAGTCGTTTTGAGATGTCTCTACTCTTTTATCTATGTAACGCGTGGTAAGCCTTTTTGCTAATTCTCTTTGTCAAATTTAGCGAAGAGCGGGGCAACGCTAACACGCCTTACACCTAAAAAGTGATGTTATACATGAGCAACTATTCGGTACCTAAAAAAGTGAACGAAAGCGCTGACAGAGCTTGTAAAGTAAGCGCTTTGTTCGTCTTAATTTTTGTGCTTTCTTCTTTTTTTATGGCTAATAAGCCTGTTGTGGCGCAGACCCTAAGCCTGGAACAAGCGCTGCAGTTAGCTATTCAACACGACCCTTTGCTTAAAGGGAATGTGCATCGCAAGAATAGCTTTAATGCAGAAGCTGAAGCGTCATCATATTGGGTAAACCCTCAGGTTTCAGCGTCTGTACAAAACTTGCCTACCGACGGCTACGCATTTGATCAAGAGCCTATGACGCAATTTAAAGTAGGTTTGAAGCAGCAGTTACCGCGAGGCGATGAAAACCTCTACAGCCAGCAAAAGTATCAGGTTATGGCTGATCAAATGTCGGTAGAGAGCCAAGCGAGAAAGGCGTGGCTTAAACGTGAAGTTACCCTTACTTGGTTAGATTGGGTCCATGCAACACGTCGCATTAGATTATTGGACAAAGAGAAATCATTGCTTACACAGCTACTCGATTTTACTGACTCCAGATACAGTCAAGGCGTTGGTGCAGCGGCGCAGCAAGACATACTGCAAGTGCGCTTGGCATTGTTGTCACTAGACGACAAATATGTGCAGGCCTACCAGCAAAAAAATGAAGCGAGATCGGCACTTTCAAAATGGTTTGGTGCGCCCGTAGATGACTCTGTAAGCGCACCGCTGGCTCAATCAACGCAAGAATCAACGCCTTCTTATCCAAAGCGTATCGAGCTCGATGCTATCTTAAACGACAGCAGCCTCAGCCTTTCTTCGTTCTTAACGGTTATTGAGCGCAGTGAGCCTTTTTCAATACTACAGCATCATCCTGAGGCTATGCTGCTTCAAATTCAGACCCAGATAGAGGCGCAAAATGTGAACATAGCGCGAGAGCAAACTAAGTCTCAGTGGGCATTTGAAGCAAGTTATGGTTACAGACAAGACGCGCAAAACGGCGCAAGCCGAGCTGATTTTGTGTCATTGGGTGTTCAAGTAGACCTTCCGTTTTTCAATAAATCTCGTCAAGACGCTTCGATAGCCGCGGCGGCTTCCAAAATGAGTGCGTCTGAAACGGACTTCCGCTTGAAAGTGAACGAGCTTGCCGCGAATGCAGAGGTGCTTAAATCACGCTTGTCAGCGCTAAGTGAGCGCAAAGCGCTTTATGAAACGGCGTTAGTTGGTGAAACACAGCAACTTTCTGAAGCTGAACTGACAGCTTATACCACAGACACCGGTGATATTAGTGATGTTGTTAATGCCAACCTCAAGCAAGTACAGGTACAGGATGATTTACTCAAAATCGACATCGAGCGCGCCAGAACATTGGCGTCACTTGCTTATTTGTATCTGCCCACTCACGCCCATTTTTCGAATAAAGAGTAGTTAATATGACATCTTCAACTCAACCTGCTCCAGATACAAAAAGCACGCTAATAAAAGGCTTGCTAATAGGTCTGCTATTTGGCGGCCTGTTAGCGTTCGGCTTGGCCTCACTACTGTTGTCTGATTCATCAAAACACGGAAATGGTGAAAGTGCCCACAGCGGAGTAAACACCCACAGCGATAAAAGTGCCCACAGCGATAATAAAGCCCCTTTATATTGGGTAGCGCCTATGGATGACAGCTATCGCCGTGACAAACCGGGAAAGTCACCGATGGGAATGGACTTAGTGCCCGTATACGCCAATGACGATGCAACATCTGCGAAAAGTAATGAGCGTTCGCCTGGTACCGTAATGGTCCCGCCAAATGTACAGCACAATATAGGGGTTAAAGTCGCGCCCGTTACCATTGGAGCACTTCAACAGACTGTAACGGCGGTGGGTAACGTTGCCTACGATGAAGATAGTATTGTGCACATCCACCCTAGAGTATCAGGTTGGGTCGACAGGCTTTTCATTAAATCCCAAGGTGAGCAAGTAGAAAAAGGACAGGCACTTTATACCCTGTATTCGCCAGAATTAGTTAGCGCACAAGAAGAATACGTTTTAGCTCTTAAGCGAGGAGATTCACGTTTAATTGAGGGGGCAGCCGAGCGCCTAAAAACTCTAGGGCTATCAAAGGGCGTTATCGAAGTATTGCAGAAAAGTAGACGGGTAGCACAAACCGTCACATTTAACGCGCCGCAAAGCGGTGTAGTAGAAGCGCTGAATATTCGGGAGGGGTTTTACGTTCAGCCCGGGACAACCTTGATGAGCATCGCACAGCTAGATACGGTGTGGGTGATTGCTGAGGTACCTGAAAAATACGCGCAAATCATAGCGCCTCATAATAGCGCGGTGGTTACCCTCGACGAAATGGACCATGGGTCCGGTGCTAAATGGGAAAGCCACGTAGAGTATATTTATCCGTCTTTGTCAGAAACAACGCGAACCCTGAAAGTGCGCATACCGCTAAACAATAACAATCACACGTTAAAGCCCAATATGTTTGCCCACGTTGGAATAAAGCCTACTCAACGTAAGGCGGCATTACTGGTTCCTCGCAGTGCCGTTATTCGCACGGCTGAGGGCGCAAAAGTGGTACTCAGCGATGGCAATGGCAACTTTAAGTCGGTACGGGTAACGCTGGGGCAAAGCGATAGCACACATTTTGAAGTCGTCGAAGGCTTACTGCCAGAGGATGATGTGGTGGTATCAGCACAATTTTTGATTGATTCAGAATCGTCGAAAAGCAGTGACTTTAAGCGAACGAAAGCGCCCGATCACCAGGCTACGACAACAGGTACTATTGAGGCAATTGAATTGCCGGCTGACACCGAAACGAATGGTGCTTCGAATAACGCAAAGTTAGTGATCGCTCGCGGGCCAATAGAAAAGTGGGGACGGGGACCTGCGACAATGTCATTTGCGGTATCAAAGCATATTGACCTATCTCAGTTCAAAGAAGGCGACAACATCATGTTCACCTTTGTAACTGGCGAAGAATTCACGGTTATTGATATGCGAAAGCGTAGTGAACATGCAATGGACAAGAGCATGGTTCATGGCACAGAGCACAGTAATCATAAACATGATGCGGGCGAGCGGAAGGGCGATGGAGAGCAAAGCGATGCTCATGAGTCCACGGTTTGTAAGTCAATGGCCCATAAATCAATGGAGCATAAATCAATAGAGCATAAGTCGGCAGAACAAAAATCGATAAATCATAAGGAGCATATGCACCATGATTGAATCGGTAATTCGCTGGTCGGTAAACAATAGAATACTGGTATTGCTGAGCGCTATTATGCTCAGTATTGCGGGTGTCTGGGCGGTGAAAAACACCCCCGTTGATGCTATCCCTGATTTATCTGATGTCCAAGTTATAGTGAAAGTAAACTATCCCGGTCAGTCGCCGCAAGTGGTGGAAGATCAGGTGACGTTTCCTCTCACCTCTGCGCTAATGTCAGTGCCTGGCGCACAGACGGTGCGAGGCTATTCATTCTTCGGCGATGCCTACGTATATATAATCTTTGATGACGATACAGACATGTACTGGGCTCGAAGCCGCGTTCTGGAATACCTAAGCCAAGCGTCTTCGCAACTTCCAGAAGGCGTGACACCCCAGCTAGGTCCAGATGCGACAGGGGTAGGTTGGGTTTACATTTATGCGTTGGAAAACGATGCTAGTCAGCCAAATGCGCTAGATGCCGGTGAATTAAGGGCGTTGCAAGACTGGTTCTTAAAGTTTGAGCTTCAGTCAGTTGAAGGCGTATCTGAAGTGGCGTCTGTTGGAGGGATGGTTAAACAATACCAAGTTATTGTCGACCCTGAAAAATTACGTGCCTATAACATTCAGCCATCCATGATAGACATTGCCCTTAAACGGGGTAACCGCGCGTCAGGCGCTTCGGTTATTGAAATGGCCGAAGCAGAGTACATGGTTAGCGCGCAAAGCTATATTCAGGGCATTGATGACATACTGGCGTTGCCCACAGGCGTTATCAAAGACGGTGTTAGCATAACGATTAACGATGTAGCACAAGTGGTAGAAAGCCCGTTGATGCGCCGCGGTATTGCTGAACTAAACGGGAATGGCGAAACCGTGGGTGGCATTATAGTGATGCGCTATGGCGAAAACGCAAAAGCCACTATCGATGCGGTTAAAGCTAAGCTGGATACATTAAAAGCGAGCTTGCCGGAAGGGGTGAATATCGTCCCCGTTTACGATCGCTCTACCCTTATTGATGAGTCCGTCGATACCCTCACCAATAAGCTAGTGGAGGAATTGCTGGTTGTTGGTTTGGTATGCGCTATCTTCTTGTTTCACTTACGTTCATCTATGGTTGCGCTGATCAGTTTGCCTATTGGCATTCTCGCCGCGTTCATCGTAATGAAACTGCAGGGACTTAATGCCAACATCATGTCTTTAGGTGGCATTGCTATCGCTATTGGTGCAATGGTGGATGGCGCTATTGTTGTGGTTGAAAATTTACACAAACACATTCATCAGCATGCTGTTTCATCAAGTCAGGGAGCCTCAGCAAGTCAGGGAGCTTCAGCAAGTCAAAGAGTTTCAGGGAGCGCCCAGTCGCGAACATCTCTACCAGCCTCTGCGCCAACACCTGCAAAGCTTTCGGCAGCCAAACGTTGGGAGTTGGTGATTAAGTCGACCACCGAAGTTGGTCCAGCTTTATTCTTTGCGCTCCTAATTATCACCGTATCCTTTATTCCTGTTTTTGCGTTAGAAGCACAAGAAGGGCGTCTTTTTGCGCCTCTTGCCTTCACCAAAACCTATGCCATGGCAGCAGCTGCGGCGCTCGCAATTACCTTGGTACCTGTGCTGGCGGGTTATTTCGTGCGCGGAAAAATACGTTCTGAAGCCCAGAACCCGGTAAATCGAGCTTTAGAACGTGTGTATCAGCCATTGCTGACGCGGTTGCTTAACTACCCACGGACCACCTTGTTGGGAGCATTCTGCTTCTTGCTTTCCATGTACTGGCCGTTAAGCCAACTAGGTAGTGAATTTATGCCCGAACTGGACGAAGGAGATTTGATGTATATGCCTACAACCTACCCGGGTATTTCAGTGGGTAAAGCCAGAGAGCTTTTACAGCAGACGGACAAGCTTATTGCAACCTTGCCCGAGGTTGAAACGGTATTCGGGAAAATTGGACGCGCAGATACGGCCACAGACCCTGCACCATTGACCATGATTGAAACCTTCATTCAGCTTAAACCGAAAGCCCAGTGGAGGGCGGGCATGACCACTGAAACGCTCAAAGAAGAGCTTAACGCTCTGGTGCAATTTCCTGGGCTGACCAATGCGTGGGTAATGCCAATTAAAACCCGCATCGACATGTTGGCAACCGGGATAAAAACCCCTGTTGGGATCAAGATTGCGGGGCCTGACCTAGCAGGCATTGAAGCCATAGGAAAGGATATTGAGATACTGCTTAAAGACCTGCCCAATACAGCATCAGTATACGCTGAGCGTGTGGTGGGTGGCCGTTACGTTTATATCGATATCGACAGGCAGTTGGCGGCGCGTTATGGCATGACGATAGACGATGTTCACAGTATTGTGGGCTCGGCAGTGGGCGGCAAAGTGGTTACGCAGTCAGTGGAAGGGCGTGAGCGTTTTCCTATTGCCATGCGTTTTTTACAGCACTACCGCGATACGCCTGAATCTTTAGCATCCATGCCTTTCGTCACGCCAAGCGGTGTTCACATTACCCTTGGAGATGTGGCAACTGTGCGTATTGATGACGGGCCGGCGGGGATTAAAAGCGAAAATGCCCGATTAAATGGGTGGGTATATATTGATATCTCGTCAGACTCGGCCACAGGCATTGACTTAGGGGGCTATGTGGATAGCGCGAAACGCCATTTGTCACTGAACCTCGATTTGCCCACTGGATACTCCATCACGTGGGCGGGGCAGTTTGCTTACCTTGAGCGCGCGAAAGCAAAACTGTCGCTGGTTATACCGCTAACGTTAGCCATTATCTGCCTTTTGCTTTATCTGGTATTTAAACGTCTTCGCGATGTGGCACTCATACTTGCTACCTTACCGTTGGCGCTGGTGGGCAGTGTGTGGTTGCTTTACCTTCTTAACTTCAATCTGTCGGTGGCGGTAGGTGTTGGGTTTATTGCCTTAGCAGGTGTAGCGGTAGAAATAGGCGTTATCATGCTGGTCTATCTAAACCAATATGTATCAGAAGCACTTACTAAGCACGCAACAGAAAGTGGCAACACCAAAAAAGATGAGCTTGTGAAAAAGGCTATTGTCCATGCCGCCTCGGCAAGGCTTCGCCCTGTTATGATGACATCGCTTTCTATTATTGTTGGCTTGTTGCCTGTGCTTTATGCCACTGGAACCGGAAGTGAGGTGATGCAGCGAATTGCGGCGCCTATGGTAGGCGGTATGGCGAGTGCACTGGTATTAACGCTGTTGGTATTGCCAAGCGCGTTTTACTTAATTGTGTCAAGCAAGAAATAATGGAGTTGAAAGTGCAAGATTGAAAGTGCAAGATTGAAAGTGCAATAGACTAGATAAAGTATGGGGAAGCGATAACACGCTTCCCTACGCTTCATTTTTAAAGTGTTGCCCGATTAATGCTCTTCCGCGTGCTTTTCCGCATAATCTTCCACTTGTTGCCAAACGCGCAAAAGGTTTCCACTCAATATCTTTTCAATGTCGGTACGGCTATAACCTCTATCCAGCAATCCTTGTACTAAGTTTGGAAAACTCGCTACGTCTTTAAGTCCAATGGGTAATGAGTCACCTACACCGTCATAGTCTGAACCAATACCTACATGATCAGCACCAATCAGTTTTACCACGTGATCGATATGGTCGAGCACTTCATCAAGGGTTGAATAAGGGTAAGGTACTTCTTTGCGATAATTCTCTTCGAAGTTCTCTAGCTTAGGGCTATCTTCGCCTTCTTTTTCAATCAGCGCCTTGCGCGCAGCCGTAAGCCCTCTACGCCACTTGCCGGCTTCTTTAGACACAAAACTTGAACCAAAGTTAATCATAATTACACCGCCATTTTCGCCGAGTTTTTTGATCATCTCGTCGTCCATGTTGCGCTCAAAACCAGGAGTAAATCGGCGCAGTGAAGAGTGCGATGCAATGACCGGGACTTTCGTTAATTCAATAACTTGGTAAAAGGCGTCGTCAGACACATGGGAAATATCCAGCATGATGCCGATGTTGTTCATTTCGCCCACTAGGGTTTTGCCAAACGGGCTTAAGCCTTTCCATTTTCTACGCAAGTCATACGAAGAGTCAGAGATGTGGTTAGCTTGACTATGAGCGAGGGTGATGTAGCGAATGCCGCGCTCGTAAAAAGCCGTTAGATTCGCCAAATCACCTTGAATAGGAGAACCATTTTCCATGCCCATTGGCAATGAAATTAATCCTTTTTCAAATTGGGCTTTTACGTCAGAAGGGCTTTTAGCAATGGCAAATTTATCCGGGGCGCGGGCAACAATGGCTTCTACTGAATCGATGAGCTCATGGGCAAGTTGGGTAGATTCAGGCGAATTGTCCAAGCTGGCAGGTACATAAATACTCATAAAGGGGGCGTTCAGGCCGCCAGAAACTGCGCGAGGGTAGTCAAAGTCTCCACCTTCAGTGGCTTTAGTAACATCCACCCACTTTTCCTTTACGCGATAGGGAACGTCGATGTGACCATCTACAATAATGGTTTCTTGTGCGATCGTGATAGCTTTTTCAGATGCTGAATAAGTTGAGCTCTTAGCAAGAGAAGAGTGTGAAGCAAAAAGCGCAGAGATAAGTATTGCGCAAGATGAGAGTGGGAAGCGCCCCTTCATAGAAAATCCTTATTTTGTTTTTTTGTCGCTTAGGTCAACAATCGCTAACTTAATAGCAATACGAGACTAAAGGATAATGCACACCGCGACAATAGGCTTTTACTTGCTACGCATTAACCTCAGATTGATCTCGTGAACCCCTAAATTAGTCGATATTGCTCATTTTTAGAGCGCTTGTGCTTGTTTACCTCAAGTTTACATTGCAATAAAAATTTAAAACTTGTTATGGTGAAGACTGCGTGACTTCATTGCGCGAATACGGGATACTCCCAAGCGCTCCGCCAATTATCGATGACTACTAAGCATCAGCGCGGCCGACGTAATTTTTTTAGTGGCACCCGCTCTTCTCACATAATTAAGCCGGGGCCACAGCTAACAAGTATGAGAAATAAATATGGCTATTAATTTTGTACCGCTAGATAAAGAAAAGCATAAAGACCTAAAGGTTGCGGTAAACACATCTTTCAGCTTTGCGAAAAACACACACCTTGCAGCAGCAACTATCCGTGAATTTGCACAACTTGCTGCAACAATGCCGCTAGTGTTCATTGAAGACACCGCATCTAAGCGTCACCACGTTGTGACTATGCTTGGTATGGAACAAGGTCAAAACCTTTTCCTAACTGGCGACAGCTGGAAAGGTCCTCACGTTCCAATGAACATCCTTCGCTATCCGTTTGACGTACGTCCAGACGGCGACAAGCTTGGCGTTTACATTGATGAAAACTCTGACCTTATTTCTGACGATGGTCAGCCTCTGTTTACTGAAGCTGGTGAAGCCAGTGAATTCCTTGATAGCCGTCAGAAGTTCCTAGCAGACCTTGCTAATAGTGAAATGCTAACACAGCGTTTTGTAGCTAAAGTTGTTGAACTAGATCTTCTTGATCCAATTCAAATTCGCCTTACTTACCAAGACGGTAAGCAGCGCAATGTTACAGGCATGATGAGCATTAACGAGAAGAAACTTCTTGAGCTACCTGAAGAGCAAGTACTTGAGCTACACAAACAAGGCTTCCTAGGTGCAATTTATGCGGTAATGATGTCAGTGGGTCAGCTTAATCGTCTTGTTGAGCTTTCAAACGATACAGATAACCCAATTCGCAACATGCAGCTTTCTGCTGTTAAAGCGGAAGAAGCGCCAGCGGAAGCGACGCCAAACGCGTAATCGCTCCTTCATTTTTTAAGTTTAAAAGCCCGCAAAGTTGCGGGTTTTTTTGTACCTTAAATCTACGTTCAGATTTCGTCATGTTTCGTTCAGAAACCGTTAAGTTTTAATACTTTATCTTACACATCGTTCCCAACACATTTTTTAAGGACAAAAGACATGAACATCAAATCTAATAAGCTTTCAACAACGCTAACTGCACTGTCACTCATAACGGCTTCAGTATTTTCAGTCTCAGCAGTACATGCCGCTACACAAAACGAAGTACAAGTTACCGCTGTCGATTTTGAAGGGGTAGATGATAACCTCTACGGTGCTAGATATGTGCGCTACCTTGACGAGGTGAGTGGCGATAGCGGCGCTTACCTTATTAATCCTTATCTACAGCGCGTATCAAGTCTGTCTGGTGGATACGCTAATTTAGACGGTATCGACGTGTTTAATTTAGGTACAACTTTCTATTTCGACGATACGTGGATGCTAGCCATTGAAGGTGCCCATAGTAAATTTGACGACGACTTTGGTGATGAGGATTACACCAATATCGATTTAAAAGTAGGGTTTAACTTATCACGCCAATGGCAAATAGGCGCAGGTGTCATCTATCAGCGTGCCACGTACGACTTTAATGCCGGTGGAGAAAGTTACAGCGAAAGTGAAAATGAAACTTCACCACTCGTATTTACTCGCTACACCACGGTAGGTAATGGGGGAACTGGCTGGGACTTCACCGCCCAGTACATAGCAGACGATGTTGATGTTTTATCAGGAAGTGCACGATACTTCTTTAGCCCAGGTCTAAGTGTTCAAGGCAGCTATAGCTACACCAATGCGCCAGACGGCTTTGACAACTTAAAAACTGTAGGGGTGGCTTTAGATTACTGGGTGAATGAACAATTCTCAGTAGCGGCAAGCTATGAAACAGATATTGATAGCGATATCGAAAGCGACGTAGCGTCGCTCACAGCTTCTTACCGTTTTTAAAGTAGTGCAGCCATCAGCTATTGATAACTAGCGATTATTAACGATGAACTATCAACTTCGGTTGGTAGTTCATTTTTTGCGTTTATTCCTAGATACTTCTTTTAACCTAACCAAAGCATTCAAATTAGATACAAACAGCCGTTCATCGATAAATTTTAAGTTTAATTTTGCCCACCTGAATATTTTTTAATCTTTTTTACGCGCCTAATCATACACTTCCTAAAAATACTGTATATCCAACCAGTTTAATCCCAGTGTTTATGCGGCTTTCACGCCTTTTTTCTACTTGACAGTGGGGATCATTGGTACCTAAACTGTATCTCAGTGGGTAAATGTGGCGAATTGTGGATCAAATCATCATCACTTTGCAGATTAGTACTCAAAAAACAAGAAAACCAAGAGCAAATAATAAAAGGCTAGGGGAATGTTCCGCGGCGCTAACGCAATCAATCTGGATACAAAAGGCAGACTGGCTATACCGACGAAGTATCGTCAGTCGCTGCTGGATGATTGTCAGGGACAACTGGTCTGCACAGTCGATACACAACAAAGTTGTTTGCTGCTTTACCCACTTCCCGAATGGGAAGAGATTGAGCTAAAACTCTCTAAACTTTCAAGCATGATCCCAGCCGAGCGTCGCTTGCAGCGATTGCTACTAGGTTATGCTTCAGAAGGCGAGATGGATAAAAGCGGACGTATTCTTATTCCTACTCCACTGCGAAGTTTCGCAAAACTCTCAAAAGAAGTCATGTTAGTTGGTCAGTTAAACAAATTCGAAATTTGGGATGCCGATATTTGGGCGCAACAAGTTGAAGCTGATATAGACACCGAACGCAAAGGCGAATTTGAACTTACCGAACGATTACAGGACTTTTCTCTATGACGCAGCCTAGCGAATTTAAACACATTTCAGTACTGCTTGATGAGTGCATTGAAGCGCTGGCCATTAAACCGGACGGCATTTATATCGATGCTACGTTTGGACGTGGTGGGCATTCAGCACATATTTTGAAGGCTTTAGGTGAAAATGGGCGTCTCATCGCTTTTGACCGTGACCCGCAAGCAATCAAAGCGGCAGAACGCTTCGCTGAAGATAAGCGTTTTAGCATTATCCATTCACCGTTTGGTGATATGGCAGAAGAAATCGAAGCACTAGGGCTAACCGGTAAGATTGACGGTGTGCTTATGGACTTAGGCGTATCTTCACCTCAACTTGACGATGCTGAACGCGGCTTTAGCTTTCTTCGTGACGGCCCGCTGGATATGCGTATGGACACCTCACGTGGACAAAGTGCTGCAGACTGGTTGGCTAGCGCAGAAGAGCAAGACATAACACAGGTAATTAAAGAGTTTGGCGAAGAGAAGTTCGGCAAGCGCATTGCTCACGCTATTGTTAACACACGTAAAGATACACCTATTACCCGTACTGCTCAGCTTGCCAAAATCATCGATGAAGCCGTACCTGTAAAAGACAAATTCAAGCATCCTGCAACCCGCGCATTCCAAGGTATCCGCATTTATATCAATGCTGAGCTAGAGCAACTTCGCGTGGGTCTTAAAGCTGCCACACAAGTGTTAGCAAAAGAAGGCCGATTAGCCGTTATTTCATTTCACTCGTTAGAAGACCGCTTAGTAAAGCGCTTCATTAAGGATCAAAGTAAAGGGAAAGTTGTACCGCACAATTTACCGATAACCCAAGCTGAAATAGATGCAGATAAAGTGCTCAAAGCTCTGGGTAAAGCAATAAAACCCTCAGAACAGGAGATTGCGAACAACGTTCGCTCCCGCAGTTCGGTATTGCGTGTGGCAGAAAAGTTATGACCAAAGCCATACCAGACAAGGCCAGCACTAATTTCAAATTACTGCTCATTATTGTTTCAGATTTGACCCGCAACAAGTTGCGGGTTTTGTTGTATTTAATGGTTATCACAAGTGCCATGGCAGTGACACTTAGCAGTCATCACAACAGACAGCAGGTCATCGCCCTTGAAGACCTTATGCAAGAGAAAGATGAGCTTGATGTAGAGTGGCGTAACCTGGTGCTTGAACAACGGGCTTTGACCGAGCATAACCGCATAGAAAACCTAGTTGAAAAGCAGTTAGAAATGTATCGTGCCACGGCAGACGATGAAGTAGTGGTGAGGCTGAAATGAGTACATCTGCACTTTCTCGTAAGCGCAACAAGACAGGCGCAAAACAAAATGTAACGCCAAGCCTAGTACACTGGCGTTTTGTGGTTGTGCTTATTGTGATCATGCTAGTGTTTGGTGTGTTAGCCGCAAGGGCTGCTTACATTCAAGTTATTGAACCTGACGAATTGATTCAACAGGGTGACAACCGCACGCTTAGAACCCGAGATATGCCGACCTATCGAGGGCTTATTACCGACCGAAACGGTGTCGAACTGGCGGTAAGTGTTCCTGTCCGCGCCATCTATGCAGACCCAAAAATTATCCATGAAAATAACGGCTTTGAGGAAGAGCGCCGCTGGGAAGCGCTGGCGGATGTACTGCGCCAAGACGTAAATGAATTGAAAGACAAAGTGGCCAACCCCAAGCGCCGCTTTGTCTACTTACAGCGCCAAGTGTCGCCCGCCATGGCAGAATACGTTGATAAGCTTGATATCCCAGGTATCTATCTTCGCCGCGAAAGCCGACGCTACTATCCTACGGGTGAAGTTTCTGCGCAGTTAATCGGCGTAACCGATGTGGATGACACAGGCGTTGAAGGCTTAGAGCGCATGTATAACGAGTGGCTAACAGGCACGCCGGGTTCTCGTAAAATACGCCGCGATGCGAAAGGCCGTCAGGTAGAAATCTTAGAAACTAAATCTGGTGAAAAAGCCGGCGACCTGCAGTTGACTATCGATCAGCGCATTCAAGCACTTGCTTACAAAGAAATTAAAGAAGCCATGATTTACTATCAATCAAGTTCGGCTTCCGCCATTGTCATCGATGTAAAAAGCGGTGATGTATTAGCAATGGTTAACGCGCCTTCATTTAATCCGAACGACAGAAGTAAATTGTCTGCGCATAGAATGCGTAACCGAGTTATTACTGACGCGTTCGAGCCGGGTTCAGCATTGAAGCCGCTGGCCGTGCTTACTGCATTAGAATTCGGTGAAGTTGAGCCTGAAGATTCAGTAAACACCCACCCAGGTTGGATGCGTTTAGGCGGTAGCCTGGTAAAAGATTCGCGCAATTATGGCGAGCTAACGCTAGAAGAAATCATTCAGCATTCCTCGAATATGGGTACATCAAAGCTGGCGTTGTCTGTGCCTAAGCAGTTCCTGCTGGATACCTACTACAACATGGGCCTTATGAGTGATACTGGGCTTAACATGGCAGGCGAGAGCAGTGGTATTTTCCACGAGCGCAGTCGCTGGTCTGAATTTGAGTTAGCCACACTGTCTTTTGGATATGGCATTTCTGTAACCACGGCACAGCTAGGGCGTCTTTACGCTACATTGGCAAACGGCGGTACAAAAACACCACTAAATATCATCAAGTCACCAGAGCAACCTTCGTGGCAAGCTCAATCAGAGCGCGTGATCAGCGAAGAAAATGCAAAAGCCATTGTTCAAATGATGGAAAGCGTAACCCAGCGCGGTGGCACGGCAACCAAAGCTGCAGTTCCAGGTTATCGGGTAGCGGGCAAAACAGGTACCAGCCGCAAAGCAGTAGCCGGCGGTTACGGGGAAGAGTACGTCAATATATTCGCCGGTATCGCACCTGTGTCTGACCCAAGACTAGTAACTATTGTGTTGATCAACGAACCCGGCGGCGATTTGTATCACGCGGGTGATACCGCTGCACCTGTCTTTTCATCGATTATGGGTGGTGCACTGCACATGTTAAACGTTACGCCCGATGACAAGCAGGTTACGTCAAGTCGCTTATTGAAAGGAGGTCAAAGTGGTAGTTAGTGCCTTTATTCAAAGTATTAAAGCCTTGTTAGCAAAATTTGGTGTAGATGCCCCAGATATCCGCATTGAGGGTTTAACGTTAGATAGCCGTGAAGTGAATACGCGCTTAGCGTTTGTTGCAGTTAAAGGGCACGAACGTGATGGTCGCGATTTTATACCCCAGGCAATAAGTTTAGGGGCTCGTGTAATTCTGGCGCAAACTGAAGACAGTAGTACCCATGGTCAAATGGAAATGCGTGACCACAGCGTCATTATTTCGCTTTATGAACTACCGCAAATGCTCTCTGCATTGGCTGCTGCGTTTTATGACTACCCTGCCCAGAAAATGACAACGGTAGCAGTGACAGGAACTAATGGAAAAACCTCTACAGTTCAACTGCTTACCCAGTTAAAGAGCGCGCTAGGTACCCGTTGCGCGAGCATAGGAACTCTAGGGAGCAGTGTGTTTGAAGGCGATGAAACCCAGTGGTCGAACACGCCGGCAGCGAACACTACGCCCGATGCCATACGTATGCAGTATTTGTTGGCAGACTTTGTGCAAAGTGAAGTGCGCCATACGGCCTTCGAAGCAAGTTCTCACGCATTGGTTCAAGGTCGGCTTGGTACAGTGAAAACCGATATCGCTGTTTTCACCAACCTTACTCGAGATCACCTCGATTATCACGGCACTATGGAAGAGTACGGCAAAGCCAAGCGCTTGCTGCTTCAGCAGCCAGGTTTAAAGGCTGTGGTATTAAATGCTAATGATAATGAAAGTAAGAAATGGGATGGCGCAGCAGATAAGACGATTACACGAATCTGGACAGGAATAGACGAAAGTGGTCTGAATGGAAGCGGTCTGGATGAAAGCGGTGAAAGTGAGTTCTTGCGCAAACATAACAATCCACAAAGTCGCCATTGTTTCGCCACAAATGCTTCTTATCATGCAGGTGGATGTAGCTTTGAATTGGTGAGTTCGTGGGGAAGCGCAGCTATTTCGCTGCCACTATTTGGAAAGTTCAATATCAGCAATGTACTTAGCGCTATAGGTACGCTACTCGCTGAAGGTGAGCGTTTTGATGACGTGGTTAACGCGGTAAATGCAATCACGCCTGTACCCGGGCGAATGGAAGTTTTCCCTGTAACGGGTGCTGCTAACTTGGTGGTGGACTACGCGCACACGCCAGATGCACTAGAAAAAGTGCTGCTAAGCGCCAAATTCCACACCGCGGGCAAAGTATGGTGTGTGTTTGGTTGTGGTGGCGACCGTGATAAAGGTAAGCGACCACTAATGGGCCAGGCTGCTGAGTCAGGCGCTGACGCTATTGTGATCACCACCGACAACAGCAGAAGCGAAAGCCCTGAGTCTATTGCTAAGGACATCATTGCGGGCTTAAAAAACTCTGAGCTGGCAGTGTCTATTCCCGACCGCGAGCAAGCTATTCGTCACTGCCTTAAACATGGGCATGAAAGCGACATCATCATTGTGGCCGGAAAAGGCCATGAAGATTACCAAATTATCGGTGACAAAAAGACTAACTATAACGAACGTGCAGTTGTGGCGCGACTGCAACAGGAGTACAGCAAATGATAACAACAACGCTGTCATGGATAGCCGAAAAGGTTAACGGAAAATTATTAAAAGGTGCTGCTGACGTTGAAGTGTCAGCGGTAAGTACCGATACCCGCACCCTTGAAGATGGCGCAGTTTATTTGGCCTTGAAAGGCCCGAATTTCAATGGCCATGATTTTATTTCAACGGCTGAGAAAGCAGGCGCTAGCGCGGTTATTGCCAGTGAAGACGTAGCGACCACGTTACCTGTCATCATGGTTGAAGATACCAAAAAAGCGCTTGGCCTCTTAGGTGCGGCCGTAAAATCACACGTGGCGCCCAAAACGATTGCTATCACCGGAAGCAGTGGTAAAACCACCGTAAAGGAAATGTGCGCGGCTATTTTGGCGCGAAGAGGAAATGTATTAGCCACAAACGGTAACTTCAATAATGATATCGGTGTGCCGCTAACGCTTCTACGCCTTGAGCCTCAGCATGAATACGCGGTTATGGAGTTAGGCGCAAATCACATTGGTGAGATTGCCTATACCACGAACCTTGTTAAGCCGGACGTAGCGACTATCGTAAATGCCGCCGCTTCTCACTTAGAAGGCTTTGGCAGCTTGCTAGGCGTGGCGCGCGCCAAAAGCGAAATTTTCAAAGGCTTAGGCAGTGATGGTGTAGCGGTAGTTAATGTTGATAGCCAGTTTGCTGAATTTTGGCAAGGCAAACTTAAACAGACCAAAACGCTAACGTTTTCGCCCCAGCAGAAAAACGAAGCGGATTTTAGAGCAGAAGATATCACTATTGGATTAGATGGGTGCGCTGCATTCCATTTGGTTTGCCCGCAAGGTGATATGTCTATTCAGCTCACTATTCCGGGTGTTCACAATGTGGGGAATGCCCTTGTTGCTGCTGCGCTAACGCTACAAGTTGGCGCAACTTTAGAAAACGTACGCGATGGCTTACTTGCCATGAAGCAAGTTAGCGGCCGTTTGAATGTAAAACAGCTTACCGAACAAGTTCGCCTGTTAGATGACACCTACAACGCCAACGTGGCGTCTGTTAATGCAGCAATTGATACGCTAAGTAGCTTTTCAGGCATCCGCGTTCTTGTATTAGGCGACATGAAAGAGCTGGGCGAAAAAGCGCGTTATTACCACGAGCAGGTAGGGGAATACGCTAAACAAAAAGGAATTAATTACCTGTATACCATGGGTGTTTTGAGTCAATCAGCGAGTGCTGTGTTTAATGAAAATGGTGGCCATTTCAGCGATGTTGAAAGTTTGTTGGCCGCAATGGAGAGTGATTTGTTAGTGCAGCAGCGCGATATTTCAATTTTAGTTAAAGGTTCACGCAGCTCCAAAATGGAGCGTGTGGTAGAGGCGGTAGAGGCCTCTGCGCTGGGAAAGCACGATAGCCGTCGGGAGCGAATAGCATGTTAATTTGGCTAGCCGACTGGCTGACACAATTCGATTCAGGGTTTAACGTATTTTCATACCTTACCCTTCGTGCAATTTTAAGCACGCTGACCGCGTTACTTATTGCCATTCTTATTGGCCCTAAGATGATTCGCTATTTGCAGCGTATGCAAATTGGTCAAACGGTGCGTGACGATGGCCCGCAAAGCCATTTATCAAAATCAGGCACACCCACTATGGGCGGGTTACTTATACTCGCAGCAATTGTAGTAAGCGGCCTGCTTTGGGCTGACCTGACTAACCGTTATGTGTTGGTAACCCTTACCGTGGTTGTGGCCTACGGTATTATTGGGTTTGTTGACGACTACAGAAAAGTGATCCGCAAAGACTCGAAGGGGCTTATCGCCCGTTGGAAATATTTCTGGCAATCTGTGGTTGCGTTAGGCGTTGCATTCTATCTATACAGCAGCGCAACGATAAGCGCTGAAACCTCGCTACTGGTGCCTTTCTTCAAAGAAGTGTTCCCGCAGTTAGGTGCGTTCTTCATCATTATTACCTACTTTGCCATTGTAGGCACAAGTAACGCGGTAAACCTTACCGATGGCTTGGATGGACTTGCCATTGTGCCCACTATATTGGTGGCAGGTGCATTCGCTATTTTTGCCTATGTAACAGGAAATGCGAATTTCGCTGAATACCTGAATATTCCTCATATTCCGCTTACTAGTGAACTGGTGATTGTGTGTACCGCTATGGTCGGTGCAGGCTTAGGCTTTTTATGGTTTAACACTTACCCAGCACAAGTGTTTATGGGCGATGTTGGTTCACTAGCACTAGGCGGCACATTAGGCGTGCTTGCAGTACTAGTGCGTCAGGAACTGGTGTTAATCATTATGGGTGGTGTTTTTGTTATGGAAACCTTGTCGGTCATCCTTCAGGTAGGTTCTTACAAATTGCGTGGTCAGCGAATTTTCCGCATGGCGCCTATTCACCATCACTATGAATTGAAGGGCTGGCCAGAGCCGCGGGTTATCGTGCGTTTTTGGATCATTTCAATCATTTTGGTATTGGTGGGTCTTGCTACCCTCAAACTTAGATAAGCGGTAAAGAGATAAATCGTAATGTCGTATAACGTACGTGAGCATAGTTATGTAGTCGGTGGCCTAGGTGTTACAGGTCAGGCTTGCGTGCGCTTTTTGTTGCAACAAAAGGCAATGGTTAAAGCGTTTGATACACGTGCTAGTTTTGCTCTAGTTACCGACCCTGATCTTGATACTGACATGCAAGCGTTTATGGCAGACAAGGTCACTTGCCATGCCCTAGGCGAAGATTACTTTGATGGTGTAGACACCTTGGTGTTAAGCCCGGGGCTTGCTCTGGATATTGAACAAGTGGCTTTAGCGCAAAAGTGTGGCGTTGAGGTGATCGGCGATGTTGAGTTGTTCGCCCGTTTAAATGCCTCCTCGAACGGTGCTACACCAGCTAAGCGCGTAGTGGGCATAACCGGCTCTAACGGCAAAACCACGGTTACGTTATTAGTGAACCATCTGCTTAAAAGCTGCGGCGTAAAAAGTATTGAAGCGGGTAACGTAGGTCGCCCTGTGCTTGAAGCGCTACAAAGTGATGCAGATGTAGTGGTGATGGAGCTATCAAGTTTTCAACTTGAAACTACGTCTAGCCTGGTGCTTGAAGCTGCTACTGTGCTTAATATTTCCGATGACCACCTAGACCGTCATATCACCCTTGAAGCATATATCGATGCCAAACATCGCATTTTCGATAACGCGAAATCTGCGGTTGTATGGAGAGACGGTGAGTTTGTAGCGCCAGACGAGCAGACTATTGCTAATGCTAAGGCTGATGCTCCGTCAAATTCCGTATCTAATGAAGACGCGCAAGCGTCAATAAATATCATTGAATATGGACTGGGAGAATCGGCCACAGGGTTTGCGATTGCGTCTTTTGGCAGTGACGGTAATACGCTTGGCGATAAACAAAGTCTATACATCACGTTTAATGGCGAAAAGCTTATTGCCCTTAGCAATATCCATTTAGCGGGCATGCATAACGTACTAAACATCATGGCTGCATTGGGTATCTGCCTTCAGCTAGGTGTTTCGCCAGAGCTTGCGGTTAAACATCTACACAGCTTTAAAGCTGCACCACATCGGTGTGTAGAAATAGCCCGTGTAAACGATGTTCGCTATATCGACGATTCGAAAGCAACCAACATTGGTGCCACCGTCGCGGCCCTTGAAGGGTTAGCCCCGACTGTACAAGGAAAGCTGATTCTTATTGCAGGTGGTGACGCTAAAGGTGCTGATATAGCTAGCCTTTCGCCTTATCTGAATAAATATGTCTCGCACGTGTTTGCATTGGGCAAAGATGCACACCTGTTTGAAAAGAGCTTTGCGCATACCACTCGTGTGGCAACCATGAAAGATGCCGTAAAAGCAACAACAAGACTTGCTGCCCCTGGTGATGTAGTGCTGCTTTCTCCGGCGTGTGCAAGCTTAGATATGTTTAAAAACTACATGCATCGCGGTGACGTGTTTAAACAAGATGTATACAACCTACATAATTTACACGTTGAAAACAACGGCGCTGTGGAGGCCTCATCATGATGACTGCCTCTACCAAACTTAGCGCGTTATTTGCCGCGAAGCACGACGGCCAACCTTCAGCTAAACATCCCTATGACGTGACGCTGATCTTAATCGCACTTGCACTGATGAGCATTGGGGTTGTTATTGTTACCTCGGCGTCTATGCCGGTGGCCGATAGGCTGCACGACAATCCTTTCTATTTTGCTATTCGCCACGGTATTTACATAGTTGGGGCCATCGTCGCTGCAATGGTAGTCCTTAATTTACCCATGCAGTTTTGGCGCATGACCAACCCCTACCTTCTGCTTGCGGCCATCGCCCTATTACTAGCAGTACTGGTAGTGGGAAGAACCGTAAACGGGAGTACCCGTTGGTTAGCGATTGGCCCTATCACCATTCAAGCGGCCGAGCCAGCTAAGCTCTTTTTCTTTGCGTATTTGGCTGGGTACTTGGTTCGTCGTTACGAAGAAGTGACCGAAAATTTAAAAGGCTTTATTAAGCCTCTTGTGGTGTTCTTTGCGTTAGCAATGCTGTTACTGCTACAGCCAGACTTAGGTACGGTCGTTGTGATGTTTGCAACTACGATTGGCTTGCTGTTTTTAGCGGGGGCGAGACTTTGGCAGTTCTTCGCACTGGTGTTTGCAGGCATATTGGCGGTTGTAGCGCTTATCGTGTTCGAAGAATACCGAATGAAACGGGTTACCTCTTTCTTAGACCCTTGGGCCGACCCGTTCGGTGCTGGTTATCAGTTAACTCAGTCTTTAATGGCCTATGGCCGTGGTAACTGGTTTGGGCAGGGCTTAGGCAATAGCTTGCAAAAACTGGAGTTCTTACCCGAAGCACACACTGACTTTGTTATGGCCATCTTGGCCGAAGAGCTAGGCTTTGTTGGTGTGCTTGCCGTACTCGGCCTTATTTTGTGGATGGTGTTGCGTGCGCTGAGCATTGGAAATAAGGCACTTGAAAAAGGGCGACCGTTTGATGGTTACATGGCTTACAGCATAGGCATCTGGTTCAGTTTCCAAACGGCGGTAAATATTGGTGCAAGCGCAGGTATTCTGCCAACAAAAGGGTTAACACTGCCGTTAGTTAGCTACGGCGGCTCGTCACTTATCATCATGTCAGTAGCAGTAGCCATATTACTTCGTATCGATTTTGAATTACGGGTTGATGGCGTACAGGCGATTGGCCGGGGCGATGGCAAGTCAGGTAAAAGCAAAGCCCGACGTAAAAAGCCTATTCCTACAAGCGCGTCTCAATCTAAAGCGGCACATGCTGATGATGGAGCGAGTGTAGAGAGCAATACAGATGAATCAGACTTTTCTACAGCGACGGTTGAAGCTAAACCTAGCGCCAAAACATCAAGTGCGGAAGATGAAGGCAAGGCCGGCATTAAAGCCATACTCGCGCGCGTAGCGCAGGAGGCTGATAATGGCTAAGCGTTGTTTAATTATGGCTGGTGGTACAGGCGGACACGTTTTCCCTGGTCTTGCAGTAGCTAACGCGCTTCGAAATGAAGGTTGGGATATTCATTGGCTGGGCACTGCCGAGCGAATGGAAGCGCAAGTTGTACCTAAGCACGACATACCTATTCACTTTATTCCCGTAAAAGGGCTTCGTGGCAAAGGTATTTCTGCACGTATTCAAGGTGCTGTCGCTTTAGTAAAAAGCTTATTTTCTGCAAGACGAATTATAAAACGTCTACAGCCGGATATTGTTATTGGTTTTGGCGGCTATGCGAGCGGTCCTGGCGGCGTTGCAGCGAAGAGCTTAGGTATTCCTGTGATAGTGCATGAACAAAACGCAGCGGCTGGCATGACTAATAAGCTTCTCAGTAAATTTGCAAGCCGTGTGTTGCTTGGCTTTAACGATGCTAAAGAACAATTTTCAGGGGTTGCAGATAAGGTGCATACTGTTGGCAATCCTGTTCGCGATGAAATTTGGCAGGTGATACCTAAACCTGTAGACATTAACGCAGACGCTCGTACAAACACCTTTGAAAACACTAGTGAGCACAAGCAAGGTTTAAATATGCTTGTAGTTGGCGGCAGTTTAGGTGCACAGATTTTGAATGAAACTGTGCCTGAGACATGCGGTGTCCTAGAAGGTTTATCAATAAAGCACCAGTGCGGTAAAGGCAACAGTGAAAGTGTTGCTCAAGCTTATAAATCCGTAGGCGCTGATATGGCGAAAGTTGATGTAAGTGATTTTATTGATGATATGGCCGCAGCCTATGAATGGGCTGACTTTATTGTCTGCAGAGCCGGTGCGCTTACGGTGAGCGAGGTTGCAGCTGCAGGACGCGCGGCGATTTTCGTTCCGCTACCTTTTGCGGTGGACGATCACCAAACGAAAAATGCGCAGTCGTTAGTGAAGCAAAATGCGGCACTGATGATTGCTCAATCAGTATTGAAAGAAAATTTAGGGCAGGCGGTGCGTCAGTGGTTACAACACCCTGAAGACTGCTTAAAGATGGGTGCTGTAGCGAAAACTTGTGCAAGCACTCATGCCACGGAAAATGTAGTAAGCCACGTTAAAAGCGTGGTAGGAGTAGGGGACTAATGGTTTTTAAAACCCCATTTGAAAGCCCGCAAATGCGCCGGGTTAAAAATATATTCTTTATTGGTATCGGCGGTGCCGGTATGGGTGGTATTGCCGAAGTATTACTAAACGAAGGTTATGCTATTGCTGGCTCTGACATTCAAGAAGGGCCAATGACCCAGCGCTTAAGCGAATTAGGTGCTGATGTTAAAATAGGTCATCGCGCGGAAAATGTCGAAGGCATGGACGTTATTGTGGTTTCTAGCGCCATCAATGAGCAAAACCCAGAAATTATCGTAGCTCGTGAAAAGCGCATTCCGATTATTCGCCGTGCAGAAATGCTGGCAGAGCTGATGCGCTTCCGCCACGGTATTGCAGTAGCGGGTACCCATGGAAAAACGACCACAACCAGTTTGATTTCGACGATTTTCGCAGAAGCTGAGTATGACCCTACCTTTGTTATTGGTGGCCTGCTTAATAGCGCTGGTACGAATGCGCGACTAGGCAAAAGCCGTTATCTAATCGCCGAGGCTGATGAGAGTGACGCGTCCTTCCTTCACTTGCAGCCAATGGTATCGGTTGTAACCAATATTGAAGCGGACCATATGGATACCTATGGTGGCGACTTCTCGAAAGTAAAAGATACCTTTGTTGAGTTTTTGTCAAACCTACCGTTTTACGGTCAGGCCATCGTATGCGGTGACGATGCGAATATTCAAGAGATTCGTCCTCGCATAGGCCGAAGTATTCTCACCTACGGCTTTGAATCTCATAACGACTATCGTGCAGAGAATATTTCACTGTCATTTGGTAAAGCGAGTTTTACCGTTATTCGACCAGAGCGTGAACCGTTAGATATTACGTTGAACCTCACCGGTAACCACAACGTGCTTAATGCCCTTGCTGCTATTGCTGTAGCAACGGATGAAGGTGTAGATGACGACGCTATCATTCGCGCGCTAGCCAGCTTTGGCGGCATAGGCCGTCGTTTCGAGCAGCTAGGTACGTTTACTACCAGTAAAGGTGAAGTTTGTTTGGTGGATGACTATGGTCACCACCCAACGGAAGTTAAAGCGACTATCGCTGCGGCTCGGGCAAACTGGCCTGATAAACGCTTAGTTATGGTTTATCAGCCCCATCGCTTTACGCGAACCCGCGACCTCTATGAAGATTTCGTTGAAGTGCTATCTAGCGTCGATGCACTGTTGCTTCTAGATGTATATGCCGCCAGCGAACAGCCTATTGAAGGCGCTGACAGTAAAGCATTGTGCCGCTCCATACGTCAGCGCGGCCAGATAGAGCCTGTTTATGTGGGCGATAAAGAGGCGCTGCCAGGAATTTTGGCGAATATCATACAGGATGGCGATATCGTCATGACCCAAGGTGCCGGTAATATCGGACAAATTGCTAAGCTTCTAGCACGCCATGAGTTAGAGCCTGCATCGCTTACGAAGGAAGGGAAGCAACATGATTAGTCCTTCGGTAAGTGTTCGCTCGCAAAAGACCCATTTACCGAGTGAGTACGGGAAAGTGGCTGTGCTGCTTGGTGGAGACTCTGCAGAGCGCGAAGTATCACTAAATTCAGGTAATGCGGTATTAAAGGCGCTATTAAGGCAAGGTGTGGACGCCTTTGGTTTTGACCCAGCAGAGCGACCGCTTACTGATCTTCTTGAATTAAAAGTCGACAGAGCACTAATCATGCTTCACGGTCGCGGCGGTGAAGATGGCTCTATGCAAGGGGCCCTTCAGTTCCTAAAAATTCCCTATACGGGGAGCCCAGTTTTAGGCTCTGCGCTGGCAATGGATAAAATTCATACTAAGCAAGTGTGGCAAAGTTTAGGTTTACCCACTGCAAAATATGAAATTGCTGATAAAAGGCACTTTGAAGCTGGTAAGTGCAGCGCTATAATGGATAAATTGGGGAATGAAGTCATGGTAAAACCGGCCAGAGAAGGGTCGAGTATTGGCATGGCGAGAGTGACAAGCGCTAAACAACTCGAAACTGCCATTCAGGACGCCTTTAAATACGATAATCAAGTCCTGTTAGAGCAGTATATAGACGGCCCCGAATTCACTGTTTCTGTTTTACAGGGGCAGGCGTTGCCGTCTATTCGCATGTCTACTCCACATACGTTCTATGATTATGCTGCGAAATATCAGGATAATACAACAGAATACTATTGCCCAAGCGGCTTGTCTGAAGAGCAAGAAGCACAGTTAGCAAAACTGGCATCTCGTGCTTTTGACGCTATTTCTGGCAGCGGCTGGGGAAGAATTGACGTTATGCAGGACAACCAAAGGCAATTTTACTTGCTAGAGGCGAACACAGTACCTGGCATGACAGAAAAGAGTTTGGTGCCGAAGGCAGCCAAAGTTGCAGGATTAACATTTGACGAACTGGTACTAAGTATTCTTTCTACCAGTTTTGATGACGTTGCAAACAAGGCGTAAACGTGGCGGATACCAATACTAACCAAGTTAAGTCTGCTTCTGAAAAAGGCGGAAAAAGCAAAACGGCAGTGTGGGGCGGTGTCGCGTTCTTACTGTTTGTAATTGCTGGGTTAGTATTTGGCGGGCTTAAAGCAAACCAGTATTTGCAAGACGAACAGCAAATGCCGGTTCAGGTTATCGATTTTTCTGGTGATTATCAGCACATCGATATTACCAAGCTAGAGCGGTTAATACGCAAAGCGCAGCCAGGAAGCTTTTTTGCGCTTGACGTCAACGAAGTATTTGAGCTTGTTGAAGCGCAGCCTTGGGTTTATCGCGCGTCAGTAAGAAAGAAGTGGCCAAATACGTTAAAAATTTATTTGGTTGAGCAGCAGCCGGTTGCGCAATGGAATGAAGATTTGTTGTTAAACCCTTATGGGGACACGTTTAACGACGAAGGCGTGAAGCTTGATTTGCCGCGCTTGTTTGGTCCGGGCGGCAGTGAAAAAACCGCCCTCGAAGGCTACAACGCGATGCACGCGTTAATAGCAACGACAGACATGACAATTGATGAATTGTCACTGAGTGAGCGATTTGCGTGGCAAGTGCAGTTGGAAAACGGCATTAAATTGAATTTAGGGCGTCAGGAGTTTATCGATAGGCTACAACGGTTTATTGATGTTTATCCACTTTTGGCGCAACAAGAGAAGGCGGTGAAATACGTCGACCTTCGCTATGACACGGGCGTTGCAGTCGGATGGAAAGATGACAGCGCCACAGATGAAGAGAGTTAAGGAAACCATGTCAAAACCTGCTGAACGCAATTTGATTGTAGGGCTAGATATCGGCACCAGCCAAGTAAAGGCCGTGGTGGGTGAATTACTAGAAGACGATCAAATCAGTATCGTTGGCGTGGGCACCCATGCATCGAAAGGCATGGACAAGGGCGGCGTTAACGATTTAAACCTGGTCGTTAAGTCAGTACAGCGTGCAGTAAACGAGATGGAGTTAATGGCAGATTGCCGTGTATCTTCAGTTTTCATGTCTATCTCGGGGCGTCACGTAAAATGCCAAAACGAAAACGGCATGGTACCGATTAACAACCAAGAAGTAACACAAGAAGATGTAGATAACGTTATTCATGCGGCGCGCAGTGTGCCAATTGCTGCAGAACGTCGTTTACTTCATGTGTTACCTCAAGAATTTACCATTGATGTACAAGAAGGCATTAAAAACCCTATCGGTATGTCAGGAGTACGAATGGAAGCCGACGCCCACATTATTACCTGTGCCGACGATATGGCGAAAAACATGGTGAAATGTGTAGAGCGTTGTGAACTGAATGCCGACCAGCTGATCTTTTCAGCGTTGGCGTCAAGTTATGCCGTGTTAACTGACGACGAGCGAGAGCTTGGCGTGTGTGTGGTTGACATTGGTGGTGGCACTATGGATATGGTTATATTCACAGATGGTGCGATTCGCCACACGGCAGTTATACCGGTTGCGGGTAATCAAATTACTAGCGACATTGCTAAAATATTTAGAACGCCTATCAGCAATGCAGAAGAAATTAAGGTGAATTATGCCTGTGCATTGAAAGATATGGTGAGTATGGAAGACAGTATTGAAGTACCTAGTGTGGGCGGGCGCCCGGCTAGAGTGATGTCTCGACATACGCTAGCTGAGGTGATTGAACCTCGCTATCAAGAGCTTTTTGAGCTGGTACATGATGAAATTCGTGCCAGCGGTCTGGAAGAGCAAATCGCAGCAGGTCTTGTACTTACTGGCGGTACCGCTAAGATGGAAGGTGCTGTGGAATTTGCCGAAGAACTTTTCCAGATGCCCGTGCGCGTGGGCAAACCCATCAACGTAAAAGGTTTGTCTGAATACGTTGATGATGCTGGCTTTGCAACAGTCGTAGGGCTGCTGCAATATGGCAAAGTACAATCTGATAATAAGAAGTCCAGTACGCAGAAGACCGGTGAAAGCTTATTTCATCGAGTGCAAAGCTGGTTTAAAGGTGAATTTTAATTTTATTTTGGGGGCGCTATAGCTACGGCATTAAGGCTAGCAGGAAGCAATTAGCCTAAGGGAATGACCTGGCGTAGTGTTTAAAAAGACGTACAACCGGAGAGTAAGTATGTTCGAATTAATGGATAGTCACGGCGAAGAAGCCGTAATCAAAGTCATCGGTGTCGGTGGCGGCGGTGGTAATGCCGTTGAGCACATGGTGTCTCAAAGCATTGAAGGCGTAGAATTTATCGCAGTGAATACTGACGCACAGGTGCTTCGTAGCTCAAGTGCAGACGTAACACTTCAAATTGGCTCAAGCGTAACCAAAGGCTTAGGTGCGGGTGCCGATCCAAACATTGGTCGTGAAGCTGCGCAAGAAGACAGAGAAACCATTCGTCAGGCGCTAGACGGTGCCGATATGGTTTTCATTACAGCCGGCATGGGCGGTGGTACAGGTACAGGTGCAGCACCGGAAGTAGCGAAGATTGCCCGGGAAATGGGCATTCTTACGGTAGCGGTAGTGACTAAGCCGTTCCCATTTGAAGGTAAAAAGCGTACCTCTTTTGCTGAACAAGGTATTGTTGAGCTAGCTAACAACGTTGACTCGCTTATTACTATTCCGAATGAAAAGCTATTAAAAGTAATGGGTCCAGGCACGCCGCTTCTGCAAGCATTTAGCGCAGCAAATGATGTTTTGCGCGGCGCAGTTCAAGGTATTGCGGAGCTTATCACTCGCCCTGGTCTGATCAATGTTGACTTCGCAGACGTACGTACTGTTATGTCTGAGATGGGTAAAGCTATGATGGGTAGCGGTGCAGCAAGCGGTCCAGACCGCGCTGAAGAAGCCGCTGAATCAGCGATTGCTAGTCCACTGCTTGAAGATATCGACTTGTCAGGCGCACGCGGTATTCTTGTGAATATTACAGCAGGTCCAGATTTCGCTATCGATGAGTTTGAGACTGTAGGTAACGCTGTTAAAGCGTTCGCATCAGAAAATGCGACTGTGGTTGTCGGTACCGTTATCGATATGGAAATGACAGATGAGCTTCGCGTAACGGTTGTTGCAACCGGTATTGGCGCAGAGCGTAAGCCTGACATTTCATTAGTAAGCGCAGAAGGTTCTCGCCTTACACAGCCGGCTAAGGAATACGGTAATTCACAAACAAGTGAACCGCGTTCTGCAGTAGGTGGTACAGAAGGCAACCAAGCGCTGAAAGCTGACGACAGTGCTCAGCCAGACAACGATTTGGAGTATTTAGATATTCCTGCGTTTCTTCGCAAGCAGGCAGACTAATTTAGCTGCCTGAAAAGGAAGGGAATTATTTTACGTTTGTGTTGTCTTACTTAGTAAGGTGTATTTACACAGCGTGAAGAATTTCGCGTGAATAGGTTAAGAAAATACGTAATCTGACAAGGTGAAACTTGCCAGAACGGGTGTTTTTTGACATGTGAGTAATAACTCTCTATAATTCGCGCCCGCTTTTTTAATAGGTAAAAGCTTAAGCAGATGATTAGACAACGTACAATCAAGCAATCGGTACAAGAGACCGGAATTGGGCTTCATAAAGGGGAAAAGGTCACAATGACTCTCCGACCTGCGCCAGCAAACACGGGTATCGTGTTTAGGCGTGTTGACCTTGAACCACATGTTGACATACCTTCGCGTGCGAACGCGGTAGGTAATACCATGCTGTGTACGTGCCTAAACAACGAAGACGGTGTAACTATCCAAACGGTAGAGCACTTAGCGTCTGCACTTGCAGGTTTAGGCATCGACAACATTATTGTTGAAGTAGACAGTAACGAGCTGCCAATTATGGACGGAAGTGCTAGCCCGTTCGTATTTTTACTTCAATCTGCTGGTGTTGAAGAGCTAAACGCGCCTAAGCAGTTTATTCGTATTAAAAAGCCAGTTCGTGTAGAAGATGGCGATAAGTGGGCCGAGTTAGTGCCTTACGATGGCTTCCGTGTTGATTTCCAAATTGACTTTGACCACCCTGTGATCAGTCAAACTCGTCAGCATATGGTGATGGATTTCGATTCATGTTCGTATGTGAATGAAGTAAGCCGTGCACGTACCTTCGGTTTCATGCGCGATTTAGAGTACATGAATGCTAACAACCTAGCGTTGGGTGGCAGCATGGAAAACGCAGTGGCGTTGGACGAATTCCGCGTACTCAACCCTGAAGGGTTGCGCTACGATGATGAATTCTTAAAACACAAAATTCTGGACGCTATTGGTGACTTATATCTTGGCGGCCACAGTTTGATTGGTGAATTGCGTGCGTACAAAACAGGCCATGGTCTGAACAACAAGCTACTAAACGCAGTGCTTGCGCAAAAGGAGTGTTGGGAGTTTGTGACCTACGACTCGCAGGAAACGGCACCCATTCGTTATGCTCAACCCGCGTTAGCGTAAAAATTTAAAAAAGCCGCCTAACGGGCGGCTTTTTTTCATATGGCAATTACTGTAATAAATGATACAGTAGCCGAATAATTAATATAAATTTCACCCATTCGACAAAAAAACTATAAGTTGAAGGTTGTCGCCTTTGGCTAAAACACATTCATAGTGTTATGAAGTAGTATGAAAAAGAGTGGCGTGAAACAGCAATTTTCTTCGTGGTATGAAATTAACAATCACATTAGCAGGTAAAAATAAACGCTACAGACACAGCATTAGTGTCCGTACGCTCGTGAGCGCAACCGTGCTCTCGTCTATTTTTATGCTAGTGTCGAGCCGTTCTACTGAATCTGTGTCGGAGGATGTCGCACGGGTTCGCTTAGCGCAGACTGAAGTCAGCGAAAAACAAAAAGACGTTGAAGCGCTAAAGCAACAAACAACGATAAAACTAAAAGCTTTGCTTTCTCATGTAGCAGAATTGTCTGCACAGGCCTCGCTACTTGACGAAAAGGGCAAGCAAATCGCAACAGAATTAGGTATGTCAGCGGCTGACCTGGACGCTTTCGTACCGGTATCGATACCGGAAAACCTCCAAGACGACCCCATCCTTCATGATATAGCCAAACTAGAGCAATCACTTGATTTAAAGTCTCAACAGTTGTCTATGCTTGAAAGTTTGGTAAGGGGTCACCATATCAACGAACAGAGCCAATTATCTGGTCGTCCGATAGAGTCAGGGTGGTTGTCTTCTTATTATGGTATGCGGGCCGACCCGTTTACTGGCGAACCTACTATGCACAAAGGGCTAGACTTCGCGGGTAAAGCAGGGGAAAACGTAGTAGCAACTGCCGCAGGTATTGTGACCTGGGCGGGTGAGCGCTATGGCTATGGCCAACTAGTAGAAATTGATCACGGTGATGGCTATGTTACCCGCTATGGGCACAACGACACCCTTACTGTTTCAATAGGCGATGTGGTGACCAAAGGGGAGCCAATTGCAAAAATGGGCAATACGGGGCGCTCAACTGGCGTTCATGTCCACTACGAAGTAATAAGAAACGGAAAACCAATCGATCCTCTGCCTTTCGTTTACAAAAAATAGCGTAGGTAGCAGCCAGGTAATTCTCGTCGATAATGCCTTGTTAGTTAGGTCATTTGAAGCGAAGAAGCATAATTTAAGAACATCGCAGAACACAACGCATTTAATATTGTGTTTTATACGTTTAATTTAGCTGTGCACGATGTGCGGCGCCTCGACAAGTAGTGGAATATAAAAGCTAATGTTTTCAAGCATCCTTCGAAAAGTATTCGGTAGTAGAAACGACCGATTATTAAAAAAATTACGCAAAAACGTAGATGCCATTAATGCACTGGAAGCAGAATTTGAAAAGCTTTCCGATGAGGCGCTAAAGGCTAAGACGGACGAATTTAAAGCCCGTATCGAAAAAGGTGAAAGCCTGGATAGCATCCTTATTGAAGCCTTTGCTACGGTACGTGAAGCCAGTAAACGTGTTTACGGTATGCGTCACTTCGACGTGCAAATGCTTGGCGGTCAAGTACTGCACGAAGGCAAAATTTCCGAAATGCGTACCGGTGAAGGTAAAACCCTTACGGCTACTTTGCCAACTTACCTTAATGCCCTATCGGGCAAAGGTGTTCATGTTGTTACCGTGAATGACTACCTAGCACGTCGTGATGCTGAGTGGAGTAATCAGTTATTCATGTTTTTAGGTATGCGCGTAGGTTGCAACGTACCGGGTATGTCACCTGAGCAAAAGCGCGACGCTTACCAAGCAGATGTTACCTATGGAACCAACAACGAGTTTGGTTTTGATTACCTACGCGACAATATGGCGTTCAGCCCGCAAGATCGTGTTCAGCGCCCGCTTAACTATGCAGTAGTGGATGAAGTTGACTCCATCCTAATCGACGAAGCCCGTACGCCACTTATTATCTCTGGCCAGGCTGAAGATAGCTCAGAATTATATCGCCGTATCAACGTCATTATTCCTAAGCTTGTTCAGCAAGAAAAGGAAGATGAAGAGGGCCAAGAAGGCGATGGTGATTACACTATCGACCTTAAAGCAAAACAAATTCACCTTACCGAGCGCGGTCAGTTACACGTTGAAGAGATACTTCACGAAGAAGGCTTATTGCCTGAAGGTGAGTCGCTGTTCGCTGCTGGTAATATTTCATTGCTTCACCATATAAACGCTGCACTACGGGCTCACAAGCTGTTCGCGAAAGACGTAGATTACATTGTTAAAGACGACCAAATAGTCATTGTTGACGAGCACACGGGTCGTACTATGGAAGGCCGTCGCTGGTCTGAAGGTTTACACCAGGCCGTAGAAGCGAAAGAAGGGGTTCGTATTCAAAACGAAAACCAAACCCTTGCGTCAATTACCTTCCAGAATTACTTCCGCTTGTACAACAAGCTTGCAGGTATGACAGGTACTGCCGATACAGAAGCCTTTGAATTTAATCATATCTACGGCTTAGAAACGGTGGTTATTCCAACCAACCGCCCTATGCAGCGTAAAGACATGGCTGACCTTATCTACCTAACGGCAGAAGAAAAATACGAAGCCATTGTTGAAGACATTAAAGAGTGCGTTAAACGCGGTCAGCCTACGCTAGTGGGTACGGTGTCTATCGAGAACTCAGAGCTGATTTCTCGCATTCTTAAGAAATCAAAAATCCCTCATAAGGTACTAAACGCTAAGTTCCATGAACACGAAGCAGATATCGTCGCACAGGCTGGTAAACCCGGTGCTGTAACCATTGCGACCAACATGGCAGGCCGTGGTACCGATATCGTGCTAGGTGGTAACTGGCAAGCAGAAGTTGAGAAAATTGAAAATCCAACTGAAGCGCAAATCGAAAAGATTAAAGCTGAATGGAAGAAAAGCCACGACGCAGTGCTTGAATCTGGTGGTCTACACATTATTGGTACAGAGCGTCACGAATCTCGCCGTATTGATAACCAGCTTCGCGGACGTTCAGGCCGTCAGGGCGACCCCGGTTCAAGCCGTTTCTACCTGTCATTAGACGATGCGCTAATGCGTATTTTTGCCTCTGAGAAAATGGGCAATATGATGAAGCGTTTGGGTATGGAGCGTGGTGAAGCCATTGAGCACCCATGGGTAACTCGCGCCATTGAAAATGCACAGCGCAAAGTAGAAGGTCGTAACTTCGATATTCGTAAGCAGTTGCTTGAATACGATGATGTAGCCAACGATCAGCGTAAAGTTATTTACGAGCAGCGTAATGAACTTCTTGACGAAGGTGATATTAGCGAGACTATCGCAGCTATCCGTGAAGACGTTATTTCGAGCGTTGTCGATGAGTACATTCCTCCACAATCTCTTGAGGAAATGTGGGACGTAAGCGGCCTTGAAGAGCGCATGCGTGCCGACTTCGCCGTAGACCTGCCAATTAAGACTTGGCTTGAAAATGACGACAAGCTTTACGAAGAGAAGCTTCGTGAGCGAATTTTAGGTGAAGTGGTCAGTGCCTATAAGCAAAAAGAAGAAGTGGTAGGTGAACAAGTACTGCGTCAGTTTGAAAAAGCGGTAATGCTTCAAAACCTAGATAGCCATTGGAAAGAGCATCTGGCAGCAATGGATCATCTACGCCAAGGTATTCACCTACGTGGCTACGCGCAGAAGAACCCTAAGCAAGAGTACAAGCGTGAGTCCTTTGCCTTGTTCTCGCAAATGCTAGAAGCACTTAAAGTTGAAGTGATCACGATTCTTGCGCGTGTAAAAGTACAAGCTGAAGAAGACGTGCAAAAGGTAGAAGAGCAACGTCGTCAAGCTGACGATGTGCCTAAGAACTTCGAGCACGAAGAAGCGAGTACAACGCCTGAAGAAGCAAGTGACAAAGTACGTACCCAAGTTCGCGAAGGCGCGAAAGTAGGCCGTAACGACCCATGTCCTTGTGGCTCTGGTAAAAAGTACAAGCAGTGCCACGGCAAGCTTAAGTAATGAAAGTAGTACATGTTGCTGTGGGCGTTATCGCCCGCGGCGATGAAATATTCATTACTCTTCGCCCTGACGATGTTCATCAGGGCGGGAAATGGGAATTTCCCGGCGGCAAAGTAGAAGAAGGTGAGACCGTTCTACAGGCGCTGAAGCGAGAGCTTGCTGAAGAAGTTGGTATTAGCGTAAACCACAGTGAGCCGGTGATTGTGATAACTCATGATTACGGCGACAAGCAAGTTAAACTAGACGTTCATCGTGTATATGACTTTACCGGTGAACCTCATGGCAAAGAAGGTCAACAGTCGCGGTGGGTTAATGTGCAGGCGCTTAACGCCGAAGATTTCCCAGAAGCGAACGTTCCTATAATCAACGCATTGCAAAGCTGATACCTGGAATACTTATATAGTTACACAGCTAACACAATTTGTATCAGCTAACCGCAGAAGCGAAGCATCGTTAAAATATCAAAGCGGCTAATAGCCGCTTTTTTCTTATACTTAGGTATAAGTTAATCATTTATAAGTAGTTTATCTCCAAAAAACTTCACCCTAACGTTAGCCCTATTAGACTTTTGTACTTTGACAAAGTCGGTCTTGTCGTCTTCGACTTCAATACATATATAAGCTTTTGTTTTTATAAACATGTACGAAATCGTGTCTTTTATGACATTTGCGCCACATTGTTTTGCAGGCCACGGTAAAAGAACTTGTCGTAGTAATAATCATACAAAAGTATTTGTTTTTATACTCAAATAGCGCTTTTTTTAAACGATATTTAATGCAGTCAACGAATGGCCATCTAAATATCGAGGTTAATTATGGCGCTCAAAAAGTCCACTGAACAGGCTGTAACCCCTACCGTCCACGTAGACGCTAAAATGAGAAAAGAAGCGGAAGAGGAGCGCCGCAAAGCAAGAACCCTAGCAAGACAGCAGCAAGCTGCAGAGCGCGTAGCATCAGCAACAGCCGAGCTTGCTAGCGGTATTAACCAGGCTTCAAGCGCTACAGATCAACTGTCCACTGCGGTTAACGAAATTGCCGCAGGAGCGGAAGAGTCTAGCAGTGCGAGCCAGGAAAGCTTGGCGGCAGTGACACAGATTTCCGGTGGTTTAGTGGCACAGCTTGAACTAGCTGCCTCTACAATGGGTAAAACCAACGAGCTCCAAACCTACCTTGAACGGGTAGTTGGTGATTTAAGCGCCATGATGACCAGCGTTAAAACTGCATCAGAGCACCAATCGCGTTCGGTCGTAATGATGAGTGAACTTGAGCAGCAAGCCTCAAACATCGGTGAAGCTGTCAAGCAGGTTACCCGAATTGCAGATCAAACTAACTTGCTAGCCCTCAATGCCGCAATAGAGGCAGGCCGCGCAGGTAAACACGGAAAAGGATTTGCGGTGGTCGCTGATACTGTCCGTGCACTTGCCGAAGTGTCAGATAAAAGTGCGGCGGATATTGCAAAGCAGATAGAGCAAATTCAAGAGCAGTCAAATCGCGTTTCAGATGCTGTTAAATCTTCTTCGGAAGCAGCGCTTGAAGAAGTGAATAAAGGGGAAGCCGTTACCGAACAGCTCACCACTATCAAAGCGGATATGCAAAGCATTGCTGACGGCGCAGAAGAATTGCAGGCACAGGTGAAGTCAATGGACGCTGCGGCTCGCGAAATTCAAGCTGGTTCAGAAATCATCTCTTGTGCTGCCGACGAACAATCCACCGCAGCACAAGAAGTTTCATCGAATGTTTCTGAGCAAAGTGTCGCTTTGTCACAGGCTGAACAGGCATCGCAGTCTTTAGAGATAATCACCGAAGAGCTTAAAAACAGCACTGATATCAATAAAAGCGCAGAGGAAGTCGCATCTTCAGCTGAGGAACTGTCGGCGAGTTTAGAAGAGATTAACCGCTCTTCAAGCGAAATAATGACGGCACTTACTCAGGTCAATAACGGTGCTCAACAGGCTGCGAGTTCAGTTGACCAAGCTGTGGGTAATATCGATCTGTTAAGAGAAGGCGTCGAAAGAGCATCAACGCAAAGTGATATAGCACTTGAAAAAGGCGAAGCAATTACGAGGCTGCTTCAAGAAAATCGCTCGCTAATTGAAGAAATGGTTAGCGGTATAAATTTGGCCTTAGAAACCAGTAAAGAAAACGTCAGCGCCATCAGTGAGATGGAAGTTATGACACGCCAAATAGATAAAGTGATAGATACGATCACAACGGTTTCGGTTAAAACCAGCATGCTGGCCGTTAATGGTGCGGTAGAGGCTGCACGCGCAGGTGAGTACGGTAAAGGTTTTGCGGTGGTGTCCGCGGATATACAAAGCCTAGCTGATGAAGCTGCAGAAAATGTAGAGCAAATAAAAGACCTAATCAAAGCGATTCAAGATCAGACAGTAAGTGTAAAGACCGACCTAACTAATGTTGCTGAAAGCGCTTCGAGAGAGGTAATGAAAGCCAAACAGACTACAAGAGATGTTGAACAAATCTCAACAGACATAGGCGAAGTGTTGGATTACAACAAGGCAATGAAAGACCGTGGTGAAGAAATTGCTGCAGGAGTGACCCAGGCCCAGCGCGGTTTAGAACAAATTGCAACGGCCAACGAACAAGCGAGCAGCAATTGTCAGCAAGCGCTTAGCGCAGCTGAGCAGCAAAGTAAAGGTATGGAAATGTTAGCCAAGTCTATTGAAGAAATTGCTTCGGTAGCTGACGAAATGCAAAACGGCTAGTTCATCGCAAAAGACTTTACAGGGGGAGCTTGCCTCATGAGTAACGACACTACATTCAATGAAACTGACGCTAACCTGGAGCAGGTTTCAGACAGTGAGCAACAGTTCGTATCTTTCTTAGTCGAACAAGAACGCTTTACCTTTCCCATGTTATCGGTGGGTGAAATTATTCGTGTACCGACTATGGTTTCAGTGCCTCTCGGCCCACCGCAAATGATGGGGCTAGCAAACCTACGGGGAAATGTGCTTCCAGTTTATGACTTAAGCGCTATTTTGCTTGGTCGCCATGCAGAAGTTAGTGATGCTACTCGTGTTGTTGTGGTGGAAACTGACCTTGGAAGTATAGGCTTTTTAGTTGACCGAGTGCTTCGCGTTTACAGTGTGGCTGAAGGCGCTGTTATCGATAAAGCATCAATGACCGACTCTATCGTTTATGACTATATGCTTGGCATTATTAAACAAAGCGAAGAGCCGGTAGAGCAAATTTTAGATGTATTAGCATTGGCAAAAGCGCAAGCGGTGACCAAGCAAGGCGGAAGCGCAATGCAATTATCCGGTATGCAGCGCATAGATAGCGATGAAAGTGAGTGTATAGACGCTGATGACAGCTTACAGCAGCTAGTCTGTTTTTCGCTAGAAGACCAAGAATTTGCTTTCCATCTTCAAGATGTGGAAGAGATTGTGAGAGTTCCCGCAGAGATATCACAACTACCAGAAAGTGCCCCGGCTGTCCTCGGTTTGGTTAATCTGCGCGGCCGCATTATTCCTATAGTCGACTTATCAAATGCCATTGGCATGATGCCCACACAAATTAATGAAACATCTCGCATTGTGGTCACTCAAAACACTGAGTTTGGTAGTGTAGGCTTTATTGTTGCTAAGGTCAGTAACGTCGTATCCATTTCCGAAACTGAGCTAGAAAGCGTGCCATCAGTCTGTAACGACGGTGCGGAATCTGGACTTCTTGAAGCTGTGTACCGCAGCGATGGTGGAAAGCGTCTGGTCTCCATTATTAACCTTCCTAATATCTATGGGCGCGCGCTCATGAGTGCGCTTACGAGTATCGATGATGATATTAAGCAGGAGTCGCAAATGAGCGAAAGTAACGAAGTTACGTTTGATGAAGATGATTGCGAGCAATACGTGATTTTCTGGATTAATGGTCAGGAATTTGGCGTAAGTATTGACGATACACAAGAGATTACGAGGGTGCCCGAAAAGCTAGAAAGCGTGCCGAGCACGCCAGATTATCTCAAAGGCATCGTCAATCTTCGCGGAACGGTACTGCCTGTTATTGATCTACGCAGCCGTTTGGGGATGCCGTGTAGTGAGACTTCAGAGCGTCAACGAATCGTTGTCCTCACAAAAGATAAACAGCGCACAGGTTTTATCGTGGACGGTGTAGCGGAAGTAAAAACGGTGGTCAGGCAAACTATCGAAGAGGCCCCATCGCTATCAGAGATGCAGTCTGAATTCTTAAACCGTTTGATAAAGCTGAACGACGAAAAGCGCATCATCCAAATCATTGAACCCAATGTGTTGCTCAACGACAATGCCGTAGCAGCGGCCCAAGAGCAATGTTAGCTAACGTTTGAGGCTATCTATGTCAGTTAAAGTGCTTATTGTTGATGATTCAGCGTTAATGCGAAAGTTATTTACGGAGCTCTTCGAGAAAGAGGGCTTTATCGTTAGGGTAGCGCGCAATGGTGAAGAAGCCTTAACCAAAGCCGTAGAGTTCGAACCAGACTGCATAACATTAGATATTAACATGCCGGTAATGGACGGTATGACATGCTTAGCCATGCTGAAAAAGCTTTATACCTGCCCCATCATTATGGTGTCTTCATTAACACAAAAAGGCGCGACTATTACGTTAGAGGCACTGGCGCTCGGTGCTAGTGACTTTGTTCTAAAAACTGGCGGCACTGTTTCAAGGGACATTTCAGATTTAGAAATCCCACTTATCAATAAAATTCACGCACTCACTAAAACAGGTAAGCCCCAACGTCCCACCACCAAAACACCGCCTGTCGTTAAACAAAAAGTGGTTCGGAGTAACAAAAATGTACCCTTTGAAGTGGTGTTAGTCGGGGTTTCAACCGGTGGTCCTAAGAAACTAGAGCATTTGGTTGCGAATCTGAATCCTTCTTTTCCTGTGCCGATTGTCATCTCTCAGCATATGCCAGCATCTTTCACCTGTGCACTGGCGAAGCGGTTAGATGGTTTAAGTTCGCTTAATGTTGTTGAAGTCGACAGTAAAATGTCAATAAAACCAGGCACCGTCTATTTAGCGAAAGGTGATGCGGATCTTGCTTTTTCTAAAGCAGGGAGTGAGGTTTTTGCTCGACCAGTACCCTCTAGTCCGAGCTTTTTATGGCACCCCAGTGTAGATCGAATGGTTGATAGTGCGCTTACCTGCTATAAACCACTTTCCATGCTATGCGTTCAGCTAACAGGAATGGGAAGTGATGGCGTTACCGCTATGAGTAAAGCTTATAAAGAGGGTGCAACAACAATCGCAGAGAGCGAGGCCACATCGGTGGTGTTTGGTATGCCTAAAGAGCTTATCGAAGCTGGCTGTGCCAGTTTTGTACTTGACAGTCCGAAGGTCGCGTCGAAGTTAAATGCGCTTTGTCGTTAATAGGAGTAGTAAAAAAATGGGTTTAAAAAAGAAAGTGGAGCCTGTTTCCAATATTTCCGAAGACTTTGAAGAAAAGCGCGAGACCCCCCGAACTACAGAACAACTCGTTAGCGACCTTAACTCAAACGATGGTGACATGCGTCGATGGGCTATTAGAGATTTGAGTGGTCGAAAAGTAGCCTGTGACGAGTTTCTCAGACGGCTGCCTTTCGAGGACGATCCGACCGTTATTGAAGCGCTATTTAGTGCACTTGAGCAAGATATGTCAGGCCGTCACGCATCCCAAGTGCTCAGCTTACTTAAGAGCGAAAACGTGCAGCTTCGAAACGGTGCTATAGAACTTATGCAACAAAATCCAGATGTATTTGCGGCGAATGTTACCCTTCTTATGCAGGATAAAGATCCGGATACACGTATTTTTTGTGTAGATATCATTGGTGCCGTAGCACACATTGAAGCGGTAAATTGGCTGCACCAGTTTGCTCTAAACGATGACAATGAAAATGTGGTTGGCACAGCGCTCGATAAACTTGCAGAGATTGCCGATGCATCAACACTCGACATTTTGCAAACAGTAGAAAGCCGCTTCCCACGTCATAGCTACATTCAATTTGTGATCTCTTTGATAAGAAGCCAGGTGAGAGGCGCCGATGAGTAACGCAGCATTAGAAAAAATAGATGCTGCCGACTTCGAGCGGTTCCGCTCTATGTTTTACCGAAAAACGGGGATCCACTTCGAAGACTCGAAGCGCTATTTTGTGGATAAACGTCTCCACGAACGCATGAAAGCCACGGGGCATCCGAACTTTAAAAGCTACTTTACATACATGCGGTTCCAGGCATCCGGCGAAGAGTTTCAAAACCTCGTTAATTCGATGACGGTAAATGAGACCTACTTCTTCCGAGAAGAATATCAGTTTGAGGCAATGGTACGAGACATCATGGATGAGCTAGATGGTTACCGTGCGCCAGGAGAAGATTTGAGAATTTGGTCAGTTCCCTCAAGCACGGGAGAGGAGCCATACTCCATTGCAATATACCTTATTGAGTATTGGAAAGGCCTAGCACACAGAGATGTAGAGTTGGTTTCATCTGATATCGACAGCAACGTGCTGGCTTCAGCAAAGAAAGGGCTCTATTCAAAACGTTCTGTACAGAATATCCCGCTGCCTCTCGTCAAAAAATACTTCAAAGAAGTCAATGGACAATACCAGCTAAGTGAAGATATTCGTGAGTCGGTGTCATTCACATTGGCTAATATTTTGTCGGGCAGCAACATGAAACAGTTTCGGCATTTTGACCTTATTTTTTGTCGCAACCTGCTTATTTATTTTGATGATGAATCTCGAAAGAAAGCGGCGCACGTGCTTTACGACGCCATGAAGCCTGGCGGCTATATCTTTTTGGGACACAGCGAGTCGATGAGTCGAATTTCGTCAATGTTTAAGGTTCGCAAGTTTGGCGATGTGATTGCCTATCAAAAGCCACTTGCAGGAGGGGCTTAACATGAAAACAGTAATGATTGTTGATGATGCCTCTACGGTAAGAATGTTCCATAAAATGCTGGTATCTACTCCTGACAGGATCATTGAAGAAGCAGAAAACGGTGTAGAGGCGCTAGAAAAAGCAATAGGGACGCAGGTCGACTTGTTTCTCGTTGATGTGAATATGCCAAAAATGGATGGCTATCGACTGTGTAAAGAGATTCGCCGCAACGATGCCTTACGCGCAGTGCCTATAATCATGATCAGCACAGAGTCGGCTAATCAAGATGCTGAGCGCGCTTATCAGTGCGGTGCAAATTACTACATGACCAAACCTGTCGATGCAGACATGCTGAAGTCGGTGGTGAGTGCAGTGATTGGAGGGAGCGCCAATGAGTGAATTACTTGATGTCTTTATTGGAGAGTCGCGAGAAAACTTAGAATCGGCAAGCCAAGAACTGTTAGCAATTCAATCGTCGGGACCAGCATCAGAACGCGTAGATAAAATCTTCCGGGACTTACACACTATCAAAGGGTCGTCTGACTTATTTGAAATTAAACCTTTAACTCGGTTAGCCCATGCGGCAGAGGACTTGCTCGATAGTGTAAGAGCGAACGAAGTTGCTTTTAGTGACGATATAGGCGACCTACTGCTTGAAGCCTTAGATCAAATTTCGATATGGTTTGACGAACTAGAGGTGGGCTCACAAGACCTAGAGCAGTGGCAACCCATCTCGGCTAAGTTAGGGGCACAGTTAAGGCATTTTATCGACCCTAATGGTTTAGACGCGCCTGGTAACGAAAATAACGCTGCACATAATGATTTGACATCATCAGATGATAAAACACTCACTGACGAACAAAGAGACATGTTGGCGGCTTTTAGTGATAACGCTGACCTTAAGCTTTTAAGTCAGGTCGAAGGGCCATTTTGTTACCATATTAAATACACGCCAGATGAAGGCTGTTTCTTTCGGGGTGAAGACCCTATAAATGTGGCGCTTGCTTTACCGGGTCTTAAAGCGTTCAACATAGATATGCCCGAACTTAACCATGATGCCGATATTTACAACTGTATGACCAATATCAAAGCACTTGGTTGTGCAGATGCAGACGCAATTAAGCAGCACATGGCTTATTACGAAGGGCAATATTCCCTTACGGTATTTACTAGCCAAGCGTTAAGAGCA
Organism: Alteromonas sp. ABM1_013; assembly: GCF_056160505.1. NCBI lineage: Bacteria > Pseudomonadati > Pseudomonadota > Gammaproteobacteria > Alteromonadales > Alteromonadaceae > Alteromonas > Alteromonas sp. ABM1_013. The sequence goes on from NZ_JBSWXH010000002.1 coordinate 447,610, forward strand.
AGTTGCGTAGATAAAATCAAAGATAATGTTGCCCTTATTGCTGATCAAACGTTATCGGATGCACTGAAAGAGAATGATCTTGAGCAGGTGCACGCTAGTGCAGGGCTATTGCTTGCTTCCCAGGACGTAAGTGATGCTCTTTTTGATGATGCGAAGCGCGCGGTGCTGGAATGCTTATCGACAGCAGGCGAACTCGACTTTCTGAATCGGGACGCGCAAGCCAATGAAAGTGGTAGTGAAAATACTCATATTGATAAGGACAGTACTGCATTTAGCGCAGAAAGTACTTCTACCGACAGCACGGCTGGCAAACTTGGCGACGATAGCCCACAGGAAGCTGGAGGAAATTCACCACATGCTTCTATGCTGTGTGGAAAAACGTTAGCGCCCCACGAAAAAGCGATCCTTACACAACAGCTCACGCTTTTGAATTCAGACAGCTATAAGTCAGAGTTTATGTTTCCTTCTATCGCAGGACTGGTAGGAAATATCTTAGGCGAAACCTTTAGTGACGAAGACGCCGTGGCCATTGCCATTTGTAATGCGCTAGATGACGAAACAATTAAGGAACAAGCCGATGAAGTACAAAAGCAACAAAGCGCAGAAGAAACATCAGTAGAAGCATCGCAGACCGAGCATACAGCAGAGAGCGCTGAAGCTGTGGGCGACACTAAACCCTTAAGCAGCGCAGAAGACAATGCACAGCCAGTAAAAACCGAGCGCCAAGCAGTTAAGATGCTAAAAGTCGACCAAGCTAAAATTGATTACTTAATGGATATTGTTGGCGAACTCACGGTGGCGAAAAACTCATTGCCTTATCTGGCCAAACAAGCCGAGGAGGAAGGAGGAAGTAGAAAGCTTAGTAAGCAAATTAAAGCGCATTTTTCTATTGTTAATCGCTTAACTGAGTCGCTGCAAAGTGCGGTATTGCAAATACGCATGGTACCCGTCTCTCATGTATTCCAACGCTACCCTCGCTTAGTGAGGGACTTAGCGAGGAAGCTCGATAAAAAAATTGAGCTTTGTATGCAGGGTGAAGACACCGAGTTCGATAAAAACTTAATTGAATCACTTTCAGAGCCGCTTATTCATTTATTGAGAAACAGCATTGATCACGGTATTGAGTCACCGTCTGAGCGGATTGCAGCGGGCAAGTCAGAAATGGGTCGTATTGACCTTATTGCTACGCCCCTTGATGACAGCGTAATTATTGAAATCCGCGATGATGGTAAAGGGATAGACCCACAAAAAATTAAACTACTCGCCTTTCAAAAAGGGGTCATCAGCGAAGCTCAACTAGAGAGCCTAGACGATAACGAAGCCCTACAGCTTATATTCGCTGCTGGTTTTTCTACCTCAGAACAAGTCTCAGATTTGTCTGGACGCGGCGTCGGTATGGATGCGGTAAAAACAATGGTAAGCCAGGCAGGCGGCACTATCGAAATGCACAGCGAAGTAGGCGTAGGTACTACTTTCAAATTGCTGCTACCTCAAACTATGTCGGTTAACCGTGTAATGATGTTTGAAGTAAACGACCAAATGTTTGGTGTGGGAATGGATGCGGTGGTGGAAACTGTGAAAGTGCCCACCTCAGACATTCAGCGCATTCGCAACGAACAGGTTCTTGTTATTCGAGAAAAGCTAATACCACTGTGTAATCTGCGCGACGCATTGGGTTTTGAAGAGGCAGAGGAAAAAGAAGAGCACTCAATTTTGGTGGTAGCAACACCACAGGGAGAGTTCGGGTTAATCATCGATAAATTTCATGAGGGTATTGATGTTATTCAAAAACCTCTTGAAGGGGTGCTAGCGGGATACGCGCACTTTTCGGGAACAGCGTTGCTTGGTGACGGGCGTGTGCTGTTAATCATCAATGTACAAGAGGTGTTAGCCAAATGCCTATAGCGTTCAAAAAGAAAGTGGCGGTGATGACCGGACATTGCGAAATTGAAGAGGCAGAAAGTCTGTTTGCCTGGCTAAACGAAGAGGTCTCTAGGCAAGTTAATTTAAAGGCCTTAGTCAGTGCACACACTGCGGTATATCAGGTACTGCTCGCAAAGAAGCCAAAAGTCAGTGTGTGGCCAGAATCTGAAAAGCTGATTTGGCTCACTAAAATGATGAATAACAAAAGCAATGTGTGGTGCGAATGAAAGTAATAACGGTGGCTAATCGCAAAGGCGGTACAGCAAAAACTACAACGGTAGTAAACCTTGCTTATGGTTTCGCCCAAGCGGGTAAACGAGTTATGGTCATAGACCTTGATAATCAGGGACACGTGATGCATGGCTTAAAAGCGCTTGGATGTACACCACAGATCGAGATTACCGAATTGCCAATTAGCCACTTTTTCACGTCAGTAGTGAAATGCTCAGAAAACATTTACGCAACCAATGTAGATACGAACAAGGCCAATACGAACGATAACATTACTTTAGACACTTTACGCAATTGGTGCGACTCAGTTCCTGTTACAACACATTTCGACATTGTGTTAATCGATACACCGCCGACCCTGAGTCCGCAACTGATGGCCGCGCTATCAGCCGCTACCGACATTATTATTCCAGCTACGCCTTTACCGCTTGCCAGTGACGGCGTGCAAAAATTATTAACGGCCTGCAGAAACGCTATGTCGGAGCGAAAGTTTAGAGCGACTAGGCTAACCATTTTACCCGTAATGGTTGAACAAAATTTAAAGCTTCACAGGCAAGAACTTAGTGGCTGGTATGAACGCTACGGGCGCAACAAAGTGCTGGTTCCCATAAGAAAGAGTATCAAATTAGCCGAGGCATTTGCTCAAAACAAACCCGTTTTTGCTTATGCACCTCAAAGTCGTGGCGCACACGACTATACTGAATTATGTAAACAATTAATCGGCTAGAAACAAGAGGTAATGCAATGAGCGCAATACACTTAGTAGATGATTCAGCAACAATGCTAATGAGTATGGAAATGCTGCTTAAACGGGCAGGCTATACAGTAACAAAATCAGAAAGTGCAGAGGCAGCGATGGCGGCACTTGAGTCCATATCGCCCAAATTAATAATAACGGATTTAAACATGCCGGGTATGAACGGTATAGAACTAATAAAAACACTAAAGCAGCAATCTAAATTTAGGTTTACCCCCATGTTGATGTTAACCACGGAGTCGCAGCAAAGTCGTCGAGAAGAAGCGAAAGCTGCTGGTGCTACAGGCTGGCTTGTCAAACCCGTCGAGCCAGAGCAATTGTTAGGTGTAGTAAAGCAGTTGGTACCAGCTGCATAAGGTAAAAACATGAAAGTACTTGAAAAAGCAAAGCAGTATTACGAAACAGTGCTCGCTGAGAAAATAAAAGTGCTTAAGGAAAAGACAGGTAACATGCAGGATTCGCTTTTACTTTGGGGCGGGCTTTTAACCGTAACAGTAGTAGGCGTAGTGGGGTCGCTGAGTATACCTATAGAGATAATGGGCCTGCAGGGGGGAGTCTGTGCAACTATTTTAGCAATGTTGACCTTTGTGCCTTGGTATGCAAACCGACAGAATCGCATGTTTGCTGCCAAGTTAAGTCGTCAAGAAAGCTATTTGCAAGAAACTTCATCGCAGTTAAGCGAAACCCATGCTCAGGTTAATGATTACGTAGCCATATTAAAAGGGCAAATGGATGGCATAAGTGCAATAACTGAAGACGCCTCAATGGAGCTAATGAAAGCGCTGTATGAGATTGAAAGCAGTATTCAAGATAGTATAGACAACGTTGAATTGGGTCAGAAGAATGCTCTCAATTGCAAGGAGAAAAGCGCAGCCGAGTTTGAGTTGGCGGCGCAGCGCCTGTCTAATATAAAAGAAATGATTAATACACAGCGCGCGCAACAGATTGCAGATACTGAAGCCATTCAAGGGGTAATGCGTGAGGTTGAAAACCTAAAGGAACTCACCGAATTAGTTAAAAATATTGCTTCGCAAACCAATTTATTAGCCCTTAATGCTGCAATTGAAGCGGCGCGAGCTGGCGAATACGGACGGGGGTTTGCTGTGGTAGCTGAACAGGTACGTATATTATCGTCACAGTCTTCAGAAGCGGCTGAAAAAATAGAGTCGGGCATAAAATCAGCGCTGGACGCTGCACATGTTCAAGGTGAAAAAATGCTTAATTCAACACGTGCGAACGATACGTGTGAATTATTAACTGGGTTTTCTGATTCGCTTGAAAATATAACGCAACACTATCGTGTGCTTGAAGAACTAAACCCTAAAATGCTGGCGTGCTTCTCGCAAAGCGCCACCGACGTTGCGGTAAAAGTAAGCGGTGCCATCGCGAAAATTCAGTTCCAAGACATTATTCGCCAGCGCACCGAGCATGTGAAACTAGAGCAAGACGCTATTGTAAGTTTATTTGGGCAGTTTTCGTCATACATTAACAACCGCGAGCATTTTGATGAGTCGTTCAATTTAAGCACCAAAGAAATGTTTGAAAAATATGTGATGGAAGATCAGCGTAAAATACATTTCGATATTAATGAGTCTTCATCTGAAGAGAAAAATGAGTTTGAAGAGGCCCGAGAGCCTAAAATAGAACTGTTTTAATAAGAATTTCAAGAAATTAGGACAGAGCTGAAAGTAACAATGATTAGAAGCCATGAAAGTTAATACGGGTACGTAGGTAAGTGATATCACTACTGTAAAATTGCCAGTCAGCTCCACTGACTGGCAATTTCAAAACCAAGTATCTAATGAGTCTAAGCTCGGTTTCCCGTGAAGACGCATTCAAACACTGTGGCAAGTTTCCGAGGGGCTAACGAAACTAACGCCTTATCCTTACAGAGTAATGCGCTGGGCCGTAGCGAACGCAACGTCCAGCTTGAAGTACGCTGCTTCATTAATGAAATGAGGGTAGGTTTCTTTCTCACCGTCCCAGAGAATATCTTTTCCGTCAAAAGTTCTAAACATGGGAGAACCTGGTAATAGAGGCTTAAAATCATTGTCTTGCAATGAGTGGTGGATCATCGCGGTACGCGCGCCATTTCCATCTAATGGAAAGCCGACGTTTTCACCAAGGCGAAAGGCTTCACACTCAGGCAGTGCGTCTGTTTCTATCTTTTGGTTATTATAGGCTACACAAAAATCTAAAATAGCCTCGGCCATAGTTTGTGTTAAAAGGTAAACATCTTCTCTTAATACGCCTTGAGGCTGACCGCCCACTTCAATCATTACCCCTTTCTTACCGGTAGTACACAAATAACCGTGTTCAAGATAAGGCTTTTCGTCTTCCACCAAAATATTCGCTTCGGGCATTTGTTGTTTAACAAATCGTGCTAACTGAACGTGAAATTCATCCGCTTCTAGAATAATTAGCGTGGCGCCCATCTCGCTGGTGGTATTGTGAATATCAATAACAAAATCGGTATTTGAGTTGCCCTTTGGGCCAAGTTTCTCATTTAGCGATTTAGCAAGCACGGCTTCTTTAGCGGTGTTGTTACCTGATAAACGCTCAAAGGTAAACTGACGGTTTAAATCTTCTTCTACAAAACGCACGTTCGCATCAATGGCCGCTTCATTGGCTATATTCAATGAAACATTCAACTCATTAAATCGCGAAGGTAGCCCGAACTGTTGCCAGTTTCGAATAAGCTGAATACCACTGGTTTCATTGCCATGAGTGCCACCAATAAGCGCGATAGAATTAAACATTCATATTCCTTTTTTACTAATGTGAATAAGCGGTAGAGCGGTGTTTAACAGTCAAAAACCGGTGAAAACCAAAAGCGCTGTTGCCAGATTTTTATACGAAACTAGCGGGGTGTTTGTAACACCAGGTTTCGATAGCAGTGAAACGCGAAATCTGAACTTAAATACACTAACTCTGATTGCCTTGATACTACACCAGCGAAGGTGGCTCGAAAACAGGAAAAATAGCTGAGAGAGCGAGTTTACCCACTTACCTCGCGTAGATTTTTAGATAACTGACTAGCGTCTTAGTGTTTGAAAAAGTCGTCAGACTGCTGTGCTAACATCGCCTCAATTTCTTCCACGTCTATATGTTTTGGCGTGGCGTCCTCAGCAGGCTTGCCGGCAATTTTTCTGTCTTCTGCAGCCCATTCGCCTAAATCAATAAGCTGACATTTTTTGCTGCAAAAAGGGCGGTATTCGCTTGTTGGGGCCCATACAACCTGTTTGGCGCAGATAGGACATTTCACTTCCATAATAGACTCCAGTGAAATACGTCTTGGCGGCACAATCTATGAACTATGAACAAAGAAAGTACCCAAGACGAAAAATATTGAATAAAGGCAGAGTTTAGCAGGCCGCTAAACGAAACTGAATACTGTTTTCTACTGCGCCAGCCTGGCCTTCTTGCGGGGAAAACATCATAAAACGCAGGGCGTAACGGTATTTATTGCCACTTAAGGTTGGGTAATAGCCTTCATCTACGCTGCACTTTACGCGAATAAGTTCGTTTTTATCTTCCGCTGCACCTTGATAAAAGCCATTCTCTGCCACCGCATTTACAAACTGACCTCGTTCGCGGATAAACGATAGGCTAACCGCAATTGCATCGTCAAGAAGCCCTAAAGTCTCTAACCATTGTGCAATCTCAATTTGACGCTGTCCTAGCGGCTGCTGTAGCCAAAAGTGCAAATTAGGCAGGTCAAAGCTACATGCGCCACCGGGTATGGCAAAGCGCTGTCTTATGGCGCTAAGCAATTTGTCATCTTTAAGCGCGCTACCAAAACGGCGATCTGTTTTAAGCTTTTGCTTTAATGTAAGTACTGTTTTTAACGCTTGCTCTAACGCCGTACTGTCTATTTTGGGGTGTTTTGACCAATAGACTAAATTCTTCTCGTGAGCTTCAAGATCTTTAGTTAAATCTGAACGAAGATCGAGCCTTTCTATTAAGTCGAGCAGTTCGAAAAGTTGTTCAAAAAACACAAGCTGAAGGTGAGTATGTTCTGATTTGGCGGTTATTTTAAGTTGACCAAGCAGCTGCTCAACACGTAAATAGTTACGTACTTTTTCCTTTAGTGGAAACTCGAATACAGCGCTACCCATGGAACCCCTTAAAACACATAGACTTAGAGAAACTGCACTACGACCTTGTAGTGCGGCGAATAACAGCAAGCCTAAAGCATCAAGGCTTTTAAGCCAAGTCTACTTGTTCGACAAATGCTTACTTTGACGCTGATTGTTCAAAAAAGTTTCAAAAAGCAACGCTGTTGATCGGGAAGTCCCGTTATAAGCAAAAAATGCTAAGAAACGGATGGTAAGGCCTCAAAGGGAAACAGAAGAGCAAATTAGAAGAGCAAAGCAGAACAGTTAGGTAAATGTGGTAAGCAGAAAAGCCAAACAGCAACGGTAGATATGAAAAGTAGAGGTAGAAGCGGTTTGCTATTGTGCAAACCGCTTATGCTTATACTGAAGCAAGGCTGAGTAGCTTCTGGTGTATAGTCGCTATTTGACTGGCCAGCGCGTCTAGCGTCGTGCTGTTATCCAGTACATCGTTTGCTGCATCAATACGCTCTTTACGTGTAGCCTGCGAAGCCATAATACTTTTTATGGTTTGCTTAGTGCTGCCGTCCCGTTTTAACGCTCGTTCAAGCTGCAATGTCTCTGGACAATCTACCACCACAACATGGTTGCACATCTCAGTTAGTTTGTTTTCTACCAGTAAGGGTACAGATAAAATACAATAGGGCGATGTCGACTCTCTGATTAGCTGTTGCATTCGAGAGCGAATAAGTGGGTGCAGCAAACCATTTAACCAATGCTTTTCTTCTGCATCGGCAAAGACCTTTTCGCGTAGGGCGGCGCGATTAAGGCTTCCATCTTCTAGCAGAATAGTTTCGCCAAAATGCGCGGTAATGTGCCGTAAGCCCTCTGAACCTACTTCAACAACGTCACGTGCGACTTCGTCTGCATCGACAATATCAATGCCGAGTTTTTCAAAAAGAGCAGTAGCAGCCGATTTGCCACTGCCTATACCGCCGGTAAGGCCCACTACGAACGCGTTTTGTTTATCCATAATCATCAAGCCTTGAAGTTAAATCGTTACTTGAGATTAAGTAACATTTGGGTTTATAGCACTGCATTAAGATAGGCAGTAATGATTTCTTCTTTAAAAAGCAACGTCAGCCAGCCTGCCACGGCCAAATAGGGGCCAAAAGGAATTGCTAACGATTTGCCCTTATTCTGAATGACCATAATGAGTATGCCTGCAATAGCACCCACAAATGAAGACAACAAAATAATAACAGGCAAGCCTTGCCAGCCAGTGAATGCCCCAAGTGCCGCGAGCAATTTAAAATCGCCATAGCCCATACCTTCCTTGCCTGTTACTAACTTAAATAGCCAGTAAACAGACCATAAGCTTAAATAGCCTGCCGCTGCACCGATAATGGCATCGGTAGTGCCTACGAATATGTTTTGTGTACTTAGCAGTAAACCTAGCCAAAGTAGAGGCAGTGTTAACTGGTCGGGTAGCAGCATTTTATCTAGGTCGATAAACAGCAGCGCAACAAGCAAATAAGTGAAAAACACAGCCCACAGCGCCTGTGAAGTCACGCCAAACTGATACGCAGCGAAAGTGCAGGCAATGGCCGTAAATAGCTCAACAAGCGGATAGCGTATTGAAATACCTACTTTACACTTGGCACATTTGCCCTTTAGAAACAGGTAGCTGATAACCGGGATATTTTCCCACGCGCGAATTTTGTGGCCACAGCTTGGGCAGGTGCTGTCTGGCTTTACTAAGTTGAACGTATCTGTGGATATCGGGGGGGGGTCGTCGGCAGATATAGTGGCGACATCATTTTCGCTATCATTTTCTCCGCCACTTGCGCCATTACTAAAATAGTTTTCATACTCTTGCTGCCAGCTCCGCTCCATCATAATGGGCAGGCGATAAATAACCACGTTTAGGAAACTGCCCACCATTAAGCTTACGAAAAAAACAAGAGAATAAAATACAGCAGGGTAGAGCTGACTAAGCGTTATTATGGCATCCATGAAGTGCAGGTCTTTTTAGTTTTAATAGTGGTTGGAAAAAGTCGGGTGTTAAACCTTATTTATGGACGCCACTAAAAAGCGTCGCCCAAATCGTTCACATTTATAGAGCTAATTATTGTAAAACTAATAATCACAAAGCTAGCAATATGTGCAAGTTATACCACGTTACCCATTTCGAATATAGGCAAGTACATGGCTACAATCAAGCCACCGATAACCACGCCGAGTACAGCCATAATCATAGGTTCAAGTAGACTGGTTAAACCGTCTACCATGTCATCAACTTCAGCTTCATAAATAGTGGCAATTTTGCTCAGCATTTCGTCAACGGCACCCGATTCCTCACCAATGGCAATCATTTGCGTCACCATATCAGGGAATACTTGGGTAGCACGCATGGCCACATGCATAGGCATACCGCCTGCTACTTCTTTTCTTATATATAAAATGGCATCGCGATACACCGCGTTGCCGGATGCACCCGCGGCCGATTCAAGCGCGCCGATAAGCGGAACACCTGCTGCAAAGGTAGTTGCTAGGGTACGGGTAAAGCGCGCAATACTGGCTTTTTTAAGTATTTCGCCGATAACCGGTATTTTTAGGATGTTGCGATCTACGCTATCTCGCAGCTTTTGGCTTCGTCTGTGCGCTCTCACAAACATAAAGCCTGCGGCAGCAACGCCCATAGCAATAAAAATACCGTAGTCTTGCACAAATCGGGAAATAGCGAGTACAAACAGGGTAAAAGCAGGAAGCTCAGCCCCAAAGCTGCTAAATATTTCTTCAAATTGAGGTACAACGAAAATAAGAAGGATAGTGGTAACAATAAAAGCAACTACCAAAACCGCGATAGGGTAAAACATCGCTTTTTTGATCTTTGATTTTAGTGCTTCAGCTTTTTCTTTATAGGTGGCTATGCGGTCGTAAATGGTTTCAAGGGCACCTGATTGCTCGCCGGTATAAACCAAATCGCAATACAGGTCATCAAAGTAAAGAGGATGTTTTCTTAGTGCTGAAGAAAGCGGATTACCTGATTTTACTTCTTCTGTAATTTCACCAAGCAGTTTGCGCATTGATGGGTTTGCATGGCCTTGTGCAATCATTTCAAGAGATTGTATCAGGGTTACACCTGCGGCCAGCATGGTAGCAATTTGCCGTGAAATAACGGAAATGTCAGCGGGTTTTATTTTTTTTGCGCCACCAAATAACGGCTTGGCTAACTTTTTTACCTTATTAGCAGAGATACCTTGGCGACGAAGGAGGTTTTTTGCTTCTGAAAGCGATGTAGCAGAAATTTCCCCTTTTCGAGCTTGGCCATTCCTGTCTTTTCCTTGCCAAGTAAATACTATAGCTGCCTTCGCCATATTTGTTCTCGAATATTGTTCTAATGTAAAGAAAAAAGCCCAGAATTAACTGGGCTTGTTTTATAAAAAACAGATTAGCAAAGTGAGCCAGGAGTACATGTCGAATCCCAAGTCACACGGCCGTTTGAAAACGTAGGGTCAAGTACAAATGTCGCAGCATTGCCAGAGTCGTCAGTAATCTTAGAGTTTGTTGACGCCGTTGCAGTAATTTTACCATTTAACGTTGTTACGCCAACGATGTCTGCGCCAACAGTTACATCTTTAGGCACTCCATTTGTCTCGCTAGAGCAGCCCGTCACTGTTCCAAGTGTCTGCGCGCAAATCTCAACCGCAGTCTTTGCAGCAGCTGTAGCGTTAGTTACTTCAGTAAACTTCGCTTTCTGCGTGTAGTTCTGATAAGCAGGCAATGCGATTGCTGCAAGAATACCGATGATTGCTACAACAATCATTAGTTCGATTAGTGTAAAACCTTTTTGGTTTTTGTTATTCATGTTCATCATGGTTTTTCTCCGGGACGTGTATAACACGTAAAGTTTAAAATCTAATTCAAATTGACGTTTATACCCGAGTCGTCCTTTTCAACGCCCCTGGTACTTGATACTCAGTATAGAATTTTATTTGTTACTGACAAGTATAGGCAAATATACGTATGTCTAGCTTTTGCAGTATGACATGGATAGCTGCGCTATGGCAGGCGCGATCACTTGTACTTTCGTATAAAAGTTAATGACTTATCTACGTATATCTATCTATACACAGAAAAACATGACGAGAAATAACTGGGAATGAACGTGAGTTCTAGTATCTTTGATCATACTACAACCCACGCTTTTTGCTTAGCGGTTAGCTAAGGTGTTGACACCGAATTAGCTGACTAAAGCGCCTTCTAAACTGCTCTACTACGACAAAGTAATTCGAAGCGACAAATCAATCGCCTGCACATGTTTGGTTAACGCACCAGATGAAATGTAATCTACACCTAGTTGTGCAAGTGATGCCAGTCGTTCATCAGTAATGTTCCCTGATACTTCCAGTTTACATTGGCCTTTATTAAGCGCTACTGCCTGTTGGATCTGTTCGTTAGAAAAATTATCAAGCATGACAATATCGGCACCCGCTGAAAGGGCCTGTTCAAATTCAGATAGGTTCTCTACCTCAACTTCAACGGGCTTGCCCGGCATCATGGTTTTAGCTCGGCTCACGGCTTTTTCGATATTACCACAAGAAAAAATGTGGTTTTCTTTGATTAGAAATGCATCGAACAAACCTACGCGATGGTTTTGACCACCGCCACAACGTACTGCGTATTTCTGTGCATAGCGCAGACCGGGTAAAGTTTTGCGGGTATCTAAAATTTTAGTGTTAGAGCCAGCTAGAAATTTGGCATAAAAGGCAGTCACTGTAGCTGTTGAAGAAAGTGTCTGCAGAAAGTTAAGCGCTGTACGTTCGGCTGTTAATATCGCGCGCGCAGAGCCTTCCAAACTCACTAATACTGTGTCAGCCTCGACCTTGTCGCCATCTTTTACATGCCAGGTTAGCGACACTGACTCGTCAATAAGCGCAAATGCTTGATTAGCCCAAGCTATTCCGCAAACCACGCAAGGCTCGCGAGTAATAATCGTGGCTTTTGCAGTAACGCTTTCATCTATCAGGTTTGCGGTAATGTCGTTTGCAGCATTTAATTCGCCGCCAAGATCTTCTACAAGCGCGTTTGATACTTGCTCTCTGATCGCCTGCATATCTGGTGATGTCATTTTCATCGCTTTTATCTATGCTATTTATATATTCAAAGGGTACGCAATATTAACCATTCTCCGCGCTGAGTAAACTCTAATTGGCGAAGAACACTCATTCCAAGCAGTATATGGTCATCTTGCATACCGGGGTTTAAGTTTGCATCTACATTACGCACTACTATTTCGCCAATGCGTAAGATGTCAATTGTTGATTCTGCAACCCTCACTACGCCATTGGCAGTGCTGGCTAAACCCTCACGTCCGGCTTTTAGCTTAAGCTTGTTGGCTAAGTGTGCGGGGACCGCTACATCAGTAGCACCCGTATCAACAAGAAATATGACTTCCTCGCCGTTAATATAACCAGTTGTTACATAATGCCCTTGGCGATTTTGCTTAAGGCGTACCTCAGTTTGTGAACCAATACGTTCGGACGTGGGCTCGCTGTTCGGGTTAATTTGTTTTTCAAGTAAGTCAGAGAAAACAAAAACAAGTAAACCGAAACCGCAAATCCATGCAAGGGCAACCATCCATTTGCCCGCTGATGTTGTCGGGTCTTGTTGTTCATTCATGTTTTTCCCTTATTAATAATTGCCTTACTAATAGCAGTGTTATGCTATTTTCTATTCAAGCTCTCCATTTAAGCTTTCTATTCAAGCTTTCAAGAGAGCTTTCTATTAAAACAGTGGCATAAAATATTGAGCGAGCAACGGCATGCAGCGCTTCTAGCCCTATACACTTATATCCTTATACAATGTAGGCTATAAAACAGAAAATCAATTACCGAAGCAAATACTATGGTGCTTTATAACAAAGCGAAGTACACCCAAAGTCCGCATTATGATGCTCGCCCTGACGATACCGATGTCAGTCTTTTAGTGATACATAATATTTCACTGCCGCCTTCACAGTTTGGTACGCCTGGGATACCACAATTGTTTACCGGCACGCTCAATCCAAATGAACATCCATTTTATGAAGAAATTGCTGGGTTACGAGTCTCAGCTCATTGCGTAATTTATCGAACAGGTGAAATAGAGCAATTTGTACCCTTTGAACAAAGGGCGTGGCACGCAGGCCTTTCAAGCTTCCAAGGCCGCAGTCGCTGCAACGATTATGCTATTGGTATTGAACTGGAAGGCACTGATACATTGCCTTTTACCGATGCGCAGTATAAAGCACTCGGCGAGCTCACTGATTTTATTACACGACACTATCCTCGGATCACTTTAGGGCGTATTGTAGGTCATAATGACATAGCGCCGGGGCGTAAAACTGACCCTGGTGTTGCTTTCGATTGGGCAAGATACAGAATGGGCGTAACTGGGTTATAGAATACTACTTGATCTAGGAAGCTGAAAAAAGGAACGCAATACCTATGATGTTAATGAGTCTGTTGTTAGTTCTTAGTCTTGAGCGACTGATAACAAAAACACCGAATTGGCATATTGAGAAGTATGCCGCGCAATATCGCGCTTTTCTCCAAGATAAAGGTTTAATCAAATTCCAACAAACTGATGAAGAGAGAGAAGAGGAAAGAGAAGATAAGGGTAAAAAGGCATCGTCTACTGCGCTTTATTTTTACCTTTTAGTCCCGGCACTTGTGCTAGGTGCTATTGAGTACTGGCTGCTTGGCACATTCCTTACCTTTATTGAGCAAAGTTTAGTGCTATTCATATGCATTGGCTGTCCGGTGTTAAGAGTCATTTATAAAAACTTTCTGAACGCCGCCGACCGAGGAGATCTTCAGGCTTGTAGTATGTATACCGACCAGCTGGGCCATTGTGCAAGTCAAACTGAAAGCGACGGCAGTGCGGGCACAGAAGGTAAGAGTTTTGGCCAGCACCTTACTTGGCTAAACTACCAGCACTATGCAGCAGTGATGCTATGGTTCATTGCATTTAGCGCCCCGGGCGCACTGTTTTACTGCCTGAGTAGAAGCGCCACCGAGGCTTTGTGTAACGCTAATCACCCATTAAAAGCAACTGCTGGTAGGTTGATGTTTGCTCTCGACTATATTCCTGTTCGCGTGACCGCCTTCGGCATGTTGATGATGGGTCACTTCTCAAGAGCGTTACCTGAATGGTTAAAACACGCGCTCCAGTTCGATGTACCTGCTTACGACGTGCTGACGCAAATTTCCTCGAAAGCCGAGGTGCTAACTCCAGACGAACAGCAGTTACAGGCTAAAAATGCAGCAGTTGAGCCACAAGTGCTGGTAAAGTTAGCAAAACGTAATGTTATTTTTCTACTTGTTATAACGGCAGCGCTAACCCTTGTAGGCAGCTTGGCATAATCAATATTTTTAACATTTACTAAGCTACATGGTTTAGAAAGGCGTTTGGTCTATTTATTAATTGTATGTAGATCAGACGCTTCGCATAACTAATATCCCACCTTGCTTCTCATCAGACCAGTTCGGACATAAATACTTTTCTTAACAAATTCAACAATAAAGCTTAACACCCGGCAAATAGCATAGGCTTTGCTATGCTTGGGAGTATTTACCTCGAATTCGATCTGCCTTAAACTAGATAGGTAAAATGGTATTACCAATTGTGTTTGTGTTTAAATTTTCCATGATTATTTTTTACATTCACCGCTGTTATAACAGAGTTGGTTATAGATAGAAGGATATGTTGAACGCATGCGTCAGCAGCGAAAAAAACTCTCTGATGTAATTACCGAGCAACTCGAGTCAATGATACTCGACGGTTCGCTATTGGCCGGTCAAAAGTTACCGCCAGAAAGAGAGCTTGCGCTTGAGTTTGATGTATCACGTCCTTCATTAAGAGAAGCTATTGGTAATTTGCAAGCGCGCGGTCTGGTAGAGCGCAAGCAGGGCGGCGGTACGTTCGTTAATCGCAACCTGAATTCAGCCATGAAAGATCCGCTCATGGACCTTGTAAGCCAGCGTCCTGAAACTCAATTCGATTTGCTTGAATTTCGTCATGCCCTTGAAGGGATGGCGGCGTACTACGCGGCACTTCGTGGTCAACCTGAAGACTATGAAGCATTGAAGCAAGCATTAAACGACGTGCCTACGCCCAAAGCGCACGAAAGCAAGCGTGCCCAAGCTGAGGCGCTAGGACAGTTTTATATCATTATGGCAAGAGCATCACACAATATGGTGCTGTTGCACGTAATGAGCACCATGCAAAGCATGCTGGTGGACAACATTGAACGAAACTTTGACATGCTGGCAGCGCACCCTGAAGCGGTGGAAGACATCGCGAAGCAGCGTCGTGAAATTGTAGAAGCTATTGCTTCTCGCGACCCTGAAGCTGCCCGCCAGGCATGTAACACGCATTTAGCGTTTATTGAAAAAACGCTTTTAACCATTAATCAACGCGATACCCGCGTACAGCGCGCATTGCGTCGATTAGAGATTTAGTTACCTAGCATTACCTGTAACAAGGGCTGGATAGCTATACATTCGCAGAGGCCGGTCAGGTTTTTCCTGTGCCACTGCAAAAGCAGGTGAGCCAGATTGGGTCACTGTGAGTACAACGTAATTTAGTTTTCCTTCTTTTAGCGCCTTTAAGATAGAGGCAATGCTAAGGGAGGATTTTCTATATAAGCAAAAAATAGGATGGCACCATGTCTGATATGATGCACCAAGATGTAGATCCTCAAGAAACTAAAGAGTGGATTGATGCGCTTGAGTCGGTTTTAGAAGAGGAAGGCGTAGAACGCGCCCACTATTTACTCGAAAAACTTATTGATAAAGCACGTCGCAGCGGAGCGCATTTACCGTATGACGCTACTACTGCCTACATCAATACTATCCCTGCAGCGCAAGAGCCAAAAATGCCTGGCGACTTGACCATCGAAGCGCGCATCCGTGCCGCTATTCGTTGGAACGCACTAATGATTGTATTGCGTGCATCGAAAAAAGACTTAGAGCTTGGTGGCCACATTGGTAGCTTCGCATCATCGGCTATGCTTTACGATGTAGGCTTTAACCACTTCTTTAAAGCGCCTAATGAAAATCAAGGCGGCGACTTTATTTTTGCACAGGGCCATATTTCTCCAGGTATTTATGCGCGTTCTTTCATGGAAGGTAACCTAACTGAAGAGCAGTTAAATAACTTCCGTCAAGAGTGTGCGGGCGATGGTCTATCATCTTACCCACACCCTCACTTGATGAAAGATTACTGGCAGTTCCCAACCGTATCTATGGGCCTTGGTCCACTTCAAGCTATCTATACAGCACGTTTCCTTAAGTACCTAACTAACCGTGGTATTAAAGACTGTTCAGGTCAGCGCGTATACTGCTACATGGGTGACGGTGAATGTGATGAGCCAGAGAGCTTGGGTGCAATCGGTCTTGCGTCTCGTGAAGGCCTAGATAACCTAACGTTCGTTATCAACTGTAACCTACAGCGCCTAGACGGCCCGGTACGTGGTAACGGCAAAATTATCCAAGAACTTGAAGGTACGTTCCGCGGCGCAGGCTGGGAAGTAGTGAAAGTAATTTGGGGTAGCTACTGGGATGAGCTTCTAGCGCGTGATAAATCTGGCAAGCTAATCCAGCTTATGGGTGAAACGGTAGACGGTGAATACCAGAACTGTAAAGCCAAGGGCGGCAAGTACACCCGTGAAAACTTCTTCAACAAGTACCCTGAAACAGCGGCACTTGTAGCGAATATGTCTGATGATGACATCTGGCGCTTAAACCGTGGTGGTCACGATCCAGTAAAAGTATTCGCAGCTTACCAAAAAGCGATTGATACGAAAGGTCGTCCAACAGTAATTCTTGCTAAAACGGTTAAAGGTTTCGGTCTTGGTGCATCAGGCGAAGCACAAAACGTAGCGCACAACGTTAAGAAAATGGACGTTGATTCAATCAAAGCGTTCCGCGACCGTTTCAATATTCCAGTAGCAGACGAGAAGATTGCTGACCTGCCTTACTTCAAGTTCGACGAAGACAGTGAAGAAATGAAGTACCTTCGCGCACGTCGTGAAGCGTTAGGTGGCTACCTGCCTTCTCGCCGTGAACAGGCTGAAGAACAGCTTGAAGTTCCAGAACTAAGCGCATTCGACGCTATCTTAAAAGGTTCTGGTGACCGTCAAGTATCGTCAACGATGACGTTTGTACGTGTACTTAACGCATTGTTGAAAGATAAGAAAATTGGTAAGCGTGTAGTACCAATTATTCCTGATGAAGCTCGTACTTTCGGTATGGAAGGCTTATTCCGTCAGGTAGGTATTTATGCCAACGAAGGCCAGAAATACGTACCTCAAGATGCCGACCAGGTAGCTTACTATCGCGAAGATAAGAAAGGTCAGGTACTTCAGGAAGGTATTAACGAGCTAGGTGCAATGGCATCGTGGGTAGCGTCAGGTACGTCTTACTCAACGTGTAACGCTACGACTATTCCGTTCTATATTTACTACTCAATGTTTGGTTTCCAACGTGTTGGTGACCTTGCATGGGCAGCGGGTGATAGCCAAGCACGTGGTTTCCTACTAGGTGCAACAGCAGGTAGAACCACGCTTAATGGTGAAGGTCTACAGCACCAAGACGGTCATTCACACGTTCAGGCGAACCTAATTCCTAACTGTATTACTTACGATCCAACGTACGGTTACGAAGTAGCGGTTATTGTTCAAGACGGTCTGCGTCGCATGTACGGTAACAATGAAAATATTTTCTATTACCTAACATTGATGAACGAGAACTATCAGCACCCTGCAATGCCAGAAGGTGATGATGTTGCTGAGCAAATCATTAAAGGTATTTACAAGCTTGAGCGCGTTGAAAACGACAAGTCTAAGCTTAACGTACAGCTAATGGGCTCTGGTACTATCTTGAACGAAGTGCGTAAAGCGGCACAGATTCTGTGTGAAGACTACAACGTATCTTCTGACGTTTACTCTGTGACCTCATTCAACGAGCTAGCCCGTGAAGGTCAAGACGTTGCGCGCTGGAACATGCTTAACCCTGAAGCTGAGCAAAAAGTACCTTACATTGGTCAGGTAATTACGAAAGATGCAGGTCCTGCGATTTCTGCCACTGACTATGTGAAGAACTACTCAGACCAAGTACGCGCGTTCATTGAAACTGAATACCGCTGCCTAGGTACAGACGGTTTCGGTCGAAGTGATAGCCGTGAAAACTTGCGTACTCACTTTGAAGTTAATGCGTCATATATTGTGGTTGCATCACTTTACGAATTGGCTCAGCGCGGCGACGTTGAGAAGAAAGTGGTAGCAGAAGCCATTAAGCGTTTTGATATTAACGCTGAAAAACTTAACCCACTTTACGCGTAAGCCAGATAAGGTATTTTACATATGTCAGATATTCAAAAGATTATCGTACCCGACGTAGGCGGTGACGAAGTTGAAGTTATCGAGCTATGTGTTGCCGTAGGCGACAACATCGAAGCCGATGAAGGCGTTGTTACTGTTGAAAGTGACAAGGCGTCAATGGACATCCCAGCACCATTTGAAGGTGAGATTGTAAGCCTGTCTGTATCAGTAGGCGATAAAATCAAAGAAGGCGATGTGATTGGTGAAATGAAAGTTGCAGGTGGTGAAAGTTCTGATGAGAGCACCGCTGAAGAATCATCTTCAGACGACGCTTCACAAGAAGCGCCTAAGCAAGATGAAGCACCGAAAGAAGAACGCAAGTCAGAGGCAGCACCCGCTGCGTCTGGCGGCAGCGAAGTGATTGAAGTCTCAGTACCGGACATTGGTTCTGACGACGAAGTTGACGTTATCGATGTATTGGTTTCTGTGGGCGACACCATCGAAAAAGAAGATGGATTAATTACGCTTGAAACCGATAAAGCCACCATGGACGTTCCTTCAACACACGCAGGTACAGTGAAAGAAGTATTCATCAGTACTGGCGATAAAGTGAAAGAAGGCACAGTCGTTATTAAGCTTGAAGTAGCGGGGTCAGGCTCGTCTTCAAGTGAATCGGCTTCTAGCGATGCTTCTTCTGAAGCGTCTGCACCGGCTGCGCAGGAAAGCGAAAAGCAAGAATCAGCGCCAGCGGCGTCTGCAGGTAGCGAGACTATCGAAGTTGCTGTACCAGACATTGGTGAAGACGGTGAAGTTGACGTTATCGACGTACTTGTATCAGCTGGCGATACCGTTGAAAAAGAAGACGGCTTAATTACGCTAGAAACTGATAAAGCCACCATGGATGTACCTTCAACCCACGCAGGTACTATCAAGGAAGTCTTTATCAAGACGGGTGATAAGGTTAAGCAAGGTACGTTGGTTGTTAAGCTTGAGACCAGCGGCGGTTCGTCTTCAAGTGCAGCTGAAGCTCCTAAGCAAGAAGCACCTAAACAGGAAGCAGCTAAAAAAGAAGAACCCAAGCAAGCGTCACAGCAAGAAGCCTCGCAAGGCCGTTCTCCTGTGCCGCCAGCGCCAGAAGCCAAGAATACAGGTAAAGCACATGCTTCTCCTTCGGTTCGCCGTATCGCGCGCGAATTTGGTGTAGACCTGACTCAAGTTAACGGCTCTGGCCCTAAAAACCGTATCTTGAAAGAAGACGTTCAGGCTTATGTGAAAGCTGAGCTTGCGAAACCTCGCACAGTAGCGGCTACTGGCAACGCGCCAGTAGGCGACAACGTACTTCAAATCGTGCCAGTTAAACCTGTTGATCACAGCAAGTTTGGCGAGATTGAAGAACAAAAGCTTTCTCGTATTCAGAAGATTTCTGGACCGTTCTTACACCGTAACTGGGCGACTATTCCGCACGTTACGCAGTTCGACGAAGCCGATATCACTGAAGTGGAAGACTTCCGTAAAGAGCAAAACGCTTACCATGCGAAGATCAAGTCTGGTCTTAAGATCACGCCTTTAGTATTCGTCATGAAAGCGGTAGCGAAAGCCCTTGAGAAATACGAAGTATTCAACTCATCACTGTCTGATGATGGCGAGAGCTTAATCATTAAGAAGTTTATCAACATTGGTATTGCGGTTGAAACACCGGGAGGCCTTGTTGTACCTGTTATTCGTGACGTGAATAAGAAAGGTATTGAGCAGCTGTCTCAAGAGCTTATCGAAACATCTAAGAAAGCCCGTGAAGGCAAGCTTAAAGCGGCTGACATGCAGGGCGGTACGTTCACTATCTCTAGCCTAGGTGGTATTGGCGGTACGGCATTTACGCCTATTGTAAATGCACCAGAAGTCGCCATATTAGGTGTATCTAAGTCTGAGATGAAGCCTAAGTGGAATGGTAAAGAGTTCGAGCCGCGCTTAATGGTGCCGCTAAGCCTATCTTACGACCACCGAGTAATCGATGGTGCGGTAGGTGCAAGATTCTCTACTGAGGTTGCTGCAAACCTAACTGACTTACGCAGAATCATACTTTAAATAAAAGGCCGAAAAAGTTTACAATATCAGTAACATTTTCGATGATTTTATCAGCCTTTTTGACGGCATTTAGGTTATGCTATTACACAAAAGTAATAGCATGACCCTACAAGAACAGGATTGAGGTTCACAATGAGCGAAATTAAAACGCAATTGGTGGTATTGGGCGGCGGCCCTGGCGGTTATTCAGCAGCATTCCGTGCGGCTGACTTAGGTATTGAAACAGTTATCGTAGACTCACGCGACACGCTTGGTGGTGTTTGTCTTAACGTTGGCTGTATCCCTTCAAAAGCCCTTCTTCACGTAGCAAAAGTGATGAAAGAAGCGAAGCATCTTGCAAGCCATGGTGTTACGTTTGGCGAGCCTACCATCGATTTAGATAAAATCCGCGAATATAAAGACAGTGTTGTTAGCCAACTAACAAACGGTCTTGGCGGTATGTCTAAAATGCGTAAAACCAAGCATGTAAAAGGCTACGGCAAATTCACTGGCGCAAATACCCTAGAAGTAAAAAATGGTGACGACGTTACTACTATTACTTTCGAGAAAGCGATTATCGCTGCGGGTTCTGAGCCTGTAAGCCTACCGTTCATCCCAGAAGATGACCGCGTAATCGACTCAACTGGCGCGCTGGAAATGAAAGACATTCCAGAGAAAATGCTAGTACTAGGCGGTGGTATCATCGGTCTGGAAATGGGTACAGTATACGAAGCACTTGGCTCGAACATTGATGTAGTTGAATTCTTAGATCAGCTAATTCCTGCTGCTGACAAAGACATCATGAAAGTATTCATGAAAGACTACAAAGACAAGTTTAACATTATGCTTGAGACCAAAGTGACTGCGGTTGAAGCTAAAGACGATGGCTTGTACGTAACCTTTGAAGGCAAGAACGCACCTGCTGAGCCAGTACGCTACGACAAAGTACTTGTCGCTGTTGGTCGTAAGCCAAATGGCAAGATGGTTGGCGCAGATGCAGCTGGCGTAAACGTTGACGAGCGTGGCTTTATTAATGTTGATAAGCAAATGCGTACTAACGTTGACCACATTTTCGCAATTGGTGACCTTGTAGGTCAGCCAATGCTTGCGCACAAAGCGGTTCACGAAGGTCACGTTGCTGCAGAAGTTATTGCTGGGCAGAAGCACTACTTCGACCCACGTGCTATTCCTTCAGTAGCGTATACTGAGCCAGAAGTAGCTTGGGTTGGTCTAACTGAAAAAGAAGCGAAAGAGCAGGGCGTAAGCTACGAAACAGCAACGTTCCCGTGGGCAGCTTCAGGCCGTGCCATTGCATCTGATGCAACTAACGGTATGACCAAAATGATCTTCGAAAAAGAAACGGGCCGCGTAATCGGTGGTGCTATGGTAGGTACTAACGCGGGTGAAATGCTTGGCGAAATCGGCCTAGCTATTGAGATGGGTGCTGACGCTGAAGACGTAGCATTGACTATCCACGCACACCCAACGCTTAACGAATCAATTGGTCTTGCGTCTGAAATCTTCGAAGGAAGCATTACTGACCTGCCAAACCCTAAAGCGAAGAAAAAGAAGTAAATTAGCTTCTTTTCAAAATACTTTCTTTTTAGATTATTTGAAAACCCGCTTCTAAGCGGGTTTTTTTGTACTACACTTTTATTTCGAATTTAATTTCAAATATCCATGTTGGGTGAGAGAAATACTAAGCGGTAGTAGATGTCAGCAAAAATTAAAGATCCAATAAAAGTACAATCGAAGTTTGGGGAATACAGCGTTGAACTTAAAGGCAACATTATTCGCCTAGATGGAAAGGGAGTAGTAACAAAAGCGCTTTTTCAACACTATCACGAAGATGTCAAAAAGCTCGCCTTACCTCTAGGTGGTCAACCTTGGGGATTTTTGATTTTTGTACAAGGTGTGGGAATTTTAACACCAGACGCCGAGCAAGCTTTAATTGAGTCCGTTCGCCTAAGAAAGCAATATGGTATGCAAGGTTGTGCTTTTGTTACTAGCGATGCTGACATACCCGCTTTGGTTAAAAGTCAGTTTGAACGCGTATATGCAGCGGCCAACTTAGCATGCTATTTCAGTGATTCTGAAAGTGAAGCGCTTGCATGGTTAGCTACCCTAGGCTGTTTTTTTGAGACTGACTAAAAGACTTAGGCCGTCTCTTTTCCCGCTATGACTTTCGCTTCTTCATCGTTACTAGGCGTATTTAAATGAGCGGGCGTAAACTCTTCACAATCCATATTGCGCTGGTCCATAAAGCGCTTAACGGTATCAGCACAGTATGCTTTACGGCAACATTGAGACAGCAGCATTTCATGGCGCTGAACACGCTCACGTATAAATTTAACCACTAAGCCTCTAAGCCACTGTAGGCCTGCATCTTGGTCTTGGCGTTTATGCCACATGATAGATAGAGGAGAGCTAATAATTTCTACAGGTGTTTCAAATACCGCTAGCTCTCCAGAGAAGATTTCCTTTTCCATGACCAATGAAGGCGCAACACAAATAAGGTTGCTTTCTTTTAATAGCGATGTGGCGTTATAAAATTGGTTTACGGACATGGCTACACGGCGCTTAAGGCCTAAATTCGCCAGCACTTGATCTGTGGGACCCGTCACATCGCCAGTAACAGAAACCAGAAGGTGATCGGCCGCGACAAAGTCTTCTAACGTTAGTTGAGATTTGGCTAAAGGATGGTCGGGACGCATTACCACCACCCAGCTTGGGTCTAGGACATGTTCAGCACGAATAACTGAGCCAGGCTCTTGGTATTTAGAGAAAGTCAGTTCGGCTTCGGCATCTTTAAGTATTTTGTCCGTTTCCATATCGTAATTAGGAATGGCATGGATATTAATACCAGGCGCCTCGTTCTCAATAACTTTGCGCAGCGGGCCCCACACCATAGACACAATGCTATCAGTTGCTGCAATACGAAAAGTACGCTTTGCCGTCGCGGGGTTGAAATCACTCGGGTTAACGGCAACTTCAAGCTCGCCTAGAGGGCCTTGTATTTGACTCCAAAGATTTTTAGCGAAAGATGTAGGCTGAATACCACGCCCATCTTTAACAAACAATTCATCGTTCCAAGCGGTGCGCATACGAGATAGCGCATTAGAGACCGCCGGCTGCGTCATTGATAACCTGTCAGCTGCTCGGGTAATGGCACCCTCAGTCATGATGGCATCAAAAATCATCAATAAATTTAAATCATGTGGACGCATTGTTCTCTCCGGCGCTTATTACATATCACCTACATTCATCTATCAATTAATGAATCAATATAATAATAGGTTTAACGTGAATGACATTATTTAGTTATAGGTTATAGCTAAACGTATTAATTTTCTATATGAATACGACGAGCGACGCCTGTATATTACGGCGCCGTAGCCCTTTATTTACCTAAGCTTCGGCTTTTCTTACGAATTTTTGGATTTGCTCTATATTAAAACCCTTCTTTATTTTAAAAGAGCGTTCCACTCCTTCGGCATATAATATCAACATATAACGCAATGTGATGTGTTGCATATAAAAATATAATTATTTTTATTCTTTTCGCATGTGCATAATGCGCGGCATCAAACTTTAGTTTAACTTTTTAGAGAATCTTGCAATGAAAACTTTTACCCGTTTATTGGCAATAGTCAGCTTAACTGCGCTTGTCGCTGCATGCGGTGGTGACGAGCAAGATCCAAGTCAATCAATGGGCGCAAATGCAAATGCAGGCGTTCCTGTTGATGTGGCTACTGTGGTGACTCAGCGTTTAACCGAGTGGGATAATTTCACAGGGCGTTTAGAATCGCCGCACATCGTTGCACTTCGACCTCGCGTGTCGGGCTATATCGATTTTGTCGCGTTTGATGAAGGTGAATACGTTGAACAAGGGCAAACCTTATTCTTAATCGATAATCGCACATTTAAAGCGGAAGTTGACCGTTTAACCGCACAGCTTGAAGAAGCGAAGAGCCGCGTGAAACTGGCTGAGCAAAACTTTAACCGCGCCTTTAAATTGCGCAAAACCCAAGCGGTATCTGAAGAAGTGCTTGACGCTCGCCTAGCAGAAAAAAATCAAGCGCTAGCAAGCTTAAACCAAACACAAGCCGCACTTGAAGTCGCGCGCTTAAATCGTGGCTTTGCCCGAGTTGAAGCGCCAATCTCTGGGCGTGTATCCCGTGCCAATATTACAGAAGGTAACTTTGTTACTGCGGGGCAAACAGAGCTAACCCGTATTGTATCCACTGACCGTTTGTATGCGTATTTCGATATAGATGAGCAGACCTATCTTAATTACGTCAACAGCGATAAAACTGTGTCAACGGCGGTAAGCGAGCAGCCAGTAGCGATGCGCCTTGCTAACGAGTCTGATTATAACCACTGGGGTCAAATTGATTTTATCGACAACCAGGTTAACGGTAGCACTGGCACGCTTCGCGTTCGAGCTGTGTTTAATAACGAAAAAGGTCGTTTAATCCCTGGCTTGTTTGCGCATCTAAAATTGGCGGGTGATACAGATGAACAAGGCATTCTAATTAAAGAAAAAGCCATAGGTACAGACCTTAATAACAAATTCGTGTTAGTGGTTAACGACGAAAACAAAGTGGAATATCGTGCAGTTAAGCTGGGTGATAAAGTGGGAAGCATGCGCATTATCACAAGTGGCTTAAATGCTAACGATACTATTGTAGTTGATGGTCTACAGCGCGTGCGCCCTGGTGCACAAGTTGCCGCAAATAAAGTCCCCATGGGTGATGAAGATGCGCTTGCAAACTTATCCAACTGGCAGTCACGTGTTGATAACGCTACCCAAGTAACCCAAAACATGGCGCAGTATGAAGATGTTTTATCTGGTGGTTCATTTACTTCGGGTACAGCAACGGCAGGTCTTAAGTAATGAATATCTCGCAGTTTTTCATAAGCCGCCCGATTTTTGCGGGCGTGCTTTCCCTACTTATTTTTATCGGTGGTGCCATCGCAGTTTGGCAACTGCCCATCACTGAATATCCTGAAGTGGTGCCGCCTACTGTTGTGGTAACCGCGAATTATCCTGGCGCTAACCCTGAAGTTATTGCTGAAACAGTCGCTACGCCGTTAGAACAAGAAATTAACGGTGTTGAAGATATGTTGTATATGTCTTCTCAAGCTACCAGCGACGGCCGCATGACCTTAACAGTTACGTTTGCGATTGGCACCGACCCAGATGAAGCAACAACGCTGGTACAAAATCGTGTGAATCGCGCTACGCCACGTTTACCTCAAGAAGTGCAGCGCTTAGGCGTGGTTACCGAAAAATCATCACCAGATTTAACCATGGTGGTGCATCTAACGTCGCCCGATAATCGTTATGACATGCTGTATCTTTCAAACTATGCCGACCAGTTTGTTAAAGACGAACTAGCTCGAATAAATGGAGTAGGGCAGGTACGCCTGTTCGGTGCAGGCGAGTTCAGCATGCGAGTATGGCTAGACCCTAACAAGCTTGCAGCGCTTCAATTAAACCCTGGCGATGTGGCAGCAGCTATTGCCGATCAGAACCAGCAGGCTGCGGCAGGTAGTCTTGGTGCGCAGCCAACAGGCACCAGCGAATTTCAGCTACTTATTAATGTTCGTGGTCGTCTAAAAGACGAAGCGGAATTTGAAAATATCATCGTTAAGTCAGGCGAAAATGGAGAGATTACCCGACTTAAAGACGTGGCTCGCGTTGAGCTAGGGGCGAACAATTACGCGTTACGTTCGCTATTAAATAATAACCCAGCTGCGGCAATTCCAATATTCCAAGCCCCAGGCTCTAACGCTATTCAGATATCGGATGACGTGCGTTCGCGCATGGCAGAGCTTTCAAAGGTGTTTCCCGATGGCTTAGAGTACGACATTGTTTACGACCCTACTGTGTTTGTAAGAGGCTCGATTGAAGCTGTGGTAAACACGCTTTTAGAAGCGGTATTACTTGTTGTTCTCGTAGTTGTGCTATTTCTTCAAACTTGGCGAGCATCCATTATTCCATTAGTGGCAGTACCTATTTCACTGGTAGGAACATTCGCCTTTATGCAGCTAATGGGCTTTTCTCTTAATGCGCTGTCTTTATTTGGCTTAGTGTTAGCGATTGGTATTGTTGTAGACGATGCCATCGTTGTAGTGGAAAACGTAGAGCGAAATATTGCCGAAGGTAAATCACCATTTGACGCTACTGTCCAAGCAATGAAAGAAGTGACTGGGCCGATTATTGCTACCACGCTGGTTTTGGCTGCCGTATTTATACCAACGGCTTTCATGAGCGGCCTAACCGGGCAATTCTATAAACAGTTTGCACTTACTATCACTATTTCAACGGTAATATCTGCAATTAACTCGTTAACACTAAGCCCTGCTTTATCTGCTCTACTATTGAAGCCTCACGGTAAAGCAAACGATTGGCTTACTCGCGGTATGGACAAGGTGTTTGGTCGCTTTGTATTTGCGCCATTTAACCGAGTATTTGATCGTGGTTCGAAACAATACACAGGTGCGGTTGGCGGCTTAATTCGCAAAAGCGGCATTGTACTGGTGTTATATGCAGGCCTTATTGCGCTCACTTATAACCAGTTTGCCACTACACCTACGGGTTATGTTCCAGGGCAAGATAAGCAATATTTGGTGGCTTTCGCGCAACTTCCTAATGCAGCGAGTTTAGATAGAACGGAAGAAGTAATCCGCGAAATGTCTCGAATTGCGATGGAACACCCAGGCGTGTCAGATGCCGTAGCGTTTCCTGGCTTAAATATTAACGGTTTTACTAATAGTCCAAGTTCTGGAATTTTATTTACGCCGCTTAAGCCTTTTAGTGAAAGACAGTCACCAGAGTTATCTGCAGGCGCCATTGCTGCAAAACTTAATCAGCAGTTTGGTTCGATTAAAGGGGCTTATGTCGCTATTTTCCCGCCACCTCCGGTGATGGGGCTAGGCACTATAGGTGGCTTCCGCTTGCAAGTGGAAGATAGAGGGAATTTGGGCTTTGAAGAGCTAGAGCGTTTAACCCAAGAAGTAATTGGTAAAGCGTGGGCGCACCCAGCGCTAACGGGTTCATTCACAAGCTTCACCGTAGCCGTACCGCAACTTGATGTAGACATAGATCGTGAAAAAGCTGTAAGCCAAGGGGTAAACATCGATACGTTATTTACCACGATGCAAGCTTACTTAGGTTCGCTTTATGTAAATGACTTCAACTTGTTTGGTCGTACATACCAAGTGAACGTGCAGGCTGATGCTCAATATCGTCAAGAAATAGGGGACATAACCCAGTTTAAAATCAGAAATAGCCAAGGTGAAATGATACCACTAGGTTCATTCCTAGACGTTCAACATAGCGCCGGTCCAGACCGAGTGATGCACTACAATGGCTACGTTACCGCCGAAATCAACGGTGCCCCAGCGCCTGGCTACTCGTCAGACCAAGCAAAAGCGGCAATAGAAGAAATTTTAGCTGAAACCTTGCCGCTAGGGATGACCTATGAGTGGACAGAGTTGACCTACCAGCAAATATTAGCCGGTAATGCATCAGCGTTCGTATTCCCACTGGTTGTGCTTCTCGTGTTCTTAGTACTGGCTGCGCAGTATGAAAGCCTTCGTTTACCACTGGCAATTATACTGATAGTTCCTATGACCTTATTGAGCGCCCTTATTGGTGTTCAGATTTACGGTGGTGACAATAATATCTTCACTCAAATTGGTCTAATTGTATTGGTCGGCCTTGCTACAAAGAACGCCATTCTTATTGTCGAGTTTGCTAAAGAGCTGCAGGACAGCGGCATGGATGCGCTTTCGGCAATTAAAGAGGCAAGCCGCTTACGTTTACGTCCAATTTTGATGACATCAATTGCCTTTATCATGGGGGTATTACCTATGGTTATCTCTACTGGAGCTGGGGCAGAAATGCGTCAAGCCATGGGCGTGGCCGTATTCTCTGGAATGATAGGCGTCACTTTCTTCGGCTTAATTCTTACTCCCGTATTTTACTATTTACTAAAACGTAAAGGTTAACTCTCCCGTCTACCCAAGCGTTGCCCTCTTAAGGGGCTTTTTAGGCCACTCATTTGAGTGGCCTTTTTTTTGCCACCTTTGGTCAGCATTTATCTCGTTTTGTAAAATTGAAAAGCTTATATTCGCTTATACCATAAGGGTTAGTGAAAAGCACAGTAGACAGAACGGAGCGTTAAATGAAAATAGGTGCGGCTATAGTAATGGCCTTGGGCATGGTGGTTGCGGTGGCTTTGCTTGGTGTTCAGGTATCATCGTCAATGAACGATATGCAAACGTGGGATAGGGTAGTTACCGTAAAAGGACTGTCGGAGCGAGAGTACATAGCAGATCAGGTTATTTGGCCTATTCAATTTGTCGACGCGGGCAATGACTTACCTCAACTGTATGAACATATCGAAAAGAATAGCCTTCAGGTGGCTAACTTTTTAGAAGAGAAGGGCATTTCAGCAGAAAGCATTACTATTGGAAAGCCTGAAATAAATGACAAATTGGCACAACAATATGGAAGTAGTGAAAAAGCACCATTTCGCTACAGCGCCATTCAAACCGTTACTGTCTTTTCAAATGATGTTGAAAAAGTGCGAGCGCTCATGCAGCAAATTGGGGAATTAATTAAAACCGGTATTGTATTATCAGACCAAAGTTATCGCGCACAGCCTGACTATGTGTTCACCCGCTTAAATGAAGTAAAGCCGGAAATGATTGAAGAGGCTACGCTTAACGCACGAGAGGTAGCAGAAAAGTTTGCCTCAGACTCAAACAGTACGTTGGGTAAAATTAAGCGGGCCAACCAAGGGCAGTTCAGTATTTCAAGCCGCGATAGTCACCATCCTCACATTAAGAAGGTGCGGGTAGTGTCTACCATTGAATATACTCTTGTAGATTGATATTCATGCTATGCTAAGACTGGCAACGTGAATTGACTAGACACGGCGAGTTCACGCATTTGTGCACTTTATGTATTAGATTACTGCTAATGTCTAGTGGCTAGATTTGCGGGTATACGTTTTAATTTAAAGAAGTGCTGTGTACTTCAGCGCTTAACGCTTATTAATTAAGGTGGCAAGCCTGAAATGAAGGACCCTAAAGCGCAGTCCCAACAGCTTGAGTTTTTTGAAATTCCAAGCCCTTGTATTGGTGTCTGCGAGTCTGGTCCAAGAGGGTTTTGTAAAGGCTGTTACAGAAGTAGGGATGAACGCCTTTATTGGCTCAAAGTTGATGATGCGACAAAACGAAAAATAATCAGTGCGTGTGTAAGGCGTGAAAAAGCAGTATTGGCGAAGTTACGCAAAGCGCAAGAGCTAAAAAGTGAAGAGTCAGCCGAACAATTTTCTCTTTTCAATGAGCCGCCTGAAAGAAGTTAAAAAGAGTTAGAGAATTTTTTGATGCCGTTAGATAAGTATGTTTCGTATGCTACAAAATCGTTTACGTTACCCGATATATGCGTTCGCTTGCGTTCAACGCTAGATGATCCTCGTTCTAGTATCGAAGAGATTGCTGTATTAGTTAGTGCCGACCCTTCTCTTACTGCT
This sequence comes from Alteromonas sp. ABM1_013, assembly GCF_056160505.1. Classification (NCBI taxonomy): domain Bacteria; kingdom Pseudomonadati; phylum Pseudomonadota; class Gammaproteobacteria; order Alteromonadales; family Alteromonadaceae; genus Alteromonas; species Alteromonas sp. ABM1_013. Next base: position 477,556 of record NZ_JBSWXH010000002.1, read on the forward strand.
AAAGTTTTACGGCTAGCCAATAGTTCACTTTTTCGTTTTCCCTCTCAAATTGCGTCTCTGACAAAAGCGATTAACGTAATAGGGGGCGAAGCGCTTTATAATTTAGTGATTGCTGAAACGGCAACCACTGCCTTTAAGCACTTCGATACATTGCTAATTGATTTAGACAAGCATTGGCATGCCTCTGTTTATTGTGGCATGGTCGCTAAGAGCCTAGCGATGCGACTGAACATTCGCGGCGCTGAACGTTTTTTTGTAATGGGAATTCTTCAGAATCTAAGTGAGCTCATTGTCGCTAAAAAAGAACCTAAGCGTTATGACGATTATCGTCACGCACAAAAAAGCGAGTTGCCACATACTGAACAGTTAGCTCATTTCGGTTTTACGTTTGCACATTGTAGCGGTATCATATTGGAAAAATGGCACTTGCCTATTGGTTTGTACTATCCGATATCATTTATGAACGAAGAAGCAAAGTACGCTTCTGACGTTGATATCTGCGTCCTTGCTCTTGCTAGTCGAATAACGCTTAGTCAACTTGATAAAGAAAGTTATGCTGACATTGAACTTTTTACGCCTGAGATAGCCAATACAGTAAGTCTCGATATGGAAGTGATAAGTAATTCAATTGAATATGCTGAGCAAGAAACAGCAAAAATTGTCTCGCTTATTCACTGAGCTTTCAGTGCCTCAATTCTGTTATAGCACTGATAAACAGTAAAGTTCTTCCAGAGGATTGGTATTATAAGCGTCTTATTTAGACGTAATCTAATAACTAAAAAGCTCGACGTAAAATCAGATTATGTTCACAAAAACCTTCCGGCCGCACGTTGTTGTAGGTGCTATTTGTATTGGTATGTGTTTCTCAGCACATGCAAGAGACCTTATTGAGACCCTTTATCACGCCGATTTTACTCCAGACGCTGATGACGAAATTCCCCGTTTTACAATGGATGGAGAACTGGGTGTTCTTCTCAATACAGGCAATACGTCTGCTGCGAGTGTGAAAGCGGCAGTGAATGCCGATCATGAAACCGAAAATTGGAGCAGTGTTTATTTTGCTGAGCTGCTCTACAAAGAAAGCGGCACGCCTACCACAGAGCGCGACATAAGCGCACAGCGCTTTTTTACCAGCGCTCAATTTGACTATAAGCTACTTACGCCAGGCCGCCGCCTTTTTATGTACGGCGATTATGAAGATGATAAATTTACAGGGTATGAGCACCGAGCTTCATTAGCCGCGGGTTGGTCACAACGCGTTTGGCGAAACGAAGACAGTGAGTTTCGTTATAGTGTAGGGCCAGGTTACACCTTTATCGAAGCAGAAGAAGACAGCGATAATCTTGTTAACGACGGGGTAATAGTACGCGCGTCAGCCGAGTACAAATATCACTGGAGCTCGGGTGCCAAACTGCGTCAATTTGTGAGCACAGAAGCTGGTGAAGAAAATACCAAGTCCCGTTCTGAAACCTCGCTTTCAGCAAATGTATTCGGTTCATTAGCGATGAAGCTGTCGTTTATACTAAATCATGAAACCGACACCCCTGAAGATGTCGCGGCGTTAAGCACAGAGACATCTGTAGCATTGGTCTATCAGTTTTTTTAGTCAATTAGTGTAAATTTAAGGCTTAAAACCGGCTTTTTACCGCGGGTGGATTGACTGAGAGCGTTGAAAATGTACACTGCGCACCATTGTTTGTAGCGTTGGTTTATTTTTCGACGCTATTTAGCTGACCTCTTTTAAAACTCGTGTTGTACCGCCTTGCAGTACTTAAGGTGTCGTGTACAACGAATGGACCGATAATCAATAGGATTGTTCAATGAAAAAGCAAGTGCTTGCATCTCTAGTTGCAATTTCTCTTTCTCCTGCCGTATTCGCTCAAGGTAAAGAAGTAAAACCTTTCACAATGGAAGGTGAGCTTGGCTTCATATCTACATCAGGTAACACTGAGACGACTTCAATCAGCGCGGGTATTACCGCACACCAAGAGTTAGAAAATTGGAGCAATGACTACGCCCTTGAAGGTCTATACAAAAAAGAAACTACAGAAGATGATAATGGCGAAGACGTTGAGTACACATCTGCGCAAAAGTTCTTCGGCTCGGCGCAGGGTAACTATAAGCTAGAAAACCCTGATAACCGTCTATTTGCCTTCGCATCATATGAAGACGACCGCTTTAGCAACTTTAACTACCAAGCAACGGTAGCAGCGGGTTGGAACCAAAAAGTGCTAGAGAATGATCGCCACACTCTAGAATATTCAATAGGTCCTGGTTACTCGTTCATCGAAACACAAGAAGATGAAAATCTTGATAGCATGATTGTTCGTGCATCAACAGCGTATTCTTGGAAAATTTCTGACACTGCTAAATTCACGCAAACCGTGAGTACTGAAGTGGGCTCTGACAACACGAAGTCACGTGCTGAATCTGCACTTACTGCTACGATCAGCGGGAACCTTTCTATGCGTCTTTCGTTCAAATTAGATCACAACACTAACGTTGATGAAGACGTAGAAAAACTTGATACAGAAACTGCAGTAAGCTTAGTTTACAACTTCTTCTAAACTTTACTGAAGCGCCTTGACTGCTCAGTTGTACGTTGAGGTGGTTTAATGCTTTACGTAGGTAATTCCTTTATACACTGATGCCATAGTGTTGTTGGAATAGGCGCTAGAACCAGTGCATTGCTAAGTAAAACAAAAGTACAGATACAAAAAAACGCTGCAAATTTGCAGCGTTTTTTTTAACTAAATATCAAGCAAGCGTTTTATTAAACGTTTTGTTTAATGAAGGATTCTGGTCTTAATAGTGCCGTCAATTTGTTGAAGTTCTGCTAGCGCTTCATAGCCGCGGTCTTCTTTAACATCTACTACTACATAACCAATTTCAGCATTAGTTTGTAGATACTGAGCTTCAATATTGATGTCTTTTTCCGCAAAAGCTTTGTTGATTTGCGTAAGAATACCTGGCTGGTTTTTGTGTACGTGAAGTAAGCGCGAACGACCGGTGTGCTCAGGCAGTGATACTTCAGGGAAGTTAACCGCCGACAACGTAGAGCCGTTATCGCTGTACTTTGCTAACTTACCCGCTACTTCAATACCAATGTTTTCTTGCGCTTCCTGCGTGCTTCCGCCAACGTGTGGCGTAAGAATAACGTTGTCGAACGCGCGAAGCGGCGATTCAAATTCTTCAGTATTAGACTTAGGCTCTACTGGGAATACATCAATTGCTGCGCCATTAAGGTGACCGCTTTCCAGTGCTTTGGCAAGTGCGTCAATATCAACCACAGTACCGCGAGATGCGTTAATAAGAATGCTGCCTTTCTTCATTTGAGACAGCTCTTTTTCGCCAATCATATCTTGGGTTTGCGGCGTTTCGGGAACGTGTAACGATACCACATCAGAGGTATTAAGTAGCTTTTCAAGCGATTTCACCTGAGCTGAGTTACCCAGCACTAGCTTATCTTCAATATCGAAGAATTGAACGCGCATACCAAGGTGTTCAGCAAGAATACTAAGCTGTGTACCTATGTGGCCATAGCCGATAATGCCTAAGGTTTTTCCGCGAGCTTCATAAGAGCCAACTGCGGTCTTCTCCCATTCACCGCGGTGAGCTTTGGCGTTTTTGCTAGGCACTTGGCGAAGCAAAAGAATAATTTGCCCAAGAACAAGTTCTGCAACCGAGCGAGTATTAGAAAAAGGCGCGTTAAAAACGGGAATACCACGGCGCTGCGTGGCTTCAAGGTTAACCTGGTTGGTACCAATGCAGAAACAACCAATAGCAACAAGTTTTTGCGCCGCATCAACTACTTTCTCGGTAATCTGTGTACGTGAACGAATACCAACAAAGTGGGCGTCTTTAATCTTCTCAATTAACTCATCTTCAGGAAGAGAGGTTTTAAGAAATTCAATGTTGCTATACCCATTGTTTTGTAGTGTTTCCAAAGCACTTTGGTGAACACCTTCCAACAACAAAATGCGGATTTTATCCTTCTCTAATGAAACTTTGCTCATGAACTCGCTATCTCTCGCTGATTTAATTGGGGTTGCTGGCAGTGCCAACCATAGGATCTCATAAATTCTGGGTAGCTAACATTTAAAGATGCACTACCTTATTTGCAACAGAGCCTTGGTTTAGCGCCTGCTATCTAGCGTTTTAGTTACGCTAATTGCTCTAATAAAAAAGGTTCATAACCTTAAGCAACATAAACATCTAGCTGCAAAAATATTATTAATTAAGACATCTAGACGTCTAAACGGAAATTAACAGAAAACGCGCTAAGTTAAAAGCAGTATTTTGCTTAGCTTTTCAACAAAACTCTAGAAATAGGGGCGGTTAAGCCGCCCGAATCACTTAAAGGTTTCAACACCACTGTCGGTTGCACTTAACACTAAATCAGCGCCACGTAGCGCAAAAATACCGTTAGTTACTACCCCCGGAATATTATTGATTTTTTGCTCTAACTCACGTGGGTTTAGTATTTCAAGATTGTGAACATCTAAAATAACGTTACCGTTATCTGTCACAACGCCTTGTCTGTACTCGGGGTCGCCACCCAGTTTTACCAGTTCGCGAGCGACAAAAGAGCGAGCCATAGGAATAACTTCTACAGGAAGTGGGAAGTCACCTAAAACAGGCACGCGCTTACTTTCATCTACAATACAAACGAACGTGGTAGCGGCACCCGCAACAATCTTCTCGCGGGTCAGAGCGGCGCCGCCGCCTTTAATCATATGTTTGTGTTCAGTGACTTCGTCGGCACCGTCAATGTAAACTGAAAGATTACTAACTTCATTCAACTCGAAGACTTCGATGCCCAAGGCTTTCAAACGCTCGGTAGATGCCTCTGAACTTGAAACCGCGCCTTCAATTTTGTGCTTAATTTTGCCCAGTTCTTCTATGAAAAAATTAACAGTAGAGCCCGTACCCACACCGACAATACTGTCTGCTTCAACATAGTCGATGGCTGCTTTGGCTACGGCTTGCTTTTTTTCGTTCTGATCCATGGTTACTCTCCAACTTATTATGCTTGCAAGTGTAACTTATAAGTGCACATGAACCCATAAGTTCATAGGTTCAATTTGATATAGTGAAATTACGGTTTAGTGAATATAAGTGTGCGAGAAGGGGTCACGATAGCATCCAGCGGCACATCCCACGGGGCAACGGGCAGGGCATCAACTTCTTGCACATCGTGAGCGATACCTACCAATTTTGGCGTGTGCTGGTTTAAGGCCGATTGAGTATTCAGCTTGCGTTGCGTAAAGCTTAAGGTGCGGTCGTAATAGCCCCCACCCATACCTAAGCGGTTACCGCTTGTATCAAACCCCACTAGCGGCATAAGAATAACATCGCATTGTGTAACAGGTATGACGGCTTCACAGGACAATACAGGCTCTTCTATATTGTATTTGTTATTAATTAACAAAGAATTGGGGGTATAAGATAAAAAAAGCAAATGCCCTTTGCATACAGGATGTAGCACAGGCAATGCGAACTTTTTGTGCGAGAGCTGCCAAGTTGATTCGATGTAGTATTTTAAGTTTACTTCGCCATCGTTAACCAAGTACCCGGCTACAGTAGTTGCGCTTTTAACAAAGGGAAGGGTGTTTAGCTGAGTCGTGATGCACTGGGCAGCGTCTTCATGCTGTCCATCAGGTAAACTACGACGCGCTTCGCGAAGCTTTTTGCGAAGTAGGGCTCTAGCTTTCTGTTTTTCTGGTGAAACGCTTACTTGCATATTAGGCAACCGTGCTTGGCGTGAATGGCGGTTAGTGGTTATTCTGCCCTAAATAGTGATTAAGTACGCGAACTAACTCACTATTGTCTATAGGTTTGGTTAGCACGTCATCAAGGCCTCGTTCTCGCAAATACTCAGACTCAGTTATCACGTCAGCGGTTAATGCTACAACAGGTAAGCTTGGCTTGTGAGCTTTTATCTGTGCCGTCGCTTCGTCTCCTTGAATGCCGGGTAAGTTAAGGTCCATTAGCACTAAGTCGACAGGATTAGATCTAGCGTATTCAACCCCTTCCTCACCTGTGCTTACCACAGAAAGCGCCACGCCTAATTTTTCAAACAAGGTTTGAATAACCACTTGGTTTATATAGTGGTCTTCAACCACTAACACATTTGCAGATTTATCAATGTTAACTTGTGCTACAAAGCTTTGTGGCTGTGCCTCAACGAACTGATTTGCACTTAGCGCATCGGCGGGCAAGGTTACGCTTAAGCGGGTACCGTGATTTAATTTACTGCTAACTTTAATCGTTCCATCCATAAGATCGATAAGACGCCTAGATATATTTAAGCCTAAGCCAGTTCCACTAATCTCTTGGGCGTTACCCATCCGTTCGAAAGGCTCAAAGAGTCGCTTTTGATCATCTTCGCTAATGCCAATGCCTTCATCTATGACATTGAATATAACTTTTCCATTTTTGTATTTTACTTGCGCTTTTACCGACTTACCCTTATTGGTAAATTTGATGGCGTTAGACAGCAAGTTCAGTGCAACCTGTCCAAACTTGGTATCGTCAAAAAATAGCGAGTCGGGCACTGATTTATCAATGCTGGTGAAAAATGTAATACCGCTGTCTTCGGCACGAACCTTAGTTAACGAAAACAGATGTGTAAAGAAGTCGCTTGTATTCACTGCTCGCGCCATTACGCGCATTTTGCCGGCTTCTATTTGCTTGATATCTAACACCGAATTTACAATTTCTAGAAGCCTTTCGCCGCTTTGGCTTACATGTGAAAGCGGGGTGGTAAAAGACGGGGGTAAATCTAACTTTTTAGCTTCGCCTTCAAGAAGGCGGCTGAACGTGTTTATAGCGTTAAGTGGCGTTCTGATTTCGTGGCTAACGTAGGACAGGAAATCAGACTTGAATTGACTAGTACGCTCCAGTTCTCGGTTTTTCCGCTTCAGCTCTAAATGTGCTACCACTGATTTACTTAACGTCTGCAATGACGTCTTTTGTGCTTCAGTTAGCGTTCTAGGCTTGCGGTCGATAGCGCAAAGCGTACCAATAGCGTGGCCTGATGGTGTAATGAGTGGCGCACCTGCATAAAACCGTATATCTGGCGAACCAGTTACTAAAGGGTTGTCATGGAATCGCGGGTCTAAGGTGGCGTTAGGGACTTCAAGCACTTCTTCTTGCAAAATAGCATGAGAGCAAAAAGCAATTTCACGGGAGGTCTCTTCAGCATCCAAACCCACTCGTGACTTAAACCACTGGCGGTCAGGGTCTATTAAGCTAATAAGTGCAATAGGGGTTTCGCATATTTGAGAAGCTAACGTGGTAAGGTCATCGAAAAGCTGCTCTGCTTCAGTATCAAGAACATCGTAGCTGAGTAGTTCGGCAAGACGTTCATCTTCATTTTCAGGGAGTGCAGCAGCTTCCATCTATATAAACCTAACGCAGAAATAAAAAAGGGACTGTATATTCACAATCCCTTAAACATATCACAGAGCGTAGGTGTCTACGAATAGTTGTTCCAGTTTTTGATGGTCAACTTTAGTCGCTACCTTAATGGTATTAGCTTCGTTCCAAAGTGGGCTAGGTGTTGTACCAGTTGGCGCAACCACCGTTTGGCCTCTGTCCAGCGTGCCAGTACCAACGCGAACGTGGCCTTCAGTCAGTTCAAATAACTCTGGGTGACGAAGGTGAGCAATTGGGAATGCATCGTGGAAGAAACATACACGGTCTTCACGGTTTTGTGAGTAGAAGTCCATGTAGAACTGAGCACTTTCCTTCACAAAGCCACCAAGGGTATTGTTTTTCTCTTCAAGTTTTTCAACAAAAGCTGGCGAGAATGGCGTGAAGTTCGTCACGTCCAAACCAAACATCGTTAGTTCCCAATCTGCCGCAAATACGATTTCTGCCGCGTGGGCGTCATTCCAAATGTTTGCTTCTGCTACGGGCGTAACGTTGCCAGGTACAAACGCAGCGCCACCCATGATGCTAACACCTTTAACCAGCTTAGGTAGCTCAGGTTCAAGACGAAGGGCTAGGGCTAAGTTGCCCAATGGACCAATTGCCACTAATGTGATTTCGCCCGGGTACTTACGCGCCATATCAACGATAAACTGCGCAGAGCTGCGAGGGTCTAGTTCCGTCTTAGGTGCTTCAGGTTTTATATGACCAAAACCGTGTTCGCCGTGCACAAAGTGTGCATAGGTAGACTCAGGGCCAACCCACGGCATGCCTACGCCTTTGGTTACAGGAATGTCTTTACCGGCAATTTCACAAAGGGTAAGCGCATTTTGCGCTGCCATTGTTACCGGAACGTTCCCGTAAACTGTGGTTAAACCAAGTACTTCAATGTCTGGTGATTGGAAAGCGAAAAAAATCGCCATTGCATCATCAATCCCCGGATCCGTATCTAATATGATCTTATGTGCCATCAAATTTTCTCAGTGCGTCTTGCTAGTTGGCGTGTTTCGCTAAGAAACGATCCACTTCTTTTTGTGTTGGAATACTCTGTGCTGCGCCTTCACGAGTTACTGCAATCGCTGAAGCTGCACAGCCACGACGCAACGCCTGTTTAGCATCGGTGTGGTTACTGTAGGCAGATAAGAAATAACCGATAAAGGTATCGCCTGCCGCAGTTGTATCAACTGCATCTACAGAAAAAGCGTTTACTTCTATGACGTCGTCTTTACGCAGCATCATTACACCTGCTTTACCCAGTGTAATGATAACTTCGCAGTGTGACCATTGTTCTTTGAACACTGTCACAATATCTTCAAATTCTTCTTTGCCAGTTATAGCTGCCGCTTCTGTTTCATTAACAATAAGCAAATCGACGCATTCCAGTGGTAGCTGTTTAACCGACTCGCTCATAGGCGCAGGATTAAAGGCAACCTTCAACTGTTTTTCTTTCGCTTGGCGAAGTACTTCTTCAATGCTGCTGGTTTCGTTTTGGGTTAATACCCAATCTGAAGGGCGTGTATCGTCTAGCGCTTGCATTACCGTTTTTGCTGTAATGGTTTGGTTAGCACCACCAAAAAGCACAATGGCATTTTCGCCGCTAGGCGTAACTTGAATGATAGCGTGACCAGAAGGAACTTCTGAACACTTAACACCACGGCAATCTACCCCTTTTTTGATAAGGGCTTGCTTGAAAGAGGCGTCGTTTTCGTGAATGCTGCCAACGTGACGTACGTCTGCACCTGCTTGCGCTAAAGCAATCGACTGGTTTGCACCCTTACCACCTAGTAATGTTTGGTAATGGGTTGAGGCCAACGTTTCTCCAGGTTGCACAAAGTGGTCTACCTGATAAACGTGGTCAATATTTATAGAGCCAAAATTTATTATTGCCATTTCTTCTTCCGTCGAAAGAGGGCGCTTCCCAGAATGCCGCTGTCCATGTTTCGCCCGTGAACCGAAAAGTTCAGGGCGGAAGAATCACAATTGCCGTAGGCTTCTCGATACGCGTCGAGCTTGCACAATAGCAGCTGTTTCAACTTCCTAGGTTTAAAGCATCGGCCAGGGACATGAATGAACTAGCAAACATCCCAGGAAACATTGTTGTTGTATTAACGCAACAGGGTATAACAAACGCGAGATCCAGTGAAGAGGATCACCTAAAGCGCTTTATAACTATTTTTGCGTGGTGAATATAAAAGCGGTAAAAAAATACTATTTTCTTGACCAATTGGTCAGCAATTATACACGCATACAAGATAAGCTCAATAATAACCAAACAGGTAATTTAGTTACAAACTTAAAAGTCTTTTAAATACTGCTGCGAGAGGAATTCCGTATCCAGCAATGATGATCTTAGATTAATTATGCGTTCGTTACTAGGGATAACAGCGTGCATTTCGTTAAATTAACGCCAATTCGCGGTTGTTTGAACAGTCAGTAAACAATGTATGAGTTTGTTGTACAAAGTATAATCTTTACTATAAATGCACTGTTCAAACACTGCACGCAAAATTGTCAAAAGTGGGCTTTGTATATTGATTTTTGCTAGTATTAACGCCATCACGGAGTAACGGCCGAAATCAAAAAGGGCTGTGAAAACTCAACTCATCTTAAATAAAGAGAACGAATCGTGGAAAAACAGCTCGATTACGATAGCGTAACTAATAAATTGTCACAGCAAGGTATCATTGTAGATGCGGCAGAAGTGCACGGCATTCTAACTGGAATGCTTTGTGGTGGCATGTCGCTTACCGATCAAAAGTGGCTTGAAGCCCTTAGCGAAACCATCAATCAAGGTGATGCGTTCAGCGACCAAACTCAACATCTTCTTAATACGCTTTTCAATCAAACCTGTCAGCAGTTATTAGAGCCTGAATTCGCGCTTAGCTTGTTGCTTCCAGAAGACCAAGCGCCTATCAACGACCGCGGCGCAGCGCTTATCAACTGGGTGCAAGGTTTTATGCTTGGTTTCGGTTTACACCAGCAGGACCTTGTGCAGTGTTCTGACGATGTTAAAGAAGCCCTTGAAGACTTCTCAGATATCTCTCGTATGGAAGAGCCAATGGATGCCGATGAAGAATCTGAGAAAGCGCTCTTTGAAGTGGAAGAATACGTGAAAATCTCAGCTATTTTATGCTTCAGTGAACTGGGTCAATCACTTCTTGATGATCAACAAGACACACCATCCGTACACTAGTACTTAGGGAAAGTTAAAAGTAGCAGCTGTTTAATCGGCGTACATTACAGTGAATTAGTTGGGGTTTTCTAGTTTATGATTAGCGCTCAAGAGTTTATTGCCAGACAAGACAGGCTGTTGGCGCAGTGCCAACCTAACAGTGTATGTATAGTACCTGCCGCTGGACTGGTAACGCGAAGCCGAGATACCGAGTATACCTTCAGGCAAGACAGCGACTTTTGGTATTTAACGGGGTTTGAAGAGCCTGATGCATGGTTGATATTGTCTAATCATCCTCGCTACGGCGAGAGCTATCGCGCAATGGTGGTTCAGGAAAAAGACAAAAGCGCTGAAATTTGGCATGGTAAGCGCCTTGGTGCTGAGGCTGCGCTTTCCCGATTTAGCTTAGATGAAGCGTTTGAAACACATGAATTAGAAGAAGCCTTATTGGCGTCTATTCAAGGGCAAGACAATGTTTACTTCGCTTTAGGTCACAGTAAACGTCACGACCGATTATTTACCGAAGCCCTAAATACTTTGCGTGAAGCGCCAAAAGAATCATTAGCGCCTGGCGCGATACACGATTTTCGCCCACAGCTTCATGAAATGCGATTGTTTAAATCAGCCTGCGAAGTAGCAATGATGAAAGCGGCGGGGGAAATCAGTGCCCGAGCTCACAAGCGCGCTATGCAATTTGCTTCTCCTGGTTGTTTTGAATATCAGTTAGAAGCTGAAATTCACCATGAGTTTGCTATGGCTGGCGCACGTTCGCCTGCGTACAGCACGATTGTAGGAAGCGGTGACAATGCCTGTATTTTGCATTACACGCAAAATAGCGCACAGGTAAATGATGGTGATTTGATCTTGATCGACGCAGGCGCAGAATATCAAGGCTATGCTGCAGACATTACTCGAACATTTCCTGCAAATGGTAAGTTTAGTCATGCTCAGCGTGAAATTTACAGCGTTGTATTGAAGGCGCAAAAAAGCGTATTGGATATGCTAGCGCCCGGCGTCACGCTTTCCGAGGCAATGCTACACAGCGCAGAAATTATTACCGAAGGTTTAGTTGACCTTGGTATATTAGAAGGTAGTGTGGCAGAAAACTTAGAGAACGAAAGCTGGCGCCAGTTCTACATGCACGGGTTAGGTCACTTTTTAGGGCTAGATGTGCACGACGTAGGTAACTACAAAATAGACGGCCAAGACCGACCATTAAAGCCAGGAATGGTGATAACGGTAGAGCCGGGTATTTATATCAGTCAAGAAAGTGTGGCACCCGATAAGTACAAGGGTATAGGTGTTCGCATAGAAGATGATGTGGTCATCACAGCATCGGGTGTTGAAATTTTGACATCCGACGTGCCTAAAGAGATTGACGAAATCGAATCACTAATGGCGAAAAACTAAAACAATAAAAAGCGCAAAAGTTAGAGCGACGGGAAGACAAATATAGTGGAATCGGCAGCGGTTGATGTAGTTATTATCGGTGGTGGGATTGTAGGAACCGTGCTTGCTAAAGCACTTTGCGAAGACATTGCTTTTGAAACGCCCGAAGGTAAAAAAAGCGGATTAAGTGTTGCACTTATTGACGCTGCAGACCCAAAAGAAACCTCACCCTCCTACAATGATTTCAACCCGTTTACCGATACACGAGTTATTGCGTTAGCAAGACGTACGGTTAACGAACTAGCCGATGTTGGTTTAAGCCTTGACGACTTAGCCAAGCAGCACAACGGCGAACTACCTCCTAAAATAAAGCAGATAGAAGTGAGCGATAAGGGCCACCTTGGTCTTTTAAATCTGCATAGCCAAGATTATCACATCGACGCGTTTGGCCAGGTGGTAAGTTTAAGCGCGCTAACGCGCTTAGCAGCAAATGCGAGTATTGCTTATCAGCACATAGCGCCAGCAAAAGTAACCGGTGTTGAGCAGCACCGTGACAATGTAGACGTGTTGCTAGATAGCGGGGAGGTGCTAACCACTAAGCTGCTAATACTTGCAGATGGCGGGCGTTCGGGTTTGGCCGAGCAGGTGGGTATTGCTAAAACAGTTAGTGACTATCACCAAACTGCCATTGTATTTAACGTGCATACGCAAATGCCCCATGAAAATAAAGCGTACGAACGCTTTACCGATTCTGGCCCTCTTGCTTTTCTCCCCTTTGATAGTGAAATTGACGGCGTAAAGGCAAATGGCAATGGTTTTTCAGTGGTATGGACGTTAGAAACTCAAGCCGCTGAAGCACTTATGAAAATGGATAAAGCGTCGTTTATTAACGCGCTTCAACAAGCTTTCGGCTATCGTCAGGGCAAAGTATTAAGGGTGAGTGATACCGCTAGCTATCCTTTGGCACTTACTAAAGCCCAGCAAGTTACCAGTCACCGAACGGTAGTGGTTGGGAATGCTGCGCAGGCGCTACATCCTATAGCGGGGCAGGGGTTCAATTTGGGTTTGCGAGATTTGAGTGCACTCGTGTCCGTATTAAAAAGAGAGTCTGTGTTAAAAAGTGCTGTACCTAAGCACTCTATGTCGCCAATTTCGAAGCAAGAGAGCAATCAAAAAACGCAAGTGGAAAGCGGTGCTGGCCACTTTGACGCTGGGGCATTTAATATCGTTCAGCGCTATGCGAACGAACGTAAGAAAGACCGAGATAACACGATTGCGCTTACCGATACCCTAGTGCGAACTTTCTCCAACCAGTATTTTCCTACCGTCATAGGCCGAAACGTTTCCTTACTAGCATTAAGTATGATGCCGCAAGTGAAGAAAACCTTCGTAAAGCACACAACAGGTTATGGCGTAACACCACACGGAAATAGAGATAACAATGCAGCATGTTGATATAGCAATAGTGGGCGGTGGAATTGTGGGGTTAACCCTAGCCGCAGCGCTAAAAAACAGTGAACTAAATATAGCAGTTATTGATAAGTCGCCTTGTTATCAGGTGCTTGCAGATAAGCCAACGGCGCGTGTTAGCGCAATAAATCAGGCAAATATTAAAGCATTGCAACAGTTTGATGTGTGGCCTCATTTACAGCTAGATCGCGCCAACCCGTACACCGCTATGCATGTGTGGGACAAAGACAGTTTTGGTGATATACATTTTTCGTGTGACGAAATGGGAAGCGATACACTTGGCGTGATTGTAGAAAACCAAGCTTTAGTTAATGCACTGTCTAAAGCTGTGGAATCGCAGCCTAATGTAGAGTTGATTACTGCAGGTATTGAAAGGGTGCTCGCTGGCCCTAATCAAACCATGCTGATGTTAGACAACGACGACGTGCTAAGCTGCAGGTTGCTTGTTGGCGCAGACGGCGCTAATTCTTTTGTAAGAAAGCAGGCTGGCCTGCCAATTACCTTTAAAGATTATGAGCATACGGCCATAGTTGCTAATATCAAAACCGAAGAGCCACACAACAATGTAGCGCGCCAAGCGTTTACGCCCACAGGGCCACTTGCGTTACTTCCAATGGCCGAACCAAATGTCTGTTCAATTGTGTGGTCGCAAACGCCAGAGCAAGCGAACTCATTAATGGCGTTGGATGATGCTGCATTCTGCCATGCGTTAACTGCCGCAAGTAATAGTGTTCTAGGCACTATAGTGCTTGAAACCGAGCGCGCCGCGTTTCCATTAACCATGCGCTATGCAAGACAATGGGCTAAAGATGGGGTAGTGCTGGTGGGCGATGCCGCGCATACGATTCATCCTCTAGCCGGGCAGGGGGCTAACTTAGGAATGCAAGATGCACTGGCACTGGCGGAAACTCTAAATGACTTAAAAGTGTCGGGCAAAGAGATAGGTTTGTACAAGCACCTGCGCAGCTACGAGCGAAGCCGTAAAACAGAAGCCACAAAAATGATAGCAGCAATGGATGGCTTCAAATTCCTATTCGACGGCAACGACCCGCTCAAAAAACTAGTACGCGGTATAGGACTTTCAGCTACAGATAAACTCACAACCATCAAAAACGCTTTCGTCAGCCACGCCATGGGCCTTTAAACCCAAATAATAGGGTCAGAGTACATTTCTCATGAATAATGGGGTCAGGGTATATTTCTCTAGTTTTGAAGTAGGGAATGCCAATAATGTACTCTGACCCCATTCTTGGCGTTGAGATAGTCGGCGGTAAAGGATACTCTTCGGTATCCTTTTTTATTTCTACCAATGGCTTATGTTTACATTCTTGTGCAAACCTTATCGCGCCTTTTCCTTTGCATGCGCAGCGTCTCTACTTACTTCTACTTTACTTACTGGTTCAGCGAATGCTGACGTCACTACTTCCAGCTTGACCTCGGTTGAGCCTTCGTCGGCGAAAGCAAAAAACGTAGAGATGTCGCTGAGTAACGCTTCTATCGATTTAGAAGTGTATCGTCAGCACGTTAAAACATTGGCTAGTGACGAGTTCGAAGGGCGAGGACCTTTATCAAAAGGGGAAGAAAAAACCGTAGAATACTTGGTGGCAGAGTATAAGAAGTTAGGGCTAAAACCGGCTTTTGGTGACAGCTATACGCAAGCTGTGCCGCTCGCAAAAATTACACCCAGCAACATGAGCACATTAAACATTGGCGACCTTTCTTTTGAAGGGGGAAGCGAGTTTACTGCTCGAACACAACGTATAGTAAATGAATACTCACTAACTGATAGTGACTTGATTTTCGTGGGGTACGGTATAAATGCGCCCGAGTATAACTGGAATGATTACGCTGGCCTTGATGTAAAAGGAAAAACGGTGGTAATGCTGGTAAACGACCCGGGCTTTGCATCTAAAGATCCAAATTTATTTCAAGGCAATGCGATGACCTATTATGGTCGTTGGACATACAAATACGAAGAGGCCGCTAGGCAAGGCGCAGAAGCTGTTTTCATTGTTCATGAAACCATGCCTGCGGGTTACGGCTGGGGCGTTGTCGAAAACTCAAATTCTAATACCAAGTTTAGCCTAGTCGATGACAATGGTAATGCGTCACAAGTAGGCGTAATGGGGTGGCTTCATCTAAATGCCGCTAGGCAGCTTTTCGAAAAAGCAGGTTTAGATTACGGCGAGCTTAAAAGAAAAGCATCTACGCCCGGCTTTACGCCTATCCCGTTAAACACTACAGCATCGTTAAGTTTCGCTAACTCTATCGAGCATGCTGAATCGCAGAATGTTGCCGGTATTTTAGAAGGCACCTCAAAGCCAGAAGAGTGGGTAATGCTGCACGCTCATTGGGACCACCTTGGTAAAGTTGAAAAGAATGGCAAAACTACTATTTACAATGGTGCGGTGGATAATGCGTCTGGCACAGCTGGAGTGCTAACGCTGGCAGATGCGCTCTCAAAGCACAAAGAAGGCTTTGCGCGTACGCTAATGTTTAGCGCATTTACCGCAGAGGAAACAGGGCTGTTGGGTGCTGATTATTTTGCAAATAACCCACCTGTACCTACCAAGAACATGGTAGCCTTTTTAAATATCGACGGCATGAATGTAAATGATGATGTTGATTACATCTTGCAGTACGGTGAAGGTTATTTATCTATTGAAGAGGATTTGGCAAAGGCTGCTTCACTACAAGGTCGAACGGTTAAAATGGACCCGCGCCCTCAAAATGGCCTGTTCTTCCGCTCAGACCACTTCGCGCTTGCCAAACAGGGCGTGCCCTCTATTTTGTTCATGAGCTTAGGTGATACCGACCCAAGCTTTATCGCTAAACGCTATCACAAAGCAGATGACGATTATCTTCAAAGCTGGACATTAGGTGGCGTTAAACAAGACCTATCTCTTATTGGAACCATGCTTACTCATTATGCTCAAGGTGATGTATGGCCTTATTGGAAGCGCGAAAGTGACTTCAAAGCAAAGCGTCTACAGGCGTTATCTGGTAGCGAAACTAACGCTAAATAAAACACGCTTGAATGGCAGCTAGTAAAATGACTTTAAAGGTAAAGCAACGCTAATGAGTTGGGTTTTATTTACATTGGGCGCGGTTATCATGCAAACCGTGCGTAATGCGCTGCAAAGCAGACTAAGTGGTTCAGTTAACACCTCGGGCGTTACGCTATCTCGTTTTATCTTGGCTCCGCCCATAGCCCTTATTTATTTGCTTACGCTCTACAGCACTAGTGCCAGCCAGATGCCGCAATTTACGGGCCCATTTATCACAGTGATCTTGTGTGCTTCACTGCTTCAAATAGCGGCCACTTCTTTAATGGTGATTTTGTTTAAGCAAAAGAACTTTGCTATTGGAGCAGGCTTGGCTAAAAGTGAAGCTTTAGTGGCGGGTGTGGTAGGCATGCTGTTTTTTGGTAGTTACCTAACACCTCTTGGGTGGGCTGGCATAGTCATAGGTGGAATAGCTGTATTCGTGCTTAGCAGCGGTAACCGACTTCATGGTATTAGTGTGAAAACCATGGCTATCGGTCTAGCTTGCGGTACTTGCTTTGCGCTGACATCACTTCTAGTGCGCGAAGCTAGCCACATGCTTAATATTCAGCATACAGTAGCCGCAGCATGGGTTTTATTATGGGTGCTGTGCGTTCAGACGGTTGCTTTAAGTTCATACATAGCATTAACCAAACCCTTAGTCTTTAAGCAACTAGTGAGCGCTAAAAAGCAGGTGCTAGCGATAAGTACAGTAAGCTGTTTAGGCTCAATATGCTGGTTTACAGCTATGGCGCTACAACATGTGGCGCTAGTGAAAACGCTTGGGCAACTAGAGGTTTTACTCACTTTATTGCTCTCACATTTCTGGCTAAAAAACGCAGTTACAAAACGCGAAATTACTGGGCTGCTCTTAATCGGTGCTGCCGCTATTATGGTGATGTGGGCTTGATGTTATGTAGCTTGTCTTTTTTGTTTTTTGCTTAGCTTTAAGAAGGTAAGAAACAGATATTTTTAATGGGAATAAAAAAATTTTGAAACATCTATTGGGTCTTTTGATTTTCTCAGTACTAACCGCTTGCAGCACTGCTTCAGTGAGTGATAGGGAAACGGAATATAATACTGCCATTAAAGCAAGAAAAAGCGGTGTAGAACCGGCATTTCAACTTGTTACATTGGGCGATACTGGCGGTATTAAAGACGGTAATTTGAGCGCATTTCTACTGCGAAGTTTAGAAGAGGAGCGCTATGTTGCTCTAGACGCAGGAAGCATAGTTAATGGTATTGATGTTGCGTTGAAAGAGGGGGCTTTTAGCGGCTTACAGAGTAAGCCCGACGATAACCTGCAAGCTAACGGTAACGTATTGCATAACCATGTTGCGGCATATTTGATTAGCCATGGTCACCTAGACCATGTAGCAGGGTTACTCATTGCTTCACCAGATGACAACAATAAACCCATCTACGCCTTAAAGTCAGTAAATGACACCATGGGGGCGACTTACTTTAACTGGCAGGCATGGGCAAACTTTACCAATCGAGGAATAGAGCCAAAGCTCAACAAATACGATGTTGTCGACTTGGCTCCGCAACAAGCCACTGCAATTAAAGGCACTAATTTAACTGTAACGCCCTTTAGTTTAAGTCACCCTCTAGAGTCGACGGCTTTTGTTATTGAAAGTGACGACGATATGTTTGTTTATTTTGGTGATACTGGCCCGGACGATGTCGAGAAAGAAGGCAAGTTGGGCGTAATATGGCGCTACCTTGGACAGCAAATGCGAAACAAGACGCTAAGAGGTATGGTTATTGAGGTGTCGTTTGATAACAGTCGCCCTGATAATCTGCTGTTCGGACACCTTACGCCTAAGTGGTTGATGCAAGAACTTACTCGCTTTTACGAACTAGTTGAAGATAAAAGCCAGGTTTCAGACATAAACATCGTGATAAGCCATATCAAGTACAGCTTAAAAGCAGGAGAAAATCCACGTTCTGTCATATCAAAAGAGCTACAGCAGGATAATAAATTAGGCTTTAATTTTATACTAGCAACACAAGGCCAATCGCTTATCTTCTAAATGCTTTTGGGAATAGAAAAGTAGTAAACAGCCGAGTAATCAGGTCTTTAGTTATACTTTTGTCGCGTTTTACGACTTTATAATCAAAATTTGTATAGGTAATCTCTCAAAAATTTTGCTAGCTGTTACACTTACTGAATAATCGTTAATAAAGGAATTAAGTGATGTCAGAGCGAAAGTTTAGATTAGTTACCCGAAGTGATTTTGACGGGTTAGTATGCGCAGTCTTACTGAAAGACTTAGACATGATTGATGATATTTTGTTTGTGCACCCTAAAGACATGCAGGACGGCAAAATAGATATCACTGAGAACGACATTACAACTAACTTGCCTTACGTTGAAGGCTGCCATTTAGCCTTTGACCATCACCTTAGCGAAACCGTGCGAAACGCCAGCGATATCGAAAATCACATTATCGACCCGAAAGCGCCCTCTGCTGCGCGCGTCGTATATGACTATTATGGCGGAGCTGAGAAATTCCCAAATATCTCAGTAGATATGATGGACGCGGTAGATAAAGGTGATTCTGCGCAGTTTTCAAAAGAAGAAATTTTAGAGCCTACCGACTGGGTGCTTATGAATTTCATTATGGACGCGCGTACTGGGCTTGGCCGTTTCAGAGATTTTAAGATCTCTAACTACCAGCTAATGATGAAGCTAATAGATGCGTGTAAAGACCACAGTATTGAAGAAATACTGCAAATGGAAGATGTGGCTGAGCGCGTAAGTTTGTATCACGAGCACAATGAAATGGCGAAGGCACAAATAGCTAAGTGCTCTACTGTACACGACAACCTTGTGGTACTCGATTTAACCGAAGAAGAGACCATTTACGCCACAAACCGCTTCGTTATTTACGCCATGTACCCAGACTGTAATATCTCTATCCACAAAATGTGGGGGCTTAAAAAGCAGAACGTGGTGTTTGCGATAGGTAAGTCCATTACTAATCGTAGCTCTAACACCAATGTGGGTGAACTGTGTTTGAAATATGGTGGCGGCGGTCATATGAACGCAGGCACGTGCCAAGTTGAAACCAGTAAAGCAGAGACTGTGCTTGCTGAGCTTATCGACATCATCACAAGCGACGGGTAACGCAAATTAGCATACTGTTCGAGGGGCAGAAAAAGTACTCTGACCCCCCAATTTTTATTGAGTTAGCCGCACTTTGAAGAATTCGGCGAGTGTTTTGCTGATAACTGGATGCTGGGTGTCTTGGTTAAACAGGCAAATATTGACCTTGCCTAACTTAGGCAGATGCGGGTGGTTCAGTACGGCTAAATTAGCCGGTAGGCTCGACTTTGCTAGTGCAGTCACGCCAAGGCCTTGTTGAATGGCGGCAACCAAACCGCCTAAGTCGGCGTTGGTGTAGCTGATTTTCCAAGCAAACGTTTGCTGTTTTAGCTGTTCAATTACCCGGCTTCTATACATGCAGCCATCTGGCGCTAGCACTAGCGGAATGTTATTCCCCACTAACGGGTGAGACGTATCACCAACCCACACCACGTCATCTTCTAAAACAACTTCGCCCTCAGTTTCTTCATCTGGATTGACCAGTGCCAGAATTAAATCGAAGTGATCTCGTTGAGACGGATGAAGCAGATCGCGACTTAGCGCAGACGTTACCTCTAACGATACATCAGGGTAGCGCTTTGAAAACTCACCAATTAGGCCAGGCAATAGGGTAGAGGCAAACTCGTTGGGGATGCCTAAACGTAATCTGCCGCTAAGTGGTGCAGGAGTGAGGCTTCTAAAAATGTTGTCGTTAAGTTCTAACAGTTCTTTCGCTTTTGGGTACAACCAGTTTCCATCGGCGCTAGGTACATGGCGTTGACCTACTTTGGTGAACAGCTTTCGGTCTAGCTGCGATTCAAGCTTTTTGATTTGCAAACTAATAGCAGGCTGAGAACGACCTAAAAAGTCGCCCGCCTTTGCATAGCCACCAAGCTCAATAACGCTAACAAAGGTGCGTAAAGTATCTAGAGAAAGCTGCTTCATTGTTAAAGATGGGTTCCGATATCACCGTTATTAAACACATCACTCAAGAATACCACTTATGCGTATGTTAAACCCACCAAGTCGTCGCCTAAATTACCATTCTCTTAGACGCCACCCTTTCAATGCGTAGAAAAGAATAAATGCATAGCAAGGTATCGTTGTCCAGTAAGCGTTCAACACTCCGAAGTGATCAGCCGCAAATCCGAAAAGTAAGGGGATAATTGCCCCCCCAGCTATACCCATTATCAAAAGTGCAGAACCGCGAGCAGTGAATTTACCTAGCCCTTCTAATGCTAGAGGCCAAACTGCAGGCCAAACAATGGCGTTAGCAAGTCCCAAAAGTGCAATAAGAGTAATAGGATCAGGAAGCGTTGCAATACCTGTCCAACCCCACAGAAAACCTGCAAAGACGTGGCTTTCAGCGTTAGTGAACGGTATACCGATTGACAAAACAATACCTAAAACTGAAGAGAGAGTAAGTAATTGGTGCTGAGTGCAAATTCGGGGCACAAGCGCTAAACCAAGGCTGTACCCAATGACCATAAAAAACATGGTGTATGACGTGAGCCCTAGTGCTCCCGGAACGCCAAGTTGCGAGCCCGCTAGGCCAATTGTATCTCCGGCAACAACTTCTACGCCTACATAACAAAAAAGTGCAATTACACCTAATACTAGCTGAGGGAATTGTAATACTGAGCCTTTACCTTTTCCGTGTTCAGCGAGTTTTTTATCCTCAACATCAAGGTCCAATTCAGGCAAGCCAGAAAAACTTAGCGCAACAGCAAGTAATACTAACGCTGCGGCCATACCTAAGTAGGGCAATACAAGGCTTTGTGCTAATTGTTGTATTTGTGCACTACGCTCAGCTTCTGGCAATGCAGCGATACTTTGTTCGGTGATACCTGATAAGTCTCCGAGTACAAGAGCAATAAACACCATTGGTGCGAGCCAGCCAGCTCCTTTATTCAGTAGCCCCATAATTGATATTCTTGCTGCTGCACTTTCTGACGGCCCAATTTTTACTAAATATGGGTTTGATGCGGTTTGTAAGATAGTTAAACCGGAACCGACGACGAACTGAGCTGTAATGAATAATATGAATGTTTGCGTTTTAGCGGCAGGAACAAATAAGCAGCATCCTGCAGCAATTAATAAAAGCCCGAAAGTCATGGCGTTTTTATAGCCCAATTGATTGAGCACGAATGACATAGGAAGTGCCATAACAACATACGCAATATAAAAACTAAACGCGATTAGCAGTGCCTCTGTTCCGTTCAAATTGCAAACAATTTGCAAAAAGGGGATGAGTGCTCCATTTAACCATGTGATAAAACCAAAAACGAAAAACAATGTGCCGATTATTGCCATAGGGAGTATCGTCGACGGGGGGGATTTAACTGCAGTTTGCATCACGTTTCCTTTTTATAATGTTTTTATTTCACTGTATTGCTTACTTAATATTTTAATTTTTTGTGAGTACGTATTATCTGTTGTTCAAAAGAATACCTGGCTATGCACATTAGCTGCATACCTACCGGACGACTTCGCCATTGCGCCAACAGCGTGTCACCCTTAAGTCTTTATTTAGCGTTATGAAATTAGCGAAAGAGCCTGTGCGTAACGTTCCAATGTTCGCTTCGCTTTTTATAAATGAAGCAGGGGTAGACGTTGCCATTTTCAGTGTTGCTTGCAGATCAATGCTTAGGTCGAAATGCGTATGCTGGATAGCTTTCTCCATCGTTAATAGCGAACCCGCTAACGTACCGTCATCAAGACGTAACGTATCATTTTTACGTATGACTTTTACGCCTTGGTAGACGAAGTGGTCGACGTCACTCGCGGCCGGCGCCATAGCGTCAGTTACCAACATTAAGCGTTCATCACCTTTGAGCTTTATTGCTAATGACGCTGACACAGGATGAACGTGATGATGGTCAACGATTAGTCCGCAATAGACGTCATCTCTGTAAAGTGAGGCCCCAACCACACCAGGCTCTCTGCTGGTAAACGGTGACATGGCATTGAAAAGATGTGTAGCACCGGTAGCCCCCGCATCAAAAGCGGCAAAGCAATCGTCAGAGGTGGCGTTAGTGTGGCCTATAGACACAATTACGCCTGCATTGGTTAGCGTCTCAATATCTGAGGGCGAGACCGTTTCTGGTGCTAGCGTGACAATTACTTTACCAAGATCATTTCGAGTAAATAAGGCCAACTCTTTGTCGCTCAGTGAGCGGATGTGCTTTGAACTATGCATGCCCTTTTTGGTTGTGCTGAGGTGAGGCCCTTCAAAGTGGACACCTGGGATAGCGCCTGGATCCCTTTTGTGACCTAACGCTATAGCATCAGCGCCTTTATTCATAACGTCGATGTCGTCAGTGATAATGGTTGGCATTAAGCTGCCCGTACCCACTTTTAAAAAGGCCTCTGCCATTTGCTGAAGCGTAGACAGTGTGGGCGTTTCGTTAAACTGAACGCCGCCTCCACCGTTTACTTGAACATCTACCATGGCGGGTATGACTAGCTCATGGATGACCTCAGCATTGCTATCATCCACACTGTTCGAACAGATAGCGGTCACTCGGCTGTTAATCACTTCAAAGCGCACGTTCGAATGAAATGAAAAGCCGTCAAAAAGGAGTTTGGCAAAATAAGATTTCATTGCTAGAGGGTTTCCGTTACTTTTTTAAGTCCGATAGGACTGTCAGGGTCCATATCCATCTCGCGCGCAGCTTTTTCAATATCTAAGTAAAAACGTTGCATAACAATGAGCGCCGATGTGAGAGGATGCACATCCAATGGTACCTCAAATAAAGGGAAAACTTGTGCTCCTCTGCGGATCACTTCTTCAATTTGTGACTTATGTACAGCACTTGAAGCGTCAGGAATATGGGCATCGATAATAGCTGTTTTGCGGTTTAGAAGGGATATGGGCCCGTGAAGAAATTCCGCGCTACTGAAAGCCTCAGCCTGTATTCCACAGACTTCTTTCATTTTAAGCGCTATTTCTCTGGATATGGCGTAACCGAAAGCGCGGCCTAGTACAACGCATCGTTCAAGCGGAGCTAAGTGCTCTGCGGTAAGTACAAAGGGGGAAGTTATTACCGACTCTAATTGTGTAGGTAGGGCAAGTAAAGCTTCGTGAAGATCTTTGCGTTTAGTGAAATTTGCAACAATGCTTAATAACGCATACAAGGTCGCCAGATAGCTTTTGGTGGCGGCAACGGCAATTTCTGGCCCGGCACAAAGTGGTATAAATATGTCTACAATATCTTTAACTGGTGATGACTCGTCATTTACCAGCGCAACACAAAGCGCACCTTTTTCCTTTGCCATTTTGGCTTGTGCAAGTATATCTGGACTTCTGCCCGATTGAGAAATGATAAAAACCAGGGCTCTATTTAATCGAAGGGACTTGCCGAAAACGCTGTTTACCGATGGCGCGGCAGAAGCAACAGGCAGCCCCATTTCAGTTTCAATCAAATATTTTCCAAACACGCCGGCATGGTCTGAGGTACCGCGGCCAATAATATACACAAATTCTGGATCGTGCTTTTCTATCTCTTCAGATAACTTGTTATATACATGGCTATTGTTGTCTAGCTGTCGTTTCAGCACTTGTGGCGTTTCTGCTGCTTCAGACGCCATTTTGGTCACATAAGCCATATTAACACTCCTTTACCAGGTCTTTTATTAATGAAATTGCACCAAATTCAGGTGAACACTTCGCGGGTTGTAAACGTTGCTGAATATTGTCAGGTAGCCACTCTGCCCATTGCGAAGATAAGCCACCAATCATTGAAATGCGTTTAGCGCCGAGTTCCTCAAGTTGAGAAATGACACCTGTAAGGTATTGCTTTCCTCCGTTCACGATATTAAGAGCGATGGGGTCACTGCCATTAGCACACTTCACAACAATTGGCGCAAACTTACCGAAATCACTCGACTTGAAGTGCAGCGACTTACCGACTATCGCTTGAGGGTCGTCTGTACCAAGAGCTTCGCACATATCAGTAACGAGCCGAGACGAAGGTACTAAGGAATCGAGTGCTTCAAGGGTGTATTGCAAGGCCTGCAGGCCAAGCCATGCGCCTCCCGCTTTGTCGCCTAAAGGGAAACCGTGGCCACCGATACTTGTTAAGTTGCCACTCAAGCTTGCAAGTGCTGAACTACCGGTTCCAGTTATTATAATTGCGCCGTCTTGACCTGCATGAGCGCCTAAACAAGCAATGTGTAGATCGGTGGTTATGTGTGTACGTTTAAATGGAAATATCCAACTCTGTGCAATTTCTCGATAACGCGTAACGTTTACACCTGCAAGACCTAGACATACATTAAGGTTGCTTATTTTCGTCGCTGACATTGAGGCTGCCTCTAATGCCAGTGTCGTAGCTTCGATAATTGATGCGAACGCGGTGTCGGCTGATTGAGCAGGGTTGCATGGACCTGACAATCCTTCGCCAAGCAATTCGCCTTGTTCGTTTTCAAGTCGCGCTTTGCATTTAGTGCCACCGCCATCAACGCCTACAAAGTAATTCTGAGTCACAGATTCCACCTTAAATCTTTACGAAAATTTGTTTGCGATAGAGGACATATACAGGAATAAAACAAACGCTGAGAAACAGAATGACCCACAACGTTGCACTTATAAAATCACTTGCTCCCATATCAGACATAAATGTGGTGTAGCTGTTGTGAACGGATACACCGGCGATTTCCCAATCAAGTAGCTTCTCTATGATTACGTGCAGGATATATGCGGTGATCGCATTAGCCCCAAAGATGGTGGCTATTTGAGTACCGTTTCTGAAGCCTTTAATATCGGTGTACCACATCATACAGGCCAATATCATGGCGCCTATGCCGCCGGTGGCTAATACAAATGAGCTGGTCCACGCCTGTTTGATGAAAGGAAAACCTAGGCTCCAAATACATCCTAGAGAAAAAGTAACAAAGCCGAATACAAATAAATTCATCACCGTGGTAGGTAAGTTGTCCTTGCCTTTAACTATAATCTGGCCAATGAGCATACCCATAATACCGGTAACAATGGCAGGAAAAGTACTGAGCAGACCTTCGGGATCCCAAGTACCACGCCACAGCATACCCGGTACAAATTGATCGAACCAGTTTATAATGTTTTCTCCACGAGCAAGATGCCCGCTAGGGAGGCCCGGGGCAGGAACCAATAGAATAAATACCCAGTACAGAAGCAAGATACCAATGCCCACTTTAACCACGCTCTTTGGTTTGCAGTAAATTGCAAGATAACAGCAGGCAATATAAACAATGCCAATTCGCTGTAAGACGCCTAGTAACCTTATTTGTTCGAAGTGGGTATAGAACAAATTAACAACGAGCCCGAGCCCAATGAGCGTAAAGCCTCTTCTCCACACTTTTTTCAAAATACTGGTCAATTGTGGTGAAGATGAATCAATATTCTTGAACCCCAAACTAATTGCTACACCCACAATGAGAATGAAAAAAGGAAACACTAAATCGGCAAAGTTGATGCCTATCCAATGTGCGTGCGCGAGTTCTCCATAAGTATTCGGACTGTTTACTACAATCATTGCGATTATGGTGAGCCCTCGAAATACATCGAGAGACAGAAGTCGTGAAGATGTCGTGTTTGTTGTCATGTTTCTTGCTTTTTTTATATTCAGTTGTTTAACCCTAACCCTTTTCTTTAACTTATGTCAACGTTGTCATTGTTGTTTTTTTGCACCTTGATGAAATTGTATTAGTTATTCATTGGTTTACGAAGACCAAGAAATTTGCTTAAACAGGGGGTTCACTTTATTCTCTCTAACACTCAATACCTTTCACCGAAAAAGAGTTTCATGAAAAAGCCAACTATTAAGGATGTCGCGAAATTAGCGGGAGTATCGTTTAAAACGGTTTCGCGAGTGGTTAACCAAGAACCAAATGTTAGTGAGTCGGTAAAGGAAAAAGTGCTTGAGTCAATAAAGCAGTTGAACTATCAGCCTAACCACACAGCAAGGGTAATGCGTAAAGCACCGTTCTCTCTTGCGTTTGTTTATGACAATCCCAACAGCCATTATGTGATTGAAATGCAAAATGGAATTATTTCTGAATGCAGAAAAAAAGGGTTTGAATTAGTTATTCATCCCACCGATTCTCATTCTGATCAGGTAGGCAATGAGCTTGCGGCTATGATTGGTTCAAATCAGATTGGCGGAATTATTCTCACCCCGCCATTGTCCGAAAATAAAGAGCTTGTTACATTTTTACTCAGTAGAGATGCTAAAGTAGTCAGGATCTTATCTGGCGAGCAACCCCCTGATAATCTAGCCCCGGTGTTGCATGTAGACGACGTGGATGCGGGATTTAAAATAACGCAGTATTTGCTGGATTTAGGCCACAGAGATATTGCTTTTCTTGGTTTTCATGCATCGCATGAGTCTA
This sequence comes from Alteromonas sp. ABM1_013, assembly GCF_056160505.1. NCBI lineage: Bacteria > Pseudomonadati > Pseudomonadota > Gammaproteobacteria > Alteromonadales > Alteromonadaceae > Alteromonas > Alteromonas sp. ABM1_013. Next base: position 504,527 of record NZ_JBSWXH010000002.1, read on the forward strand.
GTTTAGGGAGAGTAAGAGGTTTTAAAAAGGCACATGAAGCAGCAAAATTACCTTTTGATAAAAATTTTATCATTGATGGAGAGTTTACATTCGAATCCGGCATGGATATGACTAAACAAGTACTTGCCATGCCCAAACGACCTTCCGCCATTTTTGCATGTAACGACGAAATTGCAGCGGGAGCTGTATTTATGGCGCGTCTTAACAATCTTAAAGTTCCAGAAGACATCTCGATTGTTGGTTTCGAAAACAGTCCCTTCGCCATGCAAACGTGGCCTCATCTTACTACGATTGACCAGCCTAACTTTGATATTGCAGCAACAGCTGCAGCAATGGTTATTGAAATGATGAAATCCAATGATATTCATGCTGTTGATTCAAAAGGGTTTTCTCTTGATGTGGTTGTAAGAGACTCGGCTTCTAATTATTCGCTTGAAAGCGTAGTTTAGCGTTTTCGTCTTACTGAAAGTTCATATTTTGGTCTACCCAATATCGTAGTAATAATTCCTTATTTTTTGTTGACAACGTTGACATTGGTTGGTAGCGTCAATGGCAGGTGATGAAAAAATCATCGTTAATAATAAGAAATAAAATTAATCAGCTGGTTGCCTAAAGCTGAACAACAACCACTACAAAGAAGATGGGAACCACATCATGAATAACGCTCGTCCAAAGAAAACGTTACTCGCCAGTGCTATCGTAGGCATTCTTAGCTCGCCTGCACTGGTTTTTGCTCAAGCTGCCCCAGACGTAAGTGACAGTGAAGTTGAACGTATTGACATTACTTATCGTTCTAGTTTGGTCCAAGCTGCGGCACTAAAACGCGATGAAACGAAAGTTGCAGACATTATTACATCAGAAGATATCGGAAAGTTTCCTACAGAGAACATTGCTGAAGCAATCCAGCGAATCCCTGGCGTACAGATATCAAATATTAACGGTAGAGGTTCTACAATCAGTGTTCGCGGTTTAGGCTCGCAATATGCCAGAACTACCGTGAATGGCCAAACTATGGCGAGTGCGGATTTTACTGGTGGCTTTCGTTACGACATTATACAGTCTGAGCTAGCTTCAAGTATTTCAGTAATTAAATCTCCCAGTGCAGACATGGATACTGGTGGTTTGTCAGGTACTATTAATATCGATACTACGAAGCCACTTTCCTACAGTGAGCGTAAAGTTGTAGCTTCGGTTAAGGGGCAATATTCGGAATTCTCACCCACAGATGATGTGACCCCCAAAGGTAATATCACCTATATCGACCAATTTGCTGATGACACAGTAGGATTATTTTTAAACGCAGGTTATCAGGAACTTGACGACAGGGTAGATAACTTCTGGATGGGTAGGTGGTTCAGCGACGATGAAGGCAATGATATTCCTCGACGTCCGCGTTACCGCCGTATTGACCGCGAAACCAAACGCTATTTGATGAACGGCGCAGTACAGTGGCGTCCTAGCGATAATTTCGAAACAACGTTTACCGCAATTTATGCTGATGACGATACGGTACAAGATTTGAACCAGCAGGTTTTCTTGTTCGATCGCGACGATATCACGCTACTTGGTGAGCCGGTAAATGGCGTTTATAACCAAGTGCGTATTGACGACTTTACTCTTGAAAATAATCGCCAAGCTGAGGACAAACAGGCTACCAGTAAAGCGTTTACGCTTGAGTCAAAGTACGAGACAGAAAACTGGACTTTAGTCGGTGTAGCTCATTACACGAAAGGCGAGGCTGTGCATGCAGAAGAAGCGGTAATCTTAGCGACTACGGTATCTGCAAACATGGATATTTCAGATCGCAATAACGTTATCTTCAACGTGGATGAAGATCTAACCGACCCGTATTTATACCCTGCTGACATGCCAAGGAACGAGTACCCAAACGGAGCAACTCGATACATGGACTCTTCTGAAAGTGCACTTCAATTTGACGCAATTCGCGTGCTTGAAGGCGACTTCTTCACTGGTTTTGCTTTTGGAGGAAAATTCCGTAAAGAAGAATTCAATAGAGACGTTTTTCGTACGGATAGATTCGCCATTGGTGATGCTGACCCAAGTGACCTTCCGTTAATGAGTGACTTTAACTATATGGTAACTGACTTCTTGGACAACCAAATGTCCATAGAGCATGGCTGGATCGCGCCAGATATTCAAGCTTACCGAGATGCGCTTGTGGCTGAAGGGGTAACAGTTCCAACTTTATTCGCTGCTCAATCTTCATATTCAATAGAGCGAGATATTCTATCGGTTTACGGAAAAGTTGATTTCGAAAGTTACATCGGTGAAATGACGTTGAGAGGAAATATTGGTGGTCGTTATGAAACTACCGACAGGACGATCAATACCTATCTGACCGGTGAAGATAACCCGATTAACTCTGAAATCAGTTTGGTGATTGGCGAAACGGCATTTGACTACGATTACAACAATTTTTTACCGAGCGTAAACCTTGTGCTTGAATTGACAGACGAAGTACAAGCGCGATTTGCTGCTGCCAAGGTGCTAGTCCGTCCATTACTGACATCGCGCACACAAATTGCTGCCTCTGAAACGTCGGTAAATAATTCTTTCGGTACGCGTACTTACACTGTAGATCTTGGCCAGCCTAACATGAAAGCGCTGACTGCCGATCAAGCCGACTTAGGGCTAGAGTGGTACTACGGCGAGGGTAATAGCTTAGCACTTACCCTTTTCTGGAAAGAAATTAAGAATGGTTCGGTTTCTGAGTTTGTTTGCCCTGATAGCTACAATGACGTTGCGCTAAGTGGAACGCCGGAAGATTGTGTGGACACAGAAGGTAACATCTATGAAATCACCAGCACCTATAACGATGATAGTGGTACGACTATCAAAGGGTATGAACTAGGTTGGAACCAGAGCCTTGATGCACTGCTACCTATCGATGGTTTCGGTTTCTCAGCAAACTATACTTTCATCGATGCAGAAGATAGCGAAGACTTCGTGCTAACTAATTCGTCAGAAGAGACTTGGAATTTCATCGGATACTGGGAAAACGACACCTTTAGTGCAAGGGTCGCAGTGAACAACCGTAGCCCTTACGTTCAAGATAACACTGATGCATTCTTTGCACGCGAGGGAAGGGTAGTCGACGGTAGAAATCAGGTTGATATTCTATTGAGCTATAACGTTACTGAAGCACTTAACCTTCGTTTTGGAGCACTGAATATCAATGGTAACAACGAAGAAGCCTATTTCACAGAAGAGAAGCCGGTGTGGCAAACGACAAGTATTATAGGCACTAGCTATTATCTGAGTGCGATGTACTCATTTTAAGTCAATTATGCTGCGGGCAACCGCAGCATTTTTTTACGATTTTATCAGGATATTAAGCAATGAAGAAAACGTGGTCACTCTCGATAAGCGCATTGTGCCTATGCTTGTCTGCTGTATTAGCTGGCTGCGAACAGCAGCAAGAAGTCTCAGAAGTTGCATCTAAACCGTTAGACCCTCAGGTGAGCGCTGTTCTAGAGCGAGTTACACAGGGACAAGTAAAAAATATATCAACGATTAAAGTAATTGATAAAGAGCCTGAGTGGTTTGAAGTAAATGTAATTGATGGGCAAGCGGAAGTGCTGGCAAATAGTCATACTGCACTAGCGTATGGCGCTTATCAATACTTACGAGAACAGGGCGCTTTGTCAGTAAGTTGGGAAGGAAAGCGGGTTGCGTTCCCTGACGTGTTTGAAGACTTTGATGGTGCAAAAACAACAACCCCATTTGCACAACGCACTTACCTAAATGTTTGTGCTTACGGCTACACAACACCGTGGTGGGACTGGGAGCGTTGGGAGAAAGAAATAGACTGGATGGCGCTTCACGGAGTAAACAATCCTGTAGCAATGGAAGGGCAAGAATTTGTATGGCAAGCATTATGGAAGGATTTCGACGTTACCGATAAAGAACTAGCCGATTACTTTTCTGGCCCAGCATTCACGCCATGGCAACGCATGGGGAATATCGAAGGGCACGAGGGGCCTCTCCCGCAAAGTTGGATAAACAAAAAACATCAATTGCAAAAACAAATCCTCAAGCGCATGAAAGCGTTGGGTATGCAGCCCGTTGTACCTGCGTTTAGTGGCTACGTACCTAAAGCGTTTGTTGAGCGTTTTCCCGACGCCAAGGTTTATGAAATGCCACGCTGGACTGGATTTGAAAATGCTACCTATTGGTTAGACCCTGCTGACCCCCTCTTTAAAACAGTGGCTAAGCGATTTATTGAGCTTTATACCGAAATTTATGGTGTACAGGACTATTACCTATCAGACGCATTTAATGAAATGCTACCGCCGGTTTCTGAAGAGAACCGACACGCTGAGCTCGCATCTTATGGAAAACGCATTTATGAATCTATTGCTCAGGTTGCACCAGATGCTGTATGGGTAATGCAAGGATGGATGTTTGGCGCAGACGAAGAATTCTGGGACCTCGCATCTATCGAAGCCTTCTTAAAAGATGTTCCTGATCAAAAAGCAATGATCCACGATATCGGAAACGATAGATATCATGTATGGCAGCGAACAGAAGGTTTCAAAGGCAAGCCGTGGGTATTCGGCTTCATTCATAACTATGGAGGTTCAGATCCTGTTTATGCTGACTTCGCAGACTATGTCGAGCAGCTAGACGTGGTGACAAACTCTGATAAAAAAGGTGCGCTGACCGGGTTTGGTGTATTTCCCGAAGGGCTCCATAACAATTCTGTGGCCTATGAATTTCTGTTCGATTTGCCTTGGAACGCCAAGCCCGATATGAAAGAGTGGCTAGCAAATTATACTAAAGCGCGCTATGGAAAGACTTCACCCGAACTTATCGCAGCATGGGAAAAGGTGATAAAAGGAGTGTTCTCTGTAAGCTATTGGAAAAGCCGCTGGTGGGAAGGCTCAGCTGGCGCGTACTTGCTGTTTAAGCGCCCAACAATCGACATTGTAAACTTTGATGGGCACCCGGGTAATTTAATGGCCTTAGACGATGGTATCTCACAGCTAATTGAGCTGGCACCGTCGATGGATAATGCGTACCTATATCAGTACGATATTGTCGATTTTGTGAAGCATGCAGTGTCTTTGCATGTTGACCTTATGCTGCAAGAGGTGGTTAACGCGTATTCATCAAAAGACTTCGAACGTGGCGACGAACTTATGGCCTCAATTGACGTTGCCATCACTAAGCTAGACAACTTGCTAGGGTTTCATCAAGAAAGCCTGCACACGTGGTTAAGTGACGCCTCAGCTTATGGTGAGACTGAGCAAGAGTCTGCTTATTACGTAAATAATGCGCGCCTGCAAGTAACGCAATGGGGCGGACCAAAGCTGAAAGATTATGCGTCTAAAGCTTGGCAGGGTATGTACAAAGACTATTATCTGCCACGCTGGAAAATGTACTTATCTGCGTACCGCATCTCCCAGGAAACTCAAACGCCGTTTGACGATGCTGCGCTGCAGGAAGCGCTGATAAACTGGGAGCGTGATTGGATAAAGCAAACGGAAATTCCAACGCAATATACCCCAGAAACACCAATCGAAGATGCGCAAGCGCTTATGGATACGATCTCGCTATAATAAAAATTGTTGTTTCCGCTCTTATCAGAAGCCCCGTTACCAACTTGTGTACGGGGCTTTTTATATTTGTATTCCTAATCCAGTTGCATTAATACATTTGCTTTTTAAATGTATTGATAAAAATTTCCAATTTGTTGCATAAACGCTAGCTCACTATACTCAATCTCGTTTTCTACCTTTCAAATTAAAAAGAGTAAGTGGAATGTCTAGTACCACCGCCCTACACGCAAAGCACCTAGAAGCCGGTGCGAAAATGGTCGATTTCTTCGGCTGGGATATGCCAATTAACTATGGTTCACAAATTGAAGAGCATCACGCTGTGCGTCAAGACGCCGGTATGTTTGATGTGTCTCACATGACCATTGTTGACGTAAAAGGCGCACAAGCCAAAGCGTATCTTCAGTACCTTTTAGCCAACGACGTGTCAAAATTAAAAGACAAAGGCAAAGCGCTATACAGCGGCATGCTTAACGAAGAAGGCGGTGTTGTAGACGACCTTATCGTTTATCACTTCGACGAAACTAACTATCGCTTAGTGGTTAACTCAGCAACGCGCGAAAAAGACATGAACTGGTTAATGAGCAAAGCTGAAGGCTTTGACGTAACCATCACCGAGCGCCCTGAGTTTGCCATGATTGCAGTACAAGGCCCTAACGCAAAAGAAAAAGCCGCTAACCTGTTCAGCGCAGCGCAAAAAGAAGCGGTAGCGGGCATGAAGCCATTCTTTGGTGTACAAGCAGAAGATTTATTTATCGCTACCACAGGTTACACCGGTGAAGCAGGCTATGAAATTATGGTGCCAACTGAACAAGCAGAAAGCTTCTGGCAAGCACTACTAGACGCGGGTGTTAAGCCATGCGGCCTGGGTGCTCGCGACACACTTCGCCTAGAAGCAGGCATGAACTTGTACGGCCAAGATATGGATGAAACCGTATCACCACTAGCCGCCAACATGGGCTGGACAATTACATGGGAACCGGCTGATCGTGATTTCGTAGGGCGTAAAGCACTAGAAGCGCAGCGCGAAGCGGGTACCGACAAGCTAGTAGGCTTGGTGATGACTGAAAAAGGCGTGCTGCGTCACGGTCTTAAAGTGAAAACAGAAAGCGGCGAAGGCGTTATCACTTCAGGTACGTTCTCTCCAACTCTAGGTCACTCGATTGCGATGGCACGAGTACCAAGTGATGTTGGTGAAACAGTAGAAGTGGAAATGCGCAAAAAGTGGGTTACAGTAAAAGTGGTTAAGCCCTCCTTTGTTCGCAATGGAAAAAGTGTTTTATAAGTTAACAGAGAATAACAGGAACGATTATGAGCAACATCCCAACTGATTTACGCTATGCCGCTACGCACGAATGGGTTCGCCCTGATGGAGACGGTGTTTTCACTGTAGGTATTTCTGAGCACGCACAAGGCTTACTTGGCGACATGGTTTTCGTTGATTTGCCAGATGTTGGCGACGCAGTAAGCACTGGCGACGACGTATGTGTTGCTGAATCGGTAAAAGCAGCGTCTGACGTTTACGCGCCAATTTCAGGTGAAATTGTAGCGATTAACGAAGACCTAGAAGATTCACCTGAACTAGTTAATTCTGACCCGTACGGCGACGGTTGGCTATTCAAAATTAAAGCTGACGATGCGGCAGAAGTAGAAGGTCTACTAGACGCTGAAGGCTACGAAAACAGCATCGACGAAGAGTAATTCGTTACGCAGTTTTAAAAGAACCATAATTTGAAAAGGGGCATGAAGATAATTCAGCCCCTTTTTAACTTAAAGATTTAACGCGCCCTTGCGGCAACCATTACGAGTGCTTAACAACGTTATGTCGAATACTTCCCCTACATTGGCTCAACTAGAGCAAAAAGATACTTTTATCCGCCGTCACATTGGCCCGGGTAAAGGCGAAATTGAAGAAATGCTGTCTGCTATTGGTGCAAGCTCACTAGACGACTTAATTGAGCAAACTGTACCGGCAGGTATTGCGCTACCAGAGCCACTAAAATGTGGTGAAGGGGCGACAGAAGTTGAAGCATTAAGTGAACTTAAAGCCGTTGCACAAAAGAACAAAATTAACCGTTCTTTCATTGGTATGGGTTACTACGATACTCACGTACCAAACGTTATTCTTCGCAACGTACTAGAAAATCCAGGTTGGTACACAGCGTACACGCCTTACCAGCCAGAAATTGCCCAAGGTCGTTTGGAAGCCATTCTTAACTTCCAACAAGTAACTATTGACCTAACTGGCTTAGAGCTAGCCTCGGCGTCATTACTTGACGAAGGTACAGCGGCAGCAGAAGCCATGGGCCTTGCTAAGCGTGTATCTAAGAACAAAAAAGCGAATGCGTTCTTTGTTGCTAACGACGTTCACCCGCAAACGGTTGATGTGGTTGAAACTCGCGCTGAAATGTTTGGTTTTGAAATCATCAAAGGTGCGGCAGAAGAAGCAGCTGAACACGACGTTTTCGGCGCGCTACTTCAATATCCAACCTCTACCGGTGAAGTTAAAGACATCAGCGACATCATTGCTGCAGTACAAGCGAAAAAAGGTATTGTGGCAGTAGCCGCTGACCTAATGAGCTTAGTAATGCTTAAGTCGCCTGGCGAGCTAGGTGCAGACGTTGCACTTGGTAGTGCACAGCGCTTTGGTGTACCTATGGGTTATGGTGGCCCACATGCGGCATTCTTTGCTACACGCGACAGCTATAAGCGTTCACTACCTGGCCGTATTATTGGTGTAAGTAAAGACACTCGTGGTCGCCCAGCACTTCGCATGGCGCTACAAACCCGTGAACAGCACATTCGCCGTGAAAAAGCGAACTCGAACATTTGTACAGCGCAGGTGCTGCTAGCCAACATGGCAAGCTTCTACGCGGTGTACCACGGCCCTCAAGGCCTTAAAACTATTGCTGAGCGCATTCACCGCTTCGCCGACATTCTTGCTACTGGTTTGAACCAGAAAGGTGTAGCCCTTAAGCACAGCACGTACTTCGACACGCTAACCGTAATGGTAGACAACAAAGAAGACGTACTAGCAAAAGCCTACGCAAAAGGCATGAACCTACGTGCTGACCTTGAAGGTGCGGTAGGTGTGTCGCTAGACGAAACCACCACACGCGAAGACATTGTTGCGCTGTTCGACGTACTGCTTGGTGAAGAGCACGGCCTTACTGTTGAAGGTTTAGATGCAGAAGTAACCACGCAAGACGTAAAATCTATTCCAGAAGGTTTAGTACGTACTAGCGACTTCCTAACCCACGAAGTGTTTAACAAGTATCACTCTGAAACAGAGATGCTTCGTTACATCAAGAGCCTTGAAAACAAAGACTTGGCGCTTAACCACTCAATGATTTCATTGGGCTCGTGCACCATGAAGCTAAACGCAACGGCTGAAATGATCCCAGTAACATGGGCTGAATTCGGTCAGCTTCACCCGTTTGCGCCACTAGACCAAGCAGCGGGCTATCAAGAAATGATTGCCGAGCTTAGCGAGTGGTTAATTAACGTAACAGGTTACGACGCGCTTTCAATGCAGCCTAACTCAGGCGCTCAAGGTGAATACGCAGGCCTATTGGCTATTCAGCGTTACCACGAAAGCCGTGGCGAAGGTCACAGAAACGTGTGCTTAATTCCAAGCTCTGCCCACGGTACTAACCCTGCGTCTGCGCAAATGGTTAGCCTTAAAGTGGTAGTAGTAGCGTGTGATAGCAAAGGTAACGTAGATCTTGACGACCTTCGCAAGAAAGCAGAAGAAGTGGGTGACAACCTATCGTGCGCCATGATCACGTATCCGTCTACCCACGGTGTATATGAAGAAACCGTGCGCGAGATTTGTGACATTGTTCACGAACACGGCGGGCAGGTTTACATGGACGGCGCGAACATGAACGCGCAGGTGGGCATTACGTCACCTGGCTTCATTGGTTCAGACGTGTCGCACCTTAACCTACACAAAACCTTCTGTATTCCACACGGTGGCGGTGGCCCAGGAATGGGGCCAATTGGTGTTAAATCGCACCTTGCACCATTCCTACCAAACCACACGGTTGTTAACGTAGAAACCGCAGGTAAAGACTGTGGTGCAGTATCGGCAGCGCCATGGGGCAGTGCGTCAATTCTGCCTATTAGCTACATGTACATCAAAATGATGGGTAGCGCTGGCCTTCGCCGTGCAACAGAAGTAGCAATTCTTAACGCTAACTATGTGGCTAAGAAACTAGAAGGGCACTTCCCAGTGCTTTACAAAGGCAACAATGGCCGCGTAGCCCACGAGTGTATTATTGACCTTCGCCCGCTTAAAGAAGCAAGTGGTGTAACAGAGCTAGACATTGCGAAGCGCCTAAACGACTACGGTTTCCACGCGCCAACTATGAGCTTCCCAGTAGCGGGTACGCTTATGATTGAGCCAACCGAGTCGGAAGCGAAGTACGAACTAGACCGTTTCATCAACGCCATGGTTAGCATTCGCCAAGAAATTGCGAAAGTAGAAAGCGGTGAGTGGGATGCCACTGACAACCCGCTACACAATGCACCGCACACATTGGCTGACATCTGTGACAGCGACTGGAACCGCAGCTACGACCGCATGCTAGCGGCGTACCCAGCACCAGAAGTACACAGAAACAAATTCTGGCCAACGGTTAACCGTATTGATGATGTTTACGGCGACCGTAACCTGATCTGTTCTTGCCCTAGCATTGAGAGCTATGTTGAGGAGTAGGGGGGGTTAGCAGCGCTACTGCTAGAGCTTTATTAATTTGAAAGGCGAACCGAGTGGTTCGCCTTTTAGTTACTTTATTTCGCTAGGCCTAGTCTTTTTTGATTTCCTATCTATCCTAAAATCGGTGAAGTTGAGGGGATCTAGGTTTAATCATTTGTGAGTTCATTCAAGCCTTACCTATCAAATTCTTGCTCTTGGCTGGTCGCCTGAGGAGTCACGACACTTGGCATGGCACTAAGATATGCTCTGAGTGGCACAAGCCATTCTTAGGGAGGTAATTTATTGATTTGCTTATTGGTTCAACGTGCGATTGTTGTTTTAGCATTTTAAATGCTGGGCAAATATCGCTACTTTGAACGCTTTTTCCGAGGCTTCTTCTTCGTTAACGAGTTTATTCGCCTCAATTAGCTTGGTTTTATAGGTCTTTTCTGGTGATAGACTCTCGGCTTAGAATTTGATTCTTCTTACTATTTAACTTAGTAATCAGTACATTTAAGTACGAGCAATGAAAAGTTGCTTTTAGTACAAGCTTTCTTCTATTGTTGTGTAGATACTTGATTTTTAGAACTTTTCATGTGAGAGTGGAAAATGTGGAAATTAGAATATAGTTAACCACAATGTCTTCCATAAAGGTGTTGCCGACCTTTCAATATTACAACTTAAGGGATGGATTCGTAGCATGTCAAAGAATGATCAAATACTGATTGATCAAATCATTAAACAAGAGCATAAGAATTACGCTGATTACAAGACCGAAGATAGTTTCTTTGAATTTTATAGCTCTTCTCAGCTTTTAAGGAATTATGATCTTAGCTATGATGAGATTGAGGATGGTATTTGCGGTTCATCTCTTGATGGTGGCGCTGATTCTATATATTTATTTGTTAACGGTGATTTAATAAATGAAGATAGCGAAATAGAAGATAATTATAAAAGAAATGCAGTTATCGAACTTGTTATCATACAAAGTAAGAATGAGAAATCATTTCGAGAAGATGTGATTTTGAAACTCGTTAAGTTAAGCAAGAACCTACTAGACCTAGAATTTAAAGCTGAAAGTTTTAAAGGGCGTTACAACGACGTGGTATTGTCAAAATTTCAGAATTTTAAGGAAACTTATCTTCAACTAATAACAAAAAAGCCTAAGCTAAAAGTTAAGTTTTTTTATGCTTCAAAAGGTGTCGATGTTCACCCAAATGTCCAAGCGCAGATAGATGAGTTGAAATCTGATGTTTCCGAAATCTTAACTGAATCAGAAGTAACATTCGAAACAGTTGGTGCGACTGAGTTATTAGAAATATATCGCAAAAAAGAAAATGAGGTGTTTAGTCTTAAGTTAGCAGAAACCCCTCTATCATCTCAGGGGAAAGTATTTATATCATTGGTAAGACTGAGTGACTTTAATAGATTTATTACAGATAGTGAAGGAAATATTATTCGCAATATATTTGAAGCTAATGTTCGAGATTACCAAGGAAAAAGTAATGTCAATTTAGACATTAAGTCGACTTTAGAAACTAAAGATTCAAAGGAAGACTTTTGGTGGTTGAATAATGGAGTAACTATATTGGCCGATGACGTTTCAGCACCTGGTGGAAAGGAATTAATTATCCATAATCCAGAGATCGTGAACGGCTTACAAACTTCTACAGAATTATACAGATTTTTTGCCAGTGAAAAATCTCATGATGACAATAGAAGTCTACTGGTTCGTGTGATTGTTCCTGAAAATGAAGAGAGTAGGGATAAAATTATTAGGGCAACCAACAGCCAGACACCAATACCTAAAGCGTCTTTAAGAGCTACAGATGCGATTCATCGTGATATAGAAGACTATTTTAAGCCCAGAGGGCTATTTTATGATAGGCGAAAGAACTTCTACAAAAACGATGGTAAAAAGCCTGCTGATATAGTCAGTCTTCCGTTTTTAGCTCAGTGTGTAATGGCAATCACTATGCAAAAGCCCGACTTTGCTCGTGCTAGACCCTCAACTCTTTTAGAGGATAATTCTTCGTATGAAAAGTTGTACAATAAAACCAACGATGTAAAAGCATATTACATTGCTGCGCTCCTGGGTAAAAAGATTGAGAGTTTTTTAAGGTCTAAAGACGATTTAACTACATCTGATAAAAATAATATAAAGTTCTACATAGCTTATGCAGTTGCATCTGAGTTAACTGACAATAAATATCCAGGATTTAGAGCACTTTCAAATATTGAGCCGAAAGACATAACTCAAGAATCAATTCAAGATTCGTTTAGAAAGGTATTAGATTTGTACAATTCTATGGGTGGTGGCGATAAATTAGCAAAAGGTCAAGAAATGATAGCGAAATTGAAAGCATTGTTTCCTGAAAAAAAACATTGAATATAAAATTTATTAAATGGGAACTATGTCGACAGGTTTTTAAAGTTATGTTTTTTAGATTGTCAAGACTTTCGGAATAGGAAATGACTTCAGTAAGAAACACAAGAACCAACATTTATCAGATTACTATTGATATGAATTCTGACTCATCACATTTACTGTTGGAAAAGGAAAAGTTCCTTATCCTCAATCTCGGTCGTACTTTGATGAGCTTACAATCAGAGAAAACAAAATAGAGATCGTTGCTAAACGTTCTAGTATCATCGATTTGAAAGGGATTTTTCTTAATCCCCAAAGTGCACTGTATCGTCAAATAACAAAGGCTCTTGTGTATTATTACTGCGCCACCCAAATGCCATGGCAGATTGAAAGTATAAAAGTACAGAGATTTGGTAAAAAAAGTTAGCTGAAAAATTCTGCGGAAAAGTGATATTCGTCAGGCTGTCAGCGCTAGTGCAGACTTGTCTGTGCTGAAAATGATAGATTTAGAGGCTCTTAAACTGGTTTTCTCTGAAGGAGAAAAAGCACACGGGTATCTTTTCAGCATAACGTATCTTATCAAATCCCTTTACGCTGGCAGTAAAAATGCAACTTTCGAAAATAAATGGAAGGCTTTTAATACCATATATAAGGCGATTGGTAGTTCTACGACAGACTTTTCATGTCATAAATACATCAAAAAGGACTTAATCGAAAATTCGGCCTACTACTAACTTATTCTAAACAGAGTTTCTAAGACTTCAGTATCCGAAATTCGGGAAAATACTAGATGGATTAAATTCATTCAAAATAACTTCTCGACGATCAAAAAGACTGACGCTTTTAGAGATTTTGTACTGTGGAATGAGGATCATCGTCTTGTTAAGATTGCTAGCGACACGCTCGGGGTTCGCGAATCTAATCTCAAAGAAAAAGGCTATTTTGAAGATGTCATTGAACATTTGAAAAGGCACGAAAGAACGGTAAATGATCCACACCTGGCAGCGACGTTACGCATTAAATATGCTTATTTTGCTCGCAATAAACTCATACACGCTGAAAATATTGAATCTGGCTTCAGGCTGGCTCCATTAAACAAAGAAGAAAATGAATTAACTTGGCTATCGGGTATGTTGGTTCTTCTAATCATAGATTTAATTAATAACTGTAATCGTTTGTAACATAAGTATAGTCGTGGCCACGCACTTCTGGTCTTAATTCGGAACTTCACAGATCCTTCTAATGCTTGTTTTAGTTACGTTTAAGAGTTTTTGTAATACAGTGAACCGATCCCCATCCAATCGCTAAATCCTCTAATCCATCCATTTGATGAACACAATAGCCTAGGTTTTCCCATGCTAACCTAGCCGCATCATCGAGCAGTTTTCGTTTAACTGTGTCGCCTTCATAACTTTCAACATTATTACTTTCTAAATATTCAGTTACATCTTGCGAGAATGATGGAAGATATACATTTGATACTTCGCCATAGTTTTCAACAAGTGCGTTATTAAATGATAAATAATAAAAGCGCTCTTTGTTACCACTAAACTTAATTCTTGTAGGGAGGAGCGGCATACGCACAACTTCAAAATACAGAGCCATTTGGTCAGCGCATTCGTCAAAGTAAAAATCAAAATCCGTTGCTTTGGAGTGTTCGCCTATTGCTTCTCGTGCAAGCTTAGGGCTACCAACGACGACAATATCTTTCCCGTTAATGCTTTTTTTACCCGTGGGTGTTATATACATATCTATGTGGAAAATAGGCTGAAAGTGACCGCCACCTAAATAAATTCTATGCCCATCTTGAATCGGCTCTCTTCTCCCAACAGCTATTATTTCTTTTCCAAATGTCGCTTCAAATGCCGAGAGAACTTTTTCTTCAGTCTCAAGGTGCGCACGCCCTAGGTTTTCTACAATATAATCCATACCGATTAGTATGTAATCGCCAACCTCTAGAATATTCCCGCCCTGAAAGTATAAATAGGACTGCATTGTGTTTTTGTCTGTTTGCGCTGAGACATCGTCTGCAATGGTTGGATCAGCATAGCGTGGAAAATGAACGCCTTCACACAGTATTGCCTCTCCATTTTCCCCTTCCATAGCCACATACGCATCTTGTGCCCATATGGAATATCCAAACGTTGATATGCTAATACTGAAGTTTTTTTGTGGAATACTTAAATCAGAGAACCATGTTTCTACATTTTGTATCTGACTAGGGTGACATAGCATAGTAAACATGCGGTCACTGTCAGAACCCCATAAAAGGCTAATTAAATGTGTTAAGTGCCGCTCATCCATAGGATCTACTGCCCTATCGTACGCTGGGTCAACTGGAGGCACAGTTAATAGGATATCTGCTATTTTACCATGTTCATCACTTACAAGTTGAGAATTTGTAGTTAAGCACAAATAATCACCGATACTTTTGGTATTTCTTATTGATGATGTAGTTGAGAACAATTCATTAAGGTTTAAATCAGAGGTCACTCTATCGAATGGACTCGTTAACGACTTAGTTAGGAGTAACTCGGCACTTTTCTTTTTCAATTCAAGCTGCTGCGTTGCTTGTTTCGCTGTAAGTGTAACGTGTTCTGGCTTTCTAAGCGGTACGATTCTCATATTGCCCCCTTTTTTGATATGTACCTAGTTAAAAGAAAAAACTTACAGCATACGAATATCGGCTAACTATTATGTAGTTCGCAGGTCGTTAACAAAGTTTGTTTTCAGCCTATATTTAGTTGATGGGCTATTTGGACTAGCATGATTATCTACTTTATTTACAAATTGTTTTTGCTGAGTGACTGTATATTGAATTGCACATCATTTGATAGTAACGAGTGCTCAAATCTGTCAAGACGTGACCTGCTAATAGATGCTTCTAGTAGTTCAGAAGCCAAGTGTGCATTTTGAGTTTGCAATGACATGATTACTCTGACATACGGTATCATAGGAGCCGGAATATTGTCTGGAACTCCATCACCATTTAGGTCTGGCCAACCACCAACTATTTGGGGAACAAACTTACCGCTTATTCCGCCTGAAGGGTTGAGTGGTGCGATGAATACATCATCAGATTCAGGAACTGAAATGTTTAATGTTTCGGCGTCTGGTACTGAATTAATTTGCTCAAGCATATCTTCCAAGGATGCCTTAAAAGATTGTATGTCTTCTTTAGACTTCAGAGTCATCAAAGTACTCATGTTAATTCCTTATCTTAATCAATTGAAAATGTTTGACCGATAAACAAACCTAAATTAAGGCCTGAGAGATCTGACCAAGCAAGCTTTACTCCACCATTCAATTTAAATGGTGCTCCAAAGAAATAATATGGGAGTTCGGCACTCCAAGATTCTTTTTCAAAATCATATTTGGCTTCAAACTTAATGGCTTTTGTACCTGTGCCGCCAAAAGTTTTTTTATAGGTAAGTGATGCATAGCGAGTATATTCTTTGGATGGATCACCAAAAACACCTTGAATACATTTCGTTGAAAGTTCATGACAATAAATACCAGGCTCTGAATCTTCATGTTTTGATTCTACTTTGTAATCAATACGCCAAGTGTAGTCGTATAAGCGTTTTTGACCAAAATGAAAGCCAGCATTCCAAGCATATCTATCTGAGTCTGTAGTTGTAGTCGCATCGACAGACTCGTAATAGGTGAACTTTTTATATCCTCCTGTAGCGCTTAGACCATAAAACCACGTAGGTTCGGTTAAATGCCTAAGTGCCATAATTATCTCCGTACCCTTTTCAGGGTGTTTCGTCAGAGAATCTCGAATAGCAATTAGGTCACAAGCACCATCACCTCCCAACTCTAAGTCTTTCCTTAGCGTCGTACATGCCTCATGTATTTCCCTACCACTGATTTTGTCACGAAACTTAGGCATCGATAAAAAGGTGGCCTCCAATGTCATTGAGGTGTAGTCCTTTAGACCACTTTCGACAGTAAATAGTGAGGTGTCACCACCTTTGTTAATTGGAGCATTTAATGCAAAGGAGAATACTTTGTCTTCAAGTGCTTTTGAGAGTTTTAGAGTTGCTGAACTTTCGCCACTTATTGTTTCGATTGCCGCATTAGATACACCGATGGCGGTTTTGTCGTTTGGATCGGCAATCAATTGACCAGCTTCATCTGCAAATAGCGCTGATGCATCTGCATATGTGTAAACGGGTGTCGCGAGCAAAAGTAGTCCAATGTAAACGTGTTTCATGTTGTTCTCCCTATGCAACAAATTCGTCAACAATCATTACAGACAAATCATTTTGAGACACTTTATTTTTCACTGGAGTGTTGGCAGCAGATGCGTTGTAGATGTCTACCTGTAGGACCGTCTCAGCACTCTTGCCTCTTGCCGCGCACGTATAAAAATGCTTTACATCATCTTCCAGATAGAATGTGAACGGGTTAGTAGTACCGACAGCTTTAGTACCATCAGGTTTATGAACCTCAAGTCGATACCCCAATAGATTACCAGAAACTAGAAATGTAACAGGTTTTTGCATTATTACTTCCTTGTAAATGAATATGTGTAAATAATAGATATAGTATATTTATTGTGCAATTTTTTTTGGGATTTTATTTTCAAATCAATTTAAAAAAGAGAAGCAATTAGATAATGACTGATATTGAACCCAACTATATTTGTTTCCCCATGTGAACTAGATTGCCAACTTAAATTCGTACATGGTCGAGCATTTCAAACATGATGTCCTGTTTTTATCCATCAGCCTGAAAATTTCTATTTTAAGAAAATTGCTCATACCTCACAGTCCGTTATACGTCGTGAGTCCAATTGATGTCTGTAAAACATTGGTTAAATCTCTAAGCCGGTGTTTCATAGTCTAGTGTCTTTCTTGGTCTTCCGTTTATTTGTTTTGCGACGCTAGTGAGCTTTTGTTGACTCTGAACTGATAAGTCGATGCTTTTGGGGAAACACTGTCTTAACAGTCTATTGGTATTTTCGTTCAAACCACATTTCTAAGGTGGATGGGGAGCCCCTAATGTCAGTTACCAAGGTGAACTTCCTTCGCTCTTTTATTTCCCTCCATTTAGCCCACGTAAGTGATTTATATAATTCACTTCGCAGGTTATAGGCTTGTTTAATCAGCGAATTAATAAAAGTAGACGACGTACTACCCTCCACGCTAGAAAGCATCACATAGCGAGAGCGACGTTCAACGTGTGTAGCAATATAATAATGTCTTAAACCGCATTTGAGGCCTCCTTCCCAAAAGTCTGGGACAGATATATCTTCAATGGTTGCTTGGTACTCAATTATTTATTAGCCATCTGGGATTTGACCTAGGCCCCGTATTTTTAGTGTTCAGGTACGTGACATAAAAACGGCTCTTTTTAGCTTAACTGTTATCAGTTTGCATAAAGTTAAGTGAATGATTAAATTATTTTTTTGGATTTTAAAATTCATCCCAAGCAAGCTGTTCGACTTTGACTGCACGATAGCACTTCCATCCGCCATTTCTATTTATCTCTCGGTAGATTGTTGATGGTGCTCTAGACAAACTCCTAGCAAATTTTTCGAATGAATTGGTTGCTGAAGCGTGATATAGCTTTTCTCTCATTAAACGAGAAAGGCTGTGGGTGCCTTTTTCGGTCTGGTGGCCAATACCCTCCAGTTTGATAAATAGTGAGCATGATCGAAGAGTGATAGCAGTCAAACATTCTGGTGATATCATGACATGACTAGCACTTTTTATAATTGACCCAAATAAGTGCTTTTTGAGCAAGTGCATAATAGATGCGTTTTCTTTGTTTCATGGCAACGTTCCTCATTAAATAAGGGTAGCGTTGTATTCTCTAATTTTCCTCAAGGTACGTAACAGCCTTAGGCCGGTGAATATTTTATGGGCGTCAAACGACACAAAAAGATCTAGGACAGGTCAACGATGCTCACCCTATAAACTATTCTTTTCTAAAACCCCGAATATTCCCATCCATCACAAGCGCCTTAACCAATCCGCCCTCGCTTTCAGCATCACCCTCAAAACGAATACTACTCCCATTCTTAGCAAAGAATCGGCCGCCGCCCTCATGAAAATACTCTTCATTCTCAACATAAGGTAAGGCGTTAAGCACAAAGCCATTAACTGTTTTTTCTAGCACCACATTAACGTTAACAGGTTTAGTCACCACATAGGTTCCAATGTGTTTACTCAGTTCCTTTTGGCTTATGGGTACTAACTTCCTAACTTCAGCTTCCGAATAGCCTACGTTTAACGCTTCTTTTAGCCGTATTTCTAGCTCTCTTATTAACTGTGTTCCATTATTACCATTAGTCATAATTGCGTAGCCGTTGCCGGTATCTAGTTCAAGGTATAGCTGCGACATGAACCCAGCATCTGCGCCACCGTGACCAAATCCTAAAATTTCACCGTTATCATCCATATTGATGAAAAAGCCGATGCCAACATTAGGTGCTTCATTGGTTGGTGTATTGTTGGTTAACATTTCTTGTGCGGTGGCTTGCGATATCCAGTCGGTTTTCTGCCCTAAATACGCGCTACGAACGCCGCTTGCTAGTTTCAACATGTCCGATGGCGTACTCCACATGCCTGCCGCTGCTAATGTGGCGTAGGTATGGGCGCCACCTTTAATTGGCGCACCGTCACCGTCATACGGCGTAGCCATATTGTTTGATAAGTTGGTCGATATGGGTTGTTCGAAGCCAGAACGCGTCATGCCTAAAGGTTTAAACAAAAGTTGTTGTGACATAGTTGGCAAGGGCTCGTTAGCTACGTCCTGCAAAGTGAGTTGAGCAAGCGTAGTGCCGCCACCGGAATAACGCATTTGCGTGCCAGGTTGAATATCAACAACAACGGCATCGGTATTAGCTGGAAATGCACCTTCTAGCACCTGCTGCAAAGTAGGCACGGGTTCGCCCGCTGCGTAACCAGGAAAACCATGTACTGTGGTACCCGCCGTGTGGCTTAACAATCTGCGTAAAGAAACAACGTCTTGCCCAGTCCATTCATGTTCAGGCAACTGCCAGCTGGTGAGTAAGGTATTAATATCTGCATCTAAATCTAGCGGGTTATTTTCGCGATATTTCATCAATACCGCTGCAAATGCGGGTTTAGAAATACTTCCAGCTTGGAACACTGTGTTTTCATCAATAGCCAATTCAGTGGTTAAATCTTTAACGCCGCTTTGCATGGTCCAAGCTAGTCGCCCATTTCTCATAAACGCGATAGACACACCAGGTACATCATAATGCGCTTGTCTTTGCTCTAAAGATTGGTAATCAACCTCTTGCCCTTCAATTCGAATGCGTTCAGTAAGCCCAGATTTTAAAAGGTTGGCTTCTTTTGATTCTGCGGCAGCAGAAGGGGAGGCGGGCAAGGTTTCAGGCTCTGTACAGCCCAATAACGTAGCTAAACAAAACGAAAGTGTTAAAGAGGAGAAGAGCTTGATTGATGTCATTATGTGTATTCCATTACGAGTGAGCGTACCAGAGTACGTTCCTACTATTATTCGGTCAATGCTGACGATTTTCTAGTTCAGGCACTTGATAGCTAGTCGCCTGTACCTTCCGCAATCTTCTTTCGCAAGTTAGCTAGCCGCGTTTTAAAAGCGCCATTCTCAACATTTTCTTCATAGCTCATTGCTAGCGCTTTCTCTCGCATTTCAAGTGCCATGGCTAAATCACCATTAGCTTCATAACCGTCTGCCAGACTGTCGTAAGCATCAGACTTGTTGGGGAAGCGTGCTACATTGTTCTTAAAAATTACAATGGCAGAGTCAAACTCTTGGTTGTTTAGCGCCGCATAACCCGCGTGGTTTACGGCTTTATATTCTGGCTTTGCTTCAAAACCGTATTTTGCAGAAAGGTCTTTATAGTATTGCTCTACCGCAGGAATACCTTCTTGTATTATCGCACCTGTTGGGCGTAACGAATTAAGCTGCTTTTGAAGCGCCAAGCTCATACCTGCAAGAGCAGTCGTATTGTGGCTTTCAGATGTATCTAGCTCGGTATCAAAGTTAAACCCTTTTCGTTCGCTGCTATTTAGCAGTTCAACGTAACGTTCGTATGCGCTTAGCATGTTTCCACCTTCGTTACCCATGTTGATATACAGGTATTTGTTAAGGTCGCTATCTGACGCAAAGAACGCTTTTGCCTCTGGAAATATCACTTCGTCGTGCCACCACAAACTTGGGCTAAATGCGAAGTAAGCTTGAAACAGTTCAGGCCGCTCTTGCAGTGCGTATAAGGTAAAAAGGGCGCTTAATGAATGCCCAGAAATAATCGCGTAGTTATTGGTGCGATAGTTTGCCTCTATGTAAGGCTTTAGTTCTTTTTCTAGAAAGTCTAAAAAGTTGTCGGCACCACCAGATATTCCCCACTGGTTGTAGCTTTCATCATAGGTAGGTGTGAAGTCTCGCGTGCGCTCGGTGTTGGCAATACCGATAACAATCATTTCCTGCGCCATTCCAGAATGATTTAGCAGATCAAGCGTGCCTACGGTATGCGCAAAATTACGCTGCCCATCTAGCAAATATAAAACTGGGTAGGTGGTGTCTTTGTAGCGGGAATAGTTATTAGGTAAGTGAATAAGTAGTTCTCGCGACTCGTTCAAAACTTCTGACTTTATTGTTTTAACTACGGCCTCACCACGTACTTTGGCGTTTACATGAAAGCTAAGGCTAAAAGTAAGTAAGGCACCGATAAAAACACAGGCAAGCTTTTGATACATTTGAAATTCCCTTTCCCGCTATCAGGCGCGAGTTTTTTATTGTTTGTTTATCCTACGCTGTCATAGTCGCACTTGCTTGTCAAAAAATAGCCAAATAGTAGCCAGTTAAAAAGAAAAAAGCCGCATTCAGCAACGTGATGCGGCTTTCCGAGTTGGGCTGACTAGGCAGCCTTATAGAGCAATTGCGTAAAAGGGGTTAGCTAGAACGGCCCTCACTCATAGCTGCCTGTTCAAATACCTTAACTCTAGACATATGATCACCTCCTTATCTTCGTTGCTAAAACTAGTTCGAAAATAACATAGGCGGGGCTTAAGTAAAGTATGGCTTCATTAAAGAAAGTTTAGGGAAGTACATACCGTTCAAAGTACAAATAACAAAACCACCGCGACAATATAAACCTGTTTAATTAAATCTACGTAACTAATGCTAACTGAAACCCTTTGCGCCGCCCGTTGACGTGTAATTAACGCCTCAACGTGTAACCAGCAGTACGCAAACCGTCAACAAGGTCAGAACGCAGATGCAAATAATAAATACACCCAAAAACAGCATGAGCCGAAACTCCGCACTATTGGTTATGCTTTTTGCTACCTCTTTTTTTACGTTTGGCCAGCCAAACTCATCTGAACAAATTGATATGAAAGGCAGTAATGGCACGACCGTTAAAGGTAGTGTTCAAGCTACCTTCGACAGCCCCTGGGCCATGACGTTTTTGCCAGATGGGCACAGCTTGGTAACGGAAAAGGCTGGCACACTGTGGTTGCTTGATGAAAACCAGCAAAAGCGTTTTGCGGTAAGTAATGTGCCAAATGTTACTGCGCGTGGGCAGGGCGGTTTAGGTGATGTCATTATTCACCCTGACTTTGCGTCGAATAACACTATTTATATTTCGTATATTGAACGGGATGAAAAAGACGATGCGTTTAGCGGTGCGGTAATAGAGCGTGCTACGCTTAGTGTTAGTGATAGCGGTGCGACGCTATCTGATAGAGAGCTAATTTGGCGTCAATCTCCGAAGGTGACCGGTAATGGTCATTACTCTCATCGCATGGCATTTTCGCCTGACGGGCATTTGTTCATTACCTCGGGCGAGCGCCAGAAATTTACGCCAGCCCAAAATATGGCAATGAATTTAGGTAAAGTTGTACGCTTAAGCGACGACGGTAGTGTGCCAGAAGATAATCCGTTTTATGGTCAAGGCAGCGTAACCGAACAAATTTGGACGCTAGGGCACCGCAATCCGCTAGGTATAGATTTTGATGAGCAAGGGAATTTATGGGTTCATGAAATGGGGCCGCGCCATGGAGATGAACTCAACTTTATCGAAAAAGCTCGCAACTACGGTTATCCCACTGTGTCGCAAGGCGACCATTATTCAGGCGTAAAAATTCCTAATCACGAAGATATTCCTATTTTTAAATCGCCGGAATTAGCGTGGGTGCCTGCTATCAGCCCTGCCGGTTTTATTATTTATAAAGGCGATAAATTTCGCGACTGGAAAGGTAGCGGCTTTATCGGTGGTTTGTCTTCAAAAGCGCTGGTACGTGTTGCTTTTGGCAAAGATGAAGAAGGCAAGTGGAAAGTGGAAGAAGCAGAGCGTTACGAATGGGGTAAACGCGTACGCGAAGTCGAGCAAGACAGCATGGGCAATATCTATGTGCTTGAAGATAAGGAAGGTGGGCGTTTGATTAAATTAAGCCAATAAAACGTAAGCGCGTTATTATTTGGCTTGTTGATGTGATAGTTTTCAATTTACGCTCAAATATGGAAAACGGAAACAAATTTTAGGAACTCTATGATTCAATCTCCTCAAAACTTTAACTTTGAACGTTGTGAAGACGAGCCAATACACATTCCCGAAAGTGTACAAAGTTATGGGTTTCTTATCGCGTTTAGCTACGACGATCTAAATATCTCAATTGTTAGTGAAAACTGCGAAACGATATTTGCTGAGGAGATCATAGGCAAAAACTTTTTAGATATTCTTTCCTCTGATACTAATGAGCGCGCGTTTCTTGAAGAAACCTTCGATAGAGTGTCGAAGAGCAAAATACGGCTGCCCATTAAGCTGATTTTAAATTCGTCGCTTTTAGTAGAGGGGGAAGCAAGAGATTATTTAGCGGTTGTTTATGATTCAGGTCATCATTATGTGGTCGAGCTAGAGCCTGCTACAGAATTTAGAGATGCCTACAGCGCAGAGCAATTCATTAAGCTTTATTCAATGTCTATCGCGCCACGCTTCAAGGAAATGACATCTCTCGGTGAAATGGCGCAAGAGATGGTGTCGACCATTAAATATCTCACCAACATGGATAGAGTGGTGCTTTACAAGTTCAACGATGACTACTCAGGTAAGGTTATCGCGGAAGCTAAGGCTGAAGATATGGAGTCTTATCAAGATTTGTACTTTCCTGCTTCAGACATACCAAAACAAGCCAGGGAGCTTTACAAAACAAACTGGGTTAGGCTGACGCCTGATACAGAATTGCCCCCGGCCAGGTTAGTACCTTCTGCCGAGGAGTCGGGAAGAGATCGCTTAGACCTTACACGTTCTTTGCTACGTACCTTCTCGCCTATTCACCTTCAATACATTAGAAACCAAGGGTTACGCGCGTCGTTTTCCATATCTTTAGTTACAGACGGAGAGTTATACGGGCTTATTTCATGTCATCATCGCGAGCCTTGTTATATCCCTCAAAATGTTAGGCTGCAGTGTGAAAACTTAAGCCAGTTATTTAGCTGGCATTTGTTGGCAAAAGAAGAAGAAATTGCCAAGCACAAAAAATATGTCACCGACGAAGCCGTGGATGCCATGCTGGACAAAATAGGGCCAGCAAATCCTATCAGTCGCGTGGTGAAAAGCGGTGAACGGGCGTTTTTAGATGCGCTTAATAGCTCTGGGTTTGTTTACTATTCGCAGTATGAAACCATTACGCTTGGTGAGACCTTACCAATAGAACTTATCAAAGATATCTTTTCTAAAGCGAGCGGCGAAGGCGGTTTCCCTTACACTAACGATTCACTTTATGATGAATACCCTGAAGCGCGAAAGTATGGGATAGCGGGGATTATGATCATTCCGCTGTTTGAGAAAAAGCAGTACTTTACCGCTTGGTTTAGAAAAGAAACCCATCGCGTTCAAAAGTGGATTGGCGCTGAAGATGAAAAATCTGAAGATGCGCCGAAAGCAGAGCGTCTTAAACCTCGTTCAGCGTTTACTATCCATACCCGCACAATTGAAGGGCGTTCAACAACATTTGATAAAACTGACGTCGATACTGCCAACCGGTTAAACAGGATGTTTTTGGTTTATGCACTTGATGTGCAAGAACGTATGCATATCAGTATCCAAGAACTTGAAAAGCAGGATAACTACAGAAACGAATTTCTTGCTACCTTGGCGCATGAGTTGCGAAACCCTTTGGGCCCAATTATGTCGGGCGCAAGCATTTTAGAATCGGTTGATGATGATAAAACCCGCAAAAGAGTAACGGCAATTATTAATCGTCAAGCTGAATACATGTCTAAACTCATTAACGATTTAATGGACGTATCTCGTATTACGCGAGGCAAAGTTAAGCTTGAATTTGAGCGGTTAAGCATTCAAGACGTGCTTTCTGATTCTCTTGAAATTGTTGAACAGCAAGTAAAGGCGAAAAAACACGATATAACCGTAAATTGTCTTGAGGAAGATGTGACCGTTTACGGCGACAAAGCGCGTTTAAGCCAGATCTTCTCTAACATTATTCACAATGCGACCAAGTATACAAAAGAGTCTGGAAAGATTGTTGTAGATATCAAAAAAGAAGGCGTGATGATCGTCGTTTCTGTGAAAGACAACGGAATGGGTATTCCTGAAGATAGGCTAAAAGACGTGTTTAACATGTTCACTCAAATTGAAGCCCATTCTACCCATACCAAAGGCGGTCTTGGTATCGGCCTAACCCTGGTGAGTAAGCTTGTGGCTTTGCATCACGGTGAAGTATCTGTGAAGAGTGGCGGCGTTGACCAAGGAAGCACCTTTGAAGTAAGGCTACCTATTTCCAAAACCGCTTACGAACAGACAGAAAGTACAGAACTCGAGTCTACAGTTCAAAGCAAAGGTAAAGTAATGTTTGTAGACGATAACGCAGACCTTATCGACGCTTATTGTTTGCTGACTGAATCTATGGGGGTTACCGCTCTGGGCATTACCTCGCCTAAGGAAGCTGTTGATGCATTTAAAACCTTCAAACCTGACTATGCATTTCTAGATATCGGCATGCCAGATATAGACGGTTACGAGTTAGTTAAAATGCTTAAGGCGTTACCTGAAGCGGAGAATACGAAATTTTATTCTCAAAGCGGGTGGGGGTCAGAAAAATACGTTGAAGACTCTAAATCAGCTGGGTTCGACGAGCACTTTGTAAAACCCTTATCCAAAGAGACTATTAAGTCTGTGCTAAGTTGAGTTTGCCAGGCGGGCCAGTGCGGTAGCTAAAGATTTTGCTAGTGAGTAAAGAAAAGTGCTCGCAAGTGAATAACAGCCGTGAAACGGGTTATAATAGCAGGCAAACGTAATTAGGAATAAATATGAAAGTCTGTGGTATAGATTTAAAAGGTAACGAAGCAATTATTAGTTTAGTGTCGCTAGCTGACGGTTTGTTTCACTTGCCCGACTGCCGTACGCGCCGTTTAACCCTTGCTGATACCAGCGCTAAGGGCTTAAAAAGCTTTCAAAGCACCTTCGCGAAGCTTGTCGAAGACTATAAGATTGATGCGGTAATCATTCGCCAACGTCAAAGCAAAGGTAAATTTGCGGGAAGTGCAATTGGCTTTAAGCTAGAGGCAGCTATTGAGTTAATTGATGGGTTAGAAGTTATTGTATTTAGTCCTACAGATATAAAAGAATCGCTACGCAGAAACCCGCTAGCAGTTCCGTTCTCTGAAACCGGCCTAAAACAGTTTCAAGAGACCGCGTTTACTACAGCCTATGCATGGCTTATGAAAAATGAGTATGCTTCGCAAGAGTCTAGTGAAGGCTAGTCGTTAGTCGGCTGTTGCTTGCTATTGAAAATAAGGCCTACATATTTTTGTAGGCTTCGCTATTTACCCCACCATCCCCTTAACTTTTTCACTTAATTCCAACAAAGCTTCGTGAAGAGCTATTAACTGGGCATCGAACCTGTCAGTTGTTTTATGCTCGTTGCGCTTTATGGTTAGCTCTACTGTGCTTGCTAATTCAGCGAGTGGAAATGCGCCGATATATCGAAGCGCCGTTGTGAAGATGTGCGCTATTCTTGCGATGGAAGGGTAGTCATGGGTATCAATGGCTTGTTTGAGCGCGCTTATCTCACCTTCTAAAGCCACAAAATCGTTAAGCAAGTCGTTATAAAGCGTTTCATCACCAAGCAAGGTTTCTTGGGCTTTTGATTTGTCTATTAACGTAAGTGAATCAGTCGCTATGAGCTTGTCTTTAGCGACTTCTGAGGTGGCCGAAGACTGCCTTTTATCCAATACCTCAACAAGTACATCAAAAAAGCGATTAGGGTCGACTGGTTTATTTATATGACCATCCATGCCAGCCGCTAGGCTTTTATCAATGTCCTGTTGCATGGCATGAGCGGTTGTGGCGATGATAGGTAAAGTTAACTTTAACTCTTCTCTAATGTGTTTGGCAGCCGTTAAACCATCCATTACCGGCATCTGAATATCCATCAATACTACGTCGAATGCGCTGTCTTTACGCAGTATGCTTATTGCTTCTAAACCATTATTGGCAACTTCAATTGAGGCTTTGGTTTCAGCTAAAAGGCCAATCGTTACTTTTTGGTTGAGTGCATTGTCTTCAGCAAAAAGAATACGTGTACCTTTTAAATTAGGCACTGTTGGTTTGTCTTTAGGCAAGGCTTTAGTTTTTACGTTAAGACAAAGCTCTTGCAGCTCATCTATCAGTTCACTTGTGCTAAATGGTTTCTTAATAAAGTTTCGTATACCAAGTTGGTTCGCCTGTTCTCTCATACGTGGCGATTCAAACGCATAGAGCATGATCACTTTTGGCTGCTTAATTGAAAACTCTTGGCTCATTATTGCCGCTACATCCAGGCCATCTATATCTGGCATATTCCAATCTAAAATGAGGACATCGTAGGGTGATGATGCGGCCAATGCAGCGCGCATTTTTACAACCGCGTCTTTTCCGCCAGAGGCGATATCAGCTTGAATGTTGGCCATTGAAAGGGCTTCAGAAATTGCATCTCGCGATGCTTCAATATCGTCTGCGATAAGTACTTTCAATGCAGAAAGCTGCTTAGATGGCGAAATAATTTGTTGAGAGGCGTCCTGTTTCACTCTTACGGTAAAGTGAAAAATAGAGCCTTTTCCTAGCTGGCTTTCCACCCAAATTTCACCGCCCATTAAAGCGGTGAGCTGTTTACAAATTGCTAGGCCTAAACCTGTTCCACCGTAGCGTCGTGAAATGGATTCGTCACCTTGATTAAACGGTTGGAAAAGTTGGGCTTGATGGGCGCTACTTAAGCCAACGCCTGAATCTTTCACTTCAAACTCAAGTTGAATATCGTCTGCGGTTTGTGTGCACCTAACGCTTACTGAAATAAGACCATCTTCAGTGAATTTAAGCGCGTTACTTAGTAGGTTGTTAAGCACTTGCTGTATACGCAACGGGTCGCCAATTAAGTTTAGCGGTACGTCTCGAGAAATATGTTGTATAAGTTCTATGTGCTTTTCTTGTGCGCGAGTTAGGTGCAGTCTAATAGTTTGGTTTACTAAAGCATCCAAATTGAATTGCGTTGACTCGATATCCAGCTTGCCAGCTTCAATTTTAGAAAAATCGAGAATGTCGTTGATTATACTGAGCAGCGTTTGCGATGCGCCTTCAATCTGAATCAAATTGGTTTGCTGTTCTTTGTCTTCTGCAGCGCGTTGAGAAAGCTTAGTAAGGCCTATAATTGCGTTTAGCGGTGTACGAATTTCATGGCTCATACGGGCCAGGAAATCTGACTTCGCTTTGGTCGCTTTGCGTAAGTCCTGCGTCAGCGTATTAAGGGCTTTTCGCTGTAGTCGGGTTCTAAGCCATAGCCCAACTACTAAACCTAAAGAAAGGATAACAAAGCCAATAAAATAAAGTTGCTGAGTGTTCTTTTTCTGTTGGATCAGGTTTCGCTGTTCTTTTAACTGATTGTCTTTTTCTAGAAGCTTTATTGTTTCTTCTTTTTCAGACACGGCTAATCGCACGCGGTGTAGCGCCATTAATCTGGACTGTTGCTCATTAAAACTTTTTTTGAATGCTTGTTGATGTTGCTTTGAATAGTTAAGTGCGGCTTCCAGGTTGCCGTTTTCCTCGTGAAGCTCGATAAGTTGGTTTAAAAGGTCAGTAACCAATACTTTGTCATTTTTAATGACGTCTTTTTCGAGTCCTGCCTCAAGTTCGCTGATAGCAAGCTCAATTTCACCCTGCTGCTTATAGATGTCTACAAGGTGAAGAAGGTGAGAGCCTTCGTTATAGCGAAACCCAACCTGACGGTCGGCTTCTGCTGCTTGATTCAGTTTCTTTAATGCTTCGCTTAAATTACCTTGTGCAATGTGAAGCTCTACCATGGCGCTGTGTACAATGCCTATGAAAGGGTAGTTAGCTTCGCGAAGTAAATTTTCGGCTAACAATAGGCTTACTTTCGCATTTTGATATTCGCCTAACGCACGCTGCGCATACCCTTGGAAAAAGTATGCGGTTCCTTCTCCCTCTTTATTATTAAAACGTTGCGCTGCAGCCAAATATTGATGCGCAAATGTCAGCATCAGTTCATAATTTTTTAGCGACATGTAAACGTTGCCCATGGCGCTATACACCAAAAGAACGCGGTCGCTTCCTACTTCATTGTAAAAATCTAGTGCTTGGTGCATGGCTTCTAGCGCGCTGGCATGCTCGCCTGAAAAGTCTAAAATTAAGCCCTCTAAACGATACGATTCTGCAAGCGCCCGCAGATTTTCTGATGAATTCGCATACTTTCGGGCTTCAAGTAACGCTTCGTAGGCCGACGCATAATCCTGTTTTAAAACATAAAAATACGATTTAATGTTTAAGAACTGTGCATGTTCGAAAGCATCTGGCTGAGCTGCAAAAAAAGCATGCAATTCTGTAAACGTATTTTGAACGTTCGGGTCGTTCTCTTGAATTCGAGCTCTAAGCTCAGAAAGCTGATGTACAGCAGAGGAAACCTTGTCTTGCGGTGTAGCGAGAGCGCGCGCAGGCAGTGTCATTAGGGCAATGACACTAATAATGCACAAGACAAAGCGCTTCATAATTCGCTTACTATGAGTTAGTAGCTAACAACACGAATCGTCTTACTGGTATCGTCAAAGCGCTTAGATAACTCGTCCCAGTTTTTATCTGCAATAATTTTTACTTCATCGGCAGATAAGCCGTATTTCTTTGCTGTTGCAACAGGGTCGCTTTTGTAGGCGTCCATAAGCTTACTGTTGGTATCTAGTTCCACCATGAAATCTTGAATAGATTTTGCCATTTTTATTATCCTTTTTAATTTACAGTCGGGTTTCTATAGCTAGTCACTTGTTTTTCTGTTAGCCCTAGCTTTGCTAATCGGTCCTGCCTATACGCTGGCATTCCTTTGGAAGGAACAACGAGAGTAGAGATTAAAGTGGGTTTTGCGAATTCTAGTTCACGAAGCAGAACTTTTTCTATTTTGGGTTCGCAAAGTGGCAGTGTCGCCGCTTCATAAATAATAAGTTCATGATCCGCTGGATAATGCTCCGCCAATATATCTGCCAACATGGTCAAACCTGATTGGCTATGATTTGCGTCTAATACGCTCAATGTGGCTTCCCCGGCCAGACCAATTTGCCAGATTATTTGCGTCATATGTGGGTCGATGCGGTAATCGCGAAACAAGAACTGGGTGGCTTCGTAAGACTGACAGCCAAAGCGTGAGGGGTCTATGCCTAAATCGGCAATTAAGCAGTCTTCTGCCGATACACCGGGCAACATTTTTGCCTCTAAGTTCATCTGTTGAACACGGCGGACAGCTTCATGAGAGGGAGTAACAAAAACACCGGGGTGACCATAAAAAGCGACGCAAACTTTATTGCCTTCTACTACAGACTCTACAATTCTATCGGCCATTTGAGAATAGGTGAGGGCGCGGGACTTGCCTTTTTCGTAGAGGTCGTCTAGCGATACACTATTAGGATTAAGTTTGGTTACTACGTGTTCGCCAATTTTGTTCATGATGCCCATGAAGACGATGTCGGCATTTTCAATATGGCTTCTAGCGGAAAGCGTCATTTGGCCTGCAACACTAATTCCTGTGCCGACCACAACGAGTGACCCTTTTTTATTGGTGTCCATACTTCCTATACCGTCTACGACACTGTTGTTTTGCCCACTATAAAATAGAATTAAGGTTTTTGCTATATTCACAAGTTAGCCCAAGACCAATAAATTATATTAAGTAACCGTTTGATTGTGTTTAGGCTATTATCGAAAAATATCGCTAATAAGAATGTATAAAAAGGATTAAAGCGTGTTCTCAATTCATGTAGAGCGAACCATAAATAAACCTATTAAAGAGGTTTTTTCCATATTAAGTGACCATGCTAACTATGCACAGTTCAAAGCTATTGAGCAGTCTAATTTATTGGTTAAAGGTAAACATGAACCAAATGGGCTGGGTGCTGTACGTGAAATTATTTCAGGGGGCTCGAACCTTCATGAAGAGATAGTGGCTTACGAGCCGCCTTATAAACTAGGCTACAAAGTGGTGAAGTCGAAGCCTTTACCATACGATCATCAGTTAGGTGAAATAACACTGAAAGAAGAAGATGGAAAAACGCATGTTACTTGGCGCTCGAAAGGGCACATTACCATTTTTCTTTTAGGTAGCCTTTACTTTGATAAACAGATTCAAAGCGTTGGGAGCCGTGCCTTCGGCAGTATTCTAAAGCAGATTGATAATATGGCGTAATGAGGCGGAATAAAGCGTAATCAAGCGTAATCAGGCGTTAGCGTTAAAGTTTCGCTAACCCGGCGGTAAACACGGCTCATGTAACGGGTATATAGTAAGAAGCATATGCCCGTTTTTAGTAATAGGCACGAGTTTAATTTAAGGCTGGCCCGTTATTGGCCCTTAGCAGCTGGTTCTACAAGTCTTTGACATAGAGCTGTGTTCACTTCTTCTAGTACGTCTGCATATCGGCAGTGTTCAAAACTGCCAAATCCTTTCACTTGTCTTATTTTTAAGCGGCTAAATAAAGGCATTGTCATACCAGTTAGAAAGCGGCAATAAATAGAAGGGGTAATAGTGCCTTCAAACTTACCGCTTAAATGCGTTTTCAGCGCTGTCATAGCTTCAGATATTTGTTCACTATCTGGTGTTGATATTGGTGATGAATAGCTAAGCTTTGCCACATCGCCTGTACATACACTGCAATGTCCACATGTCTTCGGCGCTTGAGTATCATCAAAATATGCTGACAAGTTGTGGCTTAAGCAGGTGTTTTGTTCGAAAAAGCTTACAAGTGCGGCGATGCGCTCAACCTCTTTACGCTCGTTTTCCGCAAAATAGTGGGCTAGTTTGTATGACAAATCGCCGTCTTGCAGTAGTTTGTTGTTAACACGGTATACTTCTGTAATTAAGCGCGATGCGAGCTCTATATGGTTGTGTTCGTGTAAGTATTCTAAGGCAGCCACTACTCTAGAACGTTCTGCGCCGTAGTGCTGATAAATACTATCAAAATCGACCACGCCCCAGACTTTTTTCATATTTGAATGGGTAAATACGGCATTTAGAAAGCGCGCACGCTCTTCTGAAAACAGGCTTAATATGGTGGATTTTTCTGTAATGAAGCGGAATTTGTATTCTGCGAAATAGGCATATAAAGGGCGAATAACCTCGGCGATCTCGAGCTGTACCAATAGAGTCTTTAGCGGAAGCTGACGAATATTACTCGCACTAGATAAGCTATTTATCTGTGTTTCCCATTGGTATACGCTAGCTTCATTGCTAATTGATGGGTTGATTTGGTTAACTGCACCTTGCATCGCTACACCTTGCGTTACTGTTTTTTGCATCGCAGGGGCTTGGGACTTAATGTCGTTAAGTACGCGTTCAATAGCGCTTTTATCTGGCGTGTCGCCGTAAACAAAGTTTTCTATGGTGACAAGCCCATCTAGATTTGCGAGTACGGTACAGTTTGCTGCTTCTCCATCCCGTCCGCCCCTGCCAATTTCTTGGCTGTAGTTTTCGATAGATTTTGGCAGGTCGTAATGAATTACAAAACGAATATCTGCTTTATCTATGCCCATACCAAAGGCAATAGTAGCCACAACAACTTGAAGCTTATTGTGCATGAAGTCTTGTTGGATACTTTGTCTTATTTCACTGTCGAGGCCAGCGTGGTAAGCCTTCGCAGCAAACCCTTGCTGCTGCAAAAAGCGCGCTACTTCCTCTGCGCTATTTTGTAATGTAACGTAAACAATCCCAGCACCTTGTTGTTTTTGAATTTCTTCAATCAATGCTTGTTTTTTATGGGGCTCGAGAACAGGCCGCACATATAAATTTAAGTTAGGTCGATAAAACCCTGTTTGAATAATATTATTAGGCGCAATATCAAATCGCGCCGACATATCTTCTTTTACTTTTTTAGTGGCCGTTGCTGTAAGTAGCAATACCAGTGGGATATTAAGCTCTTTTTGGTAGGCAGGAAGCTTAAGGTAATCAGGGCGAAAGTTATGGCCCCATTCAGAAATACAGTGCGCTTCGTCAACCACCAACATACTAACCTGAACGGATTCAATAAACTGCCTAAAGCGCTCGTTCTTAAAACGCTCCACTGACACCATTAAAATTTTACACTGCCCTGAACGCACGTCATTCATCACTTGTTTGTTTTGTTCAGGTGTTAGCGTGGAATCTATGCTAGCTGCTGCAATGCCTTTGCTATGCAAAAATTCCAGCTGATCTTTCATTAGCGCCAATAATGGAGAAACCACCAAAGTTAAATGTGGCAGCTGCGTAGCGACGAACTGGTAACACAAAGATTTGCCCGAACCAGTGGGAAAAATTGCTAACGTTGAATGCCCACTAAGTAGAGAATCCACCGCCTCTTTCTGCCCCTCACGAAACGCCGAAAAACCAAAAAGCCGCTGCAAAATATTGGGGTCAGAGTACATTAATAAGCTTCCAAGTCGCGATATAAAAAATGGGGTCAGAGTACATTAACTTATTTCCAAACAGTTTGTGGTTAAGTGTTCGCAGGTTTGAGCTAGTTGAGCCAACTCGACGTTTTTAAAAATAAAGGGGTCAGAGTACATTAAGCTATTTCCGAGCAATCAGCGGCTAACTGCTCACTGATTTGCGGTGGCCTACCCAACGCTTCGTGTTTTAAGCGGTGCCCAGTCAGGCTTTCAATTTGCTGTTTAAATGTATCGCTTCCCAGTACTAGTCCTCTTCGAGTACCGCTTTGAATTTTATCTATGACAGTTTCAGAAAGTTCATCATCGAACAGAGCGCGGTAAGCGGCAAGACGCTGGTTTTCTGAAGCTCCTAAATTTAGGTATACAGGATGAGGACTGTGCAGTGACGAAGGTGTACCTAACGCATTTATTCTGTAGCTTGACCATTTATATTCAACCGGCTTTTCGACCATGTTCGCTCTTACAGGGTTCAGCTCGATATATCTATAAACCGTGAGAAGATATTCGTCGTTAGAGACCAGACTGGAATGAAATCTTCCTTCCCACAACGTCCCAGAGCGTTCATATTTGTGGTTAAAGTACCTCACATACATGCGGCCAAGCGCTTGCATCATCTTGCTTACGCCAAGGTTATCAAGCTTAGGAGTGCAAAGTAAATGAACATGATTGGTCATCAATACCCAAGCATGTATGCCTACATCAAATTTTGCAGAGAACTTTTTAAGCCAGCTAATATAGGCAATGTAGTCGTTTTCACACTTAAAGCATATTGAGCGATTGTTACCTCTTTGGATGACGTGTTGAGGATAGCCTGCGGGAGCCAAACGAGGTTTCCTTGCCATAATTTCACCAAATTCCTTTCTATATTCTTTCTACTAAAATGAGTGAATTGAGAAAAGGCTACAACCCTGTACCTATCAAAACTGGTCTAACGGGTAAGCTGGAAGAATGAAATGAATGGCTTGTTTGGCTCTCCTAAATTAGAAAATGTACTCTGACCCCATTATTCATATCCCCAGGGTGTGCTTGGCGTTGCTATGGGATTTTCGAGATCAAAGTCTACCTGTACTTCGCGGGCAGGGCGAATTAGTCGATAGCTAAAGCGACTTGGGTAGATCATCATTTGCCAGACGTTATCCGTTGATGCTGCAATTCCCGATTCTATAAATAACGCTTTTGAATATACATCTGCAGGAAACGACTGCACTTGGGGGAACCCTTCATCTACTGTGTGGCCGCCATACATGGTTGAAGAATGAAAGCTGCCATCTTCATTTCTATGATCGTGCTTCAGCATAAGACCCGCGCCGGTTTTCGTTAGAATCCAAGTGCGGGATGCATCGTCACCCACGTGAAAAGGAATTTGAATTTCCGAGTCTGTGCACTTTCTTATGTGCATAACAAGCTTCGCGTCACCGAACGTATTACCCACATTGTCTTTGCTAACTTTGCCCTGAAATGCTTTACCGCAGTGGGCCTTTATCGCATTAAAAAATGCATCGTGAGCAGGAATCGAGACCAACGGTGCCTTTTTAGCAAGCGCAGCATTGCTTATTACAGCAAGCCCAAGTAAGACGTACGCACAATACTTTTTCATTTCTTAATTCATCATAGCAAGTTGATACAGGCTTAGCAGTGTAACCTATCTGAGTAATGGGGGCAGCGTACTTTATTGATAAAGGTCATGACGTGATGTGTGATTAGGATATTGGCGGTATCACTTGGTGAAGCCGTTAGGTTGCTTCGCGGAAAAGCTCGTGAAAATATACTCTGACCCCATTAATTTTGAGGGGTGTCTATCTGAGGTAGCGGGGAAATGTACTCTGACCCCATTTTTTTGAGTGTATAAGTGGTCGAAACGCATATGTATTCGAAATATAAATACTGCTGATAGTTTTGGCGTGTTAGCTTAACAATACAATCGAGCGTTTAATTTTTAGGGCACAAAAGTCAATATGAATAAATCTAAACAACTATTTACGCTAATTACATCGGAAGGTGAGCTTCAGGTATCGCTAAAAGAGGTAGATGTTCCAGAGCCGAAGGCCCATGAGGTTATTGTACGCATGGAAGCCTCTCCAATAAACCCGTCAGATATGTGGCCTATGTTTGGCCCAGCAAGTCTTGATAAAGCCACTTTCGATGCAGAAAAAAATGCATTGGTCGCGCCGGTACACAAGCCTTTGCTAGGTCGTATTAAGTCTCGTCTTGACCAAACTTTACCTATTGGCAACGAAGGCGCGGGCACAGTAGTTGCCGCGGGCGACAGCCCTAAAGCGCAAGCTTTGATGGGAAAGACCGTATCTATTCTTACCGGCGCAGCGTACACCGAGTTTGCGTGTGTGCCTGTGCAGGCATGTTTACCTCATATGGATAGCACTACGCCACAACAAGCTGCGTCGTCATTCGTTAATCCGCTTACTGCACTTGGTATGGTTGAAACCATGCGTATGGAAGGGCACAAAGCCTTGGTTCACACTGCAGCGGCGTCTAACCTTGGGCAAATGCTAAACAAAATTTGTTTAGAGGAAGGCGTAGAGCTGGTGAACATTGTTCGTAGCCAGGAGCAGGTGGATTTGCTTAAAGGTATCGGCGCGAAAATTGTGCTTGATTCCAGCAGCGAGAATTTTAAAGCTGAACTTTACCAAGCCATAGACAGCACTGGTGCGACACTTGCGTTCGACGCCATTGGTGGCGGTGAGCTAGTTAGCGATATCCTTACCATGATGGAAGCGTCGGGCAGTAAAGATGCAAAAGGCTTCAACACTTATGGCTCTGACAGCAATAAACAAGTGTATATCTACGGCGGTTTAGACTTCTCACCGACTATTTTGAACCGTGCTTATGGTATGACGTGGAGCATTGGTGGTTGGTTGCTAATGCGCTTCTTAGGCAAGCTTGATAAGAAACGCGTAGGCGAGCTATACCAAAAAGTGGCTATGGAAATTAACACAACGTTTGCTTCGTCTTACAGTAAAGAGTTGAGTCTTGAAGAAGCGCTTCAGCCAGAGAATGTGGCTCTGTACAATGCGAAGAAGACCGGCACTAAATATTTGATTGTGCCAAACAAGGGTTAATCAGCGAAACGTTAAAATACGGCAAATTTAGCTTAACTTTGATTCATAAAAGGGTCTGTTGTTCTTTGATGTACTAACTTCGGTTTAAAGTACATTAAAGAACAACAGACCCTTTTTGTATTCATTATCATTCAGCCAATAGTAAGCGAGAAATACGCTTAAGGTGATATGAGTAAAAAGTCACCCAGATAAAAAGGTATTTGAGACAACATGCCTGAAGGCCCAGAGATTCGTCGCGCTGCAGATAAAGTCGAAGCGGTGATAAAAGATATCCCCCTAGAAAAAGTAGAGTTTGGATTAGCTCAGCTAAAACCCTATGTTAAACAGCTAGAAGGCGAAAAAGTCTTGCTCATGGAAACCCGCGGCAAGGCGCTCATTACCCATTTTAGCAATGGGCTCTCTATGTATTCACATAACCAACTCTATGGCGTGTGGCATACCTGTAAACGCAACGAAATGCCTGATACTACCCGCCAGCTAAGGGTGGGGCTTCATACCGAAACACACAGTGCTATTTTAAATAGTGCGTCTGACATTAGCATTTGGCCAACACAAACCATTCATGAGCACCCTTTTTTACAGAGAGTTGGGCCCGATGTACTCAACAATTCGGTGTCAGAAGAAATGGTATTAGAACGTTTACGTTCAAAAGCTTTTTATAACCGCGCACTAAGCGGTTTATATCTTGACCAACGCTTTATGGCGGGGCTGGGCAACTACCTTCGCAGCGAAATATTGTTTGCAGCAGGTGTTCACCCCTCACTTAAACCCTCTCAGTTAGATGATGAGCAGCTACGCAGTTTGGCACATCACACCATAGCAATATGCAAACGCAGCTATGAAACCGGCGGCTATACCGTGTACACCGAACTACGCGAAGTGCTTGAAGCAAAGGGCGTTAACTTTGAAGGTACGCGATTTATGGTGTTCGACAGGGAAGAGCAGCCTTGTAGAGTCTGCGCCACACCAATAAAACGCCAAACGTATAATGGGCGACGTCTCTATTGGTGTAGCCGGTGCCAGGCGAAGTGAACCACATCCCCGTTTTTTGATGATCAAATAATAATCTGTTTGACTTGTCTCCAATTACGATTGATTATATCCGTAACTGGTTACGGAGTTTTGTGAAATGAAGTCATTTAATGAATTGGGTCATATTGCATTAGGTACTGCCTTACGTCAGTTAGCCGCGCAGGTGTCAAAGGATGCGGAAAATACTTATGCGAAATTTGGATTTGCGATAGAGCCAAAGTGGTTTCCAGTATTTTACGTGCTCGCGTCAAAAGGTGCTGATTCTGTCGTGAATATCGCTAAAGAGATAAATCATTCTCACGTGTCGGTGAGTAAAATCGTAAAAGAAATGAAAGCACGCGACCTTATTGAAAGTTATAAATCGAGCGACGATTCGCGGGTTACGCTGGTGGCTTTAAACAGCAAAGCGAAAGCGATGGTGCCCCAAATGGAAAAGCAGTGCGATGCCATAGACGCTGCTATGCGCGAACTAAAGGAAGAAACGGGTATCGATTTATGGGAAGCGGTGAGCGTAGTTGAACGGCACCTTCGATATCGCCCAATTAGTGCAAGAGTGGACGGTGACTCGCCTGATATTAAGGTAGTCGATTATGCGCCAAAGTATCGCGAGGCATTTAAATCGCTCAATGTAGAATGGATAAGCAAATATTGGGAGCTCGAAGAGCCCGACTTTAAAGCGCTCGACGACCCTGAAGGCTACATTTTGAATCAGTCGGGTGTGATATTAATCGCGTTAGAAAAAGGCGAACCCATAGGCTGCTGTGCACTTATCAAACAAACTGACGATACGTTTGAACTTGCCAAAATGGCGGTGTCTCCCAAAGCTCAAGGCAAAGGGGTAGGGCTGCTGTTAGGTAAAAGTATTGTCGAAAGAGCGAAACTGATGGGGTTAAAGCAGCTTTATTTAGAGAGCAATTCGGTACTTAAGCCCGCAATACGTTTGTACGAAAAGATAGGGTTTAAGCATATTAAGGGGGCGTCATCGCCTTACGCGAGATGTGATGTGCAGATGGAGCTACGATTAAAATAGTCTGGGTGTACTAAAGCATAAAGAAAGTACGCGCAGCAAAAAAGGCAGGCTTCTAGCGACCTACCCGGTGCTTTACAACCATGAACACTAACATCACGTTTAAGCCAAATATGGCAATGCACAGCGAACCGATGGTGGCATCTCTGAAGCTAAAGAATTGAGCCACGGTGCCTGCACCGATAGTGCCTAACATCATACCCACACGGGTGGCATTTGAATAAAACGCTGATGTGAACCCTGTTAAATCGGGTGCTTGTTGTTGCAGTAAGGTCAATCCAATACCGGCATATAAACCATAGAACAGTGCGTTTAATATTTGAAGTGTTAACAGCTCCCAACTCGATTGAGAGAAATACACGCCAACGTAAAAGCAACAGCCAAAAATAAACGCTACAGCCATGATACCAGCAGGTGGGAAGCGGCGCGCTAACTTGGCTGCTAGCAGCATGGTAGGTATTTCAAGTGCGGCCACAACACCCATCATTAGCCCTGGCAAATTTTCCGCTAATCCTAGCTCATTCATAACGTATAAAGGCATGGATGATAAATACATAACGTTACCCGCCATTCCGGCAAGTATGGCCAACCCAACTAGCCAAAACGGCAGCGATAGCGAGCCTTTGAGGCTCGTATTGAGTGACTGTTGGTTGGCTTTTTGAGGCGGCACAACATTCACTACGAAAAGCGTTGCAACAACCACGCACGCGATGGCCACCGAGAAGGACGCTGCGAAGCCAAAATTGGCAACCAGCGTAAATGCTAGCGGCGGACCTACTACCCAAGCGAGAGAGATAGCAGCGCGAACTTTTGAGTTAAAGGCGGCTAAGTCGATGTCTTGGTTTTTTGCCCATAATCCCGAAACGGTCAACATCTGAGACACGGCCCCGGCACCTACCGACATAAACAATACGCCTGCTAGAAAAACGTGCCAAAACTGTTTGCTGAATATAAATGCGACCATGGCTATACCCACGCAAATCATGGTGAGCCCGTAAAGACGATTTGCGTTAAAACCTTTGTCTGCCAAGTGACCTAAGTATTGACTGATCACTAAACCTGATAACGTCACAGACACCATATATATACTGATATAAATAGGCTCAACATTGATCTCATCAATGAGAAAGTAGCTCATCAGTGGCGTAACAAACGATGATGTTAGGCCAGTTAAAAGGCTTAACAACAGAAAAGGAAGTTGCGGTGAAAATGTGTGACGCGATGACATGAGGATACGAGCTCCGAGGGGCTGTTAAACGAGGTTGATCGAAAATCGTAAAGAAAAGGTCGCAGCCCTTAATAACGAGGGCGCATTATAAGTGCTGCGTATCTCATGTCTATGACAAAGCTTTTATTAGTTATGCTGTTTCAGAGACTCGGTTTACATCATACGCTCAAGCCCTGCGCGCTTTTTTAATTTACAGAAAACTCGCAATCTCGCTAAGCGATTTTTTATTTTTGGCGTGAGCAGGAATGGTGGCATTGTCCGCCGGATAGCCCGCAATAATGAGCATGTAAGCGCGCTCATTGTCTGGTCGCTGACAAACATCGGTTAAAAAGTTCATAGGTTTTGGTGTATGGGTCAAGGTCGCCAAACCTGCGTTGTGAAGTGAGGTGATAAGCATACCCACCGCGATACCCACCGATTCGTGCACATAATAGTTTTGGCTTTTTTCTCCTGCTTCCGTCTCACCAAACTTCTGACTGAAAACTGCAATAAGCCAAGGCGCTGTTTCCAGATACGGTTTACGTGCGTCAGTACCTAAAGGCTTAAGGTCATCTAGCCACTGTTGCCCGGCACGCCCATTATAAAAACCGCGCTCATGGGCTTCAGCCTGTTCGCGTATTTGTTGTTTTACTTCGGGCGACTGAATAGCGGCAAAATGCCAAGGCTGATGATTCGCCCCGCTAGGCGCGCTTCCCGCAGTTAATATACAGTTTTCAATTACTGCTTTATCCACGGGTCGGTCGCTAAAGTGTCGAATGCTGTGGCGACGTTGCATGGTTTTTAAGAATTTTTCGCTGCGAGCTAGCATTTGCTCTTTAGGGTATTCAATAAAATCGTTGAGTGGTGAATGGTCGTGAGGCTGCATTTACTATCTCTAAGTTGTTTTCTATTACTTTATCGCTTCTGACGCGTTAATAAAAATAAAACGGGCAAAACAAATGTTGTAGTACAGAGAAAAATACCAGGTTACGTGATTATGTATGCACAATAAAAAAGCGATTCACTCAGGCAAAAAGTGAATCGCTTTGGTGCAATCGGTTGGAAGTTGCAAGCAACGATTAGTTACGCTTGAACGGCGGGCGCGTGCCTCGTTTTTGTGTGTCAGCTTGCTCTTCGAGTACCTCAAGTTGAGCTACGTCGTAAACCGGCATCATTTTTGTCACTCTACGAAATGGG
The DNA here is from genome assembly GCF_056160505.1 of Alteromonas sp. ABM1_013. Classification (NCBI taxonomy): domain Bacteria; kingdom Pseudomonadati; phylum Pseudomonadota; class Gammaproteobacteria; order Alteromonadales; family Alteromonadaceae; genus Alteromonas; species Alteromonas sp. ABM1_013. Next base: position 545,639 of record NZ_JBSWXH010000002.1, read on the forward strand.
GGCTTGCCGCGCATAATGACGTCTTTCACTTCTACATACTCGATGGCGTCTTGTCCTACCGACTCTAGTTGTGCAACATCATTAACCGACAAGCTTACGATTTTGCGTTTAAACGGTGGCTTACCTGAATAATCAACAACTTGCACATCAACCGTTTCATCGCTTGATGCGGACATTGCCTGTGCTGCATTTGCAGAAAAGCCAAGTGAAACAGCGGTAATTAACGAACCCAATACATAGCGTAATTTCATGTTGTGTCCTCTCATTGAATTGCTACTTTAGTCTATTGTATGACCAAAAAAGTTCTAAACAATGGCGATTGGTGATAGTCATTTGCTATCACTTAACTGCTTATAGAAAATTTCAACAATCAAGAAGATCGCGAGCGAGTTTAGTGATAGCGGGCCATGATAGAAATTAGATGGTTAATCATAGTGCAGGAAAAATGAGTGGATGCACCGTTGTGGTGCCATGGCGCTACGTGGTTTTAAAGACTGCTGGCTAAATCAATCACTTACCCTTTGGTCTTTATCTTGCTGTCACCTAATACCTATTTAAATTCGGCAGAAGGTATCGTTGCGGTGAAGTTAAAATTCAGGGGGCCGTCTTTGGCGCTATCAACTTTATTATTCGCTTTCGCATCGACAGTGTCGGCGATAGAACAAAGTATTCCACTTTCACAAAGCAAAGGCGGCACGCTTTATTTAGAGGCGACTTTGGAAACGAATGTGAATGCTTCATTTTTATTGGATACGGGCTCAAGTCTGCTGACCCTAAATCAAGCCACCTTCGATGCTTTAACACGTAACCAAAAGCTGCTTGCCACTCGAACCTCGGCAGCAAGAATGGCGAACGGAAAGATCGTAAAGATATCTCAGTATCAGTTAAATTCTGTTCGAATTGGTAACACTTGTGAAGTCGGGCCGGTGGAGGTCGCTGTGCTTCCGAAAGGCAATAATATTTTAGGCATTAACACGTTATTAAGGGTTGCCCCCTTAACGATAACGTCCGATTCTGTGATTTTAGCGGGGTGTGATTAGTCTTAATTAAAAACACCTGTTTTATCAAACGCTAACAAAAAAGCGAACCCGAAGGTTCGCTCTCTATTTTTTTATAGCGCGGTTAACTTAATCGTCGCACTCGCTAACGTCGCCGCCCATTTGCTCTTTCATTTTTACACAAGCTTCATGTGCTTTCTTCGCTGCTGCATCTTTAAACTCACCTGCTTTTTCTGCAGTTGCGTCATACGCGTCAGAGGCCATATCTTTGCCGTCTTCATATGCGTCTGAAGCCATCTCTTTGCCATCTTCATAGGCATCAGAAGCCATTTTCTTACCGTCATCAAAGGCATCAGATGTTGCATCTTTGGTTTCATCCCAAGAATCTGCCGCGCCTTCTTTCGCCTCTTCATAGGCTTCAGAAGTTGTCTCGCCTGCCTTTTCCATCTCTTTGCTTACTTCGCTTTTTGTTTCTTCGCTAGATTCTGTACAGCCCATTAAAGACAGTAGTAGTGCTAACGCCATTGCTTTAGTTTTCATTATGAAGCTCCTTTTACTGGGATAGTGGCTATTTTTATAACCGATCAACATGGTGTTCGAACATGCAGCATAAGGCTAAGTGGTACCAGCCATTTAATATCAATATTTGGCAAGCTGAATATTCAACTAATCCAGTCTAGCCTACTTATCTAGTAAAGTGTAAGTAGACTTTATGCGGAAAAATGAAAGGTTTATAACAAAATTTACGCGATTTATAGAATATGTGTGCATCGCAAGACGTGGTTTTGTGATGCACTACGCGCGTTAATCTTCTGGACCTTGCGTAGTGAATACAAGATGTCGACGCATGTCTTTCAACACTACACCTTTTTTAAGTAGCGCTGCACTTAATCGTCGCTGCCATTTTTTTAATTCAGGCTCGGCCCGTGACAGTGTCTCTTCATTTTCGAACTGAAATCTTAGCAGTAAAGATCCAGGGAATTGATGATATTGAACGTCGAACCAGCATTGTTGCATACCTTCAAGTTCTTCAATTCCTTGTGCTTCCAAGCTATCGGCTACACTGAAAACCAGTGCTTGTTGTTTAAGCTGAACGGCAGAGAGCTTTTTCATTACAGGTGTTTCTCGATAGGCACTTCCACACTCTCGGTCACATCGGCACCTTCGATGGTCAGCCACATTTGCCCATCTTGAATGGTAACTTGTATTTGCATAGAGCGATGAACAGCATTAGCTAACGTAGCGGCTAGCGACTCTGGTAAAGTAAAAACTGACAGGTTCTTTCTTGCCTGTAACTTGTTTTGCTCTTTCTTCCACCAGGCATCAAAGCTATTGTCAGCGTATGAATAAATCATCATCTGTTGACTTTGATTACAGCCCTTTTTGATGCGCTGTTCTGACGGTTGACCTAACTCAATCCACAACTCGACTTCATCGCTAAAGCTCTTCTGCCACAAATCGGGCACGTCGTCATCAGAGAGCCCTTTGGTAAACTCCAAACGCTCGTGAGCATTCACAATAAAGGCGATAATACGCAGCATCATGCGCTCGTCATTTTCGGATGGATGCCGGGCAATAGTAAGGTTGTGATCGTTGTAGTAGTTACGATCCATATCTGTAATTGATATGTCAGCTTTAAAAATGGTCGCTTTAAGAGCCATGATGATCCTGCTTTGTGTTTATTAAGGCTTGCGAAAAGCCTTGTATATTATGCGAACAAACGCTACTGCAAATTTTGACGCAATATTACCAGTAAAATGCGTTGCCTGCTGTAGCTAAGAGGCCTATATCACAAGTAAGTACGCGTTTATTTTCATGCGTAATGAAATTTTAAACAAACCTTCTCGGTCATGTTCTTGGGCATCGCGCGAAGCGCGAATAACTAAAACGGTAAACAAGCCACAATAAGAATATAAATTTGGAGAGGGATTAATGAAAAAACTCGTCGCTATGGCAGTTATGGTATTCGCCTGTATTGCGGGTACATCAAATGTACATGCATTAGAGCGCGGAACCATTGCTGAAGATGCAAATTCGGTGACGCCATTACTTAATGGCCAGGTTGCGCCTAAAACAACGCTTAAAATGGCTGACGGATCACCGGTAAGCTTACAAGCGCTGACTATGCAAAAGCCCAGTATTGTACTTTTTTATCGTGGCGGGTGGTGCCCATACTGCAACGAACAGCTTGCCCAGCTAAAAGATATTGAAAAAGACTTAGTGGACATGGGGTATCAGATATTGGCAATTTCGCCTGAATCACCTGCGCGTTTACAAGAGCAAAAACTTGAAACTGAGTTTTTGGTTACATTGCTATCTGACGATAAATTAAATACGATCCGCGAATTCGGCGTTGGGTTCTACGTAGATACCATGACTGAATTAAAATACAAAACCTATGGTATTGATTTAACCAAAGATGAAAGTGGAAAAAGCGTGTTGCCAGCGCCTGCTATTTTTATGCTAGATAAAAAAGGGAAAGTTTTATTTAGTTATGTGAACCCAGATTACAAAGTTCGCCCTTCGGCAGAACTGGTATTAGCAGTAGCAAAAACACTTAAAAAAGAGATGTAATGACTTGTGCAAGCCTTATCAAGGCACAGCCCTTGAGCCTTGATAAGCTATCGCCACTACCACTTAAACGGCAAGTAGAGTTGCGATTTGCGATGCTAGTTTTTTAGGGGCAATGTAGGTATCGCCCTTACAGTCTTTTACTACGTTCAATAGTGCTTTAAGCAGCGGTTTATTTTCTACATTGCGCTGACAGACCGCGTGAATAGTATTGAGCGCTAGTGTCCCTCCCAACGTTTTCATATCGTCAATGTTCAAATTTTGTAAAACGCGATTTGCCGTATAGCGGCGCCATGACATGTGGTAGCTGTCAAAATCGCACGTTAGGTCAACGCTGAGTGCCGCTTGAAGCGCCCAACTTAAAGGGCGGTAGTGCAATAGGTGTTCGGTAAGCAAAAAGATCTCAAGTGCGTGCTCAACAAATAAAGAAGGCTTAGCGTGTTTACTTAGTTCAACAATTGGGAATACACCTCCATCAGAAAACATCGAAGTCACAAGTTCAAAGGTGTAATAGCCATTGCCATGAATGGCAAGCAGGAGCGATTCTATCTCATTTAGAAGAGCTGCGTCCGAATGGTTACCGATGTGCTGCAACGTTAAGTTATCCAAAAATTGCGTAACAAACGGATAGCGAGCATTAAGCTCTACCCATTCGCTGTCTGTTGAATAACGTTTCGCTTTTTGGCTTTCTAGGTAACAGTTGTAGTAGGCCAAATTGACAGAAGCATGGGGCGAACTTGTCGAATAAACATAGCCTGCCCATGCCATCATTGGCGATGAATTTAGGCCGAGCGCTTTTAGATGCTCGGTTGACGTACCTGGTGAACAAACTACTTCGACAAACCCATGGGCGGACATCACGTCTAGCCCCATAAAATCGGGGTCTTCTTGCATGTGTTCGAATGAATACGCACCATTACGCCAGCCTGCTAAATAGCAGCCTTCTATACACTTTCCGCACATAACTGTGCTCCTGTTATTTACGTTATAAGGGGAGGTGACTGGTTAGTCTTAGGTGGAAAACAGCTTATGTACAAAGCCACATCAGAAATTGGGAGAACTTGGCTTTGAAAAACTGCACAAAGCATCGATAAGTATTGCGTCGACACAATGGCCTAAACTTAAAACAAGTTTCGTTTCAAAAAAAGCACAGTTTTGTCCCGCTATAAAAAAGTTATTTTCGGGCAGCAAGCGAGGTTTAACGCGGCAAGTGTTATACTTAAGAGTGCTCGAATCCAAATCGTATAGCCATGATTAATAAAACACTTCCGCTTCTAGATTTACATCGCCACCTAGATGGTAATGTGCGCCCGCAAACTATTCTTGAGCTTGGACGGCAATTTAATATTAATCTGCCCGCTAACTCGATAGAGGGGTTGCGACCACACGTTCAAGTAATGAAAATCGCGCCGGATTTGGTGTCGTTTTTAAATAAGCTAACATGGGGCGTTAAGGTTTTAGGCAATCTTGATGCTTGTAGACGTGTGGCTATTGAAAATGTTGAGGATGCGGCAAAGCAGGGCATTGATTACGCAGAGCTGCGCTTTAGCCCCTACTTTATGGCAGAAAGCCACGATTTGCCTACACAAGGTGTGGTTGAAGCGATTATAGATGGTGTAAAAAGCGCAGTCGAAGAGTACGATGTTAAGGTTAACTTGATAGGTATATTGTCGCGCTCTTATGGCGTAAAAGCATGTCAGCAAGAGTTAGATGCAATACTGGCGTGCAAAACTCACATTACTGCCATTGATTTGGCGGGCGATGAAAAAGGCTTTCCTGGTGACTTGTTCGTAGAGCACTTTAAACAAGTGCAGCATGAAGGATTAGCTATCACAGTACACGCGGGCGAGGCGGTGGGCCCTCAGAGTATATGGCAAGCTATCGATGATTTAGGTGCTACGCGAATAGGGCATGGTGTTAATGCCATTTATGATTGTAAGCTTATGGACTATTTGCGCGATAAGCGCATTGGCATAGAAAGTTGTTTAACCAGTAACATACTCACAAATACGGTAACTTCATTACCAGAACACCCGTTAAAAACCTTTTTAGATCACGGCATATTAGCCTGCCTAAATACCGACGATCCAGCCGTTCAAGGTATAGAGCTAGACCACGAATTTGATATCGCAGCCAAGCAAGCAGGCCTGACTGCTTCTCATATTAAACAAGCGCAGAAAAACGCCTTAGAAATAGCGTTTTTAAGCGAAAGTGAGAAAGCCGCACTCATCAAGAAAGTGGGGTCAGAGTAACGACACTGACCCCATAGCTCCAATTCTATGAAGGCTTAAGCTCGACAACTAACCTTAAATGGTTGTCTTGGGCGATGGAATGAAATGGATAGCATGTCACCAAATACAGCCTTTTTTGATTGAGTTGAACATTCAGCGTTTGCTTTTTTGTATCAACAATGCGCTTGGCTGAAATTCGATAGGGGTGCCATATCCTATCAGAAGTTTGAAGTTGTAGCGCATCACCAATATTAACCTTTTCAAGAAAAGCGAAATGGGTGTCTTTGTGGCCTCCAATAACGCTGGTTTCATTGGCCAGCTCTCCAGCATTGATATGTCTTCCTGGGCCAAAGGCCAACGCATTACCTTGGGCACCTTCTAGAATATATAAGTCGGTATCGCTTTTGGGGTGCACTAACCGCCCGACGGGCCACGTGTCTGCCCATTGCCACGGCTTAACTTCAGCGCCAGTTTGCAAGGTTTCTGCCCAAGCTTTTTTGATCAGTACTTGGGCTAACTCTGCTTTTATCGATATCCACGCAACATTGCCAAATCCAAAGGCTACAGCCGCAATAAGCAACACACTTATGAGTATTTTAGGCTTAACCATTGTGCGTTACTCTTTCGTCTTTTATGAAAATACGGCATTGCCTTAAAAGAAAACCTTGAGTTTCCCTCGTGTAAAGCAGTATTAAAAAGAGGAGTGAAAAAGCACCAATAGCGAGGTAAAAGTTAATTCCTGCAGAAGTTTGCGGATAGCTAACGGTACGCATTTGTGTACCCTGCGGCATTAGGTTTTTTATGTTCTGCGATTGAACGTTTGTCGATTCAGGTCTTGATACTACTTCTTCAATAGCAACAAAGCTGGTATATGCCGTAATTAGATTGTGGGCTAAGGCTACGTTAATAATGTCGTTTTTAACCTCGTTTTCTTCTCTACCAAGAGCCTTTTCATCCATTAGCGCCGCAACTTTTTTACGTGCCCATGCGGTAGCGATACCATTGCGTTGAGTTGAGTGTGATGGTTTAGCATTAGCCGAATTATCGCTTACGTTATTGGTACGCTGAGCTGTTAAAGAACTAGCTTGTATACTGCGTTGCCATCTATGGGTATTACCGTCTTTGTCAGTTAAAGTACCCTCAAGCACCAAGCTATTGTCCGCAGTATTCTGTTCCAAATTATTACCATGACTGTGCTTTTCGTAGGCAAGGTCGGGCACTTTTAAATTAATGAGCAGTGGCTCGCCAGCGTACAAATCAGGCAGACGTTTCGGGTAAACTTCAACATTATCCTTGTGCCGCATATTCATTGGCAGCGTTAAAGAAAGATTGCTCAATACAGGGCTTTCAAGCTTGCTAAATAAGCGCTGCATTTCTTTTTGAATGTTATTTTGGTTGTCGACAAACACATAACTACCTCGGCCGAATTGTGCTGCGCGGGTCATAAAGTAGCTGTTAGGTGCGCTGCCAATTCCTACCGTAAAAAGCCTTGCGCTACCTAGCTGTTGTTGAATCATTGAAAAGAGTGCAGCTTCATTTCCGACGGCGCCATCAGTGATAAATACAACCTGTTTAATGTAGTTTTCTTTTGGCTGTGCGCTTAGCGCTTCTAAAAGGGCGCCCGCCATTTCGGTCCCACCGTTTGCGTGTAGCTCAGAGATAAAAGATAGGGCCGTTTTTATATTATGTGGCTTAGCATTGGCAGGTTGACTGAATAGTTTTGTGTAGCTTGAATTGAATGCCACAATATTGAACCTGTCCTTTGTGTCTAGTCTTTCAATCGCTAGCTTCAACGCGGCTTTGGCATCTTTAATCGGACGTCCGCCCATCGAACCCGATGTATCTATGATAAAAGTAATGTCGCGCGGAAAGTCTTGAAGATCGTCAGGGTTAACTTGAGGTGGTGTTAGCATAACCAGCGCATAGTGACCTGAATCAATATCTTCAGCGAAATAGGCTGCTTGTGGAGTAGCGTCCTTCGAAGGACGCCACCGCAACCACACATCTTTATTCATGGTTACGTGTTTATCATCAATCCAAGCGCGGTATTGATATTTAGCGTTTTCAATAGCATGCCAGTTAAGTTGATGGCCTGTGCTATTGATAGAATCAAGCGGCACTCCCGCGTTTATTGTTGCATTAAAAGAAAGCTGATTCGTAATACTATCGGGCTGAGCTGGCGCCATAAACGGTGTTATTTTATCGGCGTCACTTACTTCATTTGTGGGTAGTGCCCAGCCTGAAATAAATGTGTTATGGCTCGATAAACGACTGCTGCCATGCTCTGTGCTTTGCGGGGCTCGCTTACTTCTACTATCAGCGTCGTCGCTGGACGCGTCATTGAAATTTTCTTCTTTGTGATTGTTTGCGCCAGTGTTGCCAGGGTAAGCATGTTCAATTAAATCGGCATCGCTTAAGTTTCTTGTAGGAATGCCAGGGATATAGCGAGGAGTAAGGGTGGTAGGAAGGTGGAAGCTAAACTCTCCATTATCATACGCAACCTGCTGTATGTACTGTAACTTAACCGTGATCTGTTTATGTGGAGCTATATTTGCTAAATGTTGAGTGAATAAGTTCGGTCGCTGTTGTTGCGTTAAGCTGGCTTTCTTTCCCGCTTTTTTTGCTGCATCAAACGCTTCTTTGGCTTGAGCTTTCGGCTTTATTTTCCCGACGATAACTCTATCGCCAATAAGCATTTCCGTACTATTTATCGCCGCGTTTTCATTAAGCGGAAAGGTATACACACCATGTTTCCATTCATCGCTATCATTGGTAAACGTTTGAGAATAGGTGACGTGAGCAATCATGCCGTTAACTTGCAGCTCAACGTGAGTAGAGTGTAATAAGGCGGGTGACGGTTCTCCACCCTTGCTCTGCATCATGAGCTCACCTGACTCTGCGCGACTTAGTGGGCTTACCGCCACACCAAGCAAGAAACACAGAAATGAAATAAGTATTAATAAGGTATGGCTGCGAGACTTTGGCGCGTGTTGCCGCTCGCGAAACAAGGGCCTATGTATGCGACTAGGGGTAATGTAGTCACGCTTGGGTGTTTTGGTAAATAGCATGGAATAAGCTCGCGTTAAGTGACGATGCTTATTATTAAACGCCCAGAATAGGGCGAATTATGAACAGTTATTATGGCGAGGTGGTGAAGAAAAATGGCGAAAGTGTGTTTCCCGCTTGCCGTTCAGTGCATTCTGGAAGGCGCAACATTTAAACGCGCCAACATTAAACAACCTATGCAAGCTACAAACAGCGAAGAACTTCCTAGGTTTAAAACGCGTTAGCCCAGAAACGCGTTGCATTAGATAAAACTGTTTACAGGCTAGCGCTTTATTATAGGGGAGGGGAAGACATTCAGCTTTTTTGCTCCGATAGTGCAAAGCAGAGTTATGACGAAAATGACTGTTGTTGTAATCACCATTTCAGCATGCTCATGAAAACGGAAAAAATATGATAATGTCCTTAGCGAAAATACGCTCACTACAATTATAAAAAGCATGTAGGCAATATATTTACCTATTTGAACAATTGATATATTCATTGAAAAGCTCCGAATTCGGAGGCGTTACGCCTCCGGATTTTTATTCTAGAGACGTGCGTTCTGACATTTTGTCGCCAATTTTACCGCCAGCGTAACCTAGGCCGCCAGAAATACCGCCTAAAGCTGCGCCAGCCCAGCCTCCACCGATACCACCTAGTGCCCCTGCACCTACAGAAGCCATGAAGCCCGCAAAACTAAAATCACCCCAGCAGTGCTCTTCACAGCCGCCGGAAACATTTTCAATATCAGTAAAACTTAATTCTTGCATTGTATAATTCCTTTTATGAATTTACCCAACATTGGGTAAGAGAAAAGGTATACAAAATGCTGACTGAATTTAACTGAATAGAAGTATAGTTTTGTCAGAAACCCCTATTGCGCGGTTCACTAGCTGCTTGCAAGATTAGCTTTCAATATTATCGCGCGCTGCTTGATTTAAGACCGCTTACGTTTCAGGTCATCTGGGGTATGGTCAGCTACAAAAGCATTCCTTTCGCCCATAGGCTTGTCTTCGCCTTTGGTACTATCGGCTGTTGTTTGAAGCTCTATTGCAGAATTGACCTCTGCACCGATAAGGATGATGTAGGCACTTATATATAGCCACATGAGTAAGATGATAATGCCGCCCACAGAGCCATAGGTTTTGTTATAACTTGCAAATTCATTTAGGTAGAAAGAAAACGCATAGGATGCAACTAGCCATAGTATGGTGGCGAACAGCGAACCTGGTGTCACCCAACGCCATTGGGCTTCACGGCGGTGTGGCGCATAGCGGTACAACGCTGACAAAGCTAAATTGAACAAGCCAAGCATGATGGGCCAGGTTATCCATGTAGCTTGCTCTGCGCTAATAGACTTTGCCGTTATCCAGACTATCGCTTCTGGTAAAATGGTGATGCAGGCTAAGGCGACTATTACAGTTAAGATCATGAATATCGTGCAGGTCACACGAGCCAGTATCCCTCTTAAAAAGCCTCGCCCTTCCGATTCACTGTACGTGATATTACAGGCTTTTATAAGTGCATTAGCGCCTTTGCTACTGCTCCAAAGTGAGAGCAAAAGGGTAAATAAAAAGCCCCAGCCGAGGGCCGAGCTTGATTTTTCGGTCAAATTGGTAAGCTGCTCTTCAATAATATACCGGCTATCGGCTGGCACTACGTTAACAAGTAACGACATATGGGTTTGTAATTCTTCTGGTGAAACCATAAGACCGTATAGGGCGATAGTGGCACCAAGTAATGGGAATATCGCCAGTAAACAGTAAAAAGCAACACCCGCAGCAATAAGGGGAATATTGTCTTTTTGCAGGCTAGTGAATATACGTTTCGTTATGCTCCACCAGCTTTTTAGTGAAAGCTCGAACGCAGATTTTGCGTGGCTGAATCGTCCCTTGCTCATAGTTCCTCAAATTTTTCTCGGTAAGTGCGCGTTTGTATACTTTGATACATCAAATTAAAGAAGACGGCTTAATAAGCTCTGTAAATCATTCATGGAGCGTGCGAATAATTGATAAAGCCTTCAATAAAGCTCAATTTGAACATTAATTAAAAAATTTAATTTAAACAATGGGTTGCGTGTTGTTAAGGATGATGGTTTGTAATTTGCAGTCTACTTTTTACCAAATTGATAAGCGTAGCCCTAGATAATCGTTCTAGCGTCTGTAGGGCTTCGGAAATTCGATAGAACGTTCAAAAGGAGTAACTAGTATGAGCAACACGCAAAACCTTCAGGGTAAAAAAATTGCTATTTTAGCAACCAATGGTTTTGAGCAAAGTGAATTGGTTCAACCTAAAGAGATGTTCACCGAACGTGGCGCAAAGGTTGATATCCTATCTATTGAAGATCAAACCACTATTAAAGCCTGGGATGAAGACGACTGGGGTAAAGACGTAAATGTTGATTTGCAGGTTACATCGGCAAATCTTAGTGATTACGACGCTCTTGTTCTTCCGGGCGGTCAGATAAACCCAGATGTACTTCGTACCAACAAAGACGCGGTAAGCTTTATCAAGGAAGCAAACGGTACTGACAGCATCAAAGCCGTAGGTGCAATTTGTCACGGCCCATGGCTATTAGTGGAATCGGGTTTAGCGAAAGGTGCAACCCTTACTTCATTCCCTAGTATTCAAACGGATTTGAAAAACGCAGGTGCGAATTGGGTAGATAAAGAAGTGGTGACCGATGACAAGTTAGTTACCAGCAGGAATCCTAACGACATCCCAGCCTTTGTCGATCAAATTAGTAAGATGATTGCATAGTGTCTTTCCAAACTTTAGCTTCTCTTCACATTACGAAGCTGTGAGAGAAGCAGACTAACGATAATTTCTATGAGTTAAAAATGGGAGATGATATGTCAGATTCTACACCGAGCGACAAGGTTATTGCGATTACCGGTGCTTCTAGCGGTATTGGAAAAGAAACGGCAAAGCAGCTAGTTAATAAAGGATACAAAGTTGCGCTTATCGCGCGAAGTGAAGATAAGTTAAGCGAATTAGTTAACGAATTGGGCGAAGACAATGCACGCGCTATCAAGGCTGATGTGAGTAACTTCGACGAAGTGAACCGCGCATTTGAGCAAGCACATAAGCACTTTGGTCGTCTAGATGGCGTATTTGCCAACGCTGGGCGCGGATCCAAAGCTGCCGGCATCGAAAAAGGTGATGTAGAAGACTGGGACGGGATGTTAGGCGCTAACGTCAACGGTTTACTCTATACCGCTAAAGCAAGTTTACCTTTTCTTCGAAAAACGAAAGGGCACTTTATTATCACCAGTTCTGTAGCCGGAAGAGTGGCTATTAAAGGTTCTGTTTACGGTGCAAGTAAATGGTTTGCCTATGGTTTCGGTCAAAATCTTGCCGAGGAGATGCGCGAGTGGGGTGGTCGATGCACTACAATCTGCCCCGGCATGGTAAACACACCATTTTTTGACGAGCCCAAGGAAGATAAGCTTCAGCCAGCAGATATAGCAAAGTCGGTATTGTTTGCGCTAAGTGCAGATGAATCGGCCTGTGTTCGAGAAGTTTATGTGATGCCTGCGAAGTAAACGAACTAACCACCGGGTAAGAGATAATTTATTCAAGCAAAGGGCAGGGTTAGTCACTGCCCTTTTGTATTTGCCCCGCTACTATTTTTAACCTGCCTTATTAATTTCATGAAGCTATCCAAATTAGGCAAATAAAGTATTTTCCCCATCCTGTTACCCCTAATCTAGGTGTGTAGATAAGCGCTAATTGAGTGAGGTAGGCGATTTCTAATTCTTCATTGAAATGGCTTTGCCTAAGGGGCCGCGGCGCAATAACAATAACAGGAGAGTAAGATGTCTAACGAATTTACGGGTAAGACCGCTATTATTTCTGGCGCCGCTGGCGGCATAGGGTTAGCGCTGGCAGAGGCATTGGCAAGGCAGGGTATGAATATCGTCATGGGCGATATTGATAATAATGCATTAGCCGAGTCGGGCAATGATTTACGAGAGAAAGGTTTTGATGTACTGACTTGCGCCCTAGATGTTACCGACTACTCCCAGTGGGAAGATATAGTTGCCAATGCCAAAGAGAAATTTGGCAAGGTTCACATGGTCATTAACAATGCTGGTGTGGGCGGCACCCCAAGTAAAGTAGAAGATTCAGAGCATGAAACCTGGCGCTGGGTTATGGATGTGAACGTAATGGGCGTGCTTTATGGCGCACAAGCATGCGTACCAGCCATCAAAGAACACGGCGAAGGAGGCTGGGTATTAAACGTAGCGTCAATGGCGGGAATGATGGGAATGCCATATGCTGGTGCTTATTGCGCTTCAAAAGCGGCGGTGGTATCTATGACAGAAAGTTGGGTGCCAGAGTTGAAACCTTTTGGTATTCACACCTCGGTATTGTGCCCGGCATTTGTAAAAACTCGCATCCATGAGTCGTACAGAAACAGACAAGAAAAGTATGCAGTGGCAGCTGAAAAGCGCATTGATAAAGAGAAGCTCAAAGCAGGCGCTCAAGCGGCAACTAAAGCAGTAGAGTCGGGAATCGATGCCTCTGTGCTAGCTGAACGCGTGATAGAGGCGCTTCAGTCAGAGCAAACTTATATTTATACACACCCGAATTATCGAAAGGTTACTACGGCCCGCTTTAGCGCGATTGATAGCGCCTTTGTCGATGCTGAGCGGAGTCAGGCTGTAGGTCATCTTATTAATGATGAAATCGTGACTTTTTAGTTCATTCGCGGCTACGGTTTGCGTATAAACACACGAAAGAGCCCTGAATCTTGTCTTCCAAAAGCCGTTATATAACGGCTTTTGATGTCGTGGGAGTCTGAAGGTCAATGACGCGGTCACAGACTTTTTCTAGCTGTGTTCTATCGTGACTGATAAAGAGCACCGTGCAACTTTCTTCTCTGCATTGATCGACAAGTAAGTGAGTAATTGCCTTACTTGTAATGGGGTCGAGCCTAGATGTTGGCTCATCAGCTATAAGTAGCTTGGGCCTTAGTAGCAGCGCGCGCAGCAAAGCAATGCGTTGAAGCTCACCTCCACTTACCTCAGAAGCGCTGCGCTCAAACAATTGCTGGTTAAGGCCTAGTTGAGATGAAAGTAAATCGGCACGCTTTTTAGACACCTTGTGAAGCTTTATTACGTCATCAATCAATGATTTAAGCGTAGTGTGATCGGCAAATGAACTGGGGGGATCTTGATATAGCTTTAGGGTTTGATAACGGTGTAAAAGCGTATGAAACGCAATATTGCCTTGATAGGGTAGAAGCCCAAGTAGAGCATCACCTAGAGACGTTTTTCCACAGCCGCTATCACCACAAAGCCCGACAATTTCGCCTTCCCCTAAAGAAAAACTAAGGCCAGTAAATAGTGCATGGTTACCTCTTATAATTGTGAGGTCATTCACCGATACCAGCGGTGCAAACCTATGCGTTTTTTTTGTTGTAGTAGTCCAGTGTTGCGGAGCCGACGCAATAAGGGTTTTGGTATAGTTTGATGACGGGGAGGACAGTATCTTGCGGGTATCACCTGTTTCAACCAGTTTCCCGTTTTTTAGCACCATACATTTACCACCCAGTGCCTCTGCCACTGAAACATCGTGCGTAATGGTAAGTAGCGTACCGTCGTTAGCTTTTTGCTTTAGTTGCTCAATAATATGGTGTTTGCGTCCGGCATCTAGCCCTTTTGTGGGTTCGTCGGCTAGAAATAAAGGTGCATTAGTCGCTGATGCACAGGCAAAAGCAACACGCTGTGCCATTCCACCAGAAAGTTGAGAAGGGACTTTATCACAGTCGTCTTTAAGAGCCAGGCTGTCTAGCTGTGTCTTCGCACTCTTTTGTGCTTCGCGAGAACCGTTACCCAATGTAAACCGAAAAACTTCGGCGACTTGCTGGCGAATTTTCATCATTGGGCTTAGAGAATGCCATGGCTCTTGCGGCAGCATAACAATGTCTCGCCCCCACAATTGTTCACATTCACGTCGGTTCGCACGAAGCATATCTACACCGTTTACCAGGACATTTCCCGTAACCCTCAGTGCAGACGGTAAATCGCCCATAATTGCTTGCGCTAGCAGACTTTTACCTGCCCCGGTTTCACCCAATATAGTCAGTGTCTCGCCTTGTTCAAGGTTAAGGGATAGATCCTCTACAATAATGGTGTCTTGCGCGTAAATTGATAAATGTTCAATAGCAATATATTGGCTCACAGTTTGCGCTCCAATGCATCACAATTCGATAGTCTACTGCTGCTGTCAAAAATGAACTTATTTGCACGAGGTGTTTTGTCACTCTTCGCAGAAAGTAAGTGAAAGCCCAGTACGAGAACGAATAGGGTGAAAATAGGTTGTGCGAGCAGCCAAGGTGCTTCGTGATAGTATGGAAAAAGCTCAACTATCATCAGCCCGAGCTCAGGGCTGGGTGGTTTTAAACCAACATAAACGAAGCCCACCGATGCCATGGCGATAATTGAGGAGGAGGCACCAAAAGCAGCAAGTGATAACACGTCTTGTCGAATGGCGGGCCATATATGCTTACTAAATAAATAGCGTTTTGGAAAACCCATTAGCGCAGAGTTTTCCAGTGCAGGGCCTGCCACTACTGGTAGAGTGATAGCACGTACCAGCCTGAAGTACTCGACGGCCAGTACTAAGGAAATGGCTAAATACAGCATAATGAAAGAGCCTGGTACTAGCGCCGCGAAAAGAAGAATAAGTACCAGTCCGGGGAGCGCCAATATTGTATTGGCAATGAAATTCAATGTCGTATCTACCCAACCTCTACACCACGCTGCAATTACGCCCGTTAGCACGCCAATGATTGATGAACTTAGTACACACAGTGTAGCGAGAGAAAGTGATATGCGTAGACCCTCTGAGATTCTGGCCAGCATATCGCGTCCGAATTGATCTGTACCTAACCAATGTTCCGCATTTGGGGCTTCGAGCACTTGCTTTAAATTTTGTTGGTTACCGTTTGTTCCCAATAGAACAGGCTCGCCCAACGCAAGTAATAAGAGCAGCATCAAAAGTGAAAAGCCAATCACTTTTTCAACAGGTAAGGCGGGTGTCTTCATTGGCTATGTCCTCGATTTTCCCTCACCCTTGGGTCGAGTGCATACTGACTTAAATCGACAAGTGTGTTGACCAATACGAATAACAAGCCCATTAGCAAAGCAGTGCCTTGTAACATAGTGATGTCGCGGGCAAAGACAGCATGGGAAAGTCCGTGTCCTATGCCGGGCCAAGCAAAAAGGCTTTCAATCATAATTACGCCTTCAATCAACCCAATAAGCTGAATGCCCATGAAGGCTAGAGCAGGTATAACGATGTTTGGAAGCGCATGGCACCTGAACGCCTCTAGAGCGCTTAACCCTTTGATCTTGGCGAAATGGAAATAACCCGACTGAACCGCATTAACAGTACTGTTGCGAATTACGCGGTTTGATATAGCGGCCAGGCTTAACCCTAAGGTCATTACAGGTAAAATGGTATAGACAAAGCCTGAAGAGCCCGCAACCGGAAGCCAGTTGAGCTCTAGAGCAAAAATAAAGATGAGAATTAGCCCTAAACAAAATACCGGTTGAGAGCGCACGAACGTGGAAAATACTAATACTGTTTTATCGAAGAGAGAGGCGCGGCTTTTAGGAGAACTTTCACTTTTTCTAGCGCTTCTGATGCCGCTATAAATTCCCAGAGGAAACGCAATTAATGTGGATAACAGAATAGCGAGCCCAGCGAGAACAAGGGTGTAAGAAAGCTGATTTTGTAGCTCAACAACAATAGGGGCTCCCGTAACCAAGCTTGTGCCTAAATCCAGAGAGGCTAAATCGGCCATCCAGCTTACGTACTGTTCGAAAGCGCTTCTGTGTAGACCAAGTTCTTCTGCTACGGCATTAGCGGCACTTGTGCTTACCGCATCATCGCCGTAGCGGCCAGCCGCTATTTTGTAAGCCATATCTCCAGGTAGTGAACGGGCTATAATAAATGTGAGTGTGCCTACACTCCACGCCATCAGTACTGCTTGAAGCAGCCGTTGAAGTAGGATTTTTCTCATTGCTATGGGGTTATTCTCATTTGAGATACACGAAAAGAGCGCTCGTAAGGGTCGAAGCTAAAGTTTCTAAGTCGCCTAGATGTAGCCGTTTGCTGTACATAGTACATAACGGGGATGAGAGGAACGTCTTTTTGAACTTCTTGCATAATTGATGATATCAACGATTTGTAAGCGTGTTCATCCGTGGTGTGACTTAAGGTTTTTAAATCACTAAACACTTTTTCATTTTGCCAGTTCATTGGCCCCCAATCTCCGCCTTCTTTTGAAGAAAAGTCAGCCAGCATTATACCGAGAGGGTCTGGGATGTTAGCAAAGTTACGCGCCATAAGTGCAGTCTGCAATGTACCATCAGCATGCCCTGAAGGAATGGCACTTACATTTTCCATATGGACAGAGAGCTTCACTCCAATGCTAGCCCACTGATCTTGAATTGCCGTGGCAATGGTAATGAGTTCTGGGCGATTGGCATAGGTAATCATATCCAGCGTTAAAGGTGAGCCATCTTTGTAGCGCACGCCATTCTCACCTACTAACCATCCTGCGTCGGTAAGCAGTTGTTCCGCTTTTTTCCTGTTTAACAATGAGTCGCCATTTTCAACGCTATTATTAATTCTTGGGTTATTGTCAGCGTCACTCATTGAAATAGTATTGGTAGCATTATCTGTAGTAGAACGAATATGCCAGTCTCGAATATTTGGGCCAAATAGCTGATCAGCAGAGATATTCGATATACGCATTACGCCAGATGCAATGCCTTTTCTGTCAATCGCTAAACTCAGTGCTTGTCTTACTTTTACATCTGAGAGGATAGGATGGCCGCTATTTAACTTAACTAAAGTGGTGCGAGGGATCCTGTCGCTAAACACGTTTACGTTAGAGTCAGTGCGCAACATGCTAACCGCGGCAGGGTCGAGGTTGTACACAATATCTGCTTGCCCCGTTCGTACCATAAGCGCCCGCGTTTCAGAGCGGTGACCCGTTACGTACTCAACGTTTTCAATAACAGCGGGCTCGCCCCAATAATTGTCGAAGCGTGTGGTTGTGATATTGTGGGGTGGTTCAAAGTGCGTAATTTGATAGGGGCCTGTACCTATTAAGGTTTTAATTCGATTGAACTTGCCGAAGGTAGCAGGTGCCACGATCGCAGTTGCATAATTACTTAACAGAGAAGGGAAAGGACGGTAACTTTGGTTCAAGGTGAACTTGATAGAATATTCTGATACCACCTCCATGTTGGCGATCATATCTTTTGAAAATGGCGTTGGTTTACCAAACGCGACCGAAAGGCTTTTGTAGACGGCGTCGGCGGTCATTAATGTGCCGTCATGAAAATACACATCAGGACGTAAATTAAATGTCCAAACGGTAAAGTCCTCATCATTTGACCATGAGCTAGCAAGTCCTGGGATAAGTTGACCTTGGTTATCCACGTCTATGAGTGTTTCCAGAATTTGCATTCGTGTGAACATGTAGCCGGTACTTGACGGATCGTTATTAACTGGTTCAAAAGGACCACTGATCAAGATTTTGTCTGTAGGTTGTGAAGGTGTGCAGGCACTAAGTAGAACGCTGGCAACGACGAGTAAAATTGTTAGATGTTTAATCCGCATATTATTTTTTATGTATTCCCTTCGAGCCTGTAAGCTTTTTCGTATCTATTTGAACCCTGTGGCTCAGTTTAAGTATTTAATATTATATGGCTGACCACCCTGAATAGTAAAACAAAGCGCCAGATTGGATAATATACGACTTGTTGAATAAATGTACAGATTGAGTCGGTAGGACTAAACTACTTTTGAAAAATGCACTGGCTAATGACCATCAAAATATTAAGTAATGTTAAGTCGGTGCACAATATTTTCAACTGTTGTAATGGGCAGTTGGTCGTATGTTACATTGTAACTTTAAGCATTTATTAGTAATGCTATAGAGTAATAATACTACAAATTAAAAAAAGGGTTTTGAGCCCTATCAAATACACTGGATAACAATAATGAAAAAGCTTCTTAAAGCGGCAGTTGCTGTATCAATTGCACTTGCGTGCACCCCCGCCTTTGCAGACAAAAACGACAAGAATGAAGTCTTCAGCAGTTCAACATTCAAAGCCATGGAGCTGAGAAACATTGGACCTGCTTATATGTCGGGCCGAATAGCCGATATTGCAATTGACCAGAACAACCCGTCTACATGGTACACCGCTGTTGGCTCTGGCGGAGTGTGGAAAACCACCAACGCGGGCACAACGTGGGAGCCCATCTTTGACGACCAGCCTGTTTATTCCATTGGCGATGTAACCATTGCGCCAAGTAACTCAAATATCATTTGGGTGGGGACTGGCGAAAATAATGGTGGTCGACACATCAGCTTCGGCGACGGTGTTTACAAATCTTTAGATGGCGGACAGACATGGAAAAACATGGGGCTGAAAAAGTCAGAGCATGTTTCAGACATTATTATCCATCCTACTAACCCAGATATCGTGTGGGTTTCAGCTCAAGGTCCTCTCTGGAGTGGTGGCGGCGAGCGCGGCTTGTATAAAACTACCGACGGGGGAGAAACTTGGAAGCAAGTGCTTAAGCCTGCTGATAAATGGACGGGCGTAACATCGTTACTTATCGACCCGCGCAATCCAGATAAACTTTTCGCAGCAACGTGGGCACGTCAACGCTCAATTGGTGCTTACGTAGGTACAAACGAAGGTGCTGGTATTCATACTTCTAACGATGGAGGCGAAACTTGGACGGAGCTTAAAACAGGGTTGCCGAAAGGAAATATGGGTAAAATTGGTATGGCTATATCGCCTATGAACCCCGATGTTATCTATGCCACCATTGAAACTGATAATCGCGGTGGTGGTTTTTATCGCTCAGCTGATCAGGGCGCTAGCTGGGCTAAAATGTCTGATGAAGTAGGTGGCGGTACTGGCCCTCACTATTATCAAGAAATTTTCGCGGACCAGCATCAGTTTGACCGTGTTTATATCGCCAGCAACTACAGTAAAGTATCAGACGATGGCGGTAAAACATGGACGCCTATTAATACTAAGCGCAAGCACGTAGACGATCACGCGATGGCCTTTCACCCCACTGACCCGGATTTTGTTTTAATGGGGTCTGATGGCGGTATTTATATGTCTCACGATAGAATGGCGAACTGGCGCTTTATGGCTAATTTGCCATTGACCCAGTTCTATAAAGTTGCGCCAGACGATTCAAAGCCTTTTTACAAAATTTACGCAGGTGCACAGGATAACTCTACCCAAGGTGGTCCGTCGCGCACTATGCGAGAAGAAGGGATTAAGAACAAAGATTGGTTCTTGACCTTAGGTGGTGACGGACACGGTCCTGCGGTAGAACCAGGCAACCCTGATATTATGTATTCTCAGTGGCAGCAGGGTAACTTGACCCGCGTTGATATGAAAACCCGTGAAGGCGTATACATTAAGCCTCAGCCACTTCCAGGCGACCCGGCAGAACGATACAACTGGGACGCGCCGATAAATGTTTCAGCTCACGACCCAGCGCGTATTTACTTTGCATCGCAGCGGGTGTGGCGTAGCGATGATCGCGGTGACAGCTGGACGCCGGTATCAGACGATTTAACGAAGAACGGCAATCGTATGCACTCGCCATTAATGGGGCGCACGTGGTCAGTAGAGGCCGGTTGGGACTTATATGCCATGACCGAATTCCACACCATCGCCAACTTTGCTGAAAGCCCGGTAGATGAGAATATTTTGTGGGCGGGTACAGATGACGGGATTATTCAAGTTACGACCAACGGCGGCAAATCGTGGAAAAAGATTGAGTTAGACGATATTAGAGGCATTCCTGCCAATTCTTATGTGAATGATATTCGCGCTGACTTGTTCGACCCTAATACCGTATATGTGGCGCTGGATAACCACAAATATGGTGATTACAAGCCTTATCTTATTAAATCAACTAACTTGGGTAAAAGCTGGACATCACTTGCTGAAGACTTGCCTGAGAAGCACCTAGTTTGGCGTATTGTGCAAGACCATGTGAACAAAGACTTGCTCTTTATTGGTACAGAGTTTGGTGTGTTTTTCTCGGTAGATGGCGGTAAAGACTGGGTTGAGTTAGATGGTGGCATGCCGACCATTTCGACTCGTGACGTGAAAATTCAGCGCCGTGAGAATGACCTGGTGGCAGGTACTTTTGGTCGTGGTATTTATATTCTTGATGACTATGCGCCGCTGCGTTTATTGACTGAGAAGTCTATGCAGCAAGACGCTATTTTGTTTGCCCCGAGCCGCCCAGTTAAATGGTTCCAGCTAGATGACAATCACACTGACTCTGACGGCGACGACCGCTTTGTTGCAGAAAATCCTGAGCATGGTGCAACCTTCACTTATTACCTGAAAGACAGTTTGCTTACGGCAAAAGAAAAACGCCAAGAAGCAGAGAAAAAATTAATAGAGGATAAGAAGTACCCTAAATATCCAAGCTGGGAAGCCGTGGAAGCAGAGAACCAAGAAGCGGCGCCAGCAGTCTATGTTGAGGTACGCGACAGCGACGGAGACGTTATTAAGCGCGTCGAGGGTAAAGCGAAGAAGGGCTTACACCGTATTACCTGGGATATGAAGCATACATCAACGAGTCCGCTTACGGATAAGGAAAGCAAAGACAGAGGTCTGATGGCGTTGCCAGGCACCTACACTGCTACCTTGTTTAAGCGCGTTAATGCTGAGGTAACACAACTTTCTGAACCTGTTTCGTTTGAACTTAAGCCTATTGTTCAGGGGGCGCTTGAAGGTGCTACTTATGAAGAAATTGCTGCTTATTCAGATAAGGTAAGCACAGCGCAAAAACGTGCACTTTCTTCAACGACAGTGCTGACGCAGCTTAAAGATACAATGGCTCTATTGCGCACAGCTATTGACCGCACGCCAAATGATGTGGCAAAACTTGAAGCCCAATTTGCTGCGATTCAAGACGAGATAAACGAAGTGAACAGAGCGTTTTACGGTCTTAAATCACGCGATAAAATGGGCATTAAGCCAGCGAATATCATGAGTCGCCTGCGCTATGCTCGTTCTGCGTTAGGTTCATCTTATGGTCCTACACAGCAGCACAAAGATCAGCTCGGTTATGCTCAAGACAGCCTAGATAGCGTAGTTACACGCATCAGTACTTTACAAAATACTGCTGTACCTAAGCTGCAACAAGCTGTGGTTGATGCTGGGGGACCGTGGACAACAGGTCTTCCTGTAATCGCTAAATAGCGGCCAACTAGCCTGATTTTTAGTCTAATTTTTAGTCTAGTTGGGCTTAGCACGCGGCAGTAGCATTACTGCCGCGCCTTTCTTTTCATTTTTAACCAGATTTTTCGGTCCGTACTCCTATCATACGTACGTATCGGTTAGTGAGACTTTTATTGTTTTCTTGTTTTCCAGCTCAACGTTCTTCAATGTTTATTGATACTTCATCAGGTTTACCTGCATCTATGACTTCGCCTTTAATATGTTCGTCGCCTATATCTTCGACAAGGGCTTTTGCAGTGTTTTTGCTATCACTTTTATCGACACCGAGCTTTGCTCAAAGCGAACCATCCAATAGCGTTGAACGCTATACGGTAACGGCTACGCGCCCCTATTATGACGAAGCGCTCTCACGCATATTTCCACAATATGATTTTGATAAAAGTAGTCTTGTTTCGCCTTTGCACACCAATGATGTGCTGCTTCAATCACCGTCAGTATCGTTAAATGGGCAGGGAGGACAGATACAAAGTATTAATGTGCGAGGGTATTCGCGGTGGCGAATTCAAACCTTGCTGGATGGCATACCTATCATCAGCGATAGGCGCGCAGGCTCAAGTGTAGGCTTTATTCCGCCTGATTTTATTTCATCAGCCACCGTATTACCGGGCGCAGCTTCCACTTATCTAGGCTCGGGCGCTATCGGCGGCGCGGTGAACTTACAGTTTGAATCACTCAAAGAGTCCTATTTGAGAGTAGGTTACAGTAGTAATCAGCAGATGAAGGCCGTGAGTTATGCCGGAACCAGTGCTGCCGATAGCAGCAAAAATGGCGCAAACGGCACAGACAATTCAGGCATTACAGATTGGAATATTTCATACAGAAGCGCGAATAACGGTGAGGATGCGAACGGAAATACCCTGTTTGATCAATTTGAACAAACAGGGTTGTTTCTTAGGCACAGACCTGAAAATAGCATGATAAAAGAAGCATGGACACTATATTCAAACAACAACGACATTGGTAAATCCAGCAGTGATTATCCTGAAAGCAGAATAACAACCTACCCAAATAATACCCATTGGCTTGGCAAAATAGCGTTTGAAGATAAACTATTTGCTGGGAATATTTGGTGGCATAAATCAAGCTTAGATACCTCGGTGTTGCGACCAGAAAGCAGGATAAATGACAGCGAAAACGAGGCGTTTGATTATGGTTTCAATATCAATACAGATACGCAGTTAAAAGGCTGGGACTTAAACTGGCAGTTTCAGTTATCCGGTCGTGAAGGTGTGGTGGCAGATGAGAGAGAATTCACTTTAACCCCAGTCGAAAGCGCATCGCCTAACTCTACATCGCCCAGTTTGATAACAAACGCATTTGAATCTGAACTTGCCTATGAAGTGCGTACTCTCGACGCTAGCGAGATTAATACTGCAGCGGTTGTTGATGCTTCACATCAATGGCAACGCTGGTCCGTTGCCATGGGGGCAAGGATTGATTGGCAGCGACAGTCTGATGGTTCAGGTGCTAGCACAGCTCAGCCTAATGATGTCCAGCCTAGTAGGTCGCAATCAACCACGAATTTTAGTGGCTATCTGGGCGCAAATTATCAGATTTCTCCCCATTGGTCAGCTAGCATGTATGTTTCTAGTGCATTTAGAAACCCATCTTTAACTGAGCGCTTTTTTGCTGGGGAAACGCCTCGAGGTACGGTGCTGGGTAGTACTCAGCTTGAAACCGAACAAGCCCTTAATAAACAGCTAACCCTGGCCTATAGCGCAAGACACATTCAGGGCTCGATTGAAGTGTTTCATCAGCAAATTGATAACTATATTGAACGTATTACAGTTGCTGAAGATGTACTTCAATATGCTAATTTAGATAGTGCAACTATAGAAGGCGCCAGCTATCAGGTTAGCTGGCAATCACAAGACAGCATCGTAGATGCTCGTCTTAGTGGCATGTGGATTAGCGGTGAAGATAACTTGGGCAACACCATTGCAGATATACCGGCAAACTATCAGCGTCTAGATGTAGGTGTTAATTGGCAAGCCACGCGCTTTTTTACGGTACTAAGCTATCGGGCTAGTAAGTCAGACATTGCAGACGGCGAACGAGCCCTTAGCGACGTTTTTACCCTGGATATTGGCGCGAACTGGCAGTTAGGTGAGGATATGCAACTTCAAGCAAGCTGGAGTAACCTCACTAACCAACACTATTACACCAGCGCTGATGACAAAGCCGCGTTTGCTCAAGGGGAAAGTGTACAGCTAGCCATCACTTACCAACTATGAGTTATTAAATGGCTGGCGGTATTTCTTTTTTCGATATTTGCTTTTCAGGGTGGTGTATAGCATAACAAGGCCGGTTACCCACAGCACAAAAAGTAAAAGGGCGGCGGGTAGAAACAGCCATAGCTTGGCACCTTCAAAGAACCAGCTGCCGTCATGAATGGCTTCGATAGTGTCTGTGCGTCGGTAGGCAACCTGAAGCACATCGCCACTTTGGGCATCAAGCTGCACTTCCCAATGGTTCTTGCCGCGAACTTTTATGACGCCTTTTCCGGGGCGAACATCTAAACGGTCGATATCGTCCCACGTATTTAAGTTAACCTGAGGCACCTGTTTTACAGCATCAAGCACTTCCTCAAAGGGCAGCGTCGGCGCGCTGTTTTGGCCTTTTTGCACTTTTTGCGTAGGCGGTTGGATCCAGTCGAATTCTTTTTTAACCTGCAATAACAAGCCGCTAGCGATAACAATGATCACAGGGATAAAAATAACCAGCGACAGCCACAAGTGAATACTGCGACTATACTTGCGACTGTTTTTGCGAAAGGAAGCGGACATGAAACAACACTTAAAACAAAACGTTAAATACACCGCATACTATACGGTAATCTCGATAGGCAGTAAAAACCGTCTAGCGCGAGGTTTATCTGTTTAAACGGAATTATCCAACGTCATTTGGTTGCGGGGTGATTAAAGTGAAGCTTTGTATCGCAGGTAAGTGAAACAACCGACTCGGTTAATATAATTTCGCCAATTTCTTGCCAATGCGCTTTGTCTATTCCTGCATCATTAAACTCGGCGGCAGAAATAGCCCAAGTCAGTGTCTTATTGGGGTAATGCTGTAACGACAGCTCATCTCTGAAATCATCTTCGTCTACCAGCGGTGTATCTGGGCTTAATGCGGCTCTCAGCCAGTGAGGGCCTTGTTTTTCGGTTTTTACTTCAAGCTCTCGCTTTATCTTGGTTTCTTTCGAAGTTATTGGTGCTGAAATGCTCAGTTCTGACGAACTTTCTTCTGTATGCCCCGCCATTCTGGAGTTTGCATCACCAACCTTTACCGCGGCTAAATGAGAAACGGGTCTAAACCGCGCATTGGCTTTTTTACCGCTAAAGGCTTTATCGGCTTTCTCAAGGTCGCTTTCCAATCGGTAGGCGGTAAGCAACTGGCTAAAGGGCGGCAGCTCACCAAGCGCTGGTTCGTTAGTCATAGGCAAGTTTGCAACATGCTTTGTTTTTGTACCGCCAAGAGAGTGCATAAGAAATATGTTCTCAGTAAGTGCACTAGGAGCATAAGGAAAAAGCTTAATCGCTATCCCAAATGCACGTTTATCCCGCTGCTTTGTTCCGCTTAAACTGACTGAAGCCCTAACAATAATAGGTACCCCTGTACCCGCTTGAAAAAGGCCTGAGTAAGGGCTGTTTTGATTCATCTTCCAAGTACCGCCAAAGCAAATTCCGTTGGCTTGAAGTAGCTTATGTTTGGTGTCTAGTTCGATAAAATTTGCATCAGATGAAAGGGTTCTTTGAGCGTGTTTTAGCAGTATGTTTTCGCCGTTAACATCAAAGTGTTTGCGCGACACTTTATATTGCGGAAGGCTTGAGTAAGGGTCAGAAAAGACTAGGCTTTTCACTTCCTCGAACGCACTCAATGGCGTAGCTAAATCGAACTGGGTTTCACTAGTCTCTGCATGACTTGTGACACAATAAAACAATGTAATTAGTACAAAAAAACGGCATGCCTTGAAAGTATTTTTAAGTGTAAAAGGTCTTTGTTGATACTGAGTAGTTTGAAAAAGGTACATGGACATGGCGTGTTCCCCTGGCACCACAAGAAATCAACAACTTGCCTCTACACGAAAGCGAATGGGCGAACATTTTACTCCCAATCAACTTTTGGGGCGAACGCATACCATTGGCTGTGTTGCTGTCGAAATCACGCAAAAATGTAATCTTGATTGCACCTTATGCTATTTGTCAGAGCATTCGCAAGCAGTTCGTGATATTCCCATTCAAGAAGTGTTCAAGCGATTAGACAACGTGCTTAAACACTATGGGCCTGGAACTAGCGTGCAAATTACTGGGGGCGACCCCACGTTAAGAAAACGCAGCGAGCTTATCGATATTGTTGCTTATGCAAATCAACTTGGCTTACATACGGCGCTATTTACAAATGGAATTGCTGCTACCAGAGACCTGCTTACTGAGCTTGCCGAAGCTGGGCTTAACGATGTGGCGTTTCATGTTGACACTACACAAGAGCGCAAAGGCTTTGATGATGAGTATTCGCTAAATGCTATTCGTGAAGAGTACATAGAGCGAGCCAAAGGACTGGGCCTTATGGTTATCTTTAACACCACGGTACACACCGATAACTTCAAAGAACTGCCCATGCTGGTGGATTTTTTTGTACAGCATGCAGATGCGGTAAGTTTTGCTTCGCTTCAGCTACAAGCTGAAACCGGCCGAGGCGAGTGGGGCGCGCGAACTGATGTGGTCGACCCGCTTACCGTAAAAGCTGCAATCGAGAAAACAATTTCTAAAGCTTTGCCGTGGGAAAAGGTACGCATGGGCCATAGTGATTGCCATAGCTACATGCCCACTTTAGTTGCCGATAATCAAGTCTATTCGGTAGTTGACGATAGCGAACTATTCGCCGAGTTCATTGAAAATTTCAAGCATATACAAACTACCCGCCAGCATGGTAAGGCAAAAATAGTAAGAGATTACATTCAAGCTTTACTGTTGCGCCCTCACTGGATTTGGCGGTTAGCAAAGGCATCATCGGCAAAGCTGTTAGAAATGCGCAGTAGTTTAGTTAAAAGTCGCGGGCGTGTGCATAAACTGTCGTTTTTTGTTCAAAACTTTATGGATGCCAGTGCGCTGCAGCAAGACAGAATTGATGCGTGTTCATTTATGGTAATGACAGCAGACGGCCCTGTATCCATGCGTAAACACAACGCCGAGCGCGACGAGCATATATTAAAACCACTTTCTTACACCAACCATCGCGGGCAGGTTAAGCAATATCAACCATTGGGAGATCGCTATCGAGAAGATAACGTGATCCCTATTCGACTGCTTGCAGATGATGAGCCTGTTCACGAACCCATCATTGGGGCCTTAAATGAATCAATCAGTGAGCCAATTAGCGATCTAAAGCAAGAGCTAACTCAGAAGTCAGCGCACGGGGTAAATAACGATCTTGGCGCTAGACCAAGTAGCGTTCCCTCAAATCAACAAACTTCAGAAATAGGATAAGGAAGAAGCCATGCAGTATTCTAATTCGCTCAAGTTTAACAGCGCTTTCGGTGACGCTTTGCGGGTGTTTGTTTCATGGGTTTTAGCGCTTTTCTTGTTGTTTTTCGTACAAAGTGTAAGTGCAAGCGAAAAGCCAAATAAAGTAAGTTCAATGACTGCTAACGCTGAAACCCAAGCGCTTTTTATGCTGAAGCAAGCTTACAAACAAGCGACTCAAGACTGGGAGTATGTATTAGCAAATTATGTTGATGAAGAAGGGCGAACTAATTTTAAAGGCTTGTCTGAGGATATTGCGCCGCTCGAAAATGTTGTGACCTTTATTGGCTTTGCTAGCCCAACCGCAACGCCTGAATTATTCACTTCGCCAGAAGAAGTAATGAGCTATCACATCAATAGTTACAACGCATTGGCAATGTTTGGCGTGATTGAAAAAGGTATTCCAGATGGCTTTACCAGCTTTTTTTCTCGCGCCGCGTTTTTTAAGTTTCGTGATGTGGTGATTGGCGGGAAAGTCACTAATTTATACGACTATGAAAATGACGTGATAAGGCCGCTAAACGAACCAAGGGCACACTTCGCACTTAACTGTATGGTGAAAGATTGTCCACGACTCCCTAAAACGCCATTTTACCCTGAGTCATTAAATGAAACGCTAGAACAGCTTACCTATGAATTTTTCAACAAGAAAAAGCACTTCTATTTGGACGATAAACGCAAGCGAGCGTATGTGTCAGAAATATTAGATTTCTATACAGAAGACTTTGTTGCGTCGGGCAAAGCCCGAGACTTACCTCAATATATCAACAAATATATTGAGCAACCCATACCTTCGAACTACAAGCTTCGTTTTATTGATTACGACTGGCTTATTAATGTACAGCCGGAACAATCGAAGGTTTCAACATCTATAAATAGAGACGTAGATAATGCTTCGAGCCAAGCAGCAAAGAACCCCATAGTTAAAGCTGCCCTTACTCTGCATTCTAATGAGAGTAAAACTGCAGGTTTAGCACATGCTCCAGCGTCTGAATTAGCACCGTTGCTAACAACAAACTCATCATCCAACGAATCAACAGACGCGCCCTTTATACTTACCAGCACGCCCAACCAAACAACCGTATTGGAACTTTACACATCTCAAGGTTGCAGTAGCTGCCCGCCGGCAGAAAAATGGATTTCAGGCTTTGTAGATAGCGAAAAATTATGGACAGAACTTGTTCCTATTAACTTTCACGTGGACTACTGGGACTACCTTGGTTGGAAAGATCCGTTTGCTGATAGCGCTTTTAGTGAAAGGCAGCGAGATTACAAGCGTGTAGGCAAAGCCAACACTATCGCCACGCCCGGTTTTGCTCTAAATGGCCGAGCTTGGAACGGTTGGTTTCGCGGGCAGCCGTTACCGAACAACACCGCCCCTTTGTCTGGCGTACTTCACGCTTCGGTAGAAAACGGCAACATAGACGTGACGTTCAATAAAATAAACGCCAGCAAGGATAATCCTTCGCTAACGGTTCACGCGGCATTACTTGGTTTTGGCATAGAAACATCGGTAAAGCGAGGTGAGAACGCAGGGCGTAAGCTAACTCATGATTTTGTAGTGTTAGATTATGAAAAAGCGGTGTTAAATAGCGAAACTGACGATGCTCGCGCATTTCAATATGAGACAAGCTTATCTTTGCCTAGCAATACGCATGTAGAAACCACAAAACGCGCCCTAGTTATTTGGGTATCCTATGCTAACGACCCTTCTCCGCTTCAAGTCGCCGCGTCTTGGTGGATGTGAAGCGGCCTCGTTGGGCCGCTTTTGATGCTCAGTTTTTACCAGCGATTATTTTATCCATAGTAATGGGAAAGTCTCTTACTCGCACTTTGCATGCATCAAAAATCGCGTTTGCGATAGCGGCGCCAGCACCAGTAATGCCTAGCTCACCAATGCCTTTTGCGCCTACCGGCGATGCGGCATAATCAGGCTCTTGTAAGAAATCTAAACTTACCTCGCTAATATCTCTATTTACGGCAACGTGATACTCACCGAAGTCTGGGTTTACGAAGCTTCCCGTGTCTGTATGGTGGTGGATCCCTTCGGTGAGCGCGTAGCCTGCGCCCCATACCATTCCACCTTTTATTTGAGACGACGCCGTTTTCATATTTAAAATTTGCCCCGCACTGAACATGCCGTACTGTCGAAGAAGCCTAACTTCACCTGTGTATTCATCTACCTCAACTTCCGCGAAATGCGCGCCGCAGGAGTACTGCTCATCGTCGCTGGTGTCGTCTTCGGATACTTTGCCACTTGCTGATAACGGGAAGTCGCTGCGAGAGATAAAGTCGTTTAGCAAGTGCTTGTCAGTCGTAGCATCAATGTTACCTTGTGCGCTAGGCTGCAACTTTATCTGACCATCTGAAATGTGCACTTCGGCTTGGCTAAGGGCAGAGGGAAGTGAGCTTTTAATATTCGCAATAAGCGCTTCACACGCCTTTTTAACTGCCGAGCCAGAGCTAGCGGCTCCGAATGAACCACCTGAACCGCATGAGGCGGGGTACCGGCTATCACCCAGTTTTACTGTGACATTATCTACCGACGTATTTAAAGTATCGGCGGCAATTTGGGTGAGAATAGTGTAGGTGCCTGTACCAATATCTGTCATATCAGTACGAACCGTTACCTCACCGGTAGCACTTAACTCCACTTCAGCTGAACTTTCCACCAGTACATTCATGCGCATAGCACTCGCTACCCCATGACCGATTTGTTTACCCGGTGTGGGCTGCGCTTTATGCTGCCACTTGAAGTTTTGCGCGCCTTGGCGAAGGCACTCACCTAAGTTGTGGGTGGTAAACCGTGTGCCTTTCATAGGGTGTACGACAGGCAGGTTTTTTATGCGAAACGTAAGAGGGTCGATACCTGCTTCGTGAGCAAGTTCATCAATAGCCGACTCAAACGCAAGAGATCCAATGGCATCTCCGGGAGAGCGGGTAGAGTCGATAAGCGGAAGGTCTACGTCTTTAACCCTATGCGTGCTCTCGATAAACTGTGATTTATAGGTAACCCGTGCGCCAGCCCCCGTTGCTTCGGCAAATTCATAGCCTTTAGCTTTTGGCATAGCGCTTTTGTGCTGTACGCTTAGCAGTGCATGGTCATCACCAGACGCAAGGTTTATCTGTTGTGTACTGTGCCCGCGGTGAGGAGTGTTATAAAAGACTTGTCGTCTACTTAACACCACCTTTACTGCGCGCTCTAAATGCCTAGCCCCTATACAAGCGAGCGTTGCATCGTAGTGAAGACCTAATTTAGAGCCAAAGCCACCACCTACGAAGGGGCTCTGCACGACAATGTCTTCTGGATCCATTTCAAGGGTGATAGCGAGCGCTTCTACAGCCGTCGCAATAATTTGCACGCTACAATAGACCTCAAGTTTTCCATATTGAAAATCGGCAACAGTAGCGTGAGGCTCCATAGCGGCCGATATTTGGCTTGGCGTGGTATAGGTTGTCTGGACGCTTGCGCGAATATCGCCTTGCTGTGGTTTATTTCCGCTAGATGCGTCTGCCTCAAATCCACCATCTAACGACTCTGGCTTTTGCGTAGCATCATCAAACTCTGTGAGTAAGTCTGGTGTTTTACCATTAATGGTATAGCTGACTAGACTTGCAGCATAGCGTGCTTGCTCCAAAGTGTCTGCAATAACTAATGCTACGGGTGCACCAAAATGACGAATGTGAGGTTCGTTAAGTACAGCGCGACTTTGGGTAAACCTGCTTTCATTTGCAGGCTTACTAAATGGCTTAAGGGGCCCTGCATTAATATGTGTGATCACCGCGTGTACGCCATCGGCCTGTTCTGCTTGCTCTGTATTAAGGGATGTGATTTCACCGACGGCAGTGTCACTTGATACAACCCAGCCTATCAAAGGAGTGCGTTCGCTCATATGCTCTGCAGCATACCTTGCTTGCCCTGTCACTTTTGCAGCTCCATCAACCCGGCTAACTGACGTTCCTACCGTTTTAGCGTTATGCGTTGTCATATAAAGCTCCTTCATGCTCGGGGTGCTTTTCCTGATGTTCTGCTATCTCTAAAAGCACTTTTTCTAACGTCCTGCGCAATAGTTCTGGTTTGAAGTCGTTACTGCCGTAGGTTCTCGCGCTAGATAATTCAGACTCAGCCGCCTGCGATATAACTTCAGGTGTTATCTCAGCGCCTTCAAGAACACGAATAGCCTTTTGTGGGTACCAAGGCTTGGTGCCTACACCGCCAAAGGCGAGCGTAAGGTATTCAACTCGTCCATGGTCAATTTTTAAGCCAGCAGCAACAGACACAAGGGCAAATGCATACGAAGAACGATCTCGTACTTTGTGGTAGTACTGCGTGCCGTTAGATTTCTTCTCTATGCTGACATGCGTGATAAGTTCATCTTCACCTAACTGATTTTCTATGTGTGGTGTATCGCCTGGTTCACGATAAAAATCCCTTAGCGAAATTTGTCGAGTGTTGCCATTAGGTTGCTGGGTATGCACTTGTGCATTTAGGGCCATCATGGCCACGGCCATGTCGGAAGGATGGGTAGCAATACAATGTTCACTGGTGCCAAAAATAGCGTGAATTCTATTCATGCTATTAATAGCGCTACAGCCTGTGCCAGGCTCTCTTTTATTGCAGGCTTTCGTTGTATCGTAGAAGTAGTAACAACGGGTACGCTGTAATAAGTTGCCGGCCGTTGTCGCACGGTTTCTAAGTTGAACCGTTGCGCCGCTTAATAAAGCTTGTGCAAGTAAAGAAAGTGCGGGCTGCGTGTGAGCAAACTTCGCTAAGTCAGAATTAGTCACCATGGCGCCAATATAATAGTGATAGTCGTCTTCGGTGATAGCGTTAGCTTTTTCCCATTTCGCAAGACTCACCAATGTTTTAGGTGTTTCTACCTGCAATTTCATTAGGTCTATTAGGTTGGTACCGCCGGCCAAAAAACGTGATGTATTGTCTAGCGGGACATTATCTATCGGGGCATTATCTAACGGGGTTTCGCCGTCGTAGTGATGGAGATTAAATGGCTGCATTATTGTTTCTCCAAAGCAATCACATCTGTGATTGCGTCCACTATATTTGGATAAGCGCCACATCGACAAAGGTTACCGCTCATGCGTTCGCTGATGTCTTCCTTAAGAGATGCTGTACTATTACGAGAACGGCTGTAAGTAACAGCGCTAGGTTCTTTATTACTTAGTTCGCGAAGCAAGGATACCCCTGAACATATCTGACCGGATGTGCAGTAGCCACATTGAAACGCGTCACGCTCGATAAAGGCTTGTTGCAAGGGATGGAGTGATTCACCTTCGCCTGCACCGTTGCTTATACCTTCAATAGTTGTGACTTCAGCGCCTTCTAGCTGAAATGCAAACACTAAGCACGCGTTGATGCGCTCGCCGTCGGCGATTACAGTACACGCACCGCACTGACCGTGGTCGCAGCCTTTTTTAGTGCCAAACAGTGATAAATGTTGATGAAGAAAATCTAACAGTGTAGTTCGCGGGTCATCAGGAAGACTGACGTCTTTCCCATTGAGATTTAACGTTGCCATGGAAGGTTCCTTTTACCAATGAGCTCAATTTCGGTACTCCAGTGAAATGAGCGTGACGAGATTTACAATATGGTTACGCCATCAAAGTTAATTTGGTTTCACCATGAGCCAACTGGTGACGCTTGCTTTTAGCCCGTGATAGATGCAAATGCTTAAGTGGTGTAAAATATAAAAAAGAGCGGATCGCTCTACACCTTTAATCTATGCCGCTTATTGGCTACTCCACCTTTCAGGCCTACTTACATGATCCACAACGATGTTCTACGTCGCCTTCGTTATGCATTAGCTATAAACGACACCGCCGCAATAAGTATTTTTAAATTAGTTAACTACGATATGGAGATTGACTATTTACATGCCGTAATGAAGCGAGAAGACGAAGCTGGCTATTTGCCGTGTCGTGATAAGATTATTGCGCTGTTTCTTGATGGATTGATTATAAAGAACCGAGGCCGACAAGAAGGGCAAGCACCCAAAGAGCTTGGGCCAAAAGAGCGATTAAGTAACAACGAAGTACTTCGCAAAATTCGTATAGCAATGAGTTACAAAGATGAAGATATGATTGAAGTACTTCAACTGGCTGGCTTTAGAATTAGCAAAAGTGAACTTTCTGCATTGTTTAGAAAGCCAGACCATCGCAATTACAAACCAGCGGGTGATCAAGTGGTCCGTAATTTATTGCAAGGTATGGTGAAAAAGTATCGACCTGATTCATCAGGTACCGGCCGCAGTGCGCAAACAGGTCTTCAAAAGCCAGCCGCTAAAGTGTTAGACGAGAATCGGCCAAACGATAGTAAACGCGTTAAAGGTAAACCGAACGAGAATAATCCTCATACTAACAAGCCAGGAGTTACATCGTCGGTAACTAAAAAGGCTAAGCGCTCAGTTAGCCACAGTGCTAACAATGAAATGCAAAAGGCCAAAAAGCAACATGATGCATCTGTGTGGGGCGAGCTACCTGCTAAAAAGCGGTGAATAAAGTTCACCGCTAGATGACTTCCATTTGCCAGTGCTTGAGAGCTTGTTAGGCTTACTGACTTCAATCAACATAGGATGGAGTTTTCATTTATGCGGTTTACTTTTGGGCTTGCTACGCTTCTAGGTATAGCAATCATGCTAGTAGGGTGCGGTACGACTAAAAGCGATAAGAGCGAAACAAAGAGCTACAAGGCCGAAACGCCATCTTTAAATGTAGACAACATTAGCCCCCAGTATATAGTTTACAAGACAGTTAATGGTAAACGTTTAGCATTGGACCTATACATGCCAACTTCCTCTGAAACTGCCCCTACACTCGCCGTATGGGTTCATGGTGGTGCTTGGATGAGGGGGAGTAAAAACGAGACCCTGTCCAAAAATGGTAATTTAGTCGCTTCTTTACTCAATGAAGGTGTGGCGGTTGCCGCAGTAAATTATCGACTTAGCGGTGAGGCTATTTATCCTGCAGCACCCAATGACATAAACGATGCGATTAATTTCTTAGTTGATAATAGCGATGATCTTAAACTAAGCGCTGATCATGTAATAATGATGGGGCGCTCAGCGGGAGGGCATCTGGCCTCGCTTTTGACCACATCAAACAACGACGACGCTCCATTTCTTGATGCAAAGCCGCGCTACCGCGTTATTGGTATGGTCGACTTTTTTGGGCCTTCTGATCTTATGGCCTTGCGGGGTAACAGCGGCAAAGTGGATCACGACGCGCCTGATGCCGCAGAAGCTCAATTTTTGGGTGAATCTCCGCTGGCCAACGAAGCTCTAGCGCGAGAAGCCTCGCCGACCACTTATATAGATAACGAAACGCCGCCTTTTATTATTTTCCATGGACTTGATGATGGTGTAGTACCCGCTACGCAAAGCGAATTATTAAGTCGCCGCCTAGACCAGTTTGGCGTGCCAAATGAGTTGTTCCTTGCTAAAGGTAAGCGCCATGGCGATCCGGTATTTGATACCGACGAATTTGTCTCGAAAATAGTTAACTTTGTAAGAGAAGTTAAAAAGGAAAATAACTAAATTTATTTCAATAGAGTAAAAGGGAAAAATTATGAGCAGACATTTTGATAAGGCCGAAGGCCTGTATGAAGAAAAAGATGCCGCCACACAAGGCTTTGTGTTCAACCAAACTATGCTGCGCATTGCGGACCCTAAGCGATCGCTAGACTTTTACACGCGAGTGATGGGGATGACGCTCATTAAACGTCTAGACTTTGAAGAAATGAAGTTCAGCCTTTATTTTTTGGCGGCAGGTGATGATTTCTCTGATATTGCCGATGATGAAAATGAACGTACCCAGCAGACTTTCGGTCGCCCAGCAATGCTTGAATTAACACATAACTGGGGCGATACGCCAGAAACCGTTAGCTATCACAACGGTAATGCCGAGCCTAAGGGCTTTGGCCACATTGGTTTTCATGTACCCGATGCAGAAGCAGCCTGCGCTAGATTTGCATCACTAGACGTTCCTTTTCAGAAAGGGCTTAATGATGGTTCTATGAAAGGGATCGCATTTATCAAAGACCCAGACGGCTATTGGATTGAGATTTTTGATGCATCAAAAGTTGCTGAAACTTGTGCGCCGCATTTGAAAAAGTAGCTTAGAGATTTTGAGGGCTCTTGCGTGTTGCTCGCAGCGTTTAGCTAGCCAGAAATTTTAAAAAAGGTGACATTGGAAAAGGGTAGCTTAGTTAAACCGGCTACCCTTTTTGTTTTTTAGTTCGCTTCCAAGGTTAATTCAACGCCGCTAACTTCAGTATGCAAGTCGTGCTGAGTATTAAGCAAAAATAAACGGTTTGCTTCAATTTCCCCTTCGTTGGCTAAATAGCTTTTTACCGCTTTACTGCGCAAGTCGGCAAGTTCAATTAACGCGCTTTCTGGAATGTCGATACTATTGCGAAGCTTGTTGTAACGGGCAATCGTCAGTGCTTTTTGCACGTCTTCTTCGTTAACCGTATCAATAAAGTCATCATTACTGTTTTGACTTTCACCTTCACTTGCTAACTCAGGGTATAGCTGAGCCACCATTTTCTTATATTCTTGATCAAGGTCTGGCGTAAACATCTCTACATAATGTGACAAAAGGGCGTCGGCTAGTGGACCTTCCAATGGTATACGGCTGCCGGTTAATAGCTCATCTTGCGTGCTACCACTGTTGCTGGGATTTTCAACCTCACTATCGGCAGAAGTACTCTCGTTCGCACTCTCATTGCCTGAAATTCTAGATGGTTCAACAAGCCCACTTTTTGCAAACAGCGTGGTGTTTAACTGGCGTTGTGCCAGCATACTTGCATCTGATACCGCATTTACCGTACCTTCAATGTTCACTCTTAGCCCTGGGCGTTTTTTTAACGCCTCTGCTAGGGTATTCAGCTGTTCCTGTGCATCCGCGCCGAGTGAATGTTCTCCAAATTCAAACTCAACGCTGTCTAGCTCGTCATCGCTGCCAACCAGATTTGCTAGTAGCGAAAACGGCGCGGTCACAGCCTTGATAACGATATTGCCAATAGCATTAAGGATTATGGAGCCAAAGCTGAAATCTGGGCTGTCTACGTCTCCAGATACATCTAAACCTAAATCAATAACGCCGTTGCTATCTTCTAGCAGCGCGATAGCGAGCCCAAGCGGCAAACTTAGCGCTTGGTCAGAATTAGATTTTTTGCCTAACGTAAGCTGGTCGATAACCACGTGATTCTTACCTTCCAGCACTTTCCCGTTTAGCTTGTATTGCACGGCTAATGACAACAAGCCTTTGTCAATGTAATAGCCCATGTAGGTGCCAGAGTAGGGGTTAACTGAAGTCAGTTCAGCGCCTTTTACAGAGAAATTTAAATCTAGGTCTAGGTCACTTTTTAAAGGGTGAATGGTGCCCGCTAGTTTTACCGGTGCATAGTTATCTATTTTTCCAGTGATATCCACATTGGCCGGCGTATCTGAACGCGAGTCTATGCCTGTTACTTTGCCATTTAGGCTTTCTATGGCCGACGCGAACTTCGGTGTTAATGAGTGATCAGCAAAGTAGGCTTTACCGTTCTCAATTGATATGGCATTCACAACAATAGCAAGCTCTTCAGCGTTTGAAGACGTCTTTTCACGAGTTTCAGATGTTATCGAATTTGTTGAGCTCATGCTGCCAGGTTCGCCAGCGATATCACTCTTAGCGGGCTGCTCTTCATTGTTGTTTTCTTTTGAGGAAACAACTAGCTTGCTCACATTGGTTTGCTTGGCTTCGTCAATAATGAGTCGAGCGAAGGGAGATTGTAACTGAATATTGTCTACGCTGAGCTGGTTTAAGGCATGGTTAAAATCAATATCGTCCACTATTAAAGATTGCCATTGCAACAACGGCTCTTTGGCGTCATCCAGAACACTTAAGTCAGACACCTTCGTATTTGCCTTAACGTTTAGTGTCTCTGTACCTTCATCACCCATTGCAGCGTCAAATTCCACATTTAGATTGAAAAGGCCTTTTTCAAGGGTGACGTTGGCATAGGGTGAAACATATTGCTGAAACTGATTAAGTGCTAGTTGCTCAATGGCTGCTTTGCCTTGCACCTCTTGTTCTGCAATAACTAGGCTTCCGCTACTTGTCAGGGTACCTTTTGATGTATTGCTAAAGGCTTGGGTATCGGCAGAGACTTGTAGGCTTGTGGTGTAAGAAATGGGTTTAGAGAAATCAGTGGTGATTTCACCGCTTTCAATATGCAATCGACTAATTCTATAGTAGGTGCCATTACTTATGCTGCGCTCTAGCATATCAACGGTGCCGTTATTGAATGCAAACTTTTGTAGCGCTACTTTCCATGTCGTCTCTTGCTCTAGTTCCGGTGAGCCATTTTTAGTTTGGGCTGCTGTTTGCATCTCTTCGCCTGTTGATTCTGGCGAAACGGTCTCTGCATCAACGCTGCTGTCAGTTTCAGGTGTTATTTGTTCTTTAAGCTGAAGGCTCTTGTCCTTAATTCCAGACTCAGAAGGCAAATTTGTGTTCGCTTTGGCGCTTGCTTGAGTAGTAGAAGCGGTCAGACTTTTAGGTGTAAACAGGCGTTGTAAATCGAGCCCTGTCTCGTCAAACAAGCCAGACACTCTGACATCATCTAGCGCAACTTTAGCAATATTTACCTGCTGCTTTGCACCGTTTACGTTTATGTCGTGAACGGCAAATGAAGGGATGGCGAGGATCTCTTTCGAGGTACTGACACTATCTGGCGAGCTTGATGACGCGGCTGCTGATGTGGGTGATGGTGCAGCGGAATTAAACACCAAGTTGTTGACGGCAAATTCACCGTCTTCCAGTAAAAACTGAAACGCATCTTCCTCTTCAAAAGCCTGCGCCCGAAGGCTTAAGTTAACCGTGCCGTCTACTAATTTCGCTTCTACCAAATCTTTCGATAGCGACCAAAGCGGTGCTAAAGCAACGTCACTTATCGCAACGTCTGTAGCAACTTTAAAGGGAGACAGTTGGAACTCACCTTTAATCGAAATTTTGCCTTTTTCGGCGGTAAGCAAATCAAACTGGTATTGATTAAACGCGGCTTGGCTATTGTCATTAACACTAATTACAGCATGCGTATCTAGATCTTGAAGTGCAACGTCCAATTCAGGGTAATCAAGCAAGGTATCGGTAATTTCGTCTTCTAAAACAATATGGCCGTTACTTAGTTTAAATTGACCTAATGTTATTCTAGGGATCTGCCCGTCAGATACCTCTTTCTCTTCATCTTTCTCATTTGTACTGCGCTTCTCAATGTGGGAAAGAATGTCGGAAAAGTTAAATGTTAGTGTGTCGCTATCGGTATTTAACCGTGCCACTTTTGCATATGGCGAATCGATAGTTAACGACTCAATTGCAGGAGTGAGAGTAAGCAACGTTTGCCAAAAGCCAATGTCTAAAGAAAAATTACCGACACTGAAAAAACGGTCGCGTGACAATTCATTGTTGATATCGCTTTCACTGCTACTTTTACTCAGCTCGTCACTATCACTGGTGGTTGATGGCTTAGATTCTGGATAGATGAAAAAATCAGTAATGCCTACCTTCAATAGAAAAGGGTTTATTGCAATATCTTTTACCGTGGCATTTCGGCCTGTATTTTCTTTTACTAGGTTAGGTAATTTTGCCTCTAGTACCGCAGGAGTTACTACGCCTAAAAGAAGGGCATAAATAAGATAGAAAAGGACAAGGTAAGTAGAAACCCGAAACCACTTTGGTTTCGCTGAAAACCAAGATGTTGCATTTTGCATAGGCGATTAGGCTGCGTAATTGAGTATGAAAAGATGAGCAAGGTTGCTATTAAAAAATACAACCTTGCAAAAAAGGTTTAAAGCGTATTAGTTTTTGCTAAGCAGCATATCTCAATACGCTTTCGATAGATTACAGAGCTGCTAGTAAATTATCTAGGCCAGATTTAAAGAGTGCTTGTGTTTCTTCATCGGCATTTACATTTAGGTATGAGCTGATTTGCGTGGCAAAGCTGGCAATCATATCGGTTGATAAGCCTAGCGCCTCAAACTGTTGTTTCAAGTCATTTACAGATTTAAGTGTAGAGCTATATTCAGAGGCTTTATTAAGCAAGCCTGTTAGTGACGAGCTAGAACTTGCAGCTGTATCACTGCTAAGTGACGGCACATTTTCAAGTAGGCCATCTATGCCAGGAATGTTGTTTGCCAGCTGCGCGTAGTCACCGCTAGAAAGGTTACCTTGAACATAGTTCATAATAGAGGCAACACCGCCCTCTGACTGCGTTTCAGATACATTAAGATTGTCAGAAACTGTACCTATCAAGCTAGATAGGTCGATACCAGACGCAGCACTTGTTGCCATTTCAGTTAGGCTACTAGTAGTAACAGTCGAGTCAGCTTTCTTATCGCCTAAAAGGCCTTTAAGCTGGTCGATATTGGCGTTTGCGTTTGTTGTAAAGACGGTAAGAGCAAGCACAGCAGGTGCTAAAGCGAAACGGTTCATAGTAAGTTTCCTTGTTGTTAGCTCCCTTAACGCTAAGATAAATTGTCTATGTAATATACATATTGCCAATTAAACTTTGTAAAACGAGCATGGGTTAGTTGGTAAATACTAACATTCTATCCTAACGAAGCTTCAATTACTGTAGAGAAAGTGTAAAGAGCATTTACCAGTTCGCATAAATGAATCTATCAATTTATTAAGGCAGATTAATTTTAGCTACATAAGGCTTTGGTTATTCTTTTACTCGATGAAAGCGGCTAGAGTTTTTAGTTTCAAATACTTCATGAGGTGTGCAGATTGCTCTATCGCTTTAACATCCTCTGAAGAATCAATTGCACATGAAAAGCGTTTTTCATTAAGACAGTTCGCGCCCTTAGAGCACATATCTGCTTTTGGAAAGCATTTTGTACCTCCGTAAATAAAACCATAGCTATCCATGTTCATCAGAAATATTGGTCGTTTTTCATCGTTAGATTTGCTTCCTATTAGGGGGCGCCCAAGAAAAGAGTTTTCCTCATTAATATTTAAAAGGGAAAGCAAAGTTGGCGCGATATCTAAATGGCTTCTCGTTGTGTCGATTTGGCGCGGCGATGAGTTAGGGACATGAATTAGCATAGGGACTTTAAATAAAACTTCGAATTTGTCTACAGGTGAAACGGTATCTTTGGGGTAAAAAGGTACCCCGTGGTCACCTGTTATTACGATGACCGATTGGTGGTAATATGCTTTTTGTTTGAGTTTGCGCCAAAACTCTCCAAGAGCAACATCTGCGTAATAAAGGGAACGTTGATAATCACTGTAGATATCGTCGTCCAACTCTTTTAGATGAGTTGGGAATTTAAACTCTTTGTAATCCCAATTGAATGGTTGATGGTTCGAAAGGGTTAATATCTCAGCGAAAAAAGGACTTGATTGCTGATCGAAATAATTTAGGGCAGTATCATAAAGAATAGGATCAGGAACACCCCATCCAATATCTTGCGTGTCGCTATAACCATCATGTTCAAATGACTCTTTTGAGTAAATGTTGTCGAAGCCTAGAGACGGATGAAAAATTTCTCTATTGTAAAATTCTTTTGTGTTGCCATGAAACCAAGATGTCGTGTAACCATGCTTTTTCAATATGTTAGGTAAACACTTTCCGCGATAAACACCTTCGGAGCGTGCAAAAGGTGTAAGAAGGTTTCCATCTATAGAACTACATAAAATTGCTTGTTCAGACTTAATCGTCGCTCTAGAGGTGGCATAGTTGTTCGTGAACCAAAAAGACTCGTTCGCAATCTCAAGTAGATTGGGTGTTATTTCTTTCGACAACTCTTTAAATCGAGAGCTCTCTAATACAACAAGTATTACATTCTTCTTGTTAGGTAAATTTAGCGTCAATGAAGTTGATGGATAGAACGCTAAGGGATTTACATTACTGTTTTTATGCTCGAGCCCAGGATAATTTAATATAAGTTGATCAAATTTTTGCGAACTATACTCTTCTGGAAGTGCAACAAGCGTGTTTTTTCTAAGTGCTTTTGCAATTACCTTCGCTTTGTTTTCTTCGGCACTTTCCTTTGACTCTGGTATTAACCATAGCGCTATGGGTGTACTTCTAAAAAAGTACATTAGTGGGTTTTCAAGCTCAACGTTTTTTCTATCGTCATTCGTCAAGTTAAGTAGTTCATTAGTATCGTTTCGTGTTGTGTGAATGCTGATTAAAAATAACCCAGTCATAAAAGGTATCAAAAAGAATAAGATTCCCTTCTGCCACGAAAAGCGATGTAACTTTTTAAATAGTGTTTTATGAAGGATTATGCTGATAGCACTGATAAACAGTATGAAGATTAAAGCAGGTGTGCTGTTGAAATTTTTGATCGCTAAAAAAAGCTCTCGATAAAGCTTAAGCGATTCGTAACTGATGTAGAGTCCGTAAAAATCAAGATACTCTCTGGATGCCGAAGCAAAGATCGTTAAGCTTGTAAGTGCGCAGATTACAAAAGCCGTAAATACAAACCTCTTACAATAATTAAAAAGTACTAAGAGACAAAATACAAAGCAACAGAGGGCCAGAGTATCGATCTGAAAATAAATGTCACTGTCTAAATAAAAGCCAAATAAACTAAAAATTGCTAGAGGGGTAAGACTTAGGCCAGTGAATAAATAAACTGTAGCTCTAGAGGTTTTCATTAAGAGTTTCCATACTCTTCATTATATTGCGGTGTCA
The DNA here is from genome assembly GCF_056160505.1 of Alteromonas sp. ABM1_013. Classification (NCBI taxonomy): domain Bacteria; kingdom Pseudomonadati; phylum Pseudomonadota; class Gammaproteobacteria; order Alteromonadales; family Alteromonadaceae; genus Alteromonas; species Alteromonas sp. ABM1_013. The sequence goes on from NZ_JBSWXH010000002.1 coordinate 588,032, forward strand.
AAATAATACTAATTTGGCTAACAGTATTAAACTAATAATAAGTATAGATTTTTATAACGACGGATTGAAAAATTTAGCGTAAAACAAAACACTAAAAGGAGCGGTGTGCTCCTTTTAATATTCTGACTGATTGTTGGCCTTGCTTACTTCGTTTCTGGCGGAATGATTATACGCTCTACATCTGGAGAAGCGTTCTTTCCAGCATTCGTGGTATTGAGTTGCGAGCCCAGTTGATAGTCTAATTGGACGAGAAGCCCAACTTGTCTGACGCCTTTGCCACCTTGAATACGTGGCTTATATTCCCACTGTTTTAATGCCACTTTAGCACTTTTATCAAACACGCCTGCCGGTTGAGATTTAATCACTTTTACATTATCTGTTGCGCCTGTTTCAGTGATATCGAAAGATAGCACGACAAAACCTTCAAGTTCATTTTGTTCTGCTTTTTCTGGGTAGATTGGAGGAACGCGTTTAACTGGTGATGCTTCATTAACTTTTGATTTATCCATGTTGGCTTCAGCTTTTGGCGGTGGTGGGGGCACATTAGCCAATGCGGTATTAATAGTCAGTAAAGCTGCAACAGAAAGTACGCTCGCTGCCAGTGCTTTATTGCTGTGCATAGGTTGTTTTATAGCATTTAGACGTTTGATCATAGTCGTCTTTTCTCCAAAGGTTGGGTACAAAGTTATAGTGCGTGAACAATGCTCGGCACACTGCACAAGTGCTTTTGCATAGGTGAGTTTTTCCTTCTCTGTCTTGTTTTTTAGTACAGCATGATCACAAGCCAGCTCTTGGCTTATTCTGAAAGATTTAAGCGCAAGCCAAACTAGTGGGTTAAACCAAAATAGAATGGCAATAGTAAGTGCTAGCGTATTCCACAGGTGGTCATAATGTTTGCGATGAACGTTTTCATGTTCCAATACCAGCGCTTGTTGCTGCTTTGAAAACGTGCTTTTAAATGAAAAGGGAATAAGCACTTTGGGCGCGATGAATCCAAACAGCATAGGAGTGGCTGCTTTACTGGAATAGTAGGCATTGGTGTGGATTGCGCGTCGCTTTCCTATCGATGTCCATGTTGTAATATGATGTACTAAAACATAGGCAGTGATAATGCTTGCGCCTATGGCCCAAAGAGTAAACCAAGTTTCGAACGCTACGGTATTCACTGTAGGTTTAACACCCACTACATAGCGAGCAAAGTTATTTGACGGGATACTAACCATCGACAGCGGAAGGTTATTAACTATCAGGCTGCCTGGTATCAACGCCCATAGCTTATACATTAATGAGGCACCTAATTTAGATGTGAAAAAGTGCTCAGAAACAATGAGTAAAATGATACCGAGCGACAAAATGCCTTGTTGAGCGATAATCCAATCAATCATTATTTTCTTCCCACTCTTTTATAAGCGCTTTAAGCTCGTTCACATCTTGTTTAGACAGCGAGTTTTGATTCGCAAACCCAGCAACCATAGGCGCGATTTTTCCTTTAAATAATCGACTTACAAAACTTGTCGTCTCTTTCTTTGTATAATCTTCGCGAGCAATAAGCGGGTAATAAAGGTACTGGCGCTGCTGTTTTTCAAAGCCTAATACTTCCTTTTTTACCAAGCGACCCAATAGGGTTTTTACGGTTTTTTCGTGCCAGTCTTTCTTATCATTTAACCGTGAAACCACTTCACTTGATGTAGCGGGGTGGTCGTCCCACAGTACGTCTAGTACCTCAAATTCGGCGTTCGAAATTTCGGGCTTATCTGACATTTTGCTCATAGTGACGAATTCTATTTTACTGATTACAGTTGTAGTCGATATATTTAGATTACACTTGTAATTCTAAAGCGCAAGGTTTTTTTGTGTGTTTTTTAAACCAGTTTTGTAAGGAAAGAGAAATAAGTTCAGTGCTTTCGTAATTTTAAGCAGAGAAGTGACTGAAAACGTGAGAAAAATAGGCTAAGGCGTCGGCATTGGCGTGACGACGTGTTAAAAAAGCGTGTAGTTCTTTTTAGTAGAGCACGTTAAAGTTAAGTTCGTTTGACTCTAAAAATTCGCCTAAAATACGCGATTGTTGGTTTCCTCTTGGAACCATTACGTAACATGATGGCTTAGGAGATACTTCCTGAAGGTCGTACCATAAGGTATCCAACACATCATTGCCGAATTTTAAAAACGTTTCTCCCCAAGACGTTTTATAGATTACTGCTACATCTTCAACCGTGGCTTTTTGACGTAAAGTCGGGAAATTCACAATAGAGAAGCATGCAGTTATACGCTCAGGCGCAAGTAGGTCGTTGCGGGGGAGGGACGACACTCTGACAGGCGGGAAATGCTTGCACAAGTGCTTCAGAAGATCGTTAAGGTCTAATTCACTTACTTCGCCATAGTTATAATCTAAATAAACTTTACTGCGAGTATCAATTATTTTACTTGAGACCAACCATACCATTAGCGCAATCGCACTAGGCGCTTGGGATATTTTCTGTGCTTCATCAATGATTCCGGATTTACTCAACAAATCACCGGCATAGGCAGACCATACTTCATCACCGTTCTTGAGCTGGCGCATAGCGATAGTGATTTTTTCGCAGTAAAGGCTTTCGTCGAAGGCGCGCCGAAGAAATTCTATTTTATCTTCTTTTTTTGCGTAATAGGTACTTAAGCGCCTACCCAACACCGTCATGTCCTTTTCGTCCATAACTTGCTGGTGGTCGCTAAGCTCTTTAGAAATACGTCGATAGCACTTCAAAAGAAAACTATGAACACGGCGACTAAGTTGTACACGCTCACTAAATGTCCAATCCTGTTGGTTGTCTAGGTGGTGAATTTGCTTTCTGCTCCACCCCCATTGTCTAGCATAAGACGCTAAAATCCGGCGTTTGAAGTTTGGCTTTTCTCCCTCAAAAAGCGGCTGACTTAATGGGCATGCACATTTTAAGTACAAGCATTGCTGTAATATCTCAATGTCCTCGGGCTGTCCGTTGGCTTTATAGTGGGTAATAAGTTCATCAAACATTAATGCGTAAGGGTCGATGTCTGTGACGCGGCCCGGTGCTTCAACCCCACGATGAACGTGCTTTTTAAGCAGATTACAAAGGGGCTGCCCGTGGGTAATATTGGCTAAGTAGACTTCGAGCTTTGCCATTTTCAAAACCGACTTGAATGGGGAGTCCATTGCTTTTCCCAGTTGCCAAATGGCTGCACCAAACAGTTCGCTGGCATCAAGTTTTTCTAAGTGGCCTAAATCCATAAACCAATCTAAATCTGGTGAGCCGCCTTTATCCAGACTGTTGTAAATAGCCTGATATTGCTTTTCGCTGGTTTTTTCTGGGGTAAGCCACCAAAAGGGCGCTTTGCCCGCTACCACTATGTTGGTGTTGTAAAACTCAGCTTTTAAAAATAAAGCTTGTGCAGAGCCTGCGCTTTCACCCTCAGCAATACCGAAGTCATTTGCCTTTACTTTATCAATCTCAGATAAAAAGAAGTGAACTTCAATGTCAAAGGTACTTTCCGCCCATTTTTCAATAGCAGTTAGCTTTTGTTGTAGTAAGGAAAGTTCAGTTTCTGAAAAGCGATTGCCTTCAATGCACACCCAAAAATCGAAGTCCGAGTCATCGGTTTGCGCAATAGTGCCCACGCTCCCCATGAGTACGAGTGACTCAATGGCTCGCTGTCTAGGCCAGATCTGCTTGATATCAGAGAATAGATGATTCTTCGTTGGAAAAGACCGTATAAGCGCTTTTTCTATATCAGGCCGAAAAGAATAGTTATTGATGCCAAAAGGTACGCTTTCGCCGGACGATGGTGGGGCAATATAACCAGGAAGATCTTCGTGATTGACGTGAACTAGAAATGGAAGCACATGAAAAAGTGGTTTGTGCTTATCAGGCATGAGGGTAAGCGCACGTTCGATGCGGGCCTTGTTATACCTTAATACTCGCAATAACCTAATGGTAAGGTTTTGCTGAACGGAAAGCGGCTGCTGCGTTGCCATTATGTTAATCTGCACTTCTTCATGCCGCCAAGCATAACGCTAATTCGCGTCGACTTCCTCTATTTTTGGAAACTAGATAAACTTGGTCGTGGAATCGATTTTGTGCAGTAAGCCATCATTTACCAAGTGAGCGCATTGTGCCATCGATAAGTCCAAGCTTCTTTTCACCAAAAGGTGTTTCACATTTGACCTGGTCTGTTTTTAGGTAACGTAATTGCAACCCTGAGTCCGCCTTGTTCTGGACTTTGCATGACAAGCGTTCCGCCATGCTTTTCCACTGCTTTTAGCGCAATGGTTAAACCCAGTCCAAAGCCTTCGGTATGCATCTGATTTCCAGCTCGGTAAAACGGCTGCATCAACTTTTCAATTTCATCGTTATCTACGCCTACGCCATTGTCTTCAACCACGATGACAACATTTTTAGTATCAGCAGAGACTTTTACAGATACCGGCTGCCCTTTGTCGGAGTACTTACATGCATTACCTACGATGTTGTCTAAAGCCTGATGCAGCGCTTCAGGAAACCCTTTTATTATTGCTTCTTTTTCACAAGACTCGCTAAAGTCTAGTGAAGTTGGAATACCTGGATAGTTAATAGCCATATCGTCCAAAACACGATTGCATAACGCAATCACATCGCAAGGTTCAGCTGTCTGTGATGTATGTTCTAGCGTTGAAAAGTTCAGAATTTGCTGAATGAGTTGGTCCATTCGGTGGCAGTCATTATGTATCTGCAGAACGTGTTTGTTATCTGGTTGATGCTGTTCGATTATTGCTGCTGACGTTTGAAGCCGAGCTAGTGGTGCGCGCAATTCATGGGACACGTCGTGCAATAACCTTTTTTGTGCCTCTATAGCATCGGAGGTTTTACGAACCATGAAATTTATATCGGCTGCCAAGTCACTGAGTTCGTCTCCGCGAGAAAGCAGCTGAGAGGGAACCTGCGACGCTGTTTGGTCGTTGGCGTATTTTCGACTAAAGGCGCCTAAATACTTGATCGGTTTTACAATGCTCCAGCTAAGTAGGGCACTCACTAATGCCGAGGCTAAAAATATAAATACAAACTGCACTGACTGAAAACGGCTTAACACGTGTTTATAGATCCGCGGCGTTTGCGGTTGTCTAAATTGAACGATGTACTGCGTGTTTGAAGGGCCATAGATTTCACGTGTTACCCGTTGGTCCTCAGGCACCTTATTCATTCTGTAGTGATAAATTGCTTCGCCATCTACCGAGGAAATTAGCATGGGGATTAGCTGGTTTTCTCGGCCGTTTCTTCGTTTAATCCACTCTTTAATCTCGTTTCTAGCCCTGCCTTTTGTAAACGTTTCATGCTCGTATCGCCATACAATTTTTTCTGCCTGATTGGTCGCATCGTCAAAAAAACGTTTAGTATAGTTACTTGAGGCATATTCGTTTACTAATACGTAGCCAGTTGCCGCCATCACCGCTAAGCTGGCTATCCAAAAAGCAACAAAAATTCGCCAGAACAGGCGCTTAAACCCTAAGTTAGCTTTTATGTCCGACCATTTAATGCTACTTATCATGACCTATATCTTCTATTCTGATTTCTGAGGTACGGTTAGCATTTGATAGCCAACACCGCGGACAGATTGAATAACGTTAGTAACCCCTGCAGCTGAGAGCTTCTGGCGAATTCGGCTAACGTGAACATCCATTGCTCTATCATAGGCTTCCAATGGTCGTTTCAATACTTCTTGCGTCATTTCCTGTTTGGATATGGTTTGCCCTACACGCTCCATTAGGTAGCTAAGTGCGTTGAACTCAGCCCCTGTCAACGCTACGGATTTCCCATTAACGGTGGCTTGGCGTGCGCCGGTATCTAAATGAATACCGTGTAGTTCGCTTGGCGAAGCGGCAGGCGTTGTTTTTAAGTACTGAGTTCTTCGGATGATAGCGCGAATACGGGCGCCAAGTTCTCTTGGGTTACAAGGCTTAGGAAGGTAATCATCAGCACCTAACTCAAGACCCACAATTCGGTCTATGTCATCACCACGGCCTGTTAGCATTAGAATGGGGGTTTGCTTTTCGGCTCTTACTGATTTCAACACATCAAGGCCCGACATACCAGGCATCATAATATCTAGCACTACGGTGTCGTACTGATCGGTGTTGAGTAGTGTTTTTATTGCTTCATCGCCGCTGTGAATAGCATCTACACGAAAGCCGTCCCCTTCTAGAAATTCTTTAAGTAAGGCGCACAAGTCTTTGTCATCGTCGACGAGTAAAACGTTTATTTTTTCATTTTCCATGCCCCGAATATTACCCCTATTAACTGCCGTGTTTTTCAACTTTACCGAACTTTACACTAGCTTAACCCTACTTATCGATTGATTCACGCATACTTAATTCCGTTGATGAAACAACATTATTTTTTAACGTCATGCATAAACATGGCAAAACAAGTAGGAAGATTAAGATGAAAAAATTAATTACCGGTGTTTTATTAAGTGCATGTATCGCAACCACTGCTTACGCAGGCGGTAAGAATTCAGATGAACGTAGAGGTGGAGATTTCTTACCTTTGCATAAAATGGAAAGAGTACTTGATCTAACTGACGAGCAAATAGTGCAGTTTGAGGCATTGAAAGAGGAACTTAAAGCTGAGCGTCAGGCTAAAAGAGCCGAAATGGGTGAAGAAGGTAAGCGCAGAAAAATGAATGCACTAGCGGGCCTAAACCCAGACGACTCGAACTATCAAGAAAAGGTAAATGCGATTGCAGAGCAAAAAGCGGAAAAAGTAAAAGCGCGTTTTCTTAAACGTGCCGAGCTTCGCATGAAAGTAGCGGATATTCTAACCGATGAGCAGCTTGAGAAGTTCGATAATATGAAAAAGAAACGTGGCAAAAAGCAGCGTCAGCACGGCTAATTCATACCACGTTTAATCAGTAAAAAGCGCCTTTATGGCGCTTTTTTGTTTACAAACGTTATAGTGTTGTCAGCATTTGTTGTAAGAGAAGAGCGTGGTTCGCAACCTTGATAAATGTGTTTCGCTAGTCCTGATTAATTCTTGCTGGATATTGTTCAAGTAAGCTTGTTACTAGTTCATCAAGCTTGTTTTGAATACTAATACTGTCTTTAGACTCGAGTTCAACGCTACCCGATGCGCTATAAATAAATTTCCCATCTTTTACTATGTCTATTTGAAGACCTTGTTGGAAAGAGGTTTGCTCACCCACAGGTATGCTGAATATACTGCCGAGAGAAATGCCACCAGAGCGCCCAAAGGTGCCTGTACCCAACCCTAAATTTAACGTGGTTCCATCTTCTTTTGTGGTAGTGGAGGGAAGGTAACCTACTGACACATCGGCCTCGTTCTCTGTTGTTGGCGTTAAACCTTTGGTAATCAAGCGCTCGGTTATGGTTGAAGACAAATGATTAGCGAGAGTTTCATTGATAGGGTTTAGTGGCGCTTGGATATAAAACGTTTTAATGTCAGCAAAGTTTTGCGTGTCATCTACGCTCACTTGAGGTTTGCTGGCGCATCCAACAACTAACGCTAAACTTAACAACGACAATAAGGCTAACTTAATACCATACTTCTGTGGTCTAAACCCTTTGTGACATTCTGTTGAAGTTCGACTTCGCATAATAAACTCTCTTTAAATTACTGCTGTAAAAAAGGTTACTCAGTCAGCAGATAGGTTTAACTATATCTAACTTTAACGACAGAATACCCTGTTTTAGATCTGAATTAACACACAACGGGGTGACAATACGCTACAGCCTTTTGCTTACTGAAGGTAATTCGCTGAATTGTCGTCACTCGTCGTCGAATTGTGCTCTACCACGGTGTTTAAACCGTATGCTTTGTTATCAAATGCTGCTCACTCCGTTTCCGATATGCATGCCAAAGCGCACGCATAGAAATTTACGGTAGGCGAGCGGCTATGTCTTAAAAAAGGTTTGAAGGTAAAGGATATGCATATTAAGCGCACGTTAACAGCTACTGCGATAGCGGCCGTTTTTTCTATTAATGCAGCGGCACACGAAGCACATGATTCTAAAGTTGAATTGGTCGGCGACATTAAAGGAACACAAATTACTGGCGTGACGGTAAGTAACGATGGACGAGTATTTGTGAACGCGCCCAATTGGCGAGATGGTGTAAGTTTTTCCGTGGCTCAGGTTACCGGTAACGGAGAGTTTGTTGCATATCCTAATAATGAAACAAACGAGTGTGTAGCGCAAAGCGAGGTAAGAAAGGATTGCTTTTTGGCCGTGCAGTCAGTGGTTGCCCATAAAGACAAACTGTATGTATTGGACACCCGCAACCCTAAATTTAACGGGGTAGTGGATGCGCCGCGCTTGTTTGTTGTTGATTTAGCCTCAAACGAAATCGAAGGAACCTTGATCCTTAGTGAAGATGCCTATCACTCTGATTCTTACATTAATGATCTACGCGTAGACGAGAACACAAATCGCATATACATGACGGATTCGGCTCATGCGGGTTTAGTGGTGTATAACCTTGATGATAATACCAGCTATCGCATTTTAGATAATCATGAAACCACAAAAGCTGAGATAGAGTCCTTAAGTATTCAAGGTAAGCCCTTCAACATGACTGTTCAATCGGACGGCATCGCGCTAGATACCTTAAACGACACATTGTATTTCCATGCTTTGTCAGGTTATTCACTCTATGCGATTAATACCTCTGATATAGAGAAAGTATCGAATGGAGTGCTGGCGAAAAAAGTGCGCAAAGTCGCTACAACCGGCGCGCCAGATGGCATGATTTATCATGAAGGCAACGTCTATTTAGCTGACTTAGAAAAGCAAGAGGTGCAGTACCTTACGCCAAGCCTGGACCTTCGCACACTTGTAAAAGGCGATGTGGTGAACTGGGCTGATACATTTAGTATTTATAACAGTTCGCTTTACTATACGAACAGCAAAATCCAAGATGCGGGCAGCGATGTAAGCGACATGACGTTTGAAGTATATAAAACAGCGCTACCTGCGCGTTAAATCACGAGAAATAGTTGAGGAAAAGGAAATGATCATGACAAAAGGAATCGGCAGGGCGTCACTTGGTTTGGTAGTGGCATTGTGTGTGACGGGGCAAGCTTCAGCTAAATCAGATTTTGAATATGGCCCAGTGTTTAGCGCTTTCGGAAAACATGCGCCAGTGGAAGGCGTTAGTTTTACTGAAAATCAGACATTCAAGGTTGCGTTTGACGTAGCTAAAGCGGCAAAACCAGGCGAGGTTAACCGCAAGTTTGAGTCGCTGGCTCGTTTTATCAATATGCATGTAGCTAACGGTGTGAAGCCGGAAAATCTTTCGCTTGCGCTTGTGGTTCACGGTTCTGCCACAGAAGAAATGTTAAAGACTGAATTCTTCAAACAGCGCAAGGGGCAACCTAACGGCAATGAAGTTCTACTTACTGCTTTGATAGAGCAAGGCGTTAAAGTGATAGTGTGCGGGCAGTCTGCTGCGGCTCATGGCGTTGAAAAAAACGCCTTGATAGACGGAGTGGTAATGGACTTATCAGCCATGACAGCCCATGCACGCCTGGCGCAAAAAGGGTACTCGGTTAATCCATTTTGAGTTGGTTTGTATAGGTGTAGGTAAGTGTTGTTCAGTTTAAATGGTTTCATGTTTAGTTTAGATATCAAACCTGCCCCAGCGCAATAATGTGCTCAAATGGCGTAGTGTCGGGTAATGTACCTAAAGCAAAACCACTCGCGTTGCCGAGTCTAGATTCACAAAAAGTGTGGGCAATGTCGATAAAGGCGTCGTTGTTATTGTGCGACGTAGCAAGAAGAGAACATGCTTGTAGCGCTAGCGCCATTTGCTCAGTTAAATATCGGCTTCGCATTTCCATATTCTGCGTATTTGATAACTCGTCAAACAGCTTACTAAGGTGCATATCATAGTGCTTATTTTTGCCTACCTGTGTTTTAAGCTCTTTAAACAAGGCCTCTTTAACATTCGGCTCTTTGGCAAGTGCGCGCAGTACATCCAAGCATTGCACGTTTCCACTGCCTTCCCAAATAGAGTTGAGCGGGGCTTGGCGGTAATAACGGGGCATAGGGTTTTCTTCTACATAACCAATACCACCTAAACACTCTTGCGCTTCGTTTACAAACATAGACGTGCGCTTACAAATCCAGTATTTTCCAATTGCAGTGGCCAGCCTCGCCACTGCTGCTTCATGGCTATTATTCAGTGTACTGTCTACCGCTTTTGACACGCGCATAGTGAGTGCGGTAGCAGCTGCGCATTCTATCGTTAAATCTGCCAACACGTTTTGCATTAGAGGCTGATTGATTAGCGTTTTGCCGAAGGCATCGCGGTGACTGACGTGATGTAAGGCGTGAACCAGTGATTGCCGCATAAGAGCAGATGAGCCAATCATGCAGTCTAATCGGGTCAATGACACCATATCTATTATTACCGGCACGCCACGGCCTTCTTCGCCAATTAAATATGCTGTAGCGTCCTGAAATTCAACTTCCGAAGAGGCATTGCTCCAATCGCCTAACTTGTCTTTCAAGCGCTGAATGCGAACGTTATTAAGTTCACCGTTTTCCAATACCCTTGGTAGTAGAAAGCAGCTTAGTCCGCCTTCGGCTTGCGCAAGAATAAGATGTGCATCGCACATGGGGGCAGAGAAAAAGAACTTATGTCCTACAATATGGTAACTGCCATCAGCCTGCTTAGTCGCTTTAGTTGTATTACGCCTAACATCTGAACCTCCTTGTTTTTCAGTCATCCCCATACCAATTGTCAGCCCGTGTTTTTGGCGTGCCGGTAAGGAACGAGGGTCGTACTCGCCGTTGATAACTTTATCTAAGTAGTAAGGTGGTAAGTTGTTTCCATACCGCATAGCCGGAATAGCGGCGTGTGTCATGGTCAGTGGGCAGGACGTACCAGCCTCAGCTTGATAATGCATATACATTAATGCTGCGCGAACAGTATGTGCACCCTCAACCCCCTCATGCTTCCACGAATAGTTATGCACATTGTGTTCCATCGCACTTTCCATAAGCGCGTGATAGCTAGGATGAAACTCTACATTGTCTGCACGACGGCCATAGCGATCAAAGGTATGAAGAATTGGCTTATTTTTGTTAGCAAGTTCTCCATGATTCATAAGTGCATTACCTGCAAGTTGACCATATTTATCTAGTAACCCTTCGTCATACTGGTGGGATGGTGGCAAATGCTGGTTTACAAACACACGTAGCAACGCATCGTCTCGCCACAAATTGTAGGGAGCAGGAATGGTAGGTTGGTTTTCTACAAGGTGCGTAACAAATCGATTAGATGAAGTCATGGCATTTCCACTCAATGAATATGTAAAGCGTATCGTTGTCCCAGAGCTTTACATTAAATCATTGCACTAGAATATTACAGTAATAGTTGTAAATTAATAAATTATGTAATGTTTGTGCCGGGCCTTTGTTTATATAATGATGGAAGCACACATGGCTAAGCTTATGCCATGTAAGCAATCAAATAAGTTGAGACAGAAGTCATTGCTTAGCCACTATCTAAAACAAAGAAGTAAATAGAACTTGCTGCTAGAAAAAGAGAAAAAGCCCGTCGCACGAAAGCTACTGCTAAAGCTGCTGGGTTCCCGTGACAATATTAAAATGAATGCTAGTGCAGCCGTTCGTGTGGGAGCACTGTTTGGTATTTCTGAAAACAACATTCGAGTAACGCTCACACGCCTGCAGTCTGCCCAGCTCATCACCTTGGTCGACAGGGGAGATTATAAATTGGCTGACAAGGGGATTAGATTTGCTAAAGAAATACATCAGTGGCGAGAGGATGAAAATGGCCTTGTACCTTGGCAGAACGATTGGGTAATTGCTCAAACCAGTTTACTCCCTAAAAGTGATAAAAAGCAGCTGAGGACTACTGAACGTGCCCTTAAGCTTGTGGGTATGATGAAACTTGCAAGTGATATGTATATTAGGCCGAACAATTTTTCAGGTGGTGTAAGTGAGGTGCGAGACAAACTTCACACTCTTGGTCTATCAGGCAACGCACTTGTGTTTAGCGCCAGCGATTTTGATAATCAAACGCAAGCTAAGGCTATGAAACTATGGAGCCACCTAAACTTAGAAACGCTTTATAAAGACGGATGCGGTGAAATAGAGGAATCTCTTGCCCGAATGCCTACTTTACCCCTTGAAGAAGCCACCAAAGAATCTTATGTGATAGGAGATAGGGCGTTATATCACTTGGTCTTTGACCCTTTGCTGCCAACACCATTTGTAGATGTAGCAATGCGCGAGCGTTACCGTAACCTTGTAAAAAAATACGATGATATGGGCGCACAAATATGGCTTCGCTTTTTAAACCAAAATTAGGTGAGTAAACGCTGAATTAGAACGGAAGTAGCTGAAATGGAAGTAAATATGACCGCATCAAGACCGTTATTTAAACATATTCGCAATCATACTGCGCTTTTTACTGAGCTTTCTCAATATAGAAACGCCGCAGTGAATGTGCTGGGTTTCACAGGTTATGAATTTCACAAAACACCGAAATTCGTTACTGAAGATGGAAGCAGACTTACTATAGAGCCTGAAAGAAGTATTGTTCTTCCAAAAGTGAACACGCTGTCAGGGCTTAAAAATAAGCTAGCACAAGCTATTCCAACGTTACATATGGTTGAGCATAGTGAAATAGGCTATCGCTATCCAACAGCAGCATTAGCAGGGTTAGATGCACCATTTATAAAGCGTATGCGCTCTGAGTATTTTCATAAAGTAGATGAAGATAGAAGTATTTGTCGTCCTGTAAATTTGTCATATGGAATAAAAAGTCGCGGGAAAGCAGATAACCGACAAGAATACGAAGTGTGGATGCCCGATGAAGCGCCAGATCAAAATCCGCTGCCTTTGCTCATAAACGCGTACGGCGAAGATTTACCCGATGATGTGAGGCACTTCGTGGAGCAGCCATCAAAGGTGCATGGTTGGATGGGCGTTAAGCGCGCGGCATTTGAAGCGCTTTACACGAATAAGCAATACTGCGGTGATTTAATTATTTGTATCGCCATGAGTGTCGATGCATACAATATCGGCGCCAAGCCAGATTTGGCCTATTCTCCAGAAGCCGAGAGCTCTATTGCGGTGAGTAATGCCGAGTTTGAATGGGAAATAGAAGGTTATTATGCCCCGCGAGGCTGGGCTTTCGATCACGATGAAGTGTGGGCTGCAATCAATCACACGTTAGAAGCTATTAATGAGCCGCTCGATGATCTCTATGGTAAAGAAATTATTCCTATTGCCGAAAGCAAAACGGAGCGAATTTTGTCAACGCTAAAATCACTGGGCGTTAAGCAGGAAGAGGTAGACGAACTCAATCTTCAGCCATGGGAGTTCATGCTTACTGAAAGCGAGCACAGAGTTAAAGCGCATGATCCTAGTCGTTCCGTTAATTTATTAGGTAGACTCAATCGACTCTTTTACCAACCAGAACAGCAGTTACCTTCACTTAATTGGATGCACGATCTCATTTTGTAGGTCAAAAATTTAAGGTTACGCTGGCAACAACTATTACCCCACTATATTTTTTTGAATTAAGCGCGCTGAAAGTAATTTCCTGCGCGCTTTTTAGTGTGCCCGTAATGGGCGACCTGTAACTAAAAAGACTTATATGTAAATTTTTATATAAATGATGTTATTTTATGTAAATTACTTTCAGTTTTGTAGTGATCTGTATGTTTAAATCGCATTTTCTGTAATTAAATTACGAAAAGTGCTTTATTTTTTGAAAGTTTTGGTCATAATGTACACATCACTTAGGTGATATCTAATTTAGTTACAAAATAGGAATTCAAAAATGAAACTGTCTACTTTCGCTATTGCTCTAACACTATCTGTTGCTGCTACTCAATCTTTCGCAAAAGATGTAGTACTAAAGCCAATTAACGACAACATCGAAACACAAGCGTGTTTGACTGCGGCTAAAGAGGGTTTTGGCTCTGCATTGCGTCTTATTCGCGCAAATGGTTTTAACGCTGAAGAGTTCAGTGCATCTGTACGTTGTAACGGTGAATCACTTCGCACTTTCGCTTACATGTACAAGAACAACAAGGCAACTGAAAACGCAAAAACAGTAGCACTTGTTGCAAAGAATAAAGATGTTGCTTCACAAGCGTGTCTAGAAGCACTTTCTGTAGGTAAAGATGCAGCACTAGCGAAGTTTGGTCTGGAAGGTGAGAATATTATCTGTAACCACAAAGAAATGTCTGACTTTGTTCGTGAATACAGCGCAGAAAACGTAGTAGTTCGCACAGCAGCTGAATAAGACCACGTTTTAGGATAGCAACCTACTGCTAATATTTTGTACAGTTTCATGGCCTTTCGCTTGAAAGGGCGAAAGGCCTGACACTTTACGAGTTTTACTTCTAAATCCCTTTTCTATACTGGCTTTTCTTGCCAATAGATACCTCTCACTTTTGGAAAAAGGCACGAAGCTATACGCTTATTTATTGCTCTTCATCTGAATGAATCAAATGAAATTCGGTCTGCCTGCCATCTAAATAGCTTACTGAATTACCATCAAAAAATGCGTCTTCTTCCAGCATAATTCTAATTTCTTTGTTCCACTCTTTAATAAAGCTCGCTGCATTAAGCTCAATTGAATAGGCCGTCTGTGCAAACATTGGGTAGTCACCTTGAATTGGCACACCTTTTTGTGCATCCCACATTCCTATTGTTGGCCCTGCCGCGTGCCCGTGAAAACCAAGCGGGTGGGTATAAATAGCGGGCGTGATCCCTTGTTCGATAGCCTGCTGTCGCGACATTCTCAATATAGTGTTACCTGTTCTTCCTACTTTAAAATTGCTAGTCAAAATGTCTTGCAGCTGGTTACCCGCCTTAAGTGCTTTTTTAAGTGACGCTGGCGCGTCTTTTTCTCCAGGTTTTAATACGTAGGCATGCTGCTGTTGATCTGTGTTAAGTCGCAAGTAGGTAATGCCAAAATCAACGTGTATCAGGTCGCCTGGTCGTATGATGTTTTCTCCGGGACGTTTGCTGAAAGCACTGATTTGATCAAACACTTCATTGTCTTGCCTTTGGATGGAAACCGTAGGATGAAACCAGTTGGTGAGACCTAAGGCACGAGTTTGATCCCGAAGCCACCAGACAACATCATCTGTAGTGGTTACGTTAGGTGTGATGACTTCATTTGAAAATGCTGTCGCTATCAGAGAGTGACCAATTTGAGTGAGTACGGGATAATACTGCATTTCCAGTTCACTTCGAGTTTCTAACCAACCTATAGACAGCCTTTCACCACTCACTACTCGGCTTTTTAGTTCTTCAGAAAGTCCACCCATAAATTTTTCGCGTTCAGTAGCAGTCATGCCATCTGCAAGAGCGAATGCATTCGACGTATTAATAGCTATTTTTGAGGGATTCCGGGTCTCGATAATATGTTTCAATGCTTCCCACTGGTCGGGTTGTGCTTCCTTGTCCCACGCTTTTTTAAATAGCGAGCCTACTGCATATCTTGCAACGGCTAAACGTTCCAGTGGTTGACCATCGCCTGGGTTATAAATGACTAACATGGTATGGCGTCGTGCGGAAATCCAGGTTGAAGGCAGCATGGTTTTTAAAACCGGGTCTTCATTGTATTCCCGCGACATCAACACCCACATGTCGATGCCCTCTCGCTCCATAATGTGGGGGAGTACTGAATTGAAGCGTTCAACGGTGATCTTATCAATCAGCTCACTGCGCTGTTTCATACTAAGTATGTTATCCGCCCATGCGTTTGCCGATAGGGATAACATTACTAAACCTAAACATATCGCTAGTACTTTGCTCATCCATGTTTCCTGTCTATTATTATTGAAATGATCACAGTGCGCGTTCGTTTTTAGTGAACAAATTTAGTAAACAAAGATACAAAGTAAAACGAGCACGAGTGAGGTAACGTTAATCTAACACTAAATTTCAAAGTTCAGCTAGGTGTAACACTCAATGGCATTACACATATGAAACGACTTCAATTTCTATGTTTTGCTGTGCCATAAAATAAAAGCGTCTACCCGGTTCATAATCGCCGTGGCTGTAGGTACAGAAATTTAAGGAAAGAATTCGTTGTTCGGTTTCGTCTAAATTTGGAACAACAATGCCGATATGGTTGACGTTAGCCAGGGTTTTATAGTCGCTCTCTATCTCATTAATAGTTTTCGGTCTGTACAGGGCAAGGTAGTCTTTATCGTTTCCTACATGTACCGTGTAGCCGTCGTTTTTAGCGCCGCCGTTCCACCTTATTTTCCAATCGAACAAAGTGCAGAGAAGGCTTGCTAGCTCATCAGGGTTTTCAACGGTGATATTTGTGTGCTCTAAGTATGCTGTGGTCATGTGTTTTTCCTTGTATAGATAATCAACGAAAAACAGCTTAATATCTAAAGCTAACTTTAGATCAAGCGTTTTTTTACCCGCTATTTTGAAATTGGAAAAAGGGGCGTTATGGCACCAGAACCTATGGTAAGCATTGGCTTTATTGCTAAACGTACTGGCAATGCTGTTTCACTAATTCGCTATTATGCTAACGAAGGGCTCATTCCTTCTGTGCGCACAAATGGCGGAAATAGAGCATTCCCTCGTTCTGTCATTCGCAGAGTTTCTTTTATTTTAATCGCGCAAAATATGGGGTATTCCCTTGCTGATATAAAGAATTTGTTGTCTACGTTGCCAGATAACAGAACACCCACCCAAGCCGATTGGGCTAAACTGAGCACAGTATTTAATAAGCATATAGAGGCAAAAATTGCGGCGCTGACCAGTTTGAAAAGCTCGTTGGAAGGCTGTATTGGCTGTGGGTGTTTGTCATTAGAGCGCTGTAGGCTTTACAATACTGACGATAAGGTGGCGGCCCAAGGTAGTGGCGCCCAGTTGCTCGATGAAAACGTGCAATCTCAGTTTTTAGTTTCACACAAAAAGTAGCGCTCCATGCACCCTAAAAATCTCCATAAAAACGGCTATCCAATGGATGCGCTGTGCCAGTCATACCCTGCGCTTAAGCCTTTTCTCGTTAAAGCTAAAAGTGGCAATATCAGTATAGATTTCACTAATCCACAAGCGGTGAAGGTACTTAATGCTGCCTTGCTTCGCCACTATTATCGACTTGAGTATTGGGATATTCCTGAAGGCTACTTATGCCCCCCTGTACCTGGAAGAGCAGATTATATCCACGGTATTGCTGACTTATTAAAATCAGCAAGGTCTAATTTAAAAAACGGGCGTGGGCGAGATATACGTGGATTAGATATCGGCGTGGGCGCTAATGCTATCTATCCTATTATTGGTATTGCGTCCTACGACTGGTCGTTTGTGGGTAGCGATGTTGATGAAGTTGCTGTAAAAAGCGCTAAAGTCATTGCGAGCAAAAACAGTGTGTTGGCCGATAAATTCCAAGTGCGTAGACAAACCAATAGAGCAAGTATTTTCAATGGCGTAATTGAAGAGAACGAACAGTTTACCTTTACTATGTGCAACCCGCCGTTTCATAAATCTGCCCAAGAAGCCCTGTCTGGCACGCGTAGGAAAACATCCAATTTAACTCGCAATAAGCACAAGCGAAGTGGTGCAAAGTTTACCGATAATCGAGTTCAAGGTTTAGGGGATAGTAAATCTAAGCTACAAGGTAAAAATGTCGCTTACCAAGGTAAGGACGCAAACTTGAATTTTGCGGGCCAAGCGAATGAACTGTGGTGCGAAGGCGGTGAACTTGCCTTCATTCAGCGCATGGTTCAAGAAAGTGTTTCTGTGAAAGACAACGTAGAATGGTTCACTTGTTTAGTGTCGAAAAGTTCTCATTTGAAACCGCTTAAAACCAGCATTAATTATTATGGTGCGACGCAGTGTAAAGTCATTGATATGGGGCAGGGGAGCAAGTTAAGCCGCTTCATAGCGTGGTCTTTTTCTGATTAAATTCATACGAATGTTGATTTGACAGTGTAGGTGATGTGAACAACTATTGTCGTAAAGGTTTGTTCTTAAATAGCACGTCTCCATTATTGTGAAATTCAAGGTCCCGACGTCTTTAATTGTTTTCTTTGAGGTTCAATGAAAAACCGTCCCTTTTCTTTATTCAATATCACCTGTCTATCTTCTTTAATTATTGTACTTTTGGGTCTTTCGAGTGCTGCTTCGTGGGGCGAAAGCTACCGCGTTGAAAAGTGGAGCGTGGCTGGCGTACCGACCTATGATGTAGGGCAATATGTATCGGCAAAAGGGTTGCCTCAGATATCTATCAAATCAATAGTCAAAGATAACAACGGTTTTGTGTGGCTTGGCACAGAGAACGGACTTGCTCGATTTGACGGACGCAAATTCGAGTTTTTCAATACCATTAATACACCGGAGTTAGGCTCTAACTGGATCAATGCACTGTTTCTTGATAATACAGGACGACTTTGGATAGTGACTGGCGTCGGGTTAGTGAGTTTCGATGATGGTAAGTTCAAGGCATTTGGCGTTAATTTTGATGACAAACCAATAAAGCAAGTTATCGCCGATGCTAAAAACACGGTGTGGGTAATTACTGATTCACTATGGTCACTTCAAGGCGACAAAGCCAAGCCTTACAGTTACGCAGATATTACTTTTACAAACTCGTATTATGACACTCGTCATTTGTGGTTGCTAACGTCTCAAGGTGAGTTGCTGCAGACCAGTCTTACATCCTCAGTGCATGAGAAGTGCCGCTACCCCATTGGCGTTTTTGCCAACGCAGAACGTCTGTTAGTGCAAAAAGATACAGTCTACATATTGCAAAAGCAAAAACTTCACCGCTTCACACTATCATCTGAAAGCTGTCTTTTTAAGACAATGCCAGCCTTTGCTGAAATTAAATTTAAGAGCCTATTTAGCACTCAAAACGGGGGCGTAGTGGCGGTTTCGGATAAAGGCCAGCTTCTTGATATTTCTTCAGAAGCTGAGCCAACTTTCAATAGCTTAACACCGTTTGTAGATAATAACCTTCTGCTCGACAACAGCGTGCTTCTTAACGATGAAGAAACGTGGTTTCTTGGAACGAAAGCAAATGGGTTAGTAATATACTGGAAAACGAACGTAAGGCGCGTAGCTCCTACACAAAATATATCTAGTGCTCGTATATGGTCATTTTTTGCCCGGGAAGATCGCTTGTACACAGCAACAAACAAAGGTGTGTTTGAAAGTAACTCCGAAGACGACTGGACACTAATAGTTCCTCCCAGCGCAATAGAAGGTAGCGATGCTTATAGTATTTTTGAAGGTAACGGCGAATTCTGGGTTGGCACTCGTAGAGGCCTTTTTAGGAGCAAGAACGGAGCATCACAGTTTGAGGCAATACCTGAATTTACAGGTCTGCAAATAAATACCTTATATCAAGGAGATGATGCGTTTTATATAGCGACGACAAAGGGCCTATTCCAATTTGACGGTGTCGATTTTAAGTCCGTTCCACTATTTGAAAAGCAATCAGTTCGCAGCATCCTGACAGCGAAGGACGGTGTACTGTGGGTAGGCACAGAGTCAGGATTGTTTAGCCAAACAGATGGGAAGTGGCAGGAAGTAGAGTTACTTAACGGTACCAGTGTGTTTGCTTCTTCACTACTTGAGTTAAATGATGGAAGGCTTTTCGTAGGAACTTACGGTCAGGGTTTGTTGATGCTTGATGAAAGTAAGCAGTGGCGCTCATTTAACATTAAGAACGGACTACCATTTCAAAATTTTTTCAGTGTAACAACCCGTGGTAATAAACTTTGGTTAAGCGGTGCAAGTGGCGTTGCGTATGTGGAAATCGACGATATTACTGACTCGCATGTAAAGAGCACTGTTGTCTTGCGAGATGATGGCACTTTCAGCGCACGAGCCGATTTGAGATGTTGTAATGGCGCGGGTAATTTTAGATCTATAGTGTTTAAAGATACCCTATATTTGCCAACATTAAACGGTGTATTAGCGGTTCAGAAAAGTGAAAACCATGAGTTAGCGGCGCGAACTATCATTACGGGTGTTTATGTTGATGGCAAGCGAGAAAATAACTACAGCAATCGAATAAATCTCAACACAAAGAGAAATGCAGAGATTATTTTTTCACGTCCAATTTTTTCGGCAGAGTCGGTCCCAGAATATCGATATCGTTTAGATGACAGTGATTGGATATATTCCGGTTCAAGAGAAGAGGCTTTTTTAGCTAAGTTGTCAGCGGGAGAAACGGTTTTTGAAGTCCAGTCTAGAATTGATGGCGAGGGTTGGCTGCCTGGAGACGCAATAGTACTCTATGTAACGCCTCATTGGTGGGAGTCTAACTGGGCTAAGCTAGTCGGCGTTTTAGCCTTGCTTGCAGTTTTTTATATTATTTACCGCCTTCGCATTGCTTCGTATCAACAACGAAACGAGATACTTGAAGCTAGAGTCAATGAGCGTACTGCCGCTTTTGAGCGCGTAAACAGCGAGCTTCAACAAAAAAACAAAGCGCTAGAAGAGGCGGCAATTACCGACCCGCTAACAGGTTTATACAATCGAAGAGCAGTCAAAAATTTCGCTCCCAAGATATTTGATGCAGTAAATGCGAAAACAGAACAGCAGGATGCGTCAGTTGGCGTCGATGAAGTGTGCGCTATTTTTCTTATCGACCTTGATAACTTTAAACAACTAAACGACACATACGGTCATGATAAGGGTGATAGTGCACTACATCATGTTGGCCAAGCGCTACGAACAGTCAGTCGAAATACTGATAGGTTAATAAGGTGGGGTGGAGAAGAGTTTTTGTTAGTCGTCCCGTCAATAAATCCAAACGATATTGGTGAGTTTAATAAGCGACTTCATAACGCTATAGCGACGCTTCACCATGTTTTGGAATTACCTAAGCCCATTACAATGTCAATAGGAGCAACTAAGCTTCCTTGGGATGATTGCATACTAGATTCAAAGGTATGGGAACATGCCATTTTGATTGCGGACTGGGCATTGTATCAAGCAAAAAATAATGGTCGAAATACCACTGTTTTTATTGATGCATATAAAGAAATGGCAGCGTGGACGGACTGGAGTGTCGATGGTCTTTCCAACGCTGCAAATAAAGGTCTACTGCTGTCTACATCTCTAAAAAATAAAAGCGATGATTAGTGCGAGCCTATTGGATTAAAAGCTGAAGGTTTTCGATACACCAAACACAATACGTTCATCGGCGGTGTCTATATCAAGGTTTGTGTTTTCAGCAGCAATTTCAAAGTCTAATCCTTTGTAGCTTGTCTGGTAGGCCAAACGGTAGTGATAGAAAGACGTGTTTTCGTCACGCCATACCCAAGTATCGCTGTCTAAAGAGTTAGACACGTCAAAGCTAGCGCGAAGGTTGTGGTTAGGTGCAAGTTCAAAGTTGTGAGCAATCATAGCTACAGTGTGTCTTGAGCCTGTGCCAAAGTAGTCCCACGTGTACCACAGGTTAAGCTCAGTATTACCATAGTCGCTCGCATAGCCGAATTTAGTATAAATTTCCGGATAGTTACCGTCGCTTGAATCGTCACCGCCGTGATAGGAGTAGTAGGCAATGCCATAGTCAATACTGACAGTTTCAGTGAGCATTTGGTAACGACCAATGTAGGCGTCCCACTCAAGGTTGGTGTCGCCACCAAAATCAACGTTAGATGCCCAAGTACCAACGTAAGTCCCGTTATCAAAAGCTTTATCAACACCTCCCTGAAGAGCCGGGTCGTTTTGTGTTTGGCTTAAACCGTTAAAGGTATAATCTGATACTGCAGAGATATTGGCGCTCCAATCAGCGAATGAAGCTGAAGAATATAATGCTGCGACAATAGCCACTGTGAAAATATGCGTGGATGTAAAAAAAGAATTCAATTTTTTCATTGTTAAACACCTGTTTTTTATCTTTGTTTTATTTCGCCCATTTCTCATAAAGCGCGCTTTTACGCGGGCTTCGGGCAACACTTACCTCCATTGGCTCAAAGTGAGCCAATGTTAATAAGGTAAGAAGTGATTGATTTAATTAGTTAAGATTTTCTATCTTGGTAAAGTCGATTTTGTTTTCTTTCGGCGAGGTTTTGATAGCCGTCACCGATTTAAACTTCTGACTTAGAATGAAAGCAAAGCAGCTAAAGAAGATAGCGATAACTAGCGCACCCACCCACTGTATTTGCAAGAAGTCTAATTTGAATAACAGCGTAAGCAGCGATAGTGCGACTATGTTAAGGGCAATATAATTACCTTTACCAATACGCTCCACGGTCATATTAAGGTTGTCGGTATAAAGTCTTATGAGTGAATCAAGTGAGTTGATTACAAAAACGACACCTACAAATACCATTGCCATATTAGTTATTCCTTCTGTAGGAATACCGGCGCTGTGATAGTGGTACAGTACTGAAAACCATGCGGCGATAGGGATAGATGGGATAACCATCATAGCCAGCATAACTTGATAGGTTTTGAGACCGCCTACAAAGCGAGAGGTAAACTGACCTATCATGATGCTCCAGCTGAACCACCAGAATAGATAAAACTCATGGTAATCATTGATGGGTAATACGAAGTTATCAATATTCGCAAAATATCCGCCAATTAGGCCTAGATTCTTGAAATAAGCAGTTATCTCACTTTCGCCAAACACAAATGCCGCAGCCCACATGCCAACAATGAGAGCGATAAATACCCAAGTTGTGGTAAGGCTTAAAATACGCACGTACTTAATGCTAGTACTTGAGTACACAGCAAAGGCAATGGCTGCAAACACGATCAGGTAGAACGCAGGCACGATAGATTCTCCATCACCCACTGCTGGCAAGTACCATGGAAGATTAGACAGCAGTAAGAAAGCTGTGAAAGCGCAGGTCCCTATAATTACAACATTGTTTACGAACTTAACGACAGGAAGCTCGAAGAATTTAACCTTGGGTTCTATTACGCAGAAATAAAAACAAGTAAGAAAGTAGAATCCCCAAATTAAGAAACCCCAAAACCCAAACTCAATGGCGAGAGGATTGGTGAATGCGTATTCAGGACTTGCGCTTATGTCAGCATAACCAGCAAATTCAGTGAGTGGGAACATAATGAGGCCCACATCCAAACCCGAGGTAAAAAGAATGGCAATAAAGGTAAAGGTTCTAACTGGCGTTACACCTACCACTTTCATGTTGCCCCATTTAAATAGAATATAGGCCACTGAAAGTAGAGTGAAAATAATGCCTGCACTAAGCCATACTGTCATTATCACCCTCCCAGTATTGATAAAATTGAAACATGTTTTTTCCTTTTTTTCGTTATTAAACAGACCACCCAGCTACATGCATCGTCACCTTGGTCGGCGGCATATAGGCACTGTGGAAGGTGCGCTTGTTGCGAGAACAAGCACACTGGTGCGAAATCATTTTAACGTTTAGCGTTGCTCGGTTTGCCAATTAGGGTGTATGTCTACCGCTACATTTTGTGGTGGTAGAGCGGGTTTACCCAAAATTTTGTCCGCCGCTTTTTCCGCTACCATTATGGTCGGTGCATTTAGGTTTCCATTTGGAATGGTAGGGAAGATAGATGAGTCCACCACTCGCAGGCCTTCAATACCATGTACTTTGGTTTGAGAATCTACTACTGCCATGTCGTCTTCACCCATTTTGCATGAACACGAAGGATGGTAAGCGCTCTCAACGGCTTCACGCACAAAAGCATCGATTTCTTCATCCGTTTGAATGTGCTCGCCAGGCTGAATTTCGCCGTCTCTGAAGTCGTCGAATGCTGACTGTGCGATGATTTCTCTTGTTAGTCTTACGCAAGCTCGAAATCCTTCAATATCATCTTGATGCTGTAAGTAGTTAAACAAGATTTTGGGCGGAACTGTTGGGTCAGCCGACTGAATGGTAACGCTACCTCTACTTTTAGGTTTATTGTGACCTACGTGTACCTGAAAGCCGTCGCCATCGAATGCTGATTTACCATCGTAACGGATAGCTGCTGGCAAGAAATGGTACTGAATATCAGGCCACTCTACATCTGCTTTCGAGCGAATAAACGCGCAAGACTCAAAGTGATTCGTAGCCCCTAAACCTGAACGGTTAAGCAACCAGCGAGCACCGATCAACCCTTTTGAAATTAAGCCCAGTTTGCGGTTTAGCGTGATCGGTTGTTTACACTTGTACTGGAAATAGAACTCCAAGTGATCTTGCAGATTTTGGCCCACACCCGGCAGGTGGTGGTTAACATCGATACCTGCTTTTTCAAGAATCTCTTTATCGCCAATACCTGAAAGTTGCAGAATATGTGGCGAGCCAATAGAGCCGGCACTTAAAATAACTTCGTTAGACGTATTTGCCGTTTCGGTTTTGCCGTTAACCACATACTCAACGCCTTTTGCGACTTTGTTATCAAGAACAACTTTAGTCACCAGCGCGCCAGTTACAATGGTTAGGTTTTTACGCGACTTTACCGGGTCAAGATATTCACGACTTGCTGAGCTGCGCACACCGTCTTTTACGGTCATATGCATTGGGCCAAAGCCTTCCTGCTGCTTGCCGTTATAATCGCTAGTAATGTCATATCCAGCTTGCTCGCCGGCCTTGATGAAAGCCGTATAAAGCGGGTTCTTCATTTCGTTGCCGTTGTTAACGCCAAGTTCACCATTTCCACCACGATAAGCATCGTTGCCCTTGTACCAGGTTTCTGCTTTTTGGAAATAAGGAAGGCATGCCTGATAATTCCAGCCCTCTGCGCCGTGAGCTTCCCATTCATCAAAGTCTTTAGCGTGGCCGCGCACATACACCATACCGTTAATGGATGACGATCCGCCCAACACTTTGCCGCGCGGGCAGTGCATTTCGCGGTTGTTTAAATACGGCTCTTTTTCAGTGTTGAATTGCCACGCATACTTGTCGGTATTCATCGGAATAGACAGCGCCGTTGGCATCTTAATGAAAATGCTTTTGTCAGAGCCACCGGTTTCCAGTAGCAACACCTTGTGCTTTGGGTTTTCTGACAAGCGATTCGCTAGCACGCAGCCAGCAGAACCTGCTCCAACAATAATGTAATCAAATGTCTGCATATGTACTCCTACTGCGATTTAAAACGGGCTCTCAATTTGACTCATACCTACATAAACCGACTTGGTTTGTGTGTAGCTATTTAGTGTTTCGACGCCGTTTTCACGTCCAATGCCAGACTGTTTGTAGCCGCCTACAGGCATTTCTGCTGGAGAATTTCCATATGCATTTATCCAGCAAATACCGGCTTGTAGCTGGTGGATGACGCGGTGTGCACGCTGGATATCTTTACTGAATACGCCCGCTGCCAAACCTAGC
Source organism: Alteromonas sp. ABM1_013 (assembly GCF_056160505.1). NCBI lineage: Bacteria > Pseudomonadati > Pseudomonadota > Gammaproteobacteria > Alteromonadales > Alteromonadaceae > Alteromonas > Alteromonas sp. ABM1_013. The sequence goes on from NZ_JBSWXH010000002.1 coordinate 613,316, forward strand.
TCAGTGTCATTCGCGCGTGCAATCACTTCGTCTTCATCATCGAATACCAACACGCTCATTACTGGCCCAAAGATCTCTTCCTTAACGATAGTCATATCGTCGGTGCAATCTGTGAAAATTGTTGGTTCAACAAAATAGCCGTTAGGAGCAGAAGCTGGAGAAGCTGCGTTACCACCGGTTAACAGCGTTGCGCCTTCTTCTTTTCCTTTCGCAATATAGCTAAGTACTAGCTCTTGGTGCTTTTCTGAAATTAGCGCACCTAGGTTTACATTAGGGTCTAGCGGGTCGCCCATAATGATATTATTTTCGGTACGGGTTTTAAGCTCATCAATAAAGGCTTGATATACAGAGCGCTGAACGTAAACACGAGTACAGTTAGTACAGATTTCACCTTGTGTATAAAAATTGCCTAGCATAGCGGCGCTGATAGCCTGGCTAATGTCTGCATCTTCAAATACTACTAGCGGAGACTTGCCGCCAAGCTCCATCGTCACGTCTTTTAAGTTCGAAGCAGCGGCGCTTTGCATCACTTTTTTACCCGTGCCTACTTCACCGGTAAATGATACCTTTTCAATGTTTGGGCTGTTAGTAAGCCATTGGCCTACTTGCGCTGCGCCTTGAACCACATTAAATACGCCAGCAGGTACACCAGCTTCAGTGAAAATTTCAGCCAGTTTAAGCGCACCCATCGGCGTTTCTTCTGATGGCTTAAATATAAATGCATTGCCAGCAGCTAGCGCTGGGCCTGACTTCCAGCAAGCGATTTGGATAGGGTAGTTCCATGCGCCAATACCGGCACAGATACCTAGCGCTTCTTTACGCGTGTAGAAGAAGTCGGCGCCCACAGGCTGTTGAGTACCCAATTGAGTAGGTGCAAGGCCCGCATAGTACTCAATAACATCAGCGCCAGTTTCAATATCAACACAGTCGGCTTCTTGAATAGGCTTACCGGTGTCGAGTACTTCTAATTTAGCGAGTTCATCATTACGTTCGCGAAGCAGTGCAACGGCCTTGTTAAGAATGCGAGTTCTTTCGATAGGCATCATTGCTGACCATACCGCAAATCCTTCTTTAGCACTCTTGATCGCTTCTTGTTGAATAAACTCATCAGCCACTTCTACGTGGTAAATTACCTCACCGGTTGCGGGGTTGGTGACTGCAAAGGTCTCTTTGCTTTTGTTTGCCATCGGCTTGCCGTGAATGAAATTCTGATAAGTCGGTAATGACATGCATAAACTCCTACTTTAATAGTGCTGACAACGCTCGCCAATTAGCGCGCTCTTTGCGTGAAAAATAAATACGTACAAGCTAATACACATATTTGGTTTCAATACGATGAATAGTGTTGAAACTATTTTTCTCGCTAAGCGTTCGAAACGTTCGAACTAATCGCTCTTCGCTTAATAAACACCACTTTAACTTTCTTTACCTTGACCTCTCTCTAAGCCGCGTTTCTACAGGCTTTATAGGAGTTGATTTAGATGCGCTTAAGTAGTGTTTTTATTTTAATTGGCTGTTCAATAAAAATAAATTGTATAGTGTTCTAACTATTGTTTCAACGTCGAAGCATATTTAACGGCAAGTGATAAGGATGTTAAGTGCGTGTTTTTACAGCTTAACTGACTGATTTATAGTGATTTAAGGCGTAACATTAAATATATAAATAAAGCGCTAACTCTGTGTTAAAGCTTTTAGTTCGAACAGGATGGAGTATTAAAAAGTGTTTAATTGAAACTATTCGACAGAGATTAGTGGCAGATAAAGTAGAATAGGTAAACCACAAATTGGTTTAAACAAAGAAGCGCTCTTTATTAAGGGCGGTTGAATAATTAAAGGTGAGAACAAAGGCACGTGTAGCTTATGACAAGTACTTCGGGTTTCGAGACGTTATCCAAAACGCCAAAGCATGACATGAATATTACTGAAACTTTTTAAATAAATTGCGACGGCAGTATTACAGGTTAATACTGCCGTCTGATTTCTAATGATTAATTGTACAGTGGTAGTAGCCAGAGTTTATAGAAACGGTGGCAACATCACCTTTATTCCAATACACCACACCTTTGTTGTTTGTGTATTTCGCTCCCGATGCAGAGCGTGATAGCTGCACAATGTGATACGCGTTGTTGAGCGAGAGTGCTTTTGTATCTGGGCCAAGCGTATTTACGCGTAATTCTGTGATACTGGCGTTTGGCGTCTCACACTTATAGGTTCTGCTATTGGCTTGCGCAGAACTGTTGGCAATATCCTGCTTTTTAGCTACACCTTTTGGCTTTTTGTTAACTCCTGCCCGGGGTTTACCTGCATTACCGGTATTGGAACCTTGTGAAGGGGATGAGATTATTGCTTTTACTGTTTCATTGTCATTACTGTCATACAGGACTAGCCACGTGTTATCCAATATTGCATAAGTTTTCGATGAAGCTAAAGCATCAACAAAGCTTTGCTCTTGCTTCATAAGCGCTGGGGCACACATCTTTCTGGTAAGTACAATTTTATCGGCGGAGAAGGGGTGAGCATTGTTGTCAGCACTGAATACTTTATTGGCATTCGCAACGTTGAGCGCCCCTGTATACTGATTACAGCCTGTGCTTCCGCTTATTCTGCTAATATCCCCGCTTACATTTACATTAAGCGTAACGTGGCTAAAGTCGATTATACCTGCTTGATTTATGCTTTCGACCTGCCAATGGCTACCCGAAAGTGCAAGCTCGTTCTCCTCAATACTTTGTTCTTGTTCATCAGTCGAATACATTGAAGAAACTGAACTACAAGCCGTTAAGGTAAGAAGTGCAGGTACAGCTAAAGTTAAAAGGTACTTCCTTTTATTCATGAAAACTCCACTTATTATTCATCAATAGCGGTAGGAGTCGCTTTTCACGACTAAGTTCAGCAAGATTATTTAGTTAAAAAACCGCAAATGCTAAACCAGTTTAGTTGAGTTTGTCGTCAAGCCGACAGTTTGTATGTGTTCGCAAAGAGTAAACTGACCCTTACAATACAAATAAAACGTTGGCGCAGTATGAAAAATCTAGAACAACACTTAAGTGAGTACGCTAAGTACCACAGAGATCAAAAAAACATCTACACCCATTATATCGGCATCCCGCTGATTGTTTTCTCGGTTTTCTGCTTGTTGAGTAAGCCAGCGCTTATGGTTAACGCGCCAATCTTTGGAGACATGAACATAAGCCCAGCGCTATTTGTTTGGGCGATAGGTAATGCGTTTTATATAAAGTTAGATATAAAGCTTGGTGCAGTGATGACATTTATAACCGGCATTATGGTCTATTTCGCCCAACCCATCGCGCAAAATGGAATAGGGGTATGGCTTGCGGTCTCACTAGGTATCTTTATTGGTGGTTGGGTGCTTCAGTTTATCGGTCATCATTATGAGGGCAAAAAGCCTGCTTTTGTTGACGATATTATGGGGTTAGCCATAGGACCATTATTTGTGCTTGCGGAATTAAGCTTTGAGTTGGGCCTAAGAAGTGCCCTTAAAGAAGAAATAGAACGCCGCTCTGGCCCTGTAAAGTAATCATTTCTAAACAACGCGTTGAAACAACCAGTCTCAACGCGTTGTTATAACTTGAGATTAAGCTTTCATCTTCTCTATCGTTTCTTTACGCAGCTGAAGTTTAGACTCAGCAAAAGGCTGTCTAGGCAACATCTTCAGCTTTTCAGCATAACCCATGGCCGTTGCTAGTACTTGCTCCTGAGGTACTGCTGCATCTAAAAAGCCTGCTTTAACGGCTTCACTGCCTTGATAGATGCGCGAGAAGAGCAAGGCTTCAGTTTGGCTTGTATTGGCAAGTCTGGCTTTGGCGAGCTCCATACCGAATGGCGGCAGCACCATGCCAATGGCGGTTTCATTAAGACCGTATTTAGTGTCGGCATCTTTACCAATACGTAAGTCTGCGGCCATAAGCATAATAGCGCCCATGGCAATACTGTGACCTTCAGCAGCAACAACAACAGGTAGCGGAAAACTATAAAGTCGCACAATTAAATCAGCGCCTTTTGATACCAACTCTAATTGTTTTGCTTTGTCGTCGGCTTTCATTACTGATAAATCAAACCCTCCACAGAACTTGCCTTCGCCGCCGTGTAATACAACCGCTTTTGCGCTTTTCTCTGCTTCATCTAAGGCATCGTTGAACTGCTGAATAAGCTCAAAGCCTACGGCGTTAACTTTTCCGTCGTCGAAGGTGATTACTGCAATATCGTTATTAATAGCTAAATTAAACGCCATGGTATGTCCTGTCACTTGATGGGTAGGGATGCTGTGTATAAATAATGTACGTCGCACTCTGATAAGCGCAACTTTCTAGCAGTGATTGTAGGTAATTGATATCTTTTATGAAAGTGCTTTACGCATCATCTTCAGGATATGTGCTATGAATATCGGTGATAATTCGCGGAAGTTCTGCAATAAGCTTCTTTCTATATCGGCGTTGTCTGCGACGCGCTTTCGCGTTATTAGCCCGCCACTGCGCTCGTTTATCTTTCACAATTCGCTCTAGGTCTTGGCCGTCCTCAATTAAAATTGCGTCGTTAATGGAGGTGCGTTTTGTCATACTAAAACTCTAACTTTAGCTGTTTATGGCGCCACTGTTTCGAGCGTTGGTTGAGTACGTGAAGCGACACACTTTCAGTGGCTATTTGTTTGGCGAGGCATAACGCGGCGCTGGCTTGTTCGTCGCTCAGGTTTTTATAAGCTGGTGTCGGAATAGCCTCATACCATGCACAACCGACAACATTATCCAAAATTACTCTCATAAAGCAGTGGTCATAACAAATTGGCCAGGCGTTTTTCTTTGTTGATGCAATGGATGGAAGTACGTTTTTCGCGTAATGTAGAAATTCGCGCAGGTCGTTTTGGTGCGCTATTGATTTTGATTGAACTGCATGTGAGGAATAGTCCAGAAGAGTAGATATTTGCATGCGTGGCTTTACCCCGTCCAAACTCGATAGACACTTTAATACTACTAAGCGAGAGTTTACACGACACCAGTGAAATTCAGAGTTACACTATTTTTAGTTTTACTGTGTTTAGTTTATAGATTCTTAGTTTTATGAGTTTTAGCCTAGTGCTAAATGCTCATTATTAATTTTATGGTTGGTTAATGCGCCCTCATTTAAAAATTCTTGTTATAGAAGATGCTGTTGATCTATTGGAACAAATTACGTCGAGTATAGGCAACACGATTGCTTACTTTGACAGAAGTGACGTTGAAATAAGCCTGCTTGAAGCGAACTCCGTTGAAAAGGCACTACAATTTGTTCGTGAAGACGGTGACATTCAGGCTGTGGTATTTAGCTGGGATGTGGTAGCGAAGGTTAAAGAGTTGACAGACGTAGCGCCTTTAAATGGCGTACCTAATGGAAATACGAGCCCCGCAGCCGAAAGCGTCAGTTCACAAAACGCGAACGAGAAAACTACAAGCGAAAAGTCGTCTGCAAGCAACGCGGTAATTGATAATAACGCCAGAGTGATCGACGCCATTAAACGTATTCGGCCTGAGCTTCCCGTGTATGTCTTAGGCGATGCAGTAAAAGGGTTGGATATTGTAAATCAAGCCAATGGCATTGAATCGTTCTTCTATCGTAACGACATTATTTCGGACCCAGAATCTATTCTTGGCTATATCATCAATGACTTTGATGATAGAAACGAAACGCCGTTTTGGACTGAATACAAAGACTACGTTGTAGAATCTAATGACTCGTGGCATACGCCAGGTCACAGCGGTGGCGCAAGCTTTAGAAATTCACCCTACATTAGTGATTTTTATCGTTTCTTCGGGCGTAACGTGTTTGTTAGTGACTTATCGGTAAGCGTAGACTCGCTGGGCTCACTATCAGATGGCACTCACGCTATTGGTAAAGCGCAAGCCGCTGTTGCGAATACATTTGAGGTTCGCCATTCCTATTTCGTCACGAACGGATCTTCTACATCAAACAAAATTATTTTGCAGACGCTGTTGCGTGAGGGCGACAAAGTTATTGCCGACAGAAACTGCCACAAGTCAGTACATTATGGCATTATTCAGGCGCGAGCCATGCCAGTGTATCTAGACAGTGTGTTTAACCCTGAATACGGTATTTTTTCACCGCCCAGAATGGCGCAAATTAAGCAGCTTATTGAAGAAAATACTGACGCTAAACTTATCGTGCTGACGGGCTGTACCTACGACGGGCTATTGACCGACCTTAAGCAAGTCGTAAATTTAGCTCATGAACATGGCATTAAAGTGTTCATTGATGAAGCGTGGTTTGCGTATTCGTTATTCCACCCTGCATTGCGTAACTACTCTGCTATCGCAGCTGGGGCAGACTATATTACTCACTCTGCGCACAAAGTGGTGTCCGCGTTCTCGCAAGCATCCTTTATTCATGTAAACGATCCGGACTTCGATAAAGACTTCTTTAAAGAAGTGTTTGCCATTCACACCAGTACTTCGCCCAAGTATCAACTCATTGCTTCACTTGATGTATGTCGTCAGCAGCTGGAAATGGAAGGCTACAAAATACTTAATGAGCTATTAAGCAACGTTGCCGAACTCAAATCGCAAATGGCCAAGTTCAGGCGACTTAAAATACTTTCGCCTAGTGACTTTGCGAATATGTTTTCTCACTTTGAAAGCGATAACATTGGGCATGACCCGCTTAAAATCTTAATTGACGTTTCGGCGCTTGACTATTCAAATCAAGAAATACATCGTTTTTTGATGGACGAAGTTGGCTTAGAAATCGAGAAGTTTACTCATAGCACTATTTTAGTGCTGCTTACGCTAGGCGGAATGCGCTCTAAAATTGTAAGGCTATATAACGCATTGAAACGTCTTGATGATGGCGCCGTTAATCTAAGCAAGCGCAAGAGCAAAAGCCCGTTACCGGCAGACATTCCGCCAATTCATTTAGACGACCTTCCGTCAAAAGCGTTTTTCAGCCCTAGAGAAGCCATTCCGTGGCAAAACAGCGTTGGACGCACTGCAGCTGGCTTAATTACACCGTACCCTCCCGGTATTCCGCTTATTGTTCCAGGGCAGAAAGTGGAGCAAGCGCATATCGACTACCTTCAGGCACTGGCAAGTCAAAAGCTAACCGTACAAGGGATTTATGACGGTGAGATTTATGTTGTTGCTGAAGAATGATCAAACCATGTTATAGGCAGGGTAAATTGTCACCTTGCCTTTTCCTGAACTTACCTTACACTTGCGCCGAAAGTTATAAAAAGGGCAGTGCAAATGAAACTAAGTGACGTGAAAAAGCTCCATCAAAAGAAATTTAGAACGCAGTTCGAATTCTATTTGGTGGAAGGAGAGCACTTAGTTTTAGAGCTAGTTAACGTTGCTCAGTATGACAGCAGTACATTAGGTGATATCACCCTTTATGTGACAGCTGACTATGAGGCGTGGGTAAAAGAAAGGCTTGATTCTTTAGCCTCTAAAATGAAGATAGAAACGGTATCGTCACAACAAATGCAGCAACTAAGCGATACTAAATCACCTCAAGGTATTATTGCTCGCGTTCCACTTCCTAACACTTCGTTAAGTTCAGAGCGGTCACAAACCAACATTTCAGCAAACAAGCCCAGTACCGAAAAGTACATTTATTTGTATGAAGTTCAAGACCCCGGCAACTTAGGCACCATACTAAGAACGCTAGCGTGGTTTGGTGATTTTACGCTATTACTAAGCCCTAACAGTGTGGACCCTTACAACTCGAAAGTTGTACGCTCAAGTATGGGGGCTATTTTCCATGTGAACATGGAATTAAACGTAGCGCTTGAAAGCCTAGGCGAGCGGTTCGAACGTTTCGCTTTCTTGGATATGAATGGTAGTAATATTACCTCTAACACCTTTGGTGATTATCAGTGTTATCTGTTTGGTAACGAAGCCCGTGGCGTGCCTGTTGACGCACTATCAAAGCTAAACGCAACGGCGTATACCATTGCGGGAAGCGGTAAGATTGACTCGTTAAACTTAGCCAGCGCTGTGAATATCTGCGCTTATGAATTAACCCGTTAAGCACACTCCCCTCAACTCGATTACGATAGGAAACAACCATGGCATTACAATGGTTCCCTGGGCATATGCACAAAGCCCTGAAAGAAATTAAAGAGTCGCTTAATCAAGTAGACATTCTTATTGAGGTGCTTGACGCACGTATTCCGTATTCCAGTGAAAACCCTGAAATTGCAAAAATACGCGGCGATAAGCCCTGTATTAAAATTCTTAATAAGTATGATTTGGCAGACCCAGAAATTACCGCGCGCTGGCAGGAGAGCTTAGAGAAAGAGCGCGGCGTGAAGACGATTACGACCTCTAGCGATAACCCGGGCAACAGCAAGCAAATTATGCAGCTGGTTAAAAGCATTTGTTCGTATAAAGAAGGTCAGCCCAAAGCAATTAAAGCCATGATCACCGGTATACCTAACGTTGGTAAATCAACGCTGATTAACATTTTGGCCGACCGAATTATTGCTAAAACTGGTAACGAACCCGCCGTAACTAAAAGCCAGCAGCGGATTAACTTGGGCAGCGGTATTATCTTGTTTGATACACCTGGAGTATTGTGGCCTAAGCTTGAAAACCCGCATTCTATTTATCGGCTGGCTTCTTCCGGTGCTGTTAAAAACACCGCTATGGAATACGACGATGTTGGTTTTTTTGCGGCGGATTACCTGATAAAAGCTTATCCAGAGGTCATGAAGGAGCGCTATAAGCTGGACGAGCTGCCAGATACAGAAATAGAGTTTCTGGAAGCTGCTGCTAAAACGCGCGGAGCAATTCAAGCGGGTGGTCGCGTAAACCTTCATAAAATATGCGAGATCCTGCTTAAAGAACTGCAGTCGGGTAAGTTGGGACGAATTACGCTTGAGACTCCGGAAATGCTGGAAGTCGAAAAAGAAGAAATGGCACTTGAAGCGGCGAGGAAAGCTGAAGCGAAAGCCAAGCGTAAAGCAAAATTCAAAACAGGCTCGTTGACGCCAGATAAGAAAGATAGGAAAGAAAAGCGAGAAGAGAAGCGTCAAGAGCAAAGCCGCAGAATGAAGAAAAATAAATGATTGCTTTTGATAGTTGCGCAATCAGAGGGAGAAGCGATAGGCTTTGATGTAATACCCAAGCATTAGTTAGGAAATGACGTTGGACGATATTAAGTATTTTGATAAAGCATTGTTTAGTGAGTTAAAGCAGAAAGCGGCAGAGAGTCCTCGCCGACGAGCTAATTTTAACGTTCACAAATCTTATACTGATATGGTTCAGCGTCTTTTCATTGCCATGATGCCAGACTCCTACGTACGACCCCATCGACACGTGCAGCCTCACAAATGGGAGTTTTTTATGGTTGTGGAAGGTGAATTGGATATTCTGTTTTTCAACGACGACGGCGTAGTAAAAGAAAGAGTAACATTAAAGGCAGGTGGAGAAACCTTCGGCATTGAAATTCCACCTAATACCTGGCATGCAACTCTGTGCTCTAGCCCAGTGGTATTTATGGAAGTTAAGCAAGGGCCGTATGAAGTGACGGATGACAAAGGTTTTGCAAGCTGGTCTCCTGAAGAGGGGAGCGATCTTGTACCGCGCTTTCTCGCTTCGCTTAAACAAGCAAAGATTGGTTCTGAAGTTACTTGCTTAAGCTCGTCTGTTTCCTAAAACGGCGGCTTTCAACTTGCTTTGCAGACTTTCCTTTTTGGAAAGTCATTGCTATTGCTTATCTACATGGTATGGTTAAGGATAAGTGACACGAGGCGGCTACTGTTTTCACAGAATAATCATTAGCCCAACTATTTCACTTAGTCTCGGCAAAATGCCGTTTGTACAAGTACATTGTAAAAAGAGAATTATTATGCGAAACGTTTCAACTGGTTATCTTTATAATTTTAATTACTGATTGCACCTGACCGTCGGTGTTCAGGGGCAAGTATTGGCTTCTGGGCACTGCAGGTAAAAACGTTTTGCAAAAGCCCAGAAGGTATCACAATCTGGGCTTTTTTAATGCCCGAAATTCTCGGTAAAAGACAATGAAAGAAATTACACTAGGTGACATAAGAAAGCAGCACAGAGTTAAACAAGAAGTCGTAGCAATGGCACTATCAGTCACTGCTTCTGGCGTGAGCAAGTTAGAATCGAAGCGTATCCAAGATGTTTCTCTTCAACGCGCAGCTGCATATCTAGCAGCCGTTGGTGGAAATATGAAAATTGAAGTGACTATGCCAGACGGCGCTACTCTGCAAGTAGGGTAGTGGGGGCAAGCTTGCTGCTACAAAAATGCACAGTAAAGAACAACAAACCCTCGTTTTATAGATGGCAAATCCAACAGCTACGGGGTTGGACTTGCCATACTATTGGTCAATTCTTAATACAAATTAGCACGTTGTAATTTATTGATAGTAAGTAGCGCTATTTTCTCTAAAGCGGCGTGATGTAGCGAACGTGTGTAGCCATTCTTTAAAGGAAATACCCCGCGCACTTTGCTCATTATAAAATGGGCTGGGCGAAGATACTGGGAATGCGTTGTCTTCACAGAAGTCGTTTAGCACCATGTGGCACGTACCTTCTCCGAGATAAAATTGGTAGTTCCAAGTGAATGCTGAGAGCGCATGAACTGATGCATTAGCTTGAAGCTGCCAGCCAAGTATGTACCCTAAATCAGATTCTGTTACGCCCCATGTCGTTGGATCTAAATTGCCTCTGGAAACCTGGTCTGAAATTTTAGAGAACTGAATTTGAACAATATCAGTTCCAGTTGAATACTGGGCAAAGCGATTCCAAGGGTACTGATAAGCTAGTCGCAACATCACCTGTTTATTAAGGGTTAGATAGTTAAAGTTACCTATTAAACGTTGGAAATTTCTCGGTAGTGTGTCTTCAATACCCCACGGCCCTTGATAATTCAGCACCGTTTGCGTAAATCCTTTTGAAATAACGCCTAGGGATGCATCAGCAAAAAGCGCCACTTTTGTACGACCAAACAGAGATTGGAAGTAGGGGAAGTTAAATGTAGCGCCGTAGCCACCGGCACTACTTCCACTGAGTAATACTTTCTTTGGTGACAAACCATCGTTTCTTAGCTTTTCTTTGATCCACTGTATAACAACCAAGGCATTGTCGTGACCACGGTGTTTTAGGGTAACCTCAGCACCAGGTTGACCTGTAACGATACCAAGCTCGTCAACATACTGCGTGTCTTTTGAGCCTATGTGCAAATCACCAGTGCAGTAAGGTATGAAAACTTTTGACCAAGTTTGAAAAGGGTTTTCTTCCGTATCTTCAAATATTCCGCCTGAAATGAACGGTGTATTTTCGATAACGGCCGATGGGTTGTAGGCTGCACGTGACATAGGGTTATCGTCAAACTCAAGCTGCATCGAAGCAAGACAGGTCGCGTCGTCCCAGCATGCCCCTCCACCGTTAAAGTAAATCAGTAAATTATCACTCTCACCTTGTTCGAAATAAAACGAGAATGGATTTGGAGCTAACCCTTCAGGTCCGGGTAAAGCTGGAAGGGAACAGGATGGATAAGCGGTTTTCTCTCCACCGCCGGGTATAGATACTACAACTTCATTATCAGGCGTAATTTGTTCCCACTGTGCAAACGCATTATGGGTACAAAAGCTGAGTGCGACTATAGCAAGGTAGCGAAAACGTTTAGCGTAAGATTGCATAAACAATTCCTTTTGAAAAAGATAAACATGGTTTTAGAAAGTGAGTTTGAGCAGGCTTTGTGAAAGAACGGTACTTCCCGATGTCCTTTCGAATGTCCAATAGTAATATCCTCCTAGCTTAAAGCGAAGTGAGTATGAAAAATCATGTGAGATTACTGAATGGCTCCATGTAAGGCGCACATGGAAATTGAAAGCCGCATCTCTAGGTTAAAGCATTTCCAAGTGCTGTCTAGAGTAAAAAACGGTATTTCAAAGCATTGAATAAACATATTTTTACGACTAATCGCTTTAACTAAGGCACGGCTGGGTTAAAATATAGTGGAATCGATTACAAGGAGTCTTACATGGCCGTTCACGAAATTACCCATCCGCTTATTGCGCACAAGCTAGGGCTTATGCGAAATGCTAAAATTAGCAGCAAAGATTTTCGCGAGCTCGCCTCTGAAGTGGGAAATTTGCTGACCTATGAAGCAACCCGAACTTTGCCTACAGAACGCGCGACCATAAAAAGCTGGTCTGGAGACGAGGTGGAAGTAAGACAAATAAAAGGTAAGAAGATAACCGTAGTGCCTATTCTTCGCGCCGGCTTGGGCATGCTAGAAGGTGTGCTAGAGTTAATCCCAAATGCAAAAATCAGTGTGGTTGGCCTTTATCGCGATGAAGATACCCTTCAACCCGTTGCTTACTTTGATAAGGTGGTAAAAAATATCGACGAGCGTACTGCGTTGATTGTAGACCCTATGCTTGCCACAGGCGGAACCCTAATTGCTACTATTGACCTACTTAAAAAGAAAGGTTGTCGCCGAATTATGGGGCTGTTCCTTGTTGCCGCACCAGAAGGCATTAAAGCCGTGGTTGATGCCCACCCTGATGTTGATATATTCACAGCTGCTATTGATGAAAGATTAAATGAAAAAGGCTACATACTGCCAGGACTAGGTGATGCTGGAGATAAAATTTTCGGAACGAGATAAGACGTCAGTTTCTTAAAATTAAGCTTTCCAATAAAACTTAGGCTCAAACACCAGGTGTGTATTAAAAAAGCAGCGTTAAACGTTTAAGTTAATGATATAGTCAAAGGGTAGTCGAAGCGCACGCTTGCTACCCTTTTTTAATTACGATTCAGGGTAGTAAGTCTCGTTAAAAGAGCTAATAACAATGAATAAAACGAAACTTACCCTTAAAGATGTTGCTGAACAGTTAGGCGTATCAACAGCAACTATTTCAAATGCGTTTAATCGCCCAGACCAATTATCAAAAGCGAAGCGCGAAGAGATTTTGGCGCAGTGCAAAAAGATTGGTTACAGTGGTCCTAATAAAGCAGCGCAAATTCTTAGAAAGGGCACCTCAAATATTGTGGCTTTAGTCCTTGCCGATAGTATCTCTTACATGGTGAGTGACCCCGTTGCTAGTACATTTATTAAAGGGGTTTCATCCGCCCTTCAGGAGAATGGGAAGCACTTGTTACTCTATGCAGGTGACTCGGACAGCCTCCTTGATGTTGTTGATTTTGTTGACGGTTTTATCTGCTATGGTCAGCCACGCAACGGTAATTTGGTAAAAGAACTCGGGGTATCTCCTAAGCCGGTTGTTACGGTTGATTTTGATATTGAAGATAAGCCGTCTATTAACATTGATAACGAAGAGGCTGCGTATCGCGTAGCATCTCATGCCCTAAATGAAGGTGACAATGTAGCCATCTTTGGGCTGCGCCTTATCGACTCTCCCTCTACGTGTCGAATCTATGATAGTCAGCTGATTGATGTAGACAGCTCGATTGCCCACCGCCGTCTAGATGGTTATTTAAAAGCTGCAAAAGAGAAAAACATTACGGTAAGCAATGAGCGTATATGGCACCTTCCAGAGAGTGATCGACACTTTGCAAGGCAGGCTGCCAAAGAAGTACTGACCAGCTCTCCAAGACCCAATGTCGTCTTGTGTATGAGTGATATCATAGCGCTGGAGTTGCTTAACTTAGCATTAGATATGGGAGTTAAAGTCCCAGAAGAGCTTAAAATAACCGGCTTTGATGGTATTGAAGAAGCCGAACGCGCTCGACCTAGTCTTACTACCGTATGCCAATCTAGTGCAAGTAAAGGTGTTGAAGCAACCAAAGCGCTACTTAATATGGTTTCAACCAAAAACACCTTGCCTTTCGAGCTTCGTGTTGGAGAAACTGTTTAAATAAAACCTTATCAAGAAGGTTAATAAGGCGTATGAATTTAGTGCGCCTTATTAACCGGTAGCAACCTTAGATATGGTAATGCCCTTTTTAGTAAAAAGCGTAATTAGTATTAAGCATATATGAAGGGCCAATTTGCGGTCTCCTTAATCCCACACCAACTCTTTAAAGTGCTTACGACACATTGATTCGTAAGTATCGTTACCACCTATTTGAACTTGGTCGCCATTCTTTACGGCATTGCCATTTTCATCTAAGCGCACAACGAAACTTGCCTTTTTACCGCAATGACAGACCGTTTTTAACTCCGACAGCTTATCTGCCCAAGCCAGCAAGTAGTGACTACCTTCAAAGGTTTCACCTAAAAAGTCAGTTCGTAGTCCGTAAGCGAGGACGGGTACGCCTAGTTCATCAACAACGTCTACTAACTGCTTTACTTGGGCTTTAGTTAAAAATTGCGCTTCGTCAATAAATACGCAGTCGGGTTTACGTGCTTCGCAATCTTTACTTATCGACGTGAACAAGTCATCGCCTTTAGCGTATAACTTAGCGTCGGCCTGTAAGCCAATACGTGATGTTACTTTGCCAACGCCGTATCTGTCATCTAGCGCTGCTGTATAGATAATTGAATGCATTCCGCGTTCGCGGTAGTTATAAGCAGATTGAAGTAAAGACGTGGATTTTCCTGCATTCATTGCAGAGTAATAAAAATAAAGTTGAGCCATGGTGATTAATAATTTTCGTTATACCAAGAGATTAAGTCGCCGGCATTCATAGGTTTAGCAAAGTAAAAACCTTGTAAGTAATCAGTACCTAGTTGAGCAAGATGAAGCTTTTGATCTACGGTTTCGATCCCTTCTGCAATAGTCTTACAGCCAAACTCTTTTGCCATTAAAAGTGTCGCTCTTATTATGGTATCACTCTCTTCAGAGCTATTCTGTACAAAAGAACGGTCAATTTTAATAAAATCGCAAGGCATTGACTGTAGGCGACTCAATGATGAGTAGCCTGTACCGAAATCATCAATAGAAACTTTGATTCCTCTAGCTACTAGTTCATTGACTTTTACGCTCACTACTTCTTTATCACTAGCAAAAACACTTTCTGTTATTTCTAAATGAAGCCGCGCCGAAGATATTTGGGTAGTCTTGAGTGCGTTGTCTACCGTTTTAAGGAAGCTATCATCAAGCAGTTGAGAGACCGACACATTAACTGAAATCGCAAGGCCTTGTTTAAACTGCCAGTGAGATAAATCTATTAGTGCGCGGTTTAACACCCAAGCACCTATTTCCGGCATAAGTCCACTGCGCTCAGCAAGTGGAATAAATACGGCCGGAGAAATACTTTCATCATCGCATTTCCATCTAAGCAGGGCCTCTACTGAATAAAGTGTATTTGAAGCTACATCCATAATTGGCTGATAGAAAACGGTAAATTCGCTGTTATCGATAGCACAGCGCAAACGTTCGCAAAGTTGCTGCTCTCGTTTAATTTCTTGGTGAAGAGCTTGGCTAAAGACGCCTATAGAGCCGCGTTGTTCGCGCTTTTGGTCATACATAGTTAGGTCAGCCTGCTGAATCAAATCAACAGCAGTTTCACCATGTTCGGGGAACATAGCTATGCCAATTGTTGCATCAAGAGTTACTTGATTATCATTTGCAATGATAGGAACGGTTACACCGCTTCGCATGGCATGGGCGACAGCTTTGGCTGTGTCGACATTCGCGTAGGGGATAACTGCAACAAATTCGTCACCCCCCCACCTACCAAGGTGGTTTTCTTCTGTGTAGTTGCGTAATCGACTGGCGATTTCCGCCAGTACTATGTCTCCAATCTTATGGCCCAGACTATCGTTCACTTGCTTAAAGCCGTCTAGGTCGATAAACAACAGCGCTAATGAGTTATCGAGTGCTCGTGTGGTGTCAAGTAAGTTATTTAAGTACTTTAAAAAACCGTTTCGGTTGAGTAAGTTAGTTAGCGGGTCTCTATTAGAAAGTTGATAGAGATCAGCGGTTCGTCGTTCGACTTCAGCTTCAAGCGTCGCGTTTGATGCATCTAGTTTTTCGTTAGTCGCAATAAGCAGTTGATTAACTTTTTCTGTCTCGCTGCGCTCAACCTTCATTTGCTCAACCAAGCTATTGTTTCTTGCCTTAAGATGAAGTGTGTTAATAAAAAATTTGTTATAACGAAAGGCACTTGTAAAAATACCGAACCAAAAGACTAACCCTAAAATGCCCAAGATAAAAAATTCCCCTCCATCGTCTGTAACAGCGCATAACGACATAGGAACGAGAAGGGCCGTAGAGTAAAAGCTTACAAGTATTTTGTTTGGCGATAGAACGGTTCCTGCTCCCCCAGCCATAGCTGCGAGCACTACCATGGTTGCAGCAAGCTCTATGGTGGTCATAGACGAATAAAATAAAATCGAATAGAGGGCCCAAATCCCCCCGGTTATGTATAAGCCAGTAGCGAACCTGATTAAAGCGGGACGAGGATTGTACGCTTTGCCCACCAAATTAACTCGCCAGTAGATAGCATCGACAAGGCGCGCTACAGAAATGCTTACCATAGCAACCCACACTTGCAGCTTATGTGTAAAAACCGACGGTTCGTTGTTTTCGAAGAAAAAGACAAGGCCTGAAAATGCGAAGATAGTCATAAGAAAACCGACGAAACTATTGCCTAAAAGCATGTCAGTGGTGTCTCTTTCTATTTCGACCTTTGAGATTAAGTCTTCTTGTTTATTCAACCTTTTGAAACCTTTACGTAGTGCCTGTTGCGTGCATAAGGGATTTTACTCAAACATCTAGTTCACTTAAGCAGCTATTAATTCTTTCCCATCTAACGCTCAAGAACGTACAGCTATACTATAGTATGTTTTTTAGTTAATAGTTTAAATGAGACCAAAGTTCAGAAAGTTAACGTCAGGACTAATCGATGATTAAAGAAATACTTTCTTAGTGTTTCTATTCGTCGTGAATTTTCCTTAATCGATAATAGTGTTTTGTTGAAGAAGCGTTTGTGAAGGTGGCGGAGCTGCTTTGGGAACAAGTATTTTAACATCAGGAGTGCCTTATCTGGTGAGATGTTAAATAAATTCTTCACAGGTTGTTTACAATGTTGGTTTTTTGTTATAGATTCTTAATCGATTAAGTTTGTTGTGTTGCCGCCAACCCTAGTAGTCTAGGGAAAGAGGCTACTTAGGATTTAACAACTCCAACACATTGCCGGAGAAAAAACATGAAAAAACATCACACACTCAATGCACTGACTCTTGCCGTTTGTACAGCGCTTTCAGGAGCGGCTTTTGCTCAGGAAGCTGCGACATCAGACGCTGATACAAAGTCGAAAGAAAAGTTTGAACAAATCGTTGTGACTGCTGCACCTGGTGGCGCAACTATGCAGGAAGCAAGTGTTTCTGTAAGCGCGTTTGACGAAGAAGATATTCTTAAACTCGCACCACGTTCTACCGCTGAAGTTTTCCGCGCACTACCTGGTATACGAGCTGAATCTTCTGGTGGTGGCGGTAACGCAAACATAACAATTCGTGGTATTCCACTCGCTACAGGTGGCTCAAAGTTCTTGCAGCTACATGAAGATGGCCTACCTGTGTTGGAATATGGTGACATTAACTTCGGTAATGCCGACAACTTCTTACGTTACGACTGGTCAGTGGCGAATGTTGAAGCAGTACGTGGTGGCTCTGCATCAACATTTGCTAGTAACTCGCCAGGCGGTGTTATTAACTTAATCAGTAACACTGGTGAAGTGGGTGGAGGCGCAATTGGTACCTCATTCGGCGTTGACTATGAAGAGTTTCGTCTAGATTTCCGCTACGGTGGCGAAATCAGCGACGACCTTTATTACCACATTGCCGGCTTTGCACGCGGAGGCGAAGGCCCTCGTGAAACAGGGTACAACGGCGACCAAGGCGGTCAGGTTAAGTTTAATATCACGAAGATGTTAGATAACGGTCACATTCGCTTCTTCTACAAAAACTTAGATGATAAAGTGTCGACGTATCTTCCTTCACCAGTACTAGTTAAAGGTGATGGCGAATATGGCCCAGTTCCAGGCTACGATGCGAGCTCGCAAGCACTGAATTCAGCTTACAACACGAATATTTCTACTTTCGACAGTTTCGGTAACCCAGAAAACCGTGATGTTCGCGACGGTATCGAGTCAAAAGTAAATTCATTTGGCGTAGAAGTTGACCTTGAAGTGGCTGAGAATTTGTTTCTATTAAACAAATTCCGTATTTCTGATATCTCTGGTGGTTTTATCGCACCATTCACTGACGGTTTCCCAGCAGGCCCTGGTGATGTTTCAAACTTTGCTTCAGCACTTTGCTCTGGCGCAACAGACGGTGATGGCAATGCATTGAACTGTGATAGCACAAGCGTAGTACTAGCCAACGGCCCTGGTGCTGGTGAAGTATATACGGGTCAAGCATTCACGAACCTTCAGTTTGACACGCGCATCAACGACCTTGGCAACATGATCAACGATTTCAGCTTGCGTAAAGAGTTTGATAACGGTATCGACCTAACAGTAGGTTACTACTACTCAAATCAAGACATCGCTACAAGCTGGTCAAGCTGGCAGACGTTTATTCAAACACTCGATGGTGACAATTCTCAGTTGCTTACCATTACAGATGCAGACGGTGTTGAGCTAGTGTCTGATGGTTTACTATCGGCAAGCTTCCTTTCTTGGGAGTGGGACCTTAACTATGTGACTAAAGCACCTTACATGAACGTAGGCTTCGAGTTATCGGACAACATTCTCATTGATGCGTCGGTACGTCACGATACCACTGAAGCATCTGGCGAGCTTATTAGTTCTTGCTGTGGTGGTAATGCTGATTTCGACCTAAACGGTAACGGTGTAATTGAGCAAATTGAAGATGCTTCTGCAGTTAACAGCGGATTCATCAGTGGTGGTGTAATTAACCTAAATCGCGCTGGTGCGGCGTCTCAAATCGTAGATTACAGTGCAAATAACACGTCTTACTCAATTGGTGGTTCATACCTATTGAGCGATAGCCAAACCTTCTTTGCTCGTTACTCAAAAGGTGGTCGTGCGATTGCTGACCGTCTACTTCAGATTGGCGGTACGTTGAATGCTGACGGTAGTTTAACAAGCACTACTTCAGGGTACGACACAACCAAGCAGTTTGAAATCGGTTATAAGTACGGTACAAAAGACCTAATGGTTAACGCCACCTTGTTTGATACTGTTACTGAAGATACGCAAGCAGAAGTAACAAGTGGACTAACATTCATGCGTGAATACGAAGCGACAGGTCTTGAGCTTGAAGGTCGTTGGAATGCAACGGATAACTTTGTGATGTCAGGTAACCTTACGTGGACTGACGCTGAGATTAGTGATGACGTTAACAACCCAGCATTAGAGGGCAATACGCCTCGCCGTCAGGCAGACTGGATTTGGACGATTACGCCTGAGTACGTTACAGATTACTGGTCTGTTGGCGCTTCACTACAAGGTTCAACTGAGTACTATGTTCAAGATAACAACGACCTTAAGCAAGAAGGTTATACGCTAGTAAACCTTTTCGCTACCTACTGGGTTAACGATCAATTCTCAGTGTCACTGAGCATGAATAATGCAACTGATGAGTTCATCATTACTGAGTCAGAAGAAGGTTCTGCAGAAGTGGGAAGTTATGTTCGAGCGCGCCCTCTGAACGGTCGTACAACAGTACTTTCACTTAAGTATATGTTTGACTAAAGCTAGGTAAATTAACGCGTAATATTAAGAGATTTTGCCTAGGTAGGATATATATAGCACGTTAAATTTCAAAGCCTTAAAGCGCCCACTTCATACTGACGTGGGCGTTTTTATTTGTATCATTTGTTGTTATTCTTTTTTAGTTCGAGTTGTTTGGCTATAGCGCTGGAAAGACGGTCTAATAAATGGGCGTGTTTTTTATGGATAACATGAACTAACTCGTGCTCTACAAGCGGGATATATTCTATTCCTGATTGCTCAAAAATAGCTTTTTCTGAATAGTCACTGGGTAAAATTGCGTAATCAAACCTGCCGTTTAATAATAAACTGATAACATGATTGAAGTCATCGAACTCGAAGATATTAGCGCTAAGCTCATCTGGGTTCACATGCATATTGAAGAAAAAACGCGTGGTCACGGCTATTGCTTTATCTGGGGCTTGAATCACGCTTTTTTCGCACTGTGCCCCTCTAATACACAGTAAAAATGATGCGCCATGGGAAAGAGCTGGTGGAACAATAATAATATTATTGTCAAGTTGTGAGACCACATCGTAACGAATAACATCTGCATCTGTCATTCCCTCGTTTAACAGTCGAAGCCCTCGCTCACCACCAACTTTCTCAAATGTTACTTCTATTCCAATATCTCGATAAGCGCGTTGTATTAAGGGTTTATAGAAACTAGTCACGCGAGGGTGGTTAAGTTCGCCTACGATGAAATTTTGTCCATTATCATGAGCTAAGGTACAAAACGGCAAAGATAACGATAAAACTAAAAAGAGAGAGGAAACGCTTTTATTTATTAAAACTAGCGCCTTTATCACAGCACAGATCCTTTCGTTAAGAGATGAGATTAACTAAAGGATAGAGCACGAACTAAACAATAGAAAGGGAGCGAGCCTCAGATTTGAGAGCATAAAAAAGCCCTGTCACCTGAAGAGTGACAGGGCTTTATGTCAATGTAACCGCATGATTACTATTTACGCAGCGTTTTGACCGCCATCAATTGCTTTAAGCGTTTGTGACGCTGGAACAAGTTCCATATCGAACGTGTACTCGTCTACACGTACTGCTAGCTTGCGCTTTTCGTTATAGTCGTGAAGCTTAGCTGCTTCATCTGCAGTTACCACACCTTTTTCTTGCAACTTGCTAAGTGCATGCTCAAAAGAGATGAACGGCACTACAGGCTCTTTGCGAAGTGCTTTTTGCACTTTACCAAGAAGGTGCGCTACTGCGTGTTTTGCTTTAAACGCTTGCTCGTTAATGTCGTTACCATCACCAGGGCTAACACGCACAAGGTGCGTAAGCTGGTCTTTCACGCTGTTATCTTGCATAGACGCAATTGATAGCTCACGTACTAAGTCGTCGCTAATACCCGCTACACTGTTTGTATAGGTATTGGTAAGAAGACGCATTAGACCTCGTGTTGCCGTGTTCGGGAAATTGTTGATGAAGTTAACAATTGCCTGATCAGCTTGTTGTAAAGACCACTGCATAGCGTATTCGAAATACGGAAGAGCTAGCTTTCTGTCTTCAATGCGCTGCTCGTAAAAACGAATTGCTGCCATTGCACCGTATAGGTAGCTCATTACGTCACCTAGACGGGCTGATAGAAGCTCAGCTTTCTTAAGGTCACCGCCTAGTACCGCAAGCGATAGGTCAGCAAGTGGCGCTAGTTTTGCAGAGATGCTGTTTACACGCTTCTCGTACTTACGAACTTCTGGTAATGCCGACTCGCTCTCACGTAGGAAAGGAAGGTAGCCTTTACCTAAGCTGCGGAACGCATTTTTAACGCTGAAGCCAACGGTTTTGCGAAGTACTTTGTTGAACTCTGCATCCGCTGAACTTTCGTTACTGTGAATAAGGTCAACCATATCTTTAAGGTAAGGGTGACAACGCATTGCACCTTGACCAAAGATCATCAGGTTACGAGTAAGAATGTTCGCGCCTTCTACCGTAATTGCGATAGGAAGTGCAGCATAACCACCCGCTAATGTATTTTGAGGGCCACGTTGAATCGCTTTACCCGCTTGGATATCCATCGCAGAGTTCATGACGTCACGGCCTAGCTCAGTCATGTGGTACTTAGCAATTGCTGTTACTACCGATGGCTTAACGCCTAGACCAAGACCTTCAGTTGTTAGAACACGCATAGCTTCAAGTAAGAATGTCTTACCCGCGATGTCAGCCATTTTTTCTTGAATACCTTCGAAGCGACCGATTGGAAGACCAAACTGCTCACGTACGAATGAATACTCTACTGTGCCTTTGAATGCAGATTGTGCTGTAGCCACACCCATTGCCGGAAGTGAAATACCACGACCTGCACCTAGACAGCTAACTAGCATCTGCCAGCCACGACCGATGTTCTTCTGACCACCAATGATAAAGTCCATAGGAATGAACACGTCTTGACCACGAGTAGTACCGTTATAGAAACGTACGCCCATAGGGTCATGACGGTTACCTAGCTCAACACCTGGGTGCGACTTAGGAAGAAGGGCACAAGTAATGCCTAGCTCTAATTTGTCGCCAAGCAGTTGGTCTGGGTCAAATACTTTAAATGCAAGACCAAGTACAGTCGCAATTGGAGCAAGCGTAATATAGCGCTTGTCCCAGCTTACACGAAGACCAAGAACTTCTTCACCGTTGTATTCGCCTTTAGTAACGATAGCCGCATCAGGAATAGCACCTGCATCTGAACCTGCTTCTGGGCTTGTTAGCGCGAAACAAGGAATGTCGCGACCATCCGCAAGGCGAGGTAGCCAATAGTCTTGCTGCTCGTTTGTGCCGTAGTGCATTAGAAGCTCACCCGGGCCTAACGAGTTAGGTACCATCACAGTTACCGCAATTGCACCGCTTTTCGCAGCGATTGTTGCAACGATAGTCGAGTTTGCATAAGGACTGAATTCAAGACCACCAAATTTCTTTGGGATGATCATAGAGAAGAAACGGTTCTTACCAAGGAAGTCTAAAACTTCTTGAGGAATGTGCTTACCGTTACCAAGCTCGAAATCATCGATCATATTCAATAATTCAGCTACTGGACCGTCCATGAATGCTTGTTCATCCGCACTCAGTTTTGCCTGAGGGATATCACGCAATGCCTGCATGTCAGGCTTACCCTGATAAATAGAAGATTCAATCCAAACGTCACCCGCGTCTAGGGCTTCTTGTTCTGTGACTGAAATTGGGGGTAATACTTTTTTTAAGCTAGTTCTGATACTCATAATTAACTCATCCGCTCATCTGACCAGTTGTTTTAGTTAATACTACACCTTATTTAGAAAAGATCAAATTTTGTGAAAACTCTTTGTTTTATATACGGTTAGTTACCATAACCACCCTAAATTAGTACGAAAGTTTTAAACAAATGTTTAACATTGCTCAAATTTAATGGTCGAAAAAGGTACAGAGGTAGATGTTTGTGACCGGTATTCCGCTTAAATTACCGTTATCAAAGCCTAATTTTCGCGAAGCGCGTTTTAATTACTTTCATTGTCTTTTATAGTTAGCGCTCTTTAACAAGGAGAAGTAAAAAATGCGTAGTCTTTCACAATCTTTCGCCAAAATTGTTATTGGTGGTGCGACCATAGCGAGCTTAGCTTTCTCTGGACTAGCCACAGCTAATGGGTACGCGGTGGCGAATATTGGATATGGAAATGTCGATACTGAAGTAGATAGTGAAGCAGACGTCAGCTACTCCGCTGCGCTAGGCTACCAGTTTCACCGTCAGTGGTATGTGGAAGGGGGATACATCTCTCTAATTGATACGGACAATGATGAACAATCAATTTCATCGAAAGGCCCATATTTGGCGCTACTTGGTAAAGCAAGCAGCCAAAAGGGAGAGCTATATTATAAACTAGGTGTGGCAAGTGTTGATATTGAACATGCGTCTTTAGATAGTTCTGCTTGTGGTAGCGATTCAGTCATTTGCGGTTATGATGATACCATCATTGCTGGCTTAGCAGGCTTAGGCTTTGACTATTATCTTGGCTTGCAGTCGATGGTTCGTGTGGAATACACCTATATTGGTGGCAAAGACGATTTTTCTGCCCATATCGTTAACCTCGGGTTTCGTTACAACTTTTAATAGGGTAGCAAGCGTAAGATAGATGAATTGCGGTTAGGCTGTGGTTTACCGCCTTGCGATACGTAAAAGCCCACCTTCATAACGTGATTACTAAAATATGTTGTGAATGGACAGAAAAGAACTCGTGCTTCATTTAAATCCAAAACCCGCTTGTTGATGTAAAAGTAAGTAAATTCACAACTATGGATTTACAATGAAAAACGAATTAGACAGCAAGTTCTTACTTCAGGTTTTCGATAAGATTCGCCAACATGGTGCCAAAGAAAACGAGCAGTACAAGCTTAACGGGATAACTGCTTTTACTGACCATGACGGGTATACGCTGTACATTGAAGACGTTAACGTGAAGCTCCAGTTTGGTTTTCATAATCAGTATCACTTTGATTATGATTCAAAAGATCAGTACGAATCTTTTGAAAAAAAACTAAAGGAAATTGATAAAGAGTACTGATCAAGGCCCCTTTTATTCTTGCTACAGCAAGCTAAAAACAGGCGGTTATGTAAACGCATAGGCAAGGTGGTGATATTTAGCGAATTGTATAATCCTGTCACTGCCTGCTTCATGTCTGTTTTCATCCCTTTTATCCTAAACATTCTATTGGTCAACTGGCCCAATTAGCCCAGCTAAAAACCTTCTGCTACAATGCCGCCCACTTCACTTAATAGGAAAGATACATTGGCGGCGGCAATTAAAGCTCCTAAGTTTAAATTGGCATTCCTTGGCCCTAAGTTCTGGCCCGTTTGGCTGGGTGTTTTTATTCTATACGCTATTACTTGGCTACCTTTACCTGTTATCCGCACTATAGGGGGCGGTGCAGGAAAGCTAATTGCTCTTGTAGTGCCTAAACGAGCGAAAGTTGCAAAACGAAATTTACAGCTTTGGAACCCGTCGTTGTCTGAAAGTGAAATTGAAGCACTTTATAAAGAAAACATACGCAGAACGGGTATGGCACTGTTCGAAACCGCCATGGGGTGGTGGTGGCCTGACTGGCGGGTCAAACGCGCTATTGAAATAGAGGGCACCGAGCACGTGGAAGCAGCCCTTGCTGAAGGTAAAGGCGTTTTTGGTATGGCGCTACATAATATGAACTTAGAGTTTGCGTGTCGTGGCATAGGTTTTTACCACCCGAGCATTGCCTTTTATAGGAAGCACAACAACCCGTTAGTGGATTACCTTCAGTATCACGGGCGCAACCGCTCTAATAAATACATGATTGATAAGCGCAATGCCAAGGCGCTTATCGCAGCACTTGATGATAAAGAGCTATGCCTGTATTTGCCTGACCAAGACTACGGCCCCAGACAGAGCATTTTTGTACCATTTGGTGGCGTAAAAGAGACCGCTACAACAACGGCGACGCTTATGTTTATAAGGCGCACAAACTCTGAGCCTATGATCATAACGTCTCAATACACCAAACGCGGCTATAAGATAAAAATATTCCCACCACTTTCTGAACTTGGCGCAATGGAAGATGCAGAGGCTTTAACTCTTTTAAATCAGCACGTTGATAGCGCCGTGAAAGAGCAACCAGAGAGCTACTTATGGATGCACAAGCGTTTCAAGACTCGCCCTGAGAGTAATCCAGAGTCTCTCTATAAGTCATTGTAAGCGCTGAACTGAAAGCCAATTTAACGAAAAAAGTGCGTATAGTGGTTAATCGTATTAGCACGGAAGATTTGCCACTAATCGGCAGAGTGTTGAGTGTTAAAACACGGCAGTAGGTGACTAAAGAGCATAACCATTGTTTATAATTTGATTGGTCACAACCTGTTTGCTTCTACAAAAATAGATAAATAGGATAAAGGCGTATTAAAGGCGATTCGTCTAATATAAATAAATCGGGTGTTGGTTCGAGCAACCACAAAAAGCGTCGAGTTTCTTTTAGTGTATTCACAGATTGGTAGGTTATGGGACAGACGAGTTATTCAAGTTCTTCATTTTGGGCAAAGCAAATTGCTATCGCTGTGGTACTTGTTATCGCTGCGGGCGTTTTGATTTATATGTTACAGACACACGAGCAGTCACCCACACCCGCGTCACAGAAAGAAGAGAAGTCTGTATCGAAAGGCCTTAGCGAGTTTTACCGTGATTTTCGTATGTCTTCAACCGACCCATTAGAGGATGAACAGGGTGATTTCGTGCTCGATATTGCCGGAGTAGATCCTAATCTAGACAGCAAGTTAGCAAAGATGTCCAGTCAAACCCGTCCAGTTGAGAAGAACTGGACTGGCGAACACAAATATCGCACTTTTA
Source organism: Alteromonas sp. ABM1_013 (assembly GCF_056160505.1). Taxonomy (NCBI): domain Bacteria; kingdom Pseudomonadati; phylum Pseudomonadota; class Gammaproteobacteria; order Alteromonadales; family Alteromonadaceae; genus Alteromonas; species Alteromonas sp. ABM1_013. The sequence goes on from NZ_JBSWXH010000002.1 coordinate 639,279, forward strand.
AAGAAGGCAACACGCTTCGCGAGGCTATTTCACAATATGCTCAAGCGGAAGGTATGCAGTTAATTTGGAACCTGGAACAAGACTTCGTAATCAAGCATCAATTTCAATTAGACAACACAGTTGCCGGTTCTTTAGCTAAGATCGCAAGCGCCATCGACAGTAGTTTCGAAGGCGAAGTTCAAGCTTATCTATGTGCAGAGCAGCGCTCTTTAGTTGTTACTGCTCAAGAAACCGATTTCTTAAAAAATCAATGTCGCCGGGTTCGCGGGTAGCTCGTTTGCAGGCTCAGTCACTGAGCCTGTCAAATAATGTATCCCAGTGCTGCCTAACTTGCTCGCGTATAATATCTAACTCTTCACTTTGGTCAGCGTACTTGGTATCTGCCAGAGTAAGGTGGTGATATTGCTCACGAAGCCGCAAGTAGGCCTTTTGAAGTTTTTGTGCTGTTGGCGTATCAATGATGTTCGCGCTGGCTGCAACATCGAAAATTCTAAGATTATCTGGGTACTCAGTCATTGCTTTCACAGTACAAGCGTGTGCTAATACAAGATATTGCGCAATAAATTCAATGTCAGTAATTCCACCTTCACATTGTTTTAAATCCACTTTTTCATTATTTTTAGTTAGCAGATGCTCACGCATTTTAATACGCATTTTGCAAACGTCTTGTGACAGTGTATCTAAATCTCTCGATTGACTGAGAATTGAGTGCCTTACCTGCGAAAAGTCATCCAAAAGCGAAGCGTCGCCGCAGATAGCTCTTGCTCTCACCAACGCCTGGTGTTCCCAAGTCCAAGCTTCTTCTAGTTGATATTTCTCAAAGCCGTTAATGTGACAGCACAATAAGCCAGCATTCCCTGAAGGGCGCAGACGCAGGTCTGTTTCATAAAGTTGACCAAACAACGTTTTCGTATTCAGCAGGTGCATAATTCGCTGAGCGAGCTTGATATAAAATTGTTGTGCCTCAATAGATTTTTTGCCATCGGTACTGCTTGAACGGGGCGCATTGTGTAAAAACACTAAGTCTAAGTCCGAACCATACCCTAGCTCATAACCACCTAGTTTGCCGTAGCCTATTATGGCAAAACCCTTGTCATCACCTTCAAGATGCGAAGGGACACCGAAACGTTCCCGCATTTGCATCCATGCAGCATGTAAGGCGTGTTCTAAAATAACTTCTGCTAATACGGTAAGTTTATCGCTTACGTTGTTGATAGGAAGAGACTCACTGATGTCGCTGGCAGCGATGCGAAGTTGTTGACAGAGCTTGAACTGCCTAAGCCCATCCATCAACATTTCTACGTCATCTTGTTCTATACGTAGCATGGTCTCGCGCAGTTCGGTCTGGTATTCCAGCTTGCTGGTATGAATATCGGTATTTTGCTGCCCTAAATATAACGGGGTAAGGAGTTCATCCAGAAGCAGCGGGAACCGCTTAATTTCTTGAGCTATCCAGTCACTTCTTTCGCACAGTTTTACTAACTGTTTAAGCACATCGGGGTTTTCTAACAACAAATCGAGATACGTTGTGCGGCCGGTAATGGCTTCAATGACGCCGAGTAATCGGCTCAAAACTTGTGCTGTGTAATTAGGGTGCTGCTTAATTAATACGTATAAAATTTCTGGAAGAAGTTTGTTAAGGGTATCTTCTCCTCTTTGACCTATGCGGTAGTTTCGTTGCTTGTCTTTAAAGGCGACGAGAATGGTGTAGATTTGACTACTTTCTTTACCGGAAAGATTGTCACTAAACGTTTCAGTAAACTCATCTTCTTGCAGTGAAAGGCGCCATGCGTCTTGGCAGGCAATGAAAAGCTGGTCTTCATCTGAATGTGTGTCATGGCATTCTTCAACTAATTCGTTGAAATGACCGTGTATGCGAACCATGACTTCGTCTAAATGAGTTAAAAAGTCGCCATAATCAGCAAAGCCCATAACATCAATCAGCGCATTTTGTTGCCACTGTTCGTCGGGCAATGTTTGAGTTTGACGGTCTTGGCTTTGCTGTAAAGTATGTTCTACTTTTCTTAAGAACAAATAGTCTTGTTTAAGCTGCTTTGTTACTTCGCTTTCTACAATGTCTAATTCGCTCAAAACGTCTAACGTGCGAAGTAAAGACTTACTTTGTAGCGCTGGTTCACGACCGCCATGGATAAGCTGAAAACTTTGGGCAAAAAACTCGACTTCTCGAATACCGCCAGCACCCAATTTAATATTGTTGCTTAAACTTCGCCTGCGAATTTCGGTAGCAATAAGCTTTTTCATATTGCGCAGCGCATCCAGTGTGGTGAAGTCTAAATAACGCCTAAACGTAAAGGGGTGAAGAATGCCTTTTAACCACTCAGAGTTATCTGAATGATCATCATTAATGACCCGTGCTTTGACCATGGCAAAGCGTTCCCAGTGCCTGCCCTGATCCTGATAGTAGTCTTCAAGCGCAGCGAAATGCATGACCAAGGGACCGGAATCCCCGAACGGGCGTAAGCGCATATCAACGCGGTAGACCTGCCCGTCGTTGGTTACTTTGTTCAGCGCTTGAATAAGCTTTTGGGCTAGCTTGGTAAAAAACTGTTGATGCTCTAAGGCTTTCTTGCCTCCGCTCGTTTCTCCTTTTTCCGGGTAAGCGAATATCAAGTCAATGTCGGACGAAAAGTTAAGTTCTCGCCCACCAAGCTTGCCCATACCAAGAATATACATGTGCATATCTTGGTAGTTGCTCTTCGGAGTACCATAGCGGTGACTCAAGTGCTGGTAAATCCAATGGTAGGCGCTAGTTATCAGCGCATCCGCCAAAGCCGAAACTTGAGCGAGTGAATCTTCAATACTCTGTTTATTGAGCACATCTAAGAAAGTGATACGCGCCATTTCTTGATTGCGGTATTCACGAAGCACCTTCAGTAATTCGTCTTCGCTTTTGAGTGTTTCAAGCTTTGTTTTTAATTCAGTGCTGAAGTGAGTAATGGTTGATTCAGACACTGTTAAATCAGACACAGTCTCTACGACTCTGGGGATAAACGCAGGTTTTTGAACCAGTGTTTCAGCTAGGAAAGCGGAGCGAGCAAAAGCGCTTAAAAGGGCTTCGCGATGGTTTTCTGCAATGACTTGGTCGGTTTCGGTTAAGGCGGGTGAATCTAGCAACTGCAGCCATAATTTTCCGGCTTGCTCTACGTTTGTCATGCTATTTTCGTTGTCTATTGGCATAATGCTCGCGTCTTAAGAGATAACATTTGTGTAAAATAATGAATACTCACATTTTTATTGAAAGTATTCATAGCCTGCTGAGTTTTACCGCCTTAGTTAATGACGGTGACTTTTTCAGGCCCTTATTAAAATAAATCTGAACAAGTTCGCTGTCATCCTTGTACCAATCTATCAAGGATAGATACTGTTGCCCTTATCGGTATCATTACAACGATACCGATTGCAAAAGAGCGATCAGCAAAGAACTTCGTATGTTCAAGGAGCAAAGATAACGTGGAAGCCTTACTAAAACTAGTACCTCTAACGCAGGAACTTTTAATTTACCTTGCCATGGATGTGGCAATAGCGTTAGTGCTACTGATGATTATGAAATGGCTGACTGGCGCATTTAGAAAGTACTCAGTAACTGAAGAACTTGGTGTTAAAGATAACTTTGCGTTTGGCATAAGCATTGCCGGTGGCATGTTGTCTTTATGTATTGTACTGAGTTCAGTAGTAGGACGGCATATAGGGGTAGGGTATCAAGAAGCGGCCATTGGCATGGTTACTTTTGGTTTTGTGGGGATCATGCTAGTGAAGTTTGGTCGCTTTGCTCACGATAAGCTCGTACTTAACAAATTAGACACTCACACAATGATTGCTGAAAGAAGCGTTAGCGTTGCACTTGTTGATGCTGCGAGCTTAGTAGCCAGTGCGATAGTACTTCGCAATATTATGATTTGGGTAGACGGTAGCGACGTGAACGCGCTGATTGCCATAGTAACAGGCTTTACCGTAGTTCTGACCATGCTGCTAGTGATGACACGAATTTTAGAGTTCAGATACGCACGGGACAATCAAAATGACTCGTTTCAAGGGGCATTAGAAAAAGGGCAGTTAGCGCTCGCTATCGAGCATAGTGGTAACCTGCTCGGCACGGCTATGATAGTTTCAGCAGCGAAAAACTTACTTATCTACAATCCATCAGGGTATGTGAGTAATGTAACGGGATGGTTGATTGTGAGTGTGGGTTTGGCTATCGCACTTCACTTGTTGGTCCTAGTGAATAAAAAAATCATTCTTTTTGGTATGAACTTCCGCCGAGAAGTAGACCATCAACATAATGTAGGTGTAGCGGCGTTAGGTTTCACGCTAAGCATTGGTAACGCTATGATCATCAATGGTGTTTTAGGTGGTTAGATTAGCAACTTGAGAGCTTTTCACTACCTAGTTTTCAAGGTATTTCGCCTTTGGCGCTCTCATTAAATGATATCTGGCGACAAATCTGTCGCCAATCACTTAGTCCTCAAACACTGACTTTACACATGGCAAATCGTTGAGCCGCTTCATCTGAATAATGCTGTTCTTCTGAGTGCGGCTCATTTGCTTAACCGCATATTCAAGCTTTGCCGCTTGGGCTTTGTCGGCAACTTCAAATACAGCTCTAAAAATTAAAGGAGACTTGCCTTTAAGCGCCTTTGCACCTCCTTTTAGTATTCCCCTATGCTGGGCAATACGACGTTTAGGATCGGTAGTAACACCCGTATAAATTTGCCCGAGCTTGTTCTCGACCATATAAAGATACCAAAGTGTATTTGCGTTTGGTTGGTGGGTATTGCCTGTCTTGGCTGTTATACTCTGTGCCAATGTACTCAATGTCTAAAAAGTTACTCTCAGCATGATATTACCAGATTTTAGTAAAGCAAAAGTGCTTATTGTTGGCGACCTTATGTTAGATCGTTATTGGAGCGGTGGTACAGGGCGTATATCACCCGAGGCACCCGTGCCAGTAGTGAATGTTAATAGTTCTGAAGACCGAGCTGGCGGCGCGGCCAATGTGGCAGTGAATGTTGCCACTTTAGGTGCAGAGGTAACTTTGCTTGGCATGTGTGGTAAAGATGAAAACGCCAAGATATTACAAGAGCGCCTTGAAAGTCATGCCATTAGCTGTGAGTTCTTTCACGTTGACGGTTTCGATACCATTACCAAGCTACGTGTAATGAGCAGAAATCAGCAGCTTTTGCGTTTAGATTTTGAGAAGAGTTTTCAGGAGACTGACAAATCAGCACTGGAATTAGCTTTCGATAAGGCGCTAGACAATGCTGACGTTGTTATTCTAAGCGACTACGCAAAAGGCTGTTTAAGCAACCCACAAGCACTTATAGAAAAAGCGCGCAGTAAGAATAAGCGTGTGATTGTCGACCCCAAAGGAAGTGATTTTGGTAAATACGCTGGAGCTACGTTAGTTACACCGAATATGGACGAGCTTCGCAGTATTGTCGGCGAGATAGTTAGTGAGCAAGTGTTGGTAGAAAAAGCGCAGTCCTTAAAAGAGTCGTTGAATTTAAGCGCACTTCTTGTAACGCGTTCAGAAGACGGTATGACATTGTTTGACGGCGACAACACTGAATTTCATTTGCCAGCAAAAGCTAAAGAGGTTTACGACGTAACTGGGGCAGGGGATACGGTTGTCTCAACACTCGCTGTTGCCATGGCCTGTAATCTGCCGCTGCAAGCAGCCTGTGTACTAGCTAATTTAGCCGCAAGCGTTGTGGTTGGAAAACTGGGTACCTCAACTGTAACTAACACAGAGCTAGCATTGGCGTTAGGTGAGCAGTCAGTGCATTTAGATGGCGGCGTGATGAGTGAAGACCAGCTGGAAATTGCGCTTCAAGCAGCTAAAGCCCGCGGTGAGCGTATTGTCATGACCAACGGCTGTTTTGATATATTGCACTCTGGTCATGTTGCTTATCTTGAAGAGGCTGCACAGTTAGGCGATCGACTAATAGTTGCGGTGAATACCGATGCGTCAGTGACTAAATTGAAACGTCCAGGTCGCCCTGTGAATAACGTTAGCAGACGTATGGCTGTACTGGCAGGCTTAAGCGCAGTCGATTGGGTTGTACCCTTCGAAGAAGATACGCCTCAGCGAGTTATCGCCCGATTACTGCCTGATGTGCTGGTAAAAGGCGGCGACTACAAAATTGAAGAGATTGCAGGTGGCACTGAAGTTTTAGAAAATGGCGGTGAGGTTAAAGTGTTAACGTTTGAAGATGGTGTATCGACTACTGGTATCATCGAGCGCATTACTGAAAATAAGCTGCGATAACCTGTTTACTGACACAATAATACTTCGTTAAGGCCGCGTTGTTGGTTACCATGTAGGTTAAAAGCATAGGTAAAAGGCAACGCGCTGTTCTTAACCAACTCTAAGCGCTGGTTGTAAATACACATTTCTAATGGAATAACGGTAAATAGCATGTACGAAAGTTACTATGGACTTAACTCGAAACCGTTTCAGTTAACCCCAGATCCTGAATTTTTCTTCGCAAGTAAATGGCACAAGCGCGCCATGTCTTACCTGCAGTATGGCCTGTCCCAAGCCGAGGGATTTATAGTTATTACAGGCGGAATTGGTACAGGAAAAACTACCGTAGCAAATAGCCTGCTTGAAGAAATTGAAGATGATATCGCGGCTGCGCAAATCGTTACGCCTAAACTTTCGCCAGACGAACTGGTGAAAATGGTCGCGTCAAAATTTGATATTCCTACGGAAGGGCGTTCAAAAGCGGATATTTTAAAAGCGTTAGAAATTTTCTTGTACGACTTAAACAAAGCTGGCCGCCGCGCTTTATTACTTGTAGATGAAGCGCAAAATTTGCCGTTAGAGACTATTGAAGAGCTAAGAATGCTGAGTAACTTTCAGCTTAATGGAAAGCCGCTTATTCAAAGCTTCTTGCTTGGCCAGGAAGAGCTGCAGCCTATATTGCGTGCGCCGAATATGGAGCAGTTTAGGCAGCGTATTGTTGCGTCGTGCCATCTAGCACCACTTTCTTTAGAAGAGTGCAAAGAATATATCGAATACCGTTTGCACCATGCCGGATGGAACGGCTCTGCACTATTTAGTGACGAAGCGCTAGAGCGCATTCATATGTTCTCTCGTGGTATTCCTCGTAAAATTAATACCCTTATGGACAGGGTTATGCTTTATGGCTTTTTAGAAGAGCTAGAGAGCTTTGACGCTGATGCGGTAAACGAGGTTATTGAAGAAGTAAAAGCCGAGATGTTCGAGCCAGATAAAACAGGCGCAGAAGTCACCGAACATATGGGGTTTGCTGACCACCCCGAAAGCCAGACTATTATGACGCCGAAAGGCAATGTTATTCGAGATACTAAGTACTACTTAGATATGCTTGCTGAGTTGGTTGATGCTTTGGATGACGCTATTTCACAGAAAGTGAAAATGACCCAGTACGTAGATAAGCTTATGAAGAAGAAGTTTAAGACTTACGTGCGGCTTAAGAGTGATGACAAGAAAGAGTGATGTTTAAGTTGGTCACTGAAATTTGAGTATAATTCAAAAACGCCTCTTTGAGGCGTTTTTGGGATAGGGCTAAGCTACTTATATACTAAGTGGATAACCTACTGGTCAATAGATGTCAAATGGTTAGTCGTACGTATAAGTGATAGAAACACTTATACGACGGTCAGTGTAGTTGTTACCGAACTGAGTCACCCCCGTGTTCAAATCACCTTCTTGCTCAAGATACCTAGCATCAATACTTGCCTTTAATCGACGACCGAACTCTCTCTCTAAACCAATAGAAGCGTTCCAGTTGTCACTCTCACCTCTAAAGGTTTCTTCCGCGCCTTGACCTGTGATATTCGCATAGCTGATGCTGCTAGTAATATTGGTATAGCTACCAATTCTATAGGCTAGGTTAGTACCGAAAGAGTAAGTGCGTCTTAGTCTATCTTCATCTAAATAATCATCTTCAGAGTAGCGCCAAGAAAAAGCGAGAGTAACGCGAGAAAAGTCGTACCCTGTTTGAAGGTTGGCACTTTTTCGCAAGATGATATTGTCGTCGAACTCTATGTTTTGAGACGTAAATTGAACTAATTGCTCACCCGCATTGGGGGTATAGCTTAGACTATTGGGCTGAAAGCAGTCCGCAATGGATGTGGTTGCCGTAGGGCAAACAAATACGCCTAAGTTTTCTGGGGCGGCAAGAATTCTCGAGGTGTTAGTTACATCTTCTGAATAACTAAATGATGTTCGTAAGTACTTAGAATTATAGCCGATTGTTGCTGAAGCCGATTCACCGTAAAAACGACGTCCGTATGTGGCAGCGATGCGAGTACGGGTACTTAAAGCCCACTGCAAATCTATACCTATGAAGGTTTCGTCGTCATCTTCTTCTAAATCTGAGTCACTTTTATTTGCCGTTACGGATATATATCGATTTTCTGCTTGGCGATAAGTTAAACCAGCACCATAAGAATTGAACTCTCTGACTAAGCTAGTAGTGTCGTCTCTGTCTGATATTTGGTTTGCTTCGTGCCTCGCGGTCAAACGAATTGCCCAGTCGCCATAAATTCGAGTGTCTATATAACCATCACCGGTTCTAGACTCAAAATCACCACTGTTCGCTTGCCCTTGTTCGGTATTTTGATAAGTACCGGACACTGACCAGATGAAGTATTTAGCTGCATCACCATTAATTAAGTTGCCATTAAGTTGATAACTATCATTGTCTAAAGCGTTGGTGTTAGTTAGAGAGCGTTCAGATGCGGTGTCAGAGTATGATACCGTGCCTTGGCCTCTCACCCAGTCACCTTGCTCAAGAGTCAGCGTAGATGAAAGTATATTAGACCGCGTTTTTGCCAAACTTTCAGAGTTTGCAATAAAGTCTGTTACTAAAAAATTTGAAGCATTTGTATTTTGGTAACTCAAAGCCCCTGCCGCTTGAAACGATAATAGGTTTTCAAAAGGTATCCACTGTGCTGAATAGCTGTATTCTGCATAATTTTGGCGCTGGATAGCATCGTTGTTATCTCGTTCTAGATGGGTGTAAGTCCCAGACCATAGCCCTTGAAAGGTTCTTGTTTGATAAGTCGCGTTTACTTTTGGCGCGATAGTTACCGTCGTAAGAGAACGATTACCATTTTCCTCAGAACCTACATTTTGATAAATGGTATCGGCAGTGGCTACCGCGTTGACGTCGAGTTTTGCGAAAGCAGGCAGACTTGTTGCAACAGCTGCAGCAACAAGTGTCGGTTTTATAATTCTACTTTTAGGCATAGTGTAACGCCTATTCACTGCGCTCTGAGTAATAGTACCCATAATATCCGCTTCCATCGGTGTCATTATGTACAGATTTGTTCACTACAAAACCTATTGCCATGTCAGGGTTCAGTCGCTCCACAGACATTTTAATATCGCCTATCTTCGCTTTACCTTCCTCTACTACAACTACCGCCTGACCTGCAAAATTAGCTAGGATGGCACTCTCGTTTATCCCGATAAGTGGGGGAGTGTCGAAAATAACAATTCGATCTGGGTATCTGTTAGCAAATTCATTAACAGTGTCATGCATTTTTTGGCTCGCTAGCAGTTCGGTAGACAAATGGTGCGATTTTCCTGCAGGAATTATTTTCAGCTTATCGATATTGGTGGGGTATAAAACATCTGAAATGTCGTCAACATCTCCCGTTAAGTATTCCATCAGCCCTTTACGACGCTCTAACCCCAAAGTGTTTAATACATTAGGCTTAAGTACATCGGCATCCACAAGAAGTACGGTTTTATCCTGCTCCGATGCAATACTCATTGCTAAGTTGGTTGCAGTAAATGTCTTCCCTTCAGAAGGGCGACTACTGGTAACCATAATAATATTTGGGTTGTGAAGCGTCTTTGCTAAAGAGCCAAAAGCGTTTGCTAAAAGTTTACGCTTTATTTCACGGTACTCTTCGTTAATTTGCTTCCTTTCACCGTTAAGTGAAATATGCCCATTCTTATCAAGGCGAGCAAAATCAATTAAAAATTCGTTGAGAGGAGATTTTTTATTGGAAAATTCCTTTTCTTCGGCAACAACTGCTTCTGGAGGCGGCTCTAGTTCGGCCGGTGCAGGTTTATCAATTGTGACCTTAGAATCTTCAGATATGTTCGACTTTACCGCGTCTTCCTGTTTTTCGTCGACTGTTTCGGTTTGCTTTGCTGCTTTCGCTTCTTGTTGTTTTTGAAGTGCCTTCTCAATAGTATTTTTCATTAAAGAAGCCCTCCAAATAAATCTATATTCATAATTTCAGCTGCAACCAATGCGCCATACATTGCCAAAATAGTACCACTCGAGAGTAAGAATACGATGAGTCGAGTTCTGTTAGTTTTGTTAATTTGCTCAATGTTCAAGTGTGTAACCGTGCCCCAGATTGGATAATCCGACACATTTAGTAACTGCTTAGGTCTTATCAAAATTGGATTAAGTTGGCTTATAAGAAATGCGATACCAATTCCAGAGCCGAAACCTAAAATTAACACCCCGGTGTAAAAAATAAGTCGGTTGGGACCCGAAGGGCGTTTAGGTAACAAAGGAGGTTCTATTATTCTAAATTGAAGGTCTTCTGCTGATACATCAGCTCTTCTAGAAAGGTCAGCTGATTCTTTTCTTGCAAGCAATTCTTCATATTTGCGTTTGGTAACATCATAGTCTCTATTTAGAGCAGAAGATTCGGCTTCGATTTGCGGTATGAGATCTACTTTACTTTCAAGTTCGCTTATTTTTCTCTGTAGGTCAGTTTCTTTTACACGCAGTGAAGCGATCTGGCTTTCTAATCTATTAGCTTCAAGTTTTATTTCACGATTTAACTCTGAAAGAGGTTGATTTTGATCCCCATCATCAGCATTAAGAAAGGCTGCAATTTCTTTATCTCTAGATTCTTCCAAGCTTTTTAACAATGCTTTCGTCTCAACAACGTCTGGGTGCAAATCAGTAAATCGAAGGGTAAGTCTGTCGAGTTCTTCCTCTAAAGCACGAATCCGGTCATCGTAGCGAGTACGGAGCACCGGTTCGTCTTGGTTGGTTACGCCGAAGCTGTCGTTGCGTTTTACACCGCTAATTTGTTTATTAAGCGTTTCTGCCTGCTGTTGCGTTTGCTTTATTTGAAGGCGTGTAGCTTCCAGCTCATCATTTAAGTTTTGTAGGCTTGAATAATATGAACCCGCTAGTGGCAATATATCGTTGTATTGACGCTTAAAATTAGCCAAACGCTGTTCTGCTTCAGTAAGGCGAGATTCGTACTCTGCAATTTGCTCGTCTAAAAAGCGGCCCGCTGTATCTGTATCTTTTCTGTTATTTCCAAGCGCGCCTTCTACGAATAAATCTAGCGTTTCTTGCACGACTCGTTGAGCAACAGTAGGCTTTTCATTAGAAAAAGAGATATTGTAAATGTTATCCCTACCAGTTGAAGACAATTTTATTTCTTTTGTAAGCGATGTTACGAGAGATTCAAATTCATTTTCTGTTGTCGTAGTAATATCAAGGTCACTTTCTCTGGCTATTTTTTCTACATTACTTCTACTTAGTAACGTTTTAGCCATCATCTGAATCTCTTGATCAGGGTTTGTTTGTATTGCAAGCCCCCGAAGCAGCGGCTGTAAGACCGAGCGAGTATCGACAAATACTTGCGCTCTAGATGAATAGACATCGGGGAGGCTGGCAACATACAAAAAGCCAACAGGGCAAATGAGCCATGAAAAAATAATCACGTAACGTTTTTTTATCCATACCCCTTTAACATAATCAAGGATTTGGATTAACGTTTGTTGTAAGTCCTGCATTTTATTATTTGTTCCGTTTACTGCTTTACAACTAGAACCAAGCTTCTGGGATGATTACAATATCACCAGGCAACATATCGACATTTTTTGAGATATCGCCATCTCTAATCAAATCGTCAATATTTATTTCGAAGGTTTTTTGTTTCCCATTAACAACTCTGACTAATTTCGCATTATTTCCATCTGCGAATTCAGTAAGCCCGCCTACTGCTATCATCAAGTCAAGGAGTGTCATGTGCTCCGAATAACTCACTGCGCTGGGATTTGTGGCTTCACCGATCACGCGAACTTGTTCGCTAAGAGGACCACTAAAGTTGTTTACACTTACCGTTACTCTAGGGTTATTTATATATGTGGAAAGTTGCTCTTCAATCTCTCTAGCAAGCATTGTTGGTGTTCTGCCTGCAACGTCGATATCTTCAACTAGTGACGTAGTAACTTTACCATCGGGACGAACGATAAAGTTACCTGAGACTTCAGGGTTACGCCAAACAAAGATTGTCAACGAATCGCCAGGACCAATAAGGTATTGGTAATCGTTCACATCGGTAGTTAGAGAAGGTCGAGTAGTTGCTTCAGGTAAAACCCCAGTGTTACTACAACCGTTGATACCTATAAATAAAAGTGGTGCACAGCATGTTAGTAGCGTTCTAAAGCGGTACATAAGAGATCATCCTACACTCATTATGGTTAATAGTTGGCTTTTGTCGTTTACCCTACGGGAAATGTCACTATAATGCCAATATCAATTCTAGTCTATTGGAATAAATCCCTTTATGATGGGAAAAACGCCGCAGTTTTAGGGGGCCAGGGGTGGCAATAAACAAGCGCAATCAAAATAAACGCTCAAATATACTAGTAATAACAGAAGCGTTGCTCATTGCTTACATGGGCTATATTTCTCATTTTATCCTTACACAGATTGGCATGTCACCAAATGTAGCGGTGGAAAAGCTGATTATAAATGTGGGGATGCTTACCGTTTCAATTTTACTATGCTCGCTATCAGTTGGCTTATATGAAGCGAAATTACGAGAAACCTTTCGGGGTATAATTCGTCGTATATTTGTAAGTGTTGGCCTGAGCTATTTTTTAGTCGAAGTGCTAAGTCGTGCATTTTTTGACGACTTGGTCATGGATTCCTACTTTCTGCCAGCATCTGTTAGCTCAATAATAATTACCTTAGTTGTTTTCAGGTATTTTACAAACCGCCTGGGATTATTAGGTTTAGGGAAAGTGCGTATATTGGTTTTAGGAGCCGGAGAGAGAGCTTCAATTATTGAAAAGCGTATGCGTAGAGATGTTGATCGAATAGGGTTTGAATTAGTTGGTTTTATTCCTATTCCGGGTGACAACCGCGAAGATGGTATAAAGAAAGAAAAAATAATCCACCTAAAAGTGGATGAGAGCTTTCAGCAGTTTATTGCCGACAATGAAATTGAAGAAATAGTTATTGCTTGTGACCAACGTCGAGGAACACTTCCGGTAGAGGTGCTTTTCGACTGTAGACTTAGAGGTATTGAAGTTACTGAACTTTTGGATTTCATGGAAAGGGAAACAGGGCAAATTGTAGTAAATTTGATGTACCCGAGTTGGGTCATCTATTCCAACGGTTTTCAAAGCCAGAACTACTTGCGAGATGCGCTGGATTATACGCTTAATGCGATATTAGCCTTTTTTATCTTTCTCTTCGTCTGGCCAATTATGCTTGTTACAGCGCTCATTATTTATTGCGATGATGGAAGGCGCACAGGTGTGTCCGTTTTTTATAAGCAAGAGAGAGTAGGTTTAAATGGAAAGCTTTTTAAAATAATCAAATTCCGAAGTATGCGACCTGACGCCGAAAAAGATGGAGCTAAATGGGCTAGCAAGAATGATGACCGCGTTACCCGCATTGGCCACTTCATTAGAAAGTACCGCGTAGACGAATTACCACAGCTTTTAAATGTATTTAAAGGCGAAATGGCATTTATCGGACCTCGCCCAGAGCGCCCGCAGTTTGTTGAACAACTTGTGCGCGAAGTACCGTATTACAACCAAAGACATAATGTTAAACCGGGTTTAGCAGGGTGGGCGCAGCTCAATTATCCCTACGGCGCTAGCGTAGAGGACTCTATGGAAAAATTGAAGTTCGACTTATATTACGTAAAGCATCAAAGTTTACTGTTAGATATTTTAATTTTAATTCGTACTGTTGAAATTGTGCTTTTTGGAAAAGGGCGATAAAAGCTATGAAATTAGACAATCGCCTAAATGCGATGACAGTGGATGTTGAAGATTATTTTCAGGTTTCAGCGTTCGAAGGGGTTATTGATAAAAAGGATTGGGACAACATTAGCTTGCGGGTGGGAGATAATACCCATAGATTGCTCGATTTGTTTGCTGAAAATAATGTAAAAGCAACCTTTTTTACCTTAGGTTGGGTGGCACAGCGCTGCCCTGGCGTCATAAAACGATTGGTTAATGAAGGCCATGAATTAGCCAGTCATGGCTTGGCGCATCAGCGCGCGACTACTATGACTCGCGAACAATTGTTCAGTGATATTGCACAAAGTAAAGCCATCTTAGAAGATATTTCAGGCGTGAGCGTAATTGGTTATCGCGCCCCCAGTTTTTCTGTTAACGACACAAATACATGGGTTTACGAAGTACTTAAAGAACTGGGCTTTATCTACTCGTCAAGTACGTACCCCATAGAGCATGATTTATACGGTGTGCCTGAATGGCCTAGGTTTAAGTATGACAGGCCAGAGGGAATAATTGAAATCCCAATTCCAACGCTACGTAAAAATAACGCCAATACCGGTATAGGTGGTGGGGGGTATTTTAGGCTTTACCCATATCGCCTATCAAAAAAACGTATTCAGCGTTTTATGAATGAAGAGCCCCATCCTTATAATTTTTATTTCCATCCTTGGGAGATAGATCCTGATCAGCCTCGTATTGAAGGCGCTTCGCTTCTGTCTAAGTTTCGCCATTACATTAACCTTTCTCGTATGGAAGGGAAGGTGGTGAAGCTGCTTAATGATTATAAGTGGCAGACAATTAGTCGAACATACGACATTGTTAAAGAACAAAAGTGAGGGAATTCGTGATTAATCAGTACAAAAAGCAATACGTTTCTGTCGCAATCATATTGTTACTTTGGCTGTTGTTTTGCCATCAAGGATTATTTTCTGCTGCTCAGGTCTGGTGGGTGAATGACATTTTTAATCACGGTTTCTTCATAATTCCAGCCTCTCTTTACTTAATATACCTTCGACGCGCACGCTTAATCGCTGTTGAGAAAAACATTTCATTACTTCCTCTAATCGTGATTTTCCCAAGCTGCTTTTTGTACATTGTGGGCGTGGCGGGTGATATCCAACTATTTATGCACACAGCGACGTTTGTACTTCTTCCTGCATTAATATGGTTAGCCATCGGGCATAAGGCTGCCAGGGTTATCGTGTTTCCATTGTTATTTATGTTGTTTAGCATACCGGTGGGGGAACAGCTTATCCCTTATTTGCAAGAAATTGCAGCAGATGGCGCTGTCGCATTATTACGAGTAACTGGTATACCGCTTTATCGTAACGGGCTGTATTTAGAAATTCCACAAGGTCGTTTTTTGGTCGCTGAAGCGTGTTCAGGTGTAAGCTTTTTTATCGCTAGTATTGTGATCGGGTTCTTGTACGCATACTTGAATTTACAATCTCGCAAGAAACAGATATTTTTTGTTTTGTTGTCGTTTTTGTTCCCTGTTGCCGCTAATATTGTGCGCATTTATGGAATTATCCTTATTGCTTATTACACCAATATGGAGCATGCGGCAGGCGCTGACCATTTGATCTATGGATGGTTTTTCTTTGCTTTTGTAATTGTTTGCCTTCTTGGTATTGGAGAGCTTATTCGAGACAAGGTAGGGGCTGATGAGAATGCTAAAATGACGACTAGTACAGGTCATTGGTCTATTCATCAATTAAAAGTTTTGTCGATTAGCCTATTACTTTTGAGTTTTTCGTTGTGGTCCACTTTTATCCAATCTGCTTCTAGCAACCTAAATCTTAATGATTTTGATCAAGAAACGAGTGGCTTCGAGCAGTGTACTCAACACGATATAAACTTGACTCCGAGCTTCAGTAATCCTGATAAAACCACTAAGGCTATGTTCGAAGTGGAGGGCACGTGCACCGCAGTGCTCTACGAAGCCTGGTTTAGTGGCATTGATAACGAGCTTGTTACCGATTTACATAAACCATATACGCAACAAAGATGGTCATTATTGAATAGTGAAATCAGTTCTTTATCTCTACTAGGAAAACAGTTGCAGGTACGCACTATTACTTCTCCTACAGGAAATAACGTCAATTACGCTAGTTGGTACGAGATCAATGACAGACTTTTCACCAGTAAATTAGAAGCTAAGTTATATCAAACATGGCTAGTCCTATTAGGTGTACCATCGTCTGGAAAGCTAATGATACTTGGGGTTGATAGCAAATCAAACTTTGCTGATGCCTTGCACACGTTGGAAATGGACGCAACAAATAACAGCCTGAAAAAAACGTATTTAATTGAATAATTGGTAAACTTGAAAACCAGTGAACTTACATAAGTAACAGTTTGATTAGCCGCCTGTATGAACCAGCGAATTACACGTAAACAATATAATATTAATAGTGAACCAATAAATGTTGATTCGGACATATGTTCTAAGTCGTCACATGTAACGAGGGTAAAATGAAGCCGTATGTAGTGTACTCAGTTATAACTGGTGCTTATGACAAGTTACTTCCTCTTGATATAACTGAAAGGGATGTCGACTATATATTAATCGTCGACAATGCTTTTAGTGGCGAAGTACCACCAGGTTGGAATTTGATGAAGCTGCCTGAATCCAGCCTAAGTCATAAGGATTTAAACCGATACATAAAAATGCATCCTCATCTTTTGTTTCCGCAGTACGAGTGCAGCGTATACGTAGATGGAAATATCCAGGTAGTTTCAGCCCTTAAAGACGTAATAGACAACGCTTTAGCATCAAAAGATATTGCACTTTATAAACATTATAAACGTGATGATGTTTATTCTGAGGCTTCCGAGTGTCTCGAACTCGGATTAGACTACTTTTGGCGGGTTATTCCCCAAATGGCGAGATACAAAGCGAATGGATTCAAAGGCAATGCGTTGTATGAAGCAAGTGTTATTTTTCGCAGACATCATTCTTGCGACCTCAAGAGAGCAATGGAGCTTTGGTGGAAAGAATATTTAGGCAATGCGAGGAGAGATCAACTTTCTTTAACATTTTGCCTCAGTACTGCAAACGTAATAGTGAATAATTTGGGTATCAGTGATCCTAGAATAGAGCAGAAGTACTTCGTTAAGAAAACCCATGCAGTTTATCGGCCTGATAAATTAAGCGTTCGATTAATTGCAAAGTTGAATAAGCTACTTTTAGCTGTTCTACCACAGAAAAAACTAGTTAAATGAAGCTGAACATAGTCATTGTTTTGTACAACAAGGCAATATGCCAGTCAAAGACAGTAAATAGTTTATTAGACAATATAGATTCGTTTTTTGATACTGAAATAACTGTATGTATTTGGAACAATGGTCCTTCATCAATTAGAGATGAAGTCGCTGCTTTCATCGATTCGCAGACATTCAAAAATTTTGTTGTTTGTGAAAATCTTTCAAATAGTCCTCTAAGCTTTGTATACAACTCAATGCTAAATGAAGAATGCGCGAATATATATTTCGATGATGATACCTTTGTCACTCAAGAATATGTCTTATCTGTTAACGATTTTATGAAAGGCGATAGAGAAGTTTTTCTGCCAAGCATTGTTTCATTGAACCAGCGTAGATATCCCAAAGTCAATAAGGTTGCTGGCGACTTTAACGGTGAGTTGAATGAACTTTCAGTCGTTTCTATATTAAGTGGTTTATTGATTAAAGAGGACACGATAAGGCGATTAAAGTGCAAGTTTGGGGATGTTTTTGACCATAGATTTAATATATATGGTGTTGATACGACACTTTTTTACAGGCTTAAATCGATAAATTTTGATCGTTATTACGTGGGAGGTATATTAGAGCATGATCTTTCAGGTGTATCTGCCGGTGGTGCACAATATATTTCTATGTTTAGGGTACGAGAGCGATTATGGGATTTCATATTACAGACAATTTTTTACCGAAAGTTGGGCGCTTTGTTGGGATTAATCCAGTTTTTAAAAACGTATAAATCTAGGTTGACTATCTCTTTTGTATTTGAGGTATTTGTAAAGGCCTTATTTTATATGGGACACCCTAATACAAAGAAAAAATCAACGACACATACCTTATTTCCTTATAACGAGTAAAGTTTTGAAAAGCATATATGTGGGTCCAGAGTCAGATAAGCCAAGCTTTTCTTGGGTTTCCAAAGATATCTTCGATACGCTTAAGGATGAATATAATGTTATTTATTTCAGAGCTTTTAAAGAAATTCCAAAAAGTTTTGATGGTCTTGTTTTTATAATCAAAGAGATGCCACCACTGTCTTTTTTTGTAAATAATTGGAAGAGCAGAAAAATCTACATACCTGTTGATTTTTTTAAGTCAGAGAAACACATTAACGACACATCCTTGTTACTGAAACTCTTTGACAGGATTGCGGTCCATAATGACTTGCTAAAGCGCTTCATAGACTCAGAGAACGTTTCAAATATAGATCACTATGTTAAATATCTCGTAAAACGTAAAGAGCCACAAAACACATACATGTGGCTTGGCGTTGTAGATTATATTCCTGACCTTTTGCGCAATTTGAGTAAATATCCAGTCCTGTCACAAATTCCGCATGTGTTTTTAACTGATCTAGACCATTTGAAAAAGTCATTGCACTCCGTTGTTGCAGAGGGGGAAGTAGGTCATAGCGTATACGACGTTGACGTGACGGAAGATAAGGTCTTCATCGGTAACTATTGCTTTGAGCAGTGGAGTGAGTCTCGTCAGAGAGCAGCCTTTGAGCGTTCGGCATTCGCAGTAGACTTTAAATCTGATCGTTTTTATCACTCAACAAAACCCCCGACCAAAGTGCAAGTTTACCTCGCTAATAACGTTCCTGTATTTGTTAATGATGAGCATTATGCGGTTGAATACCTACGCCAGTTTGGCTTTGATTGTTACACCATGTCCGATTTTGTATTCCCTCTCACAAGTGAAATGCTAACATGTCAATCCACAAAGGCTAGGCAGATGTGGAGTCTAGAATCTATCGCACATCAATACGTAAATCTCGCAAACCAAACACTGTCTCAAACGAGAAAAAGCTATTTCGGCTACGGTTCTATCGTATTTATTTTGATGGTAAAAAAGTTAGTGAAATTAATACAGTCGAGTTGGAACAAGTCGCAATGATTTTCTTTGATATAGCAAAAAGCTCAGGGATTATTACGGCACTCAATTTAATCAAACGATTTCTCTCTGTGTTCAGTTTGATTGTTCTCGCTAGACTGCTAGACCCTTATGACTTTGGTGTGGCTGCTATCTTGGCAATTGTTCTTTTCATATTTGAGAAAATAGCGTCAACAGGTGCTCTCCAATACATACTACAACTAGACAACGTAGGTGACCTTGACTTGAATTCAAGTTGGAGTTTGGATTTTCTAATAAAGGGGAGCCTTTTTATTGTACTGGTGGCATGTTCAGAATTTTTAGCCCACTTTTACGGTGACCCAAGCATTCGCCTTGCCTTTATTGTCGTTTCATTTAACCTCGTTATTAAATCCCTAAATAACCCAGGGATCCATTTGCAGAAGAAAAGCTTTAATTATAAATCAATATTTTATATTGGAATTATTCAAAAGTTTTCGTCTACAGTTGTTTGTATCTCCATTGCGTATTTTTATCAAAGCTATTGGGCACTCATAATTGCAGACTTGCTATCAAACGTGATAATGATGCTAGGCACATATTATTTCTGTAGCTATAGACCAAAATTCGATTTTACTAATGTCGCAAAGCAGTGGACGTTTTCAAAATGGATCATGCTCAAGAGTATGGTCTCTGCGGTAAAAGGGCAGATTGACGCAATTTGGATCTCAAAACTTTTTCCTGTCGAGTCAATGGGCTTTTTTCATGTCGCAAGAAACTTGTCAATGATGGCTAGTCAAGAGGTCATCAATCCAGCTATGGAGCCGTTAATCAGTGCTTTTTCAAAAGTTGGTGATAAAAAAAATGATGAGTTTACAGATAAATTTTGTGTCACGCTTTTCGTACTGTCGTTTATAATCGTTCCTCTTTCTTTTGGTATAGCTCTTTTTTCAGTTCCTCTCGTTCAGTTAGTGTTAGGTAATGGATGGGAGGTCACTGGTGAGCTTATGCAAGTGATGTCACTCTTCGTTTTTTCTTTTTCGATGATGATCTTTTTCAGCAACATTATTATTTCTAAAGGTGTTTCTAAACCGATATTTATTATTGATTCAGTGAGCTTTTTTCTTACCCTCATCACTTTTCTTATTTTGTCTTTAGAACCAGAGCTCAGTGATTTTGTGCTAGCTCGAAGCATAATTAGTCTCTTCACGCTATGTTTAGCGATTGGGTTTTCTTGTCGCGTTTCAAATATAGATTTTAAATCTATTTTCCTTTCGGTTAGCCCTGTTTTGGCTTCAGTGTCATTTGCTACATTAACTATTTTTTTTATTGAAAGTTATTTTTCGTTGCATGTCATAGTTAGTGTAGCCATATTCATGGCGTGTTATTGTATGTATTTGGTTGTGATGTATCTTTCATTTTTCAACAGATTTCATTTTTTTAATAAAATATACAAACGTTTAGAGGTTTACTATTTAGCATGGAAAAACTGAAGCTCGGCATTATTATACCTCTAAAATCAAAAGCTATCTCTAAGTGTTGGAAAGTAACCGTTAGATCCCTTATTTCAACGCTTAGATCTGTTTATGCTCAAGACAACGATAGTTTCGTGGTAGCCGTTGCCGGTCACGAAATTCCCCAAGAAATTGAGGATTTATTTCCTAAGTTGAAGGTCGTTAAAGTTGATTTTTTGCCACCGGACCGAAACGCACCTGACTTCAATCACAATAAGTTGATTCAAGATAAGAATTTAAAAATTGCTTTTGCTATGAGTGCATTGGTAAACAGTGGAGTTACCCACTGGTATGCTTTAGATTCTGACGATTTGTTATCGAGAAATTTTGTTTCAACGGTACTTAATTTAGTTGATGATAAGTCTGGCGCTGTAATCGACGGGGGCTACCTTTTATACCACGACGTACGCAGAGCAATACCATGCCAAGAAATGAGTCAACTTTGTGGATCAACTTCTGTATTGTGTGATGAGCTATTGGATATCCCTACAAAGCCTACGCTGGAGTCTATTGGCTTTATTCCATGGGCGAGATATCCGCATATGCAAATCCGCAATTTTTTTGAACAAGAGGCAACAGCACCTTATATTGTGATTGGAGCTCCAATCTTAGGCTATGTATTGGCCTCTGGTGATAACATAAGTGATAGATGGCGAGATAATTGGTGGAAAGTCGCGAAAGCAAAGATTAAACCATTCATCAAAGGTAAGAAGTATTCTCCATCCTTGTTGCAATCTTTCTCAATGAATAATCTAAAGTAACTAGAGAGTTTTTAAGATGTTATCGCCTTTATTTATCATGGGAACGCAGCGTTCTGGGACAACATTGTTAACCAGAATTCTATCAGCACACCCTGAAGTATTTATTCAAAACGAACTTGATTTGCCCAAGGTTTTTGAGGACTCGTCGTCAACTGAAGCGGTTATCAAGGGGATAGAAAAACAAATTTACATTGAGAATGGTTCTGAGTTAGCGAATTTGGTGAAAGCCGCCCCAATTTGGGGGCTAAAAGATCCTCAATTAACTGAATATATTGATGTATTGCGCAATTTTCTACCAGCGTCTAAGTTCATTATTATTGTTCGCGATGGGCGCGGTGTAACAAACTCCTATATGGAGAACAAATGGGGGCTAGGTACAAACGCCTATTATGGCGCACAGCGATGGAAGCGCGAAGTCGAGCAACAGCTTGAATTTATGTCTGAAATGCCTGAAAACTTTTTGTTTATACGCTATGAAGATATCGTTACAAACTTTAAACCTACACTTGAACAAGTTTGTCAGTTTTTGGAATGTTCACTTGCCCCGGAAATGCTTGAATACGACAAGCAAGCCAGCTATTACAACGTTCAGCGAGAAAATGTTCATACATTTAAAAAACCGGATAAAACACTGTCCGAGAAGTGGAAGTTTAAATTGTCTCAATTTGAGATTGATGTCGTTGAAAATGTTGCGGGCGACTTGCTAGAAAAACTGGGTTATAAAAAAATTGGCCAGCCTGTAAAATTATCTAAACTTCAGTTGTTTTATTTTAAATGGCATCAGAAAATTATTGGAGAGATTCAAATCCAGTACCGCTGGAGACAAGCGATGTGGCGAGCTAGGAAGCAGCAAAAAGAACGCAAGGAAAGATGGGATAGACAATGAAAAATATCCTTATTGGAATATTGATCGCTGGCATTCTCTTCGTCAGTTTCCTGTATTTAGATGCCAAAAAAATGCCGTCTCCACAAAGCTATTTCGTGCAGTCTACGCATGTTTTTTATAAACGTTTAGATCGTCAATACTCTCACAGGACAGTGCTATTTATCGGTGACAGCTTGATTCAAGGCTTAGCAGTATCAGAAATCTCAAAAGATGCCATTAATTTTGGAATCGGCACCGACACTGTGAGTAACGTCCGAGCGCGATTGAGTGATTATAAAAGCACAAGTAACACTGATTGTATCTTTATAGGTGTGGGCATAAATGATCTTATAAGAGGTCAATCCTTAGCCTCTACGTTAAGTGAGTTTTCTCTATTACTCGCCTCACTTTCGGATCACCCTCGCGTTATCGTAGGTGAGTTGTTGCCTGTGAACAGCCTGTCCGCCAAATTGAAACGTATAGCTGGAGATATTTCGGCGTTTAATTTAATGCTCGCAGAAGAAATTGACAAATATGACAACGTTTCACTAGTGAAGCAATATGATATTTTCCTTGATGATGGGAATGAGTTGTCTACCATTTATCATGTTGGTGATGGTTTGCACTTAAATACCTCTGGTAATAAATTATGGATTGAACATTTGAAGCGACAGCTACCCCAGCATCATTGCGAAGTAGAGACGTAATGTGATGAGCAGTGAAAAACATCATTTTAAACCTTTGACTTGGTTGAGAGGAATAGCTGCGTTACTCGTTGTGATTTCGCATAGTCTGAGGGCGACTCAAGATACCTATTTATCAAAAGATGAACCCGTAAATTGGTTATGGCTAAAGGTCTTCGATTTAGGCACGTTTGGCGTGCTTTTGTTCTTTACTCTTAGCGGTACGACACTTTATCTAAGCCATACAAGTAGGGCGACCAAGTTAAATGTTTTTCCTTTTTACATCAAACGCTTCTTCAGAATTTGGCCAGCATTTGCTTTGTCATTGTTGGTTTATTTTGTATTTTCATTTGCATTTAGAGAATTCTATGGAGTAGCTACTGGCAATTGGATAGAGCGGCAATTCTTACAGGTACCAACCCCAACTGATTTTCTTAATTATTTAACACTGAGTTTCAATATTTCTGGTCAGCCGGGTTTGTTCAACAATGCCTATTGGAGTCTACCTGTTGAGTTCCAATACTACCTGTTGTTTCCCATTATGCTCTTCTTAATCCCTAAGCTGAAATCACTTTCACCAGTTTTAATGGGCGTAGCCTTATACATGGTTTTCAAGCTGGATTTAGGTATATTTAAAGACCAAAGAGTCTTTATGCTGGGCTTCACCTTTTGTGGTGGTGTTTTACTCGGGTATCTTTATAGAAATTATGAATTGCGTTTAAACCATTATATCGGAACAATCACATTTGTTTTTTTGTTTGTGTCAGCTTCAATAGTGAGTAATGGGTTTATTGAGATTCCAGACCTGCCCGTTATCTCAAACATTTGGGTAATGTTAGGACTCATAGCGCTATCAGTTGTGGCATCTATTCTTTTCGCAGAGGTAAAACTACCGAGAATATTAACCAGTCAGCTATATAAAATGGGTGAATATTCTTACAGCCTCTACCTTTACCACAACTTACTTATCGGTTGTGCCGTTTTGTTACTTATCTACTTTAGTGTGACTGATTCTGTACAGCGCTATTTCGTGGTCATTACATTTGGTGGCTTCGTAAGCTTGTATGTTGCTCACCTTTCGTACAAATATATTGAGTTACCTTTTATGAGAATGGGTAGTAGATTGAGTACTTTGGATAGATTGAATAAATAAGACCTTAAATGATTAATATCTTACTGTTTTTAGGAAGCTATGCCGGCGGAATATTGTACGCAATTTTAGCTTCTCCAATGTTCATATTTGCGGTTTATCAGGCAGTCTATTTTTATAATCCTCAAAATAGATGGTGGGGCTCATCTGTACCAAACTTGCCTTATTCATTTATCGTGGTTGTGGTCATGGGACTACTATTTGCCAAGTCTTTTGGTAAATTTAACCAAAACCGTCTAGTTCAAATACCACAGTTTAGATGGATGTACGTGCTACTGCTACTCTATGGCATAGCGTCTTTTTACGCGGTGCTCCCCATTGGGCATAATCAAGCACTTGTCTTTTACTTTAAGCTAATGCTAATTATTAGCATCGCATTCAAGATGTGCGAGTCTGATAAAGACCTTAATATTATGATGTACGGCTATATATATGGAGCTTGGTACATAAGTTTTATGGCGATGCAAAAAGGAAGAAACGGCGCCGGCCGAGTTGAAGGTATTGGCACGGTTGATTCACCAGATGCTAATGGCTTAGCTGCTGCGATTGCGCCTAGTGTGGTACTGTGTTTATATTATTTTTGGACAGCTAGCAATAACAAAATTCGCCTACTAATAGCCATAGCGGGCGCGTTTATTGCTAATGGGATCGTCTTGATTAACAGTCGGGGAGCTTTCTTGGCAGTTGCTTTGAGCTGCGGCCTCTTTATGTGGCACATGTACTTCTCTAGTTTTCAAAGAAAGTATCAGAAAGCGGCAGCCGTAGTCATTACGTTGGCGGGTCTAACAGGTGCTGCTGTAATTGTTGACAAAACTTTTATCGAACGTGTATACACTATGACCACCCAATCAACCAAGAATGTTGCTCAAGAATCGGGTGCGACACGATTCATTTTTTGGCAGTCCGCGTGGGAAATGACTAAAGACTATCCTTTTGGTAACGGCTTTCAAGGGTTTAACGTGTTTGCCCCTATCTATATACCAGAAGGTGTAGATACTGGAGAAAGCCGGAAAAGATCGGTTCATTCCACGTGGTTTGAAACGTTAACTGAAGTTGGCTATTTAGGTCTGTTCGCATTTATCATGATGTTATATGCCTGTTACCGAACCTCTAATATTACCAAGAGAGCATTAAAAGAACGCGTTGACGTAGACAACTACTTTAAGGTGATAGCGCTTCAATGTGCGCTTCTGGCCTTTGTCGTCGCGATGACGTTTATGAATCGGATGAGAGCTGAAATATTGTATTGGTGTGTATTGTTTATCGCCTGTGCTTATAATATCTACGTCGTGAGATACACCGCTAACCAAGAAAAGGCATCGTTAGTAAAAAATGAGAATTAACCTCTACACATATATCGCTGTGGTATTGATGACCTTAGGTTTAGGGTTATTCAGCGTGAATATTTACGGTCTTTTCAAGGATGTGAGACCTTCCGTATTTTTTGATGATGAATTGCGGTTTAAAAATGATATTACACTAACGCGAGAGGAAACGTTTACTGCTATTGAACGAGCCGAAGGGGAAACAGACAAAGAATATGCTGAGCGAATTACAAAAGTTATCGGTAGTGGCTTAGCGCATATTCATTGGCGCAGATATGATACTAAGAAGTTCAACCAACTTGTCCCAATATGGGAGAATTACTTTCTAAATTTTATGGGGAGATTCTCGGGGATTCCCGAATACGAAAGGTACCATTTCGCAAATTATGAAAAAAGCCTTAATAGAGGTATTGGGATTTGTGGCGATGCTTCTATGATAATGTCCCAGCTATTAGACAGGCAAGGAATCCCCAATCAACTACTGACATTTCCAGGTCATGTAATTTTAACCGCGACGTTTGAAAACGGTGAAGAGTTAACATTTGATCCCGATTTTGGCGTTCCGCTCAACTTCAGTCCTGTAGAGCTACAATCTAAACCGGATATCGCTGGCGAGGCGTACGCAAATGCGGGTTATCCACATAGTGATGTCATAACAATGAGCAAAATATATGACAATTCATTTAAACGTTGGGATGGGGTGTCGCACTTTATTACTAAAAAATACTATTTTGAGATTGTCGCCTATTGGCTTAAATGGCCATTTCCCATAGCGATTATATTGCTGTCTGGTTATTTATTTCATTTATCAGCAAGAAAGAGTGAGGCCTCTTTCTGTTAAGCTGAATTATCTGTCTTAGAACTAGTCGATTGTGTTCACATGTAACGTTTTTGTCCAAGGAAGAGCGAATATCTATGGCTTTCTTTAAATTATTCATTAAAAAGTTTTTGATCGGAATTGCTCAAGGACTAGGTATTGCTGCTGGATTGGGTGCGGTAGCTATTATTGGCTTTTTTTTTAGATCGGATATTAAAGCCATTATTTCTGGTTTAACTAGTCCAAATTCTAGTATTGTGTCCAATGTTGATATATCCACATATCAACCTGCTGAAAAGCTTGGTAACCCTCATGAAGAGCTCATAGTTAATCAACTACAGATTACGGTTCCCGAAAATTACGACAAAAAATATGTCAATTCATCTGAGCAGCTGCTTAACGTACTGGAGCGCACCAATGGTAATGTGGCGATATTTGTTGCTCCTGGGACGTATGATTTAACCAAAACATTAGTTTTTAATAAGCCAAATATCATGTTGCTGTCTGAAGTCGCTGATAAGAATTCAGTGATTTTTAATGGTAAGGGAATGAGAAGATCTAAGAATGTTGAGAACTTGATAGACATAAAAAGTTCAGGCGTGGTCATTGATGGAATCACGATGCAAAATGCGGGTAATCATATTATTCAAATTCGTTCTGAGCGCAATGCAGACTTTCCAATTATTCGTAATTGCACCATAAGGGATAGCTATGAACAATTAGTAAAAGTCAGCTATGACAAACGAAACAAACCCAACATTCAGTCTGATTCGGGAATCGTTGAGAATTGCCTTTTTGAATACAGTGCGGGAATTGGCCCCAACTATTATATTGGTGGTATAGATGCGCACGGAATCAGAAACTGGGTGATCCGAGGGAACGTATTTAAGCATATTGCGAGCCCAAGAAATCGAATTTCCGAGCATGCTATACATTTATGGAACAATACCGAGAATAATGTTGTTGAAAACAATATCATCATTGATTCAGATAGAGCGATTGGTTTTGGAATGAGAAAACGCGTCAAAGGGGATGAAAATAAATACATCAAATTCTCAAATTTTGGTGGTACTATCAGGAATAACTTCATTTATCATTCAGACAATCAAGACCCTTTTGGAGATACCGGAATAGTCTTAGAAGATAGCCCTAATACCTTGGTAGAAAACAACTATATCTTTATGGAACATTCATATAGAAGAGCTATTGAATACCGATTTACACCAACACAAGATGTGGTAATCAAGAATAACCATGTTAATAGGCTAATATCATCAAGAAATGGGGGCAGAGCTGACTTGGTTGACAACTCAGAAGAGCTGTCCAAGACTGACTTTTTATTAGAAATTCATGAGTTTAGCGTGAAACACAATATTCAATTTACATACTAAAAAGCGTTTAGATATCGCCTGAGCTACAGCGTTTAACGTGGCTACCAGAAGTAAATTTCTTGAAACACAAGTGAAGTTAACTGACATCGTTATAAGCTTTATGCTTTTAGCTCACTCAGTTTTTCATACAACGTGCTACAGTAAGAATCAATAAGGTTTATTTCTTTCTGTGTAAGCTCGTCCTTCCACGAATCCTTATTAAAAGTGCTATCTCTATAAACACTATAGTATTGGTCGCCTGCATCTTTTAAATAGTTAGGCTTTTGCCCGGAACTCTGTGCGATGTAAATTTCTACTTCATCACATATCTCAAGATGTAGATTTGAAAAAATGCGCTCTATTTCTTTTCGAGGATTTTCCATGATTTCGTCGTAGAAATAAATTGAAGCAGAAGAAAACTCTGATTTTAATGCTAATGCTTTTTCGTGATACAGCGCCCAGTTAATCGCGTAATACTCTATATCTTTTAACTCGGTATCAAGTTTCTTATGACTTAAGTGTGTTTTAAAGTACTCGCTTTTTGAAGCTTCTATCCGTAGCCTATTCTTGACCTTATCAGGCATGGGACTCATTTTTTTCTTTTGCACTCCCTTAATATGAGAAAGAATGGTAGCTTGAGGCTTTCTCACTAGAAACAACAGTGCGTTCGGCTCTAAGCCGAGGATCATAGACCGCATATCCGTAAGTGATCGTGTTTCTTTAATTAAAACTTTCCAATCGGGATTGTTGCCTAGCCGATAAAGGCGATTGTAGAGGCCAGAAGCGCGGGGAAAGACTTTAGCGAGTGACCAGAAAAAATACTGAATTTTTGGAAACTTTCTCAACCCGTATTTCTTTTTAAAAAATGGGGGTTTGTCCGTTTCTACATGCGCTTTTTTAATCACTTTCTCTACGACGTCATAATCAGAGGAACTCAAACCATTTGCATATTTTAGTTTGGAGAAAACTCTGTCTCCCATCATGCCATGGTTTCTTCCTATAAGTTCATGTCTGTATATTACGCTTTCACTAGAATTTATTAAATTTGAAAACCATGTAGTGCCAGACCTTGGGAATCCCATTAATAAGAAAATAGGTATATTTTTATTATTGCCCATTTTTCATCTCACAAATTTTGATGCAAGTGCTCGCTAATTTCACTAGGACTCCAAAGTTCTACGATAAATTTTAGAATAACTGTCGAACATTTTTGTTGCATGGAAATGTTCGTCAAATCTGGGTTTTGCGTTATTTGAGAGTTTGACGTACAAGTCGTTTGATTGACTAATGGAAATCATCGCATCTTTTAATTCTTGTTCATTATCATTAGTCACCACCAATCCCGTCTCTAAATGAGCTACAATTTCTGGGTTTCCTCCTGCATTGGTAACAATACATGGCTTTCCGATAGACATGGCCTCTAGCAATGTAATCGATGTACCTTCACTTAGCGATGGGAGTAAAAATATGTCCATAATTGCCAGATAGTTGGAAGGATCTAACTTGTATCCTGCGAAGAGGACTTTTTCAGTAATAACTAATTGTGCCACTAATGAATTTAGATCGCCCATTAGCTCACCATCTCCGACTATTAACAAATAGGCGTTTGGTAGTATCGCGCTAACTTCGGCAAATGCGGTAATTAGCATTTTCTGGTTTTTTATAGGATCTAGTCTGGCAACGGTGCCAAAAACTAATGCATCTTGAGGTAGTTCAAGTTGACTCTTTAGCTGTGGCAGTTCTTCTTGGTTTGGGCGCAAAGGTTCAATGCCATTGTACACAACATTTACACTATCGAAGGGAATATATTCGTAAGTAACTAGGGCGTCTTTAGTTGCCTTCGATATGGCAGTAATGACAGAAGTTAACTTACATAAAACAGGGTTGACGAATTTTCGCTTCCAACTGCTCGAATCTGGATAAAAACGCCCGTGTTCAGTGAAAATAACCTTTGTACTGGTAAAGGCTGTTGCAATTGCGCCGTACACCCAGGGCGTGTATTGGTGACAATGAACGATGTCGATGTGATTGTCTCTTATATGCTTGCGTATCGCTTTGATAAGTAAAAGATCAAAACCCGGTTGGCGTGCTTTCACACTGATGGAGATCCCTGCTTTTTTAAGCTCTTCCCCCCAAGGTCCAAGGGGAGACTCAATACAAAATATCGACATATCAATGCTTTCATCAGTATTACTCTCAATGAGGTTCTTTATCACCATCTCGGTGCCGCCTATCCTCATGTCATAGGTGATATGAAGCACTTTCATTGCAAACCTCTTTCTTTATCAACGTTTACATAGCGGTTGTACCACATTTGGTACATGAGCATGCTCCAAAGCACTGTCCCGTGTTGGTGAGTCCCGTTTTGATGCTGTTGCCAGACTTGATTGACACTATCTCGGTCAAATATGTCGTAAACGCCATAGCTAGCATTAGATAGAATGGATTCCGACAGTGCTTTCAGCTCCCCTCTAAACCACTCATCCAGCGGCGTGCTGAAGCCCATTTTCTTTCTATACAACAGTGAGTCGGGAATAAAGGGCTTAAAGACCTCTTTAAGTAAGTATTTTTTCTCACCGTCCCAGTATTTCTGTGAAGAGGGCAGTGTAGCAGCGAACTCTGCAACTTGGTAATCCAGAATAGGCGCTCGTACCTCTAACGAATTTGCCATACTCATGCGGTCAACCTTTACTAAGATGTCGCCTGTCATGTAGGTCTTGATGTCGGTGTAAAGAATTTTGCTTAAATGGTCTGGACCGTCGGCTTTGTTATACATGTCTAAGGTATATTGACTAGGGTGGTAATCGGCGAGCTGCTGTGCAACTTCAGGCTTAACTAAGCTTTGCCACATTTCGTCAGTCATCATACTGTTTGTGATATAAAAGCCCATCGCCGGCTCGTGAGACAAGCTTGTAAGCAATGATTTGGCTTTTTTTCCGACCGTGCCTGGTACTTTTCCAGCCATTTTAGCCAAATGCGGAAAAACCGACTTTCGGACCGCTTCGGGGAATTTGCTTCTTAGCTTGTTTTCAACATCGTCTATCGAGTACTTTTCGTAGCCAGCGAACATCTCATCGCCCCCGTCCCCTGCGAGAGCAACGGTTACAGCCTTTCTTGCCAGTTCCGAAACGAAGAAGGTCGGCACTAACGAAGGGTCAGCAAAAGGCTCATCAAAAAAGCTGACGATATGTTCTAGTCTGTCGCTAACGTTTTGGTGAACGGTAAATTCATGGTGCTCTGTTTCGTATTTTTCAGCTATTTCACGAGCGAAATCAGCTTCGTTAAATGCTTTATCATCAAATCCTATGGTACAGGTTTTTACGGGAGTTTCGCTGGCTTGTGCCATCATAGCGACAACACCCGAGCTATCCACACCACCGCTTAAGAAAGCGCCAAGCGGAACATCACTGATCATTCTTTGCTTAGTGACTTTTTCAAGTAAGGTTTTTAACTGCGCTTTATTGGCATCCTCACTGGCACTTGTAGTGTTTTTAAAGCTCAAATCCCAATATTCATGAATGCTGAACCCGTCTTTATTAAGAATTAAATAATGAGCAGGTGGTAACTTGTGAATGTGCTTAAAAATACTCTTTGGGTCGGGAACGTATTGATATGCAAAGAAGTCATAAACGGCGTCTAAGCGAATTTCCCTCGGAATGTTTTCCAATGCCAATATAGCTTTAATTTCAGAGCCAAACGCAAATCGTCCATTATCATTAAAATAGTAAAGGGGTTTTTTACCCAGTCGATCCCGTGCAATAAACAGTTCTTGCTTTTTTTTGTCCCACAGAGCAAAGGCAAACATTCCGTTTAGTTTATCTAAACACTTGGTTCCTTCGCGCGCATACAGTTCTAAAATAACTTCGGTATCTGTATGGCTTTTAAATACAACACCAGCGTTTTCAAGCTCGGCTCGCAATTCAAGGAAGTTGTAGATCTCGCCATTAAAAACAATAACTAAGTCACCCTCTTTCGAGTACATGGGCTGATTGCCTGCTTCTGAAAGATCAAGAATACTCAGCCGCCTATGACAAAGGCCGATATGTTCATCAATATACATGCCGCTGGCATCTGGGCCTCTGTGATGAATAGCCTTGTGCATAGCCTCTAATGAAGTTTCACCGCCTTCGTTGAAATTAAAAAGGCTAAATCCTGCAATACCACACATGAATGGTTATCCCTACAAACTGATATAAGGTCGAAGAATAGACCCAGTTACAATGGTAAATTTTAAGGGAAGTTCACGCCAAATGTTTTCGGCTATTTCTCTTACCCTGCTTGAGCCTGACTCAGCGTCGCTTTTAGCGTTTATCAACTCATTATTTTTATCAAAACTCTGCCAGTTGAGCAGTTGAGGCTCTGCGCCCCATTGTTTTTTAAATTTATATGTACCTTCTTCAAAGGTTGAGCGGCCAAAGTCAAAAACTTTCACGCCATTGTCGGCGCAATGGGAAAGCAAAGACCAATACAACAGCATATTAGGAGCAAGGCGATTGAAGTCACGAAGTGTTGAGGCCCATGGAATAGAAGCGTTGTCACCCGATTTTATGATAACGCCACCACCAATAGGTTGGCCATCGTGATAAACCACGCTAATTAAACTACTTTGTCCGTAACTTTTTATAATTGCCTTAAACCATTTTTTGGCATGAACAGGAGAGCCGAGATCTCTCATGTTTTGAGCATATACGTTGTAGAAATCACTTACTAGGACGTTCGATGTGCCTAACTCAAAGGTAAGCCCATTCTTTTCCGCCTTTCTTATTTGGCTGCGTAATTTAGACTTGAAACTTGATAACAGTATTTCACTTGACTCAGGCAGAGGCAAAAGCATACGTACTTTTTTGCTCTCAAACTGGGTTTTGTCTAAAGGTGATTGTTCTATACCTCTAATTTCCAATTTTTTGGCTGTTACGTTTTGCATCTTTGCAGCAAGAAGCGCATGCATGTCATTTAACACCTTGTCGTTGTCGGCTAAGCCATAGCCTACATCGCAATAAGGTAAAGAACATATTTGCTTGCCCAGCAAAGGTATATTCATTAAAACAGCAGGGAAGACACCAACAACTTGCTCCGTATTAGCACATGTGGCAATAACGCCAAGCATTGAATGACCGTAAGCGGCCTTTACCGCTTCAAGCCACGCAAACTTGTGATAAGCGGAAGCATTTTTGTGTTGTGATACATAGGCATCCCACAAAGGTTTGTCGCTGGCTGACGCTATTCGTAACTTTGTATTTTGTTGTGCCGTCATTAATTTTGCTCACCTTTAATAACACCGCTTGAAGCGCTGCGGTTACTTAAATGCACCTTGGCTTCTGAGATAGTGCAAAATTTAACATTGGCATTTTTCGCTAAGTGTTGAGTAACAACCTCAATGCGCTGGCATATTGTTTCAAATGCATTTGGCCCATCTAAAAGGCCCGTTGCTCCGTCGATTAAGCTAGAGCTGTGTAAGTACATATGAATAACGGGTTGTTTTTTCAGAATACTTTTGTCGACTAATGCAAGCATGTCTTCTATTTCGGTAAGCTCTGGACTCAAATAAATCTTTCTTAAAAGTTTACTGTGCCAAAGCAGACCGACAGATTTAAACCAATTAAAAGGTGGTTTAGATAGTCGATTATGAATGCGTTCACCAAGAGAGAAGTTTTGAATATTAAACCCAGCAGTTACCGGAATTTCTAGCAATTGTCGCTGTTCTCCAGGCGCTAACGCATTGTCAAACGAAGGCCAATAAGGTGATTCTGGCGCGCCGAGGCAGCTAAAATAGTCGTTCCTGTAAAAGGGATAAACGCTTGAATCTACGACATAGCCTTTTGATGCGAGTAATCTAAGCATTTTGGCACTTACGCCCCATCGCCCGCTTCTAAAGGACTGTGGGCGAATGCCTACTTCGTCGTGTAAAAGGGCGTTTAGTGCATCGAGTTTTTGCTCAACTTGCTCTAAAGGAAGGTTTATGACGTGAGATTCAGCTTCTGTTGTCTTCCCGAAATAGGGTGGGTTACACCAAGGGTGTAAATGTGCGCCAATTTCGGCGCTATTGGAATGGGCGAAAGCGCGTAGCGTTTCGCTTCCAGTTTTGTTGCTTGCAACGGCGTAATCAACAAAATACGTAGGACGGATACCGAGGCTTTCACAGAAAGTTTGAAATTCAGGAAGTTTTTCAACGTTTTTAACTGAACAGTTATGCTGCGGGAACTCTTCGTCCCACTGCCACTCTTCTTCAGTATCAATCGTTAAAACAAATAGCACGTCCTGTTTATGCATTTACTTTCTCTTTCAGCATGCCTCTGAATAATTCAAGGTATTCATCTGCCATTCGCTTGGCAGAGAAGTTGGCTTCTACAAACGACTTTGAGTTTTGAGCTAGTGAGGTAGCGAGCGCTTTGTCATCTAGCAGCTTCTCCCAATCATTCTCAAGCTGATTAATGTCGTGAAGCGGCGCCAATAAACCAGACTCGTTGTGTGTTATTAGCTGGTCGATACCCGCAATGTCATAAGCAGATACTGGGATTTCCATAGCACATGCTTCCATTAAGCAGCGAGGGATGCCTTCAAGCGTCGATGTCATTACAAATAAATCGAAGTCGCGCAGGAGCTGCAACCTGTCGTTTCTAAAGCCTAAAAAATGAATGTCGCTGGCACTAGCCAGTGTTTTTGAATATGCCTCTAAACTGGGGCGGTCTTCGCCGTCACCCAGCAGTACTAATTCAATATCTTGCCGCTTTTTATATAAAGACTCGAAGCAGTCTAAAATTGCTTTTATATTTTTCCGGCTAATCATTTGGCCCACAAAGCCAATGGTCTTCTTTTCTTTTGGCTTGTCTGTTTTTGTTTGTCTAACGGCTTCTACTTCAGACAAGTCCACGCCATTTTGGATATACTTAAGCTTTTCCGGTGCGATATCAAATTTCTCTACATCACTCATTAGCTGTTTAGAAAGTGGAACAACTTTGTCGGCAAAGCGCATCGACTGACACCCTAACCAAATAAAGAGACGAAGCTTCAAGTCGGCAGCATTTTCAAAGCCGTGGGGGGTTACAACACACGGAATGCCTGCTTTTTTAGCCGCCATTACGCCAAGGATATCTGACTTATAGCCGTGAGTATGGATAATATCGATATCTTGTTCTTGAATTAAATCTGCTAATTTCGAAACCGCACGCAGGTCAAAACGGCCATGCATAGGAATGTGGTGCGTTTTTCCTATTGCTTTGAACTGTTTTACAAGTTCTAACTCTTCTGTACCAGGTTCTAAGGTAACAACAAGCTCACTTGAAACACTTCCTGGCAAATGCTTTGATAACGCTAACACCCATCTTTCTG
The DNA here is from genome assembly GCF_056160505.1 of Alteromonas sp. ABM1_013. NCBI lineage: Bacteria > Pseudomonadati > Pseudomonadota > Gammaproteobacteria > Alteromonadales > Alteromonadaceae > Alteromonas > Alteromonas sp. ABM1_013. The sequence continues at coordinate 674,228 of NZ_JBSWXH010000002.1, forward strand.
CACCGTAAAAACCGGTTGAACAAATAAACTGTAAAACTTTCATTGTTATTTATGCGAGCTGGTACTAACAGCGCCGCGTACTCCTATTAATGTTCCAAGTGCTCTAGCCGGAAAATAAAGCAGATAAAAAAGTGAACAATGCCACCAAGTTACTCGCTGCTTAACAAGCCTTTTTAGTCGCCACGTGTACGCGGTAAAAGGCAGCAAAGCGCCTACTAACATAACTATAGCGACAATAGGTTGCGAGAATATTATCGCGAGAAAAGCCAGTAAAAGACCACCTGTAAATGCAAAAGGAACAACAAAACTTGGCCACTCTCTCAGCGGAATGCGCCTTCCTTTCAAAGATGCAATATTGGACTGGCCGCGCCATATCTCTTTTTTATACATCGGCGCGTAAGCTTTGTCTTCGCCAATGTGAATATACTGGGTTTGCGATGTGTAAAACAACTCACCTAATTCATTCACCTTATCAGTAAAGAAATAATCTTCACAAGTAAGAAGATGTTCAGGGAACTTACCTGCTGCCTCAAACGTTTTTTTCAGAAGAAATAGATTGCGGCCAGGTAGAAAACTCACAGGCACATCAAGTTCAGCATTGCTTAATGCCGTTCTTATTCTCTCTAAAGGCGGCGCGTTAGGGCTGTTAACCTGCATAGCGCTGGCTAAAACCGTATTGTCTCGCGTATTGAGAGTATCAATCATTACGTCTAGCCAATTCGATGCAAGTGCAACATCTGCGTCTAAAAATGCCAAGTATTTACCTGCCGCCAAGCCGGCACCCAGATTTCTAGAATGTGAAATCGTATTGTTTTCGTCGTTATATACAACACGCAAATTTACTGTTTCGATAAATGCGCTAAGCGTATTAGAAATTTCTTTATTCTGGCTTACCAAAATAACTTCGTATTGTTCTTTAGGCGTTGTTAAGCCCGCAATACTTGTCAGTGTTTCAATGAGCATGTCCTCACGACCCTTATGCGGAATGACAAAAGACGTATTAATACTCATGGTTTACCTAACCATTTTTGAAGTTGTGGAAAACGTTTCACTAGCTGTTTTCTCTCTCTTGACGGAGATAAATCGATAAGGTTAGACAAAAGAAAACTCAATGAATTGGATTTCTCTGTTAAGGCCTGACCTTTTTGTGTAGAAGTCGATGAAAGAGGGCGGGCAGCTTGCTTAAAACCGGAGTAATGACCGTTTTGCATCATTAAACAAAGTACGCGCGTGGTACCCGTTTCTGTACTCGTACTAAGGCGCTGATAAATTGTATCTGCTAGTTGTTCGGCTTTTTGTTCAGCAAGCGCACGTTGGGCTTCAGTTAAATAGTTAGACGCAAAGTGCAGTACGCATAGTTTTCTTAGGTCTTGCCCACTCCATGTTTGGTTCGGAAACTCAAGAATGTCAGGCTTATCCAAATAAGCGTATTCGTTCACTGCCATCCAATTGGCATAGTGAGTAAGTGAGTCTACTGCATATTGATAGCTCGAGTCACATTCACAGCGCTGTTCTTTAAGTGATATAAATCGGCAAACGGCTTGTAGGAAGACAGTATAAAACCAAGTCGCTTCGACATTATCCAATTGTAATTGGTCGAAGTCATCGGTGGGGGAGACCGTGTGCGCAATAATAAAGGCCGCGGCGTCAATATCGCTATCACAACCTTGTAGTTCGTATCTATCTAACCTTGCTTGCAGGTAGTTACCCGTGCCTCTGTCTAAAGGGTACTTCCCTGTTTTTACATTTTTAACACCAGGAATATCGCTATTTTTAAAAGCTAGTAGGGCACCTACAAACGTACCGTCGCCTTCATAATAATTGGTTACCCATTGTGTAATAGATAGTGCTGCGTCTCGAGACGGTGTGTAGCCAGTAAGCAAATAATGCAAAGTGAGACCATTGGTATAACAATGTTGCCCACCCGGACCGCCGCCTCCAGCATGATCATCGTAAACACCAGACGGCTGATGTTTAGAGTACGTTCTATGAGAAGCGGTATATGCCTGAACATAATGGTCGGTATGCCAAAACAATCCGCCGCTATACTCGGGCTTATCGTCATTGGTGTGATAAACATCAATATCTGCAACATGCTTGGCGAGGTCATCGGCGAGTTCAAACCAACGGGAGTCGCCGCTTAACAACCACTGCATCAGCATTCCAAATATGGGGTCGTATTGATTGTTGTAATGTGACACGAAAAAGTGCTCGTCAGGTGCGAGGGCCTTTTCGTGATCAGCATACAGCTCACCAAAATGTCGCCATCCAAACTCGTCGATATCAAGCCGCTTTTGATAAAAAGAAGACGGACCTTCAATGCCACTTTTTATAAGAGAGTCAAACTCGCATGGTTTAGAAGGGAGAAAAGGCAGTACAGATGCCTTTCTTAACCAAGCGCTATCAATGACTACCTGTAGCGATTGCATTTCAAAAGGTGCGATTGAGATACATCGTGTTTTTTGCTCACCTGGTTGAAGTTCAGTACATTCACTATGCCTTGAACCTAATAAGCTAACGCTTAGCGTGTTTGCTGATAAATGTGCTGAAGAAGGAAAATTTTGCCAAAACTTATCAACATGAATACTAAAAGTGCTACCGCTGTCTGAGATGGTGATATGCGGCTGCGCTTGGTCACCTGAAAGCAATAATTGGTTTGGTTGGTATAGCTTAAAACCGCGAAACGGAAGCGAGTTGACGTTGTCTTGATTTACATGAACAGGACTTTGCCAGTTTTCAAAACCACTGGAAGCCTGATGAAGTGTCAGCTCTTCAAGTTCAGATGAACTGAAGGCATCAGAATTTAGCGTAAGCGTCGACTCTAGCGATTTACCTTTGAACGAGATACAACATTCTTTTAAATAAACACTGTTTGGGTCGCCCAAATCCCACTTCCCATTTGGGTGTGACGCAGCGCTTGGGTTTCGCATGGTTAAATGAGCACAAACCGTTCCAGTACTAAGGAAGATTGACGCTTCTGTTTCAACAATCAGCTTTTTATCGCTGCCAAGCCTAATTTCGTATTTTTGTTCAACGGTTAATGCGCTGTATTCGTTGTTATTGCAATGAAGAGCATACGAGAACGCGATGGGTGTTATTGATTGAGGAGTAACATCAACGATGTCGAACGAACTGGAGAAGTGCTTGTTCGTTGCAAACTCAAAAGGTTTAGCCTTCTTAATCGTAAATGCTTTGCCATTGCGCAGTGATAGTGAAAGCGCCTCATCGTTATTAATCACAGGAGGTGAAAGCGTTTTTGACGGTGAGTCGTTCTCAACCGCGTCTAACGTCAGAACTATTTCATCGCTTGCTGAATGGTGTTGAAGGTCAATTAAACCTTCACATAGCAACCACTTTATCGAACCATCTGGCCACAGCTGAGAGGTTTTGATAAAAGATGCGTCAGACAGAGAAACTCCGTTTGCGGAAAGCCGTAATTGAATGACGGCGGGCCACATTCCCTTAGGGCAAGGTATTCCTATTTTAAAATGTCCGCGCTTCTCTTTGGCCAAAGAGGCTATCGGGATAGTTCCAACCGTTTGTGTCATTACTGCTTTCTTTGATTCTTCCGTGAGCAATGTTCTCGATGAACATATGCATAATGGCACTAGTATGCCAATGGAAGTGCCTCTTGTGTAGCCTTCATCGCTAATTTGTTGCTTTGACCTTATATTTGCTTCGAAGTAGTATGGCAACAGGATAAATGAAAACACTAAAGATAGCTTGGAAGGCACTGATGTCGAAAGTTTGCGTGTTGTCGCAACGAGTACCCTATCCCCCGAATAAGGGGGAGAAACTTAGAACCTATCATCAAATCGAATTTTTAGATCGCTTAGGGTATGAAGTCGAAGTTTTTTCTCTCATAGAAACTGCAGAAGATAAGAAAAATGCCGAAGCGTTAGCCAAGCATCTTGGAATTTCGGTTAACTCTTACCAGTTAGGTAGTAAACTCACGCGTTATGCCTCGGCCTTACTGCAAGGTTTGCCGATAAGTGTTGGGGCGTTTTACTCAAAAACACTTCAACGTGTTATTGATGAAAAACTGAAAGAGGGTAACGATGCGCTGCTTCTAACCGCGTCGAGTTTAAGCTATTACATCTTCAACTCGCCTTATTACAACAATACCCATTGTCGCTTGTTCATGGACTTTATGGACGTTGATTCAGACAAGTGGGCACAATATGCAGATTCTTCTTCTTTCCTAATGCGCTGTGTATACCAGCGTGAAAGCAAGGGTATAAAAAAGCTTGAGGCTAAAACAAACCAACGGTTTGATGAGTGCTTTTTGATTGCAAGGGAAGAGGCGCAGCTATTTAATTCTTCAGTAGACTCATCGAAAGCGATAACAGTGCTTGGAAACGGGTTAGACTTCGATGCGTTTTATCCTGCGAAAGCGCAGCCTTGCGCGGCAACAATAAGCACTGCACCGCATTTCTTGTTCACGGGCGTGATGGACTACAAACCTAATGTAGACGCGGTACTTTGGTTTGTTAAAAATTGCTGGCCACTCATTCGTGAAAAGGCGCCGAATGCAAAATTTACCGTGGGTGGTATGAACCCTGTTGAAGAAATAAAGGCGTTGTCAGACCGCGATGGCATAGATGTCACGGGGTTTGTCGATGATATATTGCCTTATTTTCACCAAGCTCATGCGTTTGTTGCGCCATTTAGGTTGGCAAGGGGCGTACAGAACAAAGTGCTTCAAGCTGCAGCATGTAAACTACCAATAATAACCACGTCTATGGGAGCAGAAGGGGTCTCGTTTGCCAATGCCGACAGCATGTGGATAGTAAATGACGTAGACAGCTTTGTAGCTGCATGCGTTGAAAGTATTGAGAACTTTGAGCTATCACAACGTAAAGCACAAGGTAGCTACCAAGCAATAGTTAGCGAATATAGTTGGGAACAGCAACTTAGTCCTTTGAAAGAGGCTATGGCTAAAACATGAAATCAATAATTAAAAAGAGTTTCTTTGCCCTTTGTGCACTTGTAATGCTCCCTTTTACGTTTTTGTATTTAATTATGTCTCTTGTAGCAAACAAAGACTCGTTGCTTTCCTCTTTTAGCCAGCTTCTATCACTTATACCCGGTCAACTAGGGTGTTATTTACGTTCGGGCTTTTATCGCTTTGTAATGACTTCGTGTGCGCCAAATGTGCTTATTGGTTTTGCAACCTTGTTTTCGCAACAAGACACTGAGATTGGTGAGGGTGTGTACATAGGGCCGCAGTGCAACATTGGTAAATGCGCTATTGGCAAAAATACATTATTGGGCAGTGGTGTACATATCATGAGCGGTAAAGGCCAGCATAACTTCTCTGACCCTGAGAAGCCGATTAAGGATCAAGGCGGAGTATTTACCAAAGTCACTGTAGGAGAAAATTGCTGGTTAGGTAATGGCGCTTTAATTATGGCGAACGTAGGCAAGGGGAGTGTTGTAGCGGCAGGTTCCGTAGTAGTTGACGATGTACCTGACGGGGTTATTGTTGGAGGGAATCCAGCTAGGGTTTTAAAAAAGCGACACTAAGTTTTTGCTTTAACAACGTAGCTATGCGGATGGCAATACCAACTGGCGTCCTTTTTATCAAGCGGAGGTTGTAAAAACTGTATTCCTTATTCGAAAGGCGTTTTTTGTAAGTTGCTTCTCCACCCATAAAATCGTATTCACGTACTCCAAGTTTAGAAAATTCGAACATTGCAATAATGTGTAACATCAAACCTGGTTTAACGTGTTTATGTATGTTTTCCATTTCTAAGCCTGCACAGTAAAAATAAACCTTGTTCGTATCAATTAAGTAGTACTGAAAGCCGAGAACTGTCTCTCCAGCAGATAGCTTGGCAATTCGTATTGAACTTGAATATTTACGAATCAAAGTTTGATGGTGGTTGACAAATTTATCATTGTCAAAGCCACTTCCGAAAGGAGTAGCTTGCCATTTTCTCTTATGCAATTCTGAAAGATGTGTAAAAAAGGGCTTTAAATTTTCCTTATCCGCAAATTCAAAGTTCAGTGGCCCGTAGAATTGAGTTGCTTTTTTAGTCGACCTGTTAAATTCGTTGCGCACGCCTGAGGAAAAAGCTTGTAAAAAAGCCTTTATATCGTTTTGAGGTTGGAGTCGCATTGAGTACGCTTTCACGCATTCAACCTCAGATAAAAAATTCATTTTTGCATGGCTATTTCCAAGCCAATTATATCGGCTTTCTGCCATCTGTATTTGAAGGCCTATAAATCTTCGATCGCGATATACATAAGCGAGTAATGTATCAATACATTGTTTTCTATCCGCTTTGTCGCAAATGACGCAATTATATTCTATCCACACCTGATTTTCTTTAGGACAGGAAGACTTATTTACATCAAATAAGGTCAATGTCGGCCATACTTTATTGAGGGAGAACTCATCAAAAAAAACAAGCCCAATATCTTGCTCTTTCGTTTTTAGGAAAAGCATTCGGGGTGAAGTAGTCAGGGATGAGAGCCAAGCATCAAACCAAGCGTAAGTTAAGAAAAAGCTGTTAGAAGTAATGTTTGAAAAAAGAGTTTGTAACCGTGCATTATACGATTTATCGTAGACTAATTCTTCTATGCAGATTTCCGTATTTGACCTCACGTTGTAATACTCATTCCTTGTAAAAGCACTGTTATTGGAGAGGTTAGCATTATATGGTTTTAACTGGAAGGCGCACTCGATTCTCAACACTGGCGTTTTAACCGTTATAGTAAGCGGCCTTTTTGTTTACTAGTAAAGTTAAAAATTACAGTTTTTTGCTTTTGTAGAGAAAACAGAACAATTAAAAAATAGAATAATTAAACGTAAATGGTTACGGACTAAAAAAGATAACTTGTTGAATTGGCGATTAATAATAAAGGATTAGAATTTATGTCACGAATACTCAGAGTACTATTGAGTCATTTTTTTTGTCTAGCCTTACTTGCTAATTTGTACGGCTGTAAAGAACAAAGTGTTGAAGATCTTGTTGGTGAAGCAAAAGGTTATTTAGAGCTGAAGGATTACCAGTCTGCAATAATCAATTTAAAAAATGCGGTTGCTAAAGAGCCGGATAATGGTGAGCTGAGGCATCTATTAGGTAGAGTTCAACTATCCCACGGAAGCCCTGATGCATCAATCAAAAACTTAAACAGGGCAATAGAATTGGGAGAGTTAGCTGCCTATATCGAACTTACTCGTGCATACTTCTTTTCTTCTAATTATGATGAAGTCTTAGACTTATATTCAAGTCTGTCGAGGAAAGTGAATTTTGAACAAGGACCAAAGCTCCATGTTTTTATTTCTGCTATTCGCTCTAACCAAAGATCTCCCATACATATTTCGGAATTTAAAGGAGACTTTCTTAAACTTGCTCAAATATCTGTCTCTTTAAAAGCAGAGAAATTCGACGACGCTAAAGAAAAGTTGATGAATCTCGAAAATGACCAAGTGGCAACTGTTTTAGTAAAGTTTTACCAAGGTTTGATAAGTCTTGGCTTGGGCGATGGATATGGCGCTATTGAGCCACTAGAAAGTGTCGTCAACACGATGCCTACATATAATCATGCATATTTCCTTTTAGTGGAAGCTTACTTTCTGGCTAATAAGCTACAGGATGCTGAATATTTACTTTCTAAGATGGAAACAGCAGACCCCAAGAATCCGCAAATAGCTCGCCAGCAAGCTACGTTAAATTTTAAAAAATATGAATATGAAAAGGCGCTCAGGTATGCTGATAAAGCGAGAGCAGCCGGACTAAACTCAACGTCCCTACAGATAGTTAGTGGGGTGGCAGCTTACGAACTGAAAAACTATGAAATGGCCTATGAAAATCTCAAGCGAGTTATCTCAGTCCTTCCGTCGGAAAGCTCTGTACAGGCTATTTTTCTGGAAGTGCAGCTGCTCCTCGGTAAAGTCGACGAAGCGTTTCAAACTTTAAACCTAAGCTCAAAATTGGCAGAAGAGAAGGTTTATGAGTCTGTTGGAGTGATGTTTGCACAAAATGGTAATATAGAAAGTTCCCTAAAATTGTTGGCGCTAATGAACGAGAAATATGATTCCGGACCATTCAATCAGCTTCGAGAAGGGATACTTAAACTACAACTTGATGACGAAAGTGGTGTGGAAAACATCAAACAAGCAATAACTGAAGATAAAGATATTCCCGCAGCGTGGCTTTTGTTATCTCATACTTATATGACTCAGGGAAACTTCGCTGAAGCGATAAGCGTAGCTAAAAAATGGCAGTTAGAAGAGCCTGTGAGCGGGCTCTTACTTGAAAGTCTAGTTGAAAAGGATAAAGGTAATTACGACAAAGCAATTGAGCTTAATAAAAAAGCCCAGACTCTGGATTCTAAAAATCTATATGCTAAACATCTAATGCTGGAGTTGCTTATCTCCAATAAGCAATACGATGAAGCGTATTCACTCGCTAAGCTTATGCTGGACTCTGGCCCCAGTGACCTCACAGTTTTATTTTCATTGGTGCGGCTAAATGAAGTGGCTCCTGAATCATTTAAAATAAGTGAATATTTACAAGAGCAAATTGCAAGCGGTCACTCTACTGATAATACTAGAGTGGCTTTAGCCTCGGTATATCAGTCCCAAAAGGAATATGACGCAGCAATAAAAACGATACATGGCATTGTGAAAAATGAGAGCTTGTACGGGTTATTACTAGAGGGAGATTTACTTTTATCTTTAAATAGAAAAGTTGAAGCACTGGATGCTTTTAAAAAACTACAGCAACTTTACCCTGAGAATGTGTTGTCTTGGTTGAGGCTCATTGGCATTAATAAGTTAGTCGGTAACGAAAAGTATGCTTCTTTTTTAGCAAAAAAAGCCTATTCAATATTCCCGAATAATTTTGAAGTCACAATCTTGTATCTAGAGTATCTCGTCAAAACGAATTCCTACATTGAGGCCAGGAGTGTTTTGAACAAAAATGCACTCAAAACATCAAGCAGTCCACTCAAGTTAAAATTAGAAGCGGAAGTGTTGGTTTTAGAAGGTAAGTATGATGGAGCTCTTGAAACATTAGAGGCTATATATGCAGAACACCCATCATTCGAGATCGCGACATTACTAGCCAAGGTACTTCCCTTAAAAGGACAATATGAAAAAGCGAAAACGCTTTTAATAAACGAGTTCGATAACCTAGCCAATAAATCTCTAGCACGTCATACATTAGCTGAATTTTGCGTTGCAAACCAAGATTACAATTGCGCTAAAAAGTTTTATTTAGACGCAACTAGGGAAAATGCTAAAGACTTTGTTGCTTTAAACAATCTAGCATCATTAAATCTACAAGATAAGAAGTATGATAAAGCATTAAAGTTTGCAGAACGTGCTTATGATATTGCTCCTCAAAATATTGCAATTGTGGATACTTATGGGTATGCGTTACTGAAAGTAGGAAATGTAGAACAAGCGGCGCCACTTTTGAGAGAGGCTTACAGAAGGTCACCGAATAATCCTGAAATAGTAAAACACTGGAATGAATTGGATAAGACGGTTGCCAAGAAATTGTAAAGTTCGACTGAGAATTCGTTATAATGAATGTATGGTGTCAACTTTTTTATCACTTTGAAATGCGTAGTTTTTTCCGCAATTTTTTATTCTTATTATACAATGGGTTATATTGTCCCTGCATGTGGCATGCAAAATGCTTTTATTACTTTGTGGTTTTGATATTAATGATTAATGAAGGATTATAAAGTTATGAAAAAATTGATGAAGATTTTATCCGTATGCGCTTTAGGCTTCGGCTTGAATGCGCAAGCGGCAACAATTACGGTGGGCGGAGTTACATGGGATCCAGATTTCGACGCTGGATTCGGTGTCCATGATTTTTCTTCTGAGTTGAGTTTTGCACAGTGGTGGTCTTCGGTTGGTACCACAGACAACCAAACTATTGAAGCCGATAATATAGCTGACGGCAACGTTGTTGTTCCCGGTAACGGCGAATTAATGGGTATAGCAACATTTCGTAATCTAAACGGCGATAGTTCTTCATTTGTATGTGCTACATGTTCACTGAATTTGGCATTCGGCGGTCTCGTTTTGGATAATCCAGGCGACTTGGTATTTAATACTAGTAATAGTTGGTTCAATGTATTTGTAACTCCTGCGACTACTGACCCGTTCAATGCTGGTCAGTATGCTGTTGCACAAACTGGTTCTGTTTGGCTGTCGGGAGTTTTTGATGATTTCGCACTTACATCTGGTAATGTTCAAAATGGTACATCGTTAGGCTTCCTTTCGGTGACTGGCGGTGATGCATTCGCTAATTTTGACACTCACAATGTGAATAACCTCATAAGCGGTGGTCTAGCAGACCTTCAAATTTCAGGGACTGCCAACTTTGATGGCGAGCTGTTTGCACAAGCCGCTGGTCTTGCGGTGAGTGGTGATACAGTGGCAGTTTCGGAACCATCAGTATTTGCCTTATTCGGTTTGAGCCTTCTTGTATTGGGTGCTCGTGCACGGCGCAAATAATGTTGTAACCTAGTATTATAAAGGTCTGTTCTGTTAATTAGAGCAGACTTTTTTATACGCTTTTCAACTTTAAATCCTAGAACAATCGTAATCTGTTTTTTGAGTTTTTCCTCACTATGGTTTGTACGGGTTGTAACGATCTGGACTTATAAGCTCATGAGGATCCAAAGATTGTGCAATTTTCCCTGCAATTTTCCAAAATGCACTATTCGCATCCAATCCCCGTTGCTGATTTATATTCAATCGATATGGCACGAACCCTAACTTCAATCCTTCTTCGTATAGAGCTTGCAAACAATTGTGAGCATCCTCAACCGCGCTAGGATTTCTAAGATCAAAAACAATCGGAATTGTACTGTCTGTTGAAATGGCACTGAGATTTGTAAAAGTAATCATTGGTTCGATATTGTAGAGCGGAGTAATTTTTCTCACCATGCCGACAAAAATTTTTAGTGACTTTGCTTTGGCTGGAACTAATGGGGCGTACCAGAGAAGACCGCAACCATCCTTAGCTGGGTCCATAATACGCGTTTTATCTGGCCTAATCCTCGGATTTCTCCAATAGGCAAGTGGCAATGCCACTTGACTGGGTTTTCCTTGCATAACCTCCATTCCTGCTGAGAGTTTCTCAAGTTGTTCCCTTGCGCTGCTCAATAACGGAGAATTAAAATTTTTCGTTAAATATTGCCCAAATTTGACGAGCCGATCACTTGAAAATAGTACTTGGTCTGCTTTTCCTTTAGCAATCCTACGAATATCTTGTTTAGCGGCCGCAGCCACTGACTTTGTTCCATATATAGTTCCCACCAATGTCCACTCTGGGACATCATATTTTTTTGATATACTCTTAACTTGCTCAGGCGTCATAATTTTGTGACTGTCAGCCCCTTGCGGGTTATCAGCGACCATGGCAGCAACGCGGCGTTTATCCATTAAGTTTATAGAGCCTACAACGCCTTCCAGGTTGTTAAATATGTCCTTAACTACGCTATAAGCACTTTCCAAACTATTTTCATTGAAAAAACGCATGTAAAAAGAATCAAATGCTGGCTTTAGCCGAGCCAAAGAAAGGGTTATTTCTGTGACAATCATATTTCCCGATTGAGTGAAGATGCCATCTAGGTAAGGACCATGTTTCCATTTAAACGTTTTATCGACATAACATTCGACGTTTTCGTTATTGTTTGAGTTGACCATAGCTTGTAAAGAAGACTCGTAAAAACTCCCGTCTGCTAAAAAACCCTTTATTGATGTTAGAGACGAAAAGTGGTCAGCAACAGGTGTAATTCCGTATCCGCGCTCTAGGGCATTAGCTAATATACTGGTTGTCGGACCTGCACCAGTGACCGGCACCATGAATTGAGTTTTTTTTTCAGAGAGAAACTCAAACAACATGCCTTGAGTAACTCCTGGTTGTACCGAAATTATGCCGTTCTCTTCATCGAAATAAGTGATTTCACTAAGAGCACTTAAATCCAAAAGTACTACGTGTTCAAGCGTGCTAGGAAGAGAAGATCCATAGCCCCAATTTTTTCCGGAACTTATTGGATGTAGAGAAAACTTATCGTCTGTCTTTGCTTGGTCATTTGCAAACTTTAAAAGTTTTTCTATTGATTCGATACTTAAAGGTTTAACGATACAAGCTATTTCTCTATCAAAACCCTCGGTGTTAAAGATATTTTCACGTGTAGCAGGTATAACTTTGGCTGTCTCGCCTAATTTGTTCTGCAGCGTTTCAATAAGCACAAGCTAGCCCTTCAGTAAGTATAAAGTCTTAATCACATGCATACTTTTTAAAAGTGATGGAGTGAAGCTAATTTCTCTTTGCCTTTTGTAATGTTAACAATTGAAATTTCGAAAGCCCGCACAGTATTTACGTTAATGATATTTAAAGTATTGTGCAGTAGGCTGGCAAAGCCAACGTGACTTAGCGTATCACGCTTTAAACAAAACGATTCAAAAATTAAGTCATAAACGGTGAAAAATACACCACCAAAATTCAATATCTAGGGTATTTATTTACTTGTTCTTGTATGTTCTTTAACATTAATTTAAAGCTAGGTCTTAAATTAGCATAGAGCAGTGATGGATTGATATAATACGGTGCGCGCTTTCCATGATAGTTAATAATAGGGCCAACTTGTTCGAATTGTATACCCACAAATCGCATGCTTCTAGCCAATCGTGGTTCCATCATCACGTACGTATGCTTTATGTCGTTATGTATGACGAGAGCTGCAGCAGAGAAATAAAGTCCGATTGCTATGAAAGGAAAGCATCTTAGCTCATTTTCGGAGTAAGTGTGCTCGTTAATAACACCTAGAGCTGCTCCAGAGAACCTGTCCATCTGACGTTTTCGAAATTCGGCAGGAACAGCCAGTCGAGAAATTTCACAGACGTCCTTTCTAGCAAAGTTTCGAGGGTTGAGTGTTTCGTGTGTGATTGAATTAAGACAAAACTTTTCTATCGGTAAAAGTTGGTCGTCAAGTTGAGGTCGCACTAAACGAACTGTACCAGCGTAGTGTCCAGAACCTTTGTGTCTTATCAAGCAAGGACTAGAGAAAGCATCGAACTCATCTTTTTCAATACGGTCCTCATTCAGAGGTTCAAACTTAAGTTCTTCGCAGTAGACTTTATGCCTTATATTATAACTTTCGGTTCGGGTGTTTCCAGATTGTGCAACTACGGGCTCCAGGAAGTCTGAAAAGTGTTTTGAGATAAATTTAGCTTCTTGGAGTTTTTCTAAGCCCCCAAGAGCTTTGCCCAGCTTACTATCACGACCTACGATTGACTTCACGCGTCCTATTATTGTTTTATTAGCCACTAAAATTTGGTCCACATAAAAACATCCTTCAAAATAGTTTAGCAAATCTTTTACATAATTTACCTTAACCTTTTATACTATTTTTAGTTATTTGATATTTAGCGATTGCCAAGTATTCGTACAATGCTTTTCTTACCTGTTCAAGTGAAGAGATTGATGGGGGCGCTATGAATAGTTTTAAATCTCCTGAGCTTTGAAAATCTACGCTCACTACTGTAGTTTCCATCTCTAACTGTTTTAACATCATTTCAATTCTAATACGATGCGTTGCACTCGTTACGGTGATAGTTTTTTTCTTATTGTACAAGTTGCTTAATGCTGTTATTTCAGAGAATGTATCAGTGCCCGTGGGTATTGATATGATATTGTTCTGATTAACTCCTAAGGTCTCAAGAAAGCTTTTTGCCTTTTCTGAGTAATTTACACTTTTATCATCTAAAAAATTTCCACCAGTTAGCACTATCGGAATATTCAATTTTTCGGAAAGAATCTTAGCTTGAACTAGTCGTTGAAGAGAGCACTCATGCCATCGAGATATTTCAGGTATATTGTAGCGAGTATAATAATAGCAAGCGGGTACAAATATAACTTCGCCTTGTGAAACTTTTGATGAATCATAAAGTTTTTCATTGTGCTCCAACGGATAAAGTAAAACATTAGCTACCCAGGGTTGTGAAAAAATAAGTAGTACTAGAGAGCCTAAGACAAATAAACGTTTTGCAATCTTTTGCTTGTTTACCTTTAGCAGGATCAAAGACGCTGCTATCAGCGTTAAACTCACCACTAGCGGTGATATCAAAAGAAGAGTGATTTGCTTAAGGTAGAACATTGCTTTTATTTCGCTGTTTTTGATTTAAACTCTAAGGTAACGTGCAATAGGTAAAAATTATATGAAAACTTTATTCTTCAAAGCTTTTTTATTGCTAACTTTTTGTAGTTCAGGTCTTACAGCAGAGCAAACTAAAACTACTGATTTTACCACGATAGTCAAGATTGTTTCTGAAGGGACGGTGGCCATCGCGATTGACGCTCCGATAAAACATTCATCCCCCCGTGTATTGGGGACTGGTTTTGTTGTCGCTGACGGTCTGTTTGCGGTTACAAATTATCACGTTGTATCAGAAGATTTGGACCCAACTATCGTTGAAAATTATGTGGTTCTTAGTGGGGAGGGGAGCGTAGTAAAAAAAATAAAGGCGGAGGTTCTGAAGATAGATCCAAAGCATGACTTAGCTTTGCTGAAGCTAGATTCTCAATTAAAGCCCCTTGAATTGGGGAATGAAGAGTTAATATTACCAGGTTCTGAAATTGCACTAACGGGATTTCCGATAGGTGCTATTTTAGGCCTGTATCCCGCTACACATAGAGGTTACATTTCAGCCATTACGCCCGATGCGATCCCAGCTATGAATAGCAATCAGTTAACATTGACTATGATGAACCGACTGAAAAGCGTAAGTCTCATTTATCAATTGGACGCAACTGCTTATCCCGGAAATAGTGGAAGCCCCATGTACGACCCTAAATCAGGAGAAGTAGTGGGGGTTATCAATAAAGTATTAGTAAAAGACACAAAGGAAAGTGCTTTATCATCACCAACAGGCATCTCGTATGCTATTCCTGTTAAATATGTCCATAAACTCATCAGTGACGTTACAAACTGATATAGTTTCTGTTATACGCCGGTTTCGAAGATTATAAGTTGTTATCTTATAGGTAGTAATTCGTTTTTTGTTTGAGCTATAATTCATTCAAACGTCGCAAAATGAAGTGTCCGCCCTGTCAGTATTTTTAACGATTTACATATTTGTTATATTTAAGTTTTTGATTTACGGTTGCTTTATAGTTGGCTTTATTTTTGCTTTGTATGCTTCTAACGCTACAATAAATAGAATCTGAGAAATTTATGAAGCACTCGAATGTTAACAAGGACATTAATAAAGGTATGAATTCACGTCGTCAGTTTATCACCAAGGCTGCTGCCGGTGGCGTTGTAGCTGCTATTGCTTCTAAAACAGCTTGGGCAGGAGGACACTCTGCGACCGGGTGTTCTGTTTCTGGTAACTTGTCAGGAAATCTTTCAAACAACCATGAATGTAACGTTACCAATATAAAGGGACTCGGACCATCTGAATGGAAAGACATTTTGAGAAGTCGCAATGCTCGTAATTCATACGGCGTTAAAAACTACAAATGGAAAGAAGTTTTTGAGGGGCGCTCACCCATTGAGGGAAGCCTAACAGGTGATGATAGGTTAAAGCATTTCTTAAATCGAGATTCAATGCTCACTCTAAACGAAGCATTGATCGTCGCATATTTAAATGCTAAAAGCGGGAAATACCCGTTACCTGTTGGTCAAGAAGCCGAGAGTTATGTTCAAGGGCTTTATGATGATGTCAGTTATGGTGCGTATGGTGCAAATAGCGAACAGCGTTTGATCGCAGCAGTCGAAGCCACGTATTAAAATTGAATAAAAACCCATCTATAAGTATTTTTGTAGCTCCTGATAATTCAGGAGTTGCGATTCAACATATACCATCTTATCGAGTGTTGTTCCTTCCTTTGAAATATGAAAGTCTGGTAACAGCATGGCGAACGTCAGTTAACTTCCCTGAGTTGCCTAAATTAGACGAGCGAAAATTTGGGCTTTCCGATGATGATATTTCTGTGTTCGTTGACTTGCTCACCCAAGTTAACTTGATAGACTGAAAACTTTCTGGGGCGTGATTTGTTATTGTCAGAGTTATCTAATGCTCAGTATGAAAATGCGGTAAAAAAGTCAGGGGTGAACATAGAGTTTGGTCTAGTTTCAGTAAATGTAAGCTCTTCCTTCTCACAAGTTACAAAAACAATATTAGAGCTTTATCAGGATTATAAAGTTTCACTAAATTCAGATTGGTTCGATTTCAATATTTCAGTTGAAAGACCTTCAAATTTCCGCCGATTCTTCAAAACTCAGGCCGTGTTCAAATTGGACGGACATATCCCATTCAAGCCGTTGCCCTCTGCGCATGCCTATCCACTTTTCGAGTGGGGAATGAATTGGTGTGTTGCAAACTTTTATCATAAATACTTAATTTTTCACGCTGCTGTACTTGAAAAAAATGGTAAAGCTGTAATTTTTCCAGCGCCCCCAGGCTCAGGTAAAAGCACCTTATGTGCTAGTTTAGTGCTATCTGGCTGGCGGTTGCTGTCTGATGAAATGGCTGTACTAGACATAGAAACAGGAAGAGTTTTACCTTTCGTTCGCCCGATATGCCTAAAGAATAATTCTATTTCACTTGTTAAAGATTGGTTTCCCGAAGCTTATATCTCAGATATCGCGACAGATACTCAGAAAGGTGATGTAGCACATGTAAGGCCGCCCACTGATTCTGTAAGGCGGTGTGCAGAGAGTGCCGACTTATTTGCTGTGGTTTTTCCAAAGTATGTTGCTGGTAGCACGACAGATGTCTTTTCAATGACACAAATTTCAACATTAAATATGTTGATTGAAAATGCGTTTAATTTTGATCTATTCGGTCACGAAGGCTTTGATTTTATCTCTAGTAAACTACCTAATCTGCTTTTATTAGAAGCGACATACAGTAACGTGGATGAGTTGAGGAATATCTTGGAAAGCGAGGTGAATAATTAGTGTCCCGCTGTGTACAAACAATCTTAACGGGTATCTTAACCGGTAGTCACTTTAATTCGCTTTCGACGTCAGAATGGCGTGATTTGATACTTGTTGCCCGTGCTAACTCTTTGCTACCAAGAGTCGCCTGTATACTTTTAAGTGATGCAGATAACGATTTTCATATACCTCCTACAGCACATGCCCACTTGGTTGCAAGTATTCGTCATGAAACTCTTTTTCACAATCAAGTTATAAATGAAGTGAAACTCGTTAATGCAAAAATTTCTAGAGCACTAAATAATAAGTTGATTGCTTTAAAGGGAGCAGGTTACGTTATCGCAGACAGCAAAGCTGCAAAGGGGAGAATATTTTCAGATATCGATCTTTTGGTACTCAAAGATGATATTCCGAAAGTTGAAAGAGCACTTCATTTGTTTGGTTTTGTCTCAGACACGGACTCTGAATATGACCAAAAGTACTACCGAGAGTGGGCTCATGAAATCCCTCCTCTGCGTCATTTTCAGAGGGGAACGGTTTTAGATGTTCACCATAATATTATTCCCGTTGTAAGTGGCCGAGCCCCAAATATTGAGTTCTTTTTTGAATCCACCGTTGAGACCGAATATGGAGTAGAAGTGCTTCGGCCTGCGGCAATGTTCCTCCACTCCGCAATACATTTGTTTTTCTCTGAAGAATTTACCAACGGATTTAGAGATTTATCGGATTTGTCACTATTGCTAGATGAAATCGTTGGCGACTTTGATGAAGTTAATTACTTGTTTGAACTTGCGCAAAACACTGGTTTTGAAAACGAACTGTTTTTAGCATTTAGATATCTAGAAAAAGTTTTAAATAAGAAAGTTCCAGCTCACATTACGAAAAATTTTAAGCAGCCATTACCAAAGGGCATGAGATTAGTACTAAACGACTTTATATTTGGTAAGGTTCTTGCTGCCAATCATCGCTTAGTTGATGTAAAGTTTCGGGGTCTAGCACAGTGGTTGGCATTCGTTCGCGGACATTTATTAAAAATGCCATTTAATATATTAGTGAAACATACTGCCTCTAAACTTTGGCGAAGCGTTGTCAAATCAGTTACAGGAGATGTTGAAAATAATCATCATGTCCAACAAAAAGATGTTAAGGAACAATAAATGAAAATCTTAGTCACCGGAGCAGCTGGTTTCATTGGTGCAGCTGTATCGCAATACCTTATCAATCGTGGTGACCAAGTTGTCGGGATTGACAACATAAACGATTATTACGATGTAAATTTAAAGCACGCTCGATTAGATGAAATCAAATCATCATCTGCTGCTGACCTGTTCTCATTCACAGAAATGGGCGTTGAAGAGCGCGATAAAATCGCTGCGCTTTTTGAAACGCATAAGTTCGACAGGGTAGTGCACTTAGCAGCCCAGGCAGGCGTACGTTATTCTCTTGAAAACCCTAACGCTTATGTCGACTCAAATATTGTCGGTTTTGTGAATATTTTGGAAGGCTGTCGTCACAATAACGTTGAGCATTTGGTGTATGCGTCATCTAGCTCAGTTTACGGCGCTAATGAAACTATGCCGTTTTCGGAGCAGCATAACGTAGATCACCAAGTTAGCTTGTATGCCGCTTCTAAAAAAGCGAACGAGCTAATGGCTCACACTTATAGCCATCTGTATAACTTGCCTACAACAGGGCTGCGCTTTTTCACTGTTTACGGGCCTTGGGGCCGTCCAGATATGGCGCTGTTCAAGTTCACTAAAGCGATTCTAGAAGGTAAAACAATACAGGTTTATAACTACGGTAACCACCGTCGTGATTTCACCTACATTGATGATATTGTGGAAGGCGTAATTCGTTCACTGGATAATGTGGCGAAACCTAATGAGAGTTGGGATGGCAGTAACCCAGACCCAAGCACCAGTAAAGCGCCTTATAAGGTATACAACATAGGTGCGCAAACGCCTGTTCACCTTTTGAAGTTCATTGAAACGTTGGAAAGTGCGCTGGGTGTTGAGGCTAAAAAAGAACTGCTTCCTATTCAGCCAGGCGATGTGCCAGATACCTATGCTGATGTGTCGTCGCTTGTTGAAGATACTGGGTACCAACCGTCTACCGATGTTGAAACGGGCGTTAAAGCGTTTGTGGATTGGTATCGTGATTTTTACAAGGTGTGAGACCTAGCACGTTAAACGTGCTTTGAAAGTCAGTTAAATTGCACCGCTTTTCATAAATCCCGCACACTTTTTGGGCAAAAACTCTTTTGTGGTTGAATAACCCAACTCAAAAAGTGTGTTTTTAATCTCTGGTGTGAGCGAAAAATCTACCGCAGAAATCTCCCCGGTATTCACTACCACTGTATTGTGCCAGTACTTGGCATTAACGTACTCTCTGGATATCGCCGTCATAAACGTACGAATAAGCATGCTGACGTATTGGGGTAATTGAAGAAGGTTCTTTTTAATGGCTTTACGTTTTTGATTAGTGCTTTGTAGCCTAAAACACACGGAAGGCGTGCCATCACCTCGCCAGTCTTCAAACAGTGCATCTTCAGACAATATCGCCCCGTCTACTAGCAAGTGCTCTTTAAAGGGCTTAAATGAAAAGATTAGCGGTATCGACATAGAGTACCGTACTGCCTCTGATACTTTCATATCAGGAGAGGTCTGCTTATTAAATAAAACTGGCCCGCCGCCATTTACGTCGGTAGCGAGTATATGCAGGTCCAGGGGGAGGTCGGCAAAGACTGCACCCTCTAACTGTTCGTCAATCCATCGCTGAAACACATCGCCAGATGACAGCCCTCCTTCTCGAAGCAATCTCACGATAGAAAACTCTGTGAATTGCTTGAAATCGGTAACGAGTGCTAGCTCTCGCATTTGCTCGACAGTGTACCCTTTGGCATAAAGGGATGCGATAATTGAGCCGCCAGATACGCCAACCAAAGTATCGAAACCAATGTTCATATCGTGCAGCGCTTTTATGATACCGATATGGGCACTTAAACGCGTACCCCCACCTGAAAAGATAGGAACTATTTGTGTGACGTTCGCATGTAAAAGTTTATTCGGTATCGCCGCCGAGGCTATCTGCATGTGCATACTCCAAACTAAGGAGGCTTTGCGCTAAGTGTTTAGTTCCAACGGAATAACAAACGCTACGCCCCACACTATAAAAGCGTAGTTTACTCATACATTATCAGCAAAGTATCAAGGGGGAGATAAGCGATATCTTTAGTCTAAAGTGTTGCCATATCACTACACAGTTCGCTTTTGAGTGTGTTTGCGAAGTGATTTCACGCGTCGCGACAATAAATGCAAACGCATTAGTAATACACCAGCAATAAATAAAAAGGCTCACTGCTGTTTACTAACAGAGTGAGCCTTATTCAAATGCGTCTGATGAGGCTTGAAACTAGCTAGCTAATTCTTTGGTATTTTACCGTATGGAATATAGCTTTTCGTTTCCAATCCTTAGCCCTCATATTTTGTACTAGCTCGCCGCAAGTTTTGCCTTCATTTCGCGGCGACGGGCGTGCAGTAAAGGTTCAGTGTAACCGCTAGGCTGCTCTTTACCTTTGAAGATTAGATCGCTTGCGGCTAAGAAACCGATTGAGCTGTCTAAATCAGGTGACATTGGGATATATTTAGGGTCCCCCGCATTTTGCTCATCTACTAAGACAGCCATACGCGCCAAAGACTCTTTTACCTGATCTACACTTACAATGCCGTGCTCTAGCCAGTTAGCGATGTGCTGCGATGAAATACGCAAGGTTGCGCGGTCTTCCATCAGTCCTACGTCGTTGATATCTGGCACCTTCGAGCAGCCTACGCCTTGGTGAACCCAGCGTACAACGTAGCCTAAAATGCCCTGAACGTTATTGTCGATTTCGCGCTTAATACTCTCACGCGTCAAAGTAGAGGCATCTTCTAACAATGGAATGGTAAGTATGTCAGCAAGGCCATCAAAGTTTTTATCTAGTGACTTCTGAACGTCAAACACATTTACATCGTGATAATGAAGCGCGTGCAGTGTCGCTGCGGTAGGTGAGGGCACCCATGCCGTATTAGCCCCCGCCTTAGGGTGACCTATTTTGGCGGTCATCATATTTTGCATTTCATCAGGAATTGGCCACATGCCTTTACCAATTTGCGCTTTGCCAGAAAGGCCGCAGCGAAGGCCTACAGCCACATTTGCGGTTTCATAGGCTTTAATCCAAGCCATAGACTTAAGCGCGGCTTTTTCTGCAAAAGGCCCGGCTAGCATCGAGGTATGAATTTCATCACCGGTTCTGTCTAAGAAGCCGGTATTAATGAATACAACCCGGGAGGTAGCTTCAGCAATACAAGCCTGAAGGTTGATACTTGTGCGGCGTTCTTCATCCATTATACCCATCTTAAGGGTGTTGGCTGGAACATCGATTATTGCTTCAATCGCACCAAACAATGCGTTAGAGAATGCCACTTCTTCAGGTCCATGCATTTTAGGTTTAACAATATAAATACTGCCTTCACGGCTGTTTTTAAATTTGCTGTTTCCTAAAAGATCATGCTTAGCAATAAGAGACGTCACTAAACCGTCCATGATCCCTTCTGGTACTTCTTCTCCGTCAAAGAGCATCGCATTGTTGGTCATAAGGTGGCCCACGTTTCTAACAAACATCAGGCTTCGACCAGAAAGCACTAGCTCGCCGTCTTTTAGCTCGTCTTGTGAAGCATGTTTAGACGGTTGATAGCTTCTATCATCATGCATAGCGCGAACAAGCTGTTTGCCGCCCTTTGTCATTTCAATGCTTAGCGAGCCTTTCATCAAACCCAACCAGTTGCTGTACACCAAAGTTTTGTCTTCAGCGTCAACAGCAGCTACAGAATCTTCGCAGTCCATAATGGTAGTTAGTGCGGCTTCAACCAGCACGTCTTTTACGTTCGCAGCATCGCTCTCACCAATAGGGTGGGTCGGGTCTAGTTGAATTTCAAAATGCAGACCATTGTGGGCAAAAAGCAAGCTTGAAGGTGCGTTAATGTCACCCTGGTAACCCTGCCACTGTTCGGTATTCGCTAGGGTTGTCTCGTCGCCGTCGACAAGCGTAATAGCCAGCTTGCCTGATTCGATTTTGTATTTAGTAACGTCAGCGTGGCTGCCTTTCGCTAGCGGTATCATGCTATCTAAATAGTCTTTCGCTTTAGCAACTACTTTAGCACCGCGTACGGGGTTGTAGCTCTTGCCAGGCTCGGCGCCACCGTCATTGCTTATAACGTCAGTGCCGTAAAGTGCGTCGTACAGGCTTCCCCAACGTGCGTTTACCGCATTAAGTGCGTAGCGCGCGTTATTGATTGGCACTACTAACTGCGGGCCTGCCATTGTCGCGATTTCAGCGTCTACATTTTGTGTTTGTGCGCTTACTTGTGATGGTTGTTCAACAAGGTACCCAATGCTTTTTAGGAAGTCGGTATATTCGTTTCCGTTTACCGGGTTGCCGGCTTTATGATAATCGTCGATAGCACGCTGAAGCTGTTCTCGCTTTTCTAATAGTGCGCGATTTTGAGGAATGAATTTTTCGAAGAGGGTTTCTGCACCTTGCCAAAAGGTGTCTTTATCTACGCCTGTACCAGGAAGTGCCTGTTCATTTATAAAATTATCTAGCTGTTCGGCAACCTGTAGTCGGCCTCTGGTGATATATCCTTGCATAACTACCTCTATACATTTGTCTGTTAACCCAGTGTAGTGTGTATAGAGATAGTTTTTTAATTTATGGTTTGTATTTTTGCCATATACTTTGTGAATGTTTAGCCCGCGTTCATTTCGCTGGCAACGTCGCTGATTAATCGACGCAACCAAATATGGCCTGCGTCGTGGTGAAGTAGAGCACTCCACGCCATTTTTAGCGCAATAGGTGGTATGTCAAAAGGCGGTTCTTTAATCACTACATCTGGGTCGTGTTTAAACAAACGCGCAGCTTTACTTGGCAAGGTAGCAATAAGCTTTTGCTTTTTGGCAATCTGAAGTGCCGCATGATAATGACGAGTAAATACGCGTATAGCCCGCTGTTTGCCAATTTTCGTGAGCTCTGCGTCTACCCACCCCAACTTTTGAACTTCATTCGGGTCAATACCTACGCCCACACCAAAACCCGTTTTACTCACCCATATATGCTGGGCACTCAAGTAGCCTTCAAGGTTGCATTTTTCTTTAAGCGGATGGTCCGCACTCATTACGCAGCTGAAGGTGTCATACCAAATAACTTTTTGGTGAAACGACAAAGGTAGTTCATCGAACCGGTTGATCGCCATATCCACTTTACCTTGCTCTACATCGTGGAAAGTCACATCACTCGGCGTAATAAGGTCAAGGGTAATATTGGGCGCTAAATCGGCCAGTCTTCCAACTAATTCGAGCAACAGAGTACTTTCTGCATAGTCACTGGTCATAATGCGAAAAGTTCTGTCACTGGTTAACGGATCGAAATCAGTTTCGGGTTGAATAGAGCTTTCTAATCGGCTAAGTACATCGCGAATAATAGGTTGCAGCTCGAGGGCACGCTTAGTAGGAGTCATTCCATCGCTGGTTCGCACTAAAAGCGGATCTTTAAACAGATCGCGAAGGCGTTTTAAGCCGTTGCTCATTGCTGGCTGAGTAATACTTAGCTGGTTTGCAGCTTTTGTAACACTGCCTTCGCGCAACAGCACATCTAAATAAACCAATAAATTCAGGTCGACCTTCGCTATATTCATTATTCTAATGCTCTTATTAAACCTAATTAAACATGCCTATTATAAAGCTTTTTTATTCGATTGTCAGATAAGCGTTTGGTCTTAAATTTTTCATATCTTCATTCGTAACTTATTGAAAGTTATTGAGTATATGGATTGGCTATGGGGAGGGAGGAAATATGGCTTCTTTTATTTTTTCTAGAAAGTATAAATTAAATGAATGGGGTGCATAAAAAAGGGCACCCGAAGGTGCCCTGTAGGAAAGGTTGGGATGCTTTCCGTTTAACTCATTGCCTGTTCGCGTTATACGTCGAACTGATTCATGGTGTTATCTTCACCAGACGCTTTAAGTGCACCTTCACCTGAGAAATACTCTTTGTGCGTATCACCTAGGTCAGAACCAGCCATTGCTTGGTGCTTAACGCACGCCAGGCCTTGACGAATTTCTTGACGCTGAACACCGCGTACATAAGCAAGCATGCCTTCTTCACCGAAGTAACCTTTTGCAAGGTTGTCCGTAGACAGCGCCGCAGTGTGGTAAGTCGGTAGCGTGATAAGGTGGTGGAAGATACCCGCTTCTCGTGCTGCATCAGCTTGGAAGCTCTTGATCTTCTCGTCCGCCGCTGCTGCAAGTTCGCTGTCGTCATAGTCAGCAGACATAAGTTTCGCGCGGTCATAACCAGAAACGTCTTTACCTTCTTCTGTCCAAGCATCGAATACTTGCTGACGGAAGTTAAGCGTCCAGTTGAATGATGGAGAGTTGTTGTAAACTAGCTTTGCGTTTGGAACTTGCTCGCGAATAGCGTTAACCATTTCAGCAATTTGACCAACGTGCGGCTTTTCAGTCTCAATCCAAAGTAGATCAGCGCCGTGTTTAAGTGACGTTACACAGTCAAGTACTACACGGTCAAAACCAGTGTTGTCTTTAAAGCGGAACAAGCCGTTTGGTAAGCGCTCAGGCTTAACAAGTTTGCCACCTTGTTTAAGAACTAGGTCACCTTCAGTTAGGTCGTCTGCGCCTGCAACTTCAGTCGTTTTAAGGAATGCATTGTACTGTGCAGCCAAGTCGCCTTCTGATGTAGATACTGGGATCTTTTGAGTAAGACCAGCGCCTAGTGAGTCAGTACGCGCAACGATAACACCTTCATCTACACCTAGCTCAAGAAATGCATAGCGTACCGCGTTGATTTTCGCTAGGAAGTCTTCGTGTGGCACGGTTACTTTACCATCTTGGTGACCACATTGTTTTGCGTCTGATACTTGGTTTTCGATTTGGATACAGCATGCACCCGCTTCAATCATTTGCTTTGCAAGTAGGTAAGTTGCTTCTTCGTTACCGAAGCCCGCGTCGATATCAGCGATAATTGGAACTACGTGAGTTTCGTAGTTATCGATTTCAGCTTGAATTGCAGCAACATCGCCACCGTTTTTCTTTGCGTCGTCTAGTTTATGGAAAAGGTCACCCAGTTCACGTGCGTCAGCTTGACGAAGGAAAGTGTATAGCTCTTCGATAAGTGCAGACACTGACGTTTTTTCGTGCATTGACTGGTCAGGTAGAGGACCAAACTCAGAGCGAAGTGCTGCTACCATCCAACCTGAAAGGTACAGGTAGCTTTTATTAGTTGTGCCTTGATGCTTTTTAACTGAAAGCATTTTCTGTTGGCCTACAAAACCGTGCCAGCAGCCTAGAGACTGTGTGTACTGAGACGAATCTGCGTCGTATTCAGCCATGTCTTTGCGCATGATGCTTGCAGTATAGCGAGCAATATCTAAACCTGTTTTAAAACGGTTTTGAACCTTCATGCGTGCAGCGAATTCTGGGTTGATACCTTCCCAAGTTCCTTTTTGTGCTGCCTTTAATGTGGCGAAGTTATCAATGTCTTGTTGATATTGCGACATGAGCGTCTCTCCCGACTGTAATTAAAATTCTTAACGTTGTTTGTGTTCACGCTGTAGGGCGTTCCCGTTGATTCCATTTCATCCTAGTGCCGGAATTCGAATAAGAGAAATATATATTTTGCATTGCGGTCATTGATTTTGTGAATGTTGTTCTGGTGCCGCTATGCCACCAAACTTTCCATCAAATTGGAAAACGATTATCTAACACTTAAATATTACGGAGATAGCGAACTTAGTCGTTCATCTCTAAAAAGGCATAGAGGGGCCTTACAAAAAACGTGCGCGAAAGTAATTAGAAGAGGCATATTTAAGGTTGTTGGCCTATATTTAAGCTACCTTATTGTTAATAGCGATACCTCGCCATCGTATTCCTGGACGCCCATCGCGCTTTAACGTATTGGATAAAGTTGTCAGGAGAAGACGCTAATGCATGTAAATAAAAGCTCACTAGAGGTGTGGTCGCTGAAAAGAGTGCCTTACCTATAAGGTATTAATTATGCAGTTTTTTTCAGCTGTCTATTAGCTAAAAGGGGAATAGCTTTGTAATGATGGTCGGGGTAACTTTAGCGGTAAGTTATTGTAGCTAGGCTAAATTCATATGACGGTATTAAGTTAGCTATAGGTCTTTGATTGTAAAATGAATAAGTGGGCGTTATGAGTAACAGTGTATTGTCGTCGGTTGATCAGAGAACCAAGCTTGTAGGGGAAAACAGGCTTGAGCTTTTGATGTTTCAGCTTGGAACTCGTCACATTTTTGCCATGAATGTCTTTAAAATTAAAGAAGTTATCAATGTACCCAAGCTTAACGTTATGCCTGGTTCCCATAATAATCTAAAAGGCGTAATGAATTACCGCGGTAGCTCTATTCCAATTATAGACTTACGTCAGGCGATAAAAATGCGCGGAGCAGCCACAGAAGCCACAGCTAAAAACGTAATTATCACCGAATACAATAGAAGCGTGCAGGGCTTTATTATTGGCGAAGTTAAAAATATTGTGAATACCTCTTGGGGGACGATACAACCGCCGCCAAGTGGCATTGGTAAATCTAACTATTTAACCGCCATAACTCAGGTGAATGTTGAGGGTAAACAAGAGCTGGTTGAGATAATAGATGTTGAAAAAGTACTCGCGGAAATCATCGATTACGATACGTCAATTTCTGAAGAAGTGTTAGATCAAGATATCGTCAATCACTTTCTAGGTAAGAAAGTGTTAATTGTTGATGATTCCAGCACGGCAAGAAAACAAATAAAAGATACCTTAGAACAGCTAGGCATCAGCATTATTGAACGAAAGAACGGCGCAGAGGCGTTGGCGCTACTAAAACAGTGGGCTGATGAAGGTAAGAACCCGACCGATGAAATATTGCTTATGTTCACTGACGCAGAAATGCCAGAAATGGACGGTTATCGGCTCACCTCAGAAGTGCGTAACGACCCACGTATGAGTGATCTGTTCATAGCCCTTAACACCTCATTAAGCGGTAGCTTTAACGATGCCATGGTTGAAAAAGTAGGTTGTAATAGATTTATCTCTAAATTTCAGCCCGATATGCTTGTAGACGTGGCGCAGCAGCGCATGCGTGAATACCTTGCTGCTCAAAGCAAATAGTCTTTCCTTTCTTAAATATTCTTCAAACAGACGAGGTGGCTAAAACGGTCATCTCACCACAAGCTTATTTTATCCAAAAGCTTTGAGCATATTGCCTGCCTGATTTACACTATTACCTCTTATCGCTTTGCTAATACCTTTATGATCACCAAAGAATCATTCGCGATAATATCGATTTTGCAGTAACTGCGGCTAATAACGTCAGCAGGTATCTTTACTTACTCAGGGAAGTTTAAATGATTAAACAATTTGTTCGCACATCATTGCTAAGTTGTGCGTCTATTGCTGTTCTTGCGAGCTGTGGTATCACTGAATCAAAGACAGAGTCAGCAAACGTAAACAGTAGCCAAATTAAAGGTGTGCCGAAAAATATCATTATGGTTGTTGCCGACGGTATGGGGCCTGCCTACACTACCGCTTATCGCAATTATGTAGACGATCCGTCAACACCGGAAGTAGAGACGGTTGTATTTGATGACATTTTAGTAGGCAATGCGTCGACTTACCCCGCTCGTGTATCGGGTTATGTTACCGATTCAGCCGCTGCCGCAACAGCACTTGCTACCGGCGTGAAGTCATACAACGGTGCAATAGGTGTAGATGTTAATAAGCAGCCAGTAAACTCTGTTATGTACCATGCTAAGAGTAAAGGCATGCGTACTGGTTTGGCGGTTACATCTCAAATTGTTCACGCAACACCAGCGTCATACATAGCGCATAACGAAAGCCGTAAGAACTACAACGAAATTGCTGAAGACTTCTTTGATGTGCGTGCAAACGGCGAGTTTGTGGCAGACGTAATGCTAGGTGGTGGCACCTCTTACTTTGAACGTGAAGACAGAGATATTTTGGCGCAGTTCATTGATGAGGGCTACGAATATGCCGATTCATATAACCGCTTGGCGTCAGTACCAGCAGGAAGTAATGTACTTGGTTTGTTTGCTCCTGTGGCGCTGCCTGCAGTGCTGGATGATAAGCGTAAAAACCGTCTTGAGTACTTAACTCAACATGCTATCAAGCACTTAGAAAACGATAACGGCTTTTTCCTTTTAGTTGAAGCAAGCCAAGTAGATTGGGCGGGTCACGCAAATGATATAGCTTCTGCTATGGCTGAAATGCATGACTTGGCGCTAACCATGGAATATCTGCGCGATTATGTTAAAGCTAACCCGGACACACTGGTCGTACTAACTGCTGACCATAGTACCGGCGGTTTAACTATTGGTGCAAATGGCGACTACCGCTGGAGCCCTGAACATCTTAAGTCAATGTCAGCGTCGGTAATGACGATAGCGCTTAATATGGCTAATGAAGAAAACCCTGGCGAGTATGTGGCGCAAAAGCTTGGGCTATCGTTAAGCGAAGAAGAACTAGCTACGTTAAATAGTGTATCGAATCAAGATGATAAAACGCGCTTTATGGCGGTGAAAACCTTCCTAGATACGAAAACGAATACAGGATGGACTACAGGCGGCCATACCGGTGTAGATGTTGAAGTGTTTGCTTTTGGCGCTGGCTATCAGTCGTTTATGGGTCAAATTGACAATACCGATATTGCTAAAACCATTTTCAACTTTATTGATAAAAAACAGCCAATAAAAATCGATAATGACGCAAATGAAGTATCAAAAAAGGTATCTACCAATATTGAGCTTACGTCAGACGAAGATGATGACGGCTTATGCGACTTTAAAGAAGACTGGCGCTGCAACTAAACGTCGGGATAGGTGGACGTAATAAGGCTTTTCTATCAAAGCCTATTATTAGGGCAACACATAGACAATAGAGCTTAAAATAAAAGCGCCGGCGTTTTTTAACAGGCGCTTTTCTTTTATTAATGAAAAAAGATATTTGCAAAAAAGAGGTCAAACGAGACAATGGAAAGCGAAATGCTATCGTTACTGCAGGATATTTATGACGAAGTCGAGCCTATGCTTGGCATGGGTAAAGTCGCGGACTATATCCCGGCGTTAGCCACTGTTAATCCTCGTCAGTTTGGTATTTCTATTTGTGATATCAATGGGAACATTACGTCTATTGGTGACGCTAGCGTACCCTTTTCAATACAAAGCATCTCAAAAGTTTTCAACCTGGTTTTGTCCATCAATCACTACGGTGAAACCATGTGGGAGCGGGTGGGGTGTGAGCCATCTGGGCTGCCGTTCAACTCTTTGGTGCAGTTAGAATACGAACATGGTATTCCGCGCAACCCTTTTATTAATGCCGGTGCACTGGTAGTAAGTGACATGGTGCAATCGCGATTTGCATCACCTTTTATTGCCATGAGAGATTTTGTAAGACGCTTAAGCTGCAATGGGGAGATCGTCGTTAATAAAGAAGTTGCCGATTCGGAATTTGAACACCGTTCTCGTAACGCAGCAATGGCGTATTTAATGAAAGCCTACGGCAATTTTGAAAACGACGTGGAAGATGTGCTTCGCAATTACTTTCATAACTGCGCATTAGAAATGAGCTGTGAAGATTTAGCGCGTTCGACAAGCTTCCTTGCTAACGCGGGCTTCTCAACCTGCGCAAATGAGCAGGTATTAACGCCTTACCAAACAAAGCAAGTGAACGCATTGCTTGCAACCAGCGGCATGTATGACGAAGCGGGCAGCTTTGCTTTTAAAGTCGGATTGCCGGGTAAAAGTGGGGTAGGCGGCGGTATTGTTGCTGTGGTACCTGGTCGATTCACTATTTGCGTATTTTCGCCAGCACTTAACAGTGTGGGCAACTCGCAGCTAGGCGTGGCGGCGCTAACTTCGCTAAGTGAACGGATAAACTGGTCTATTTATTAATATCCCGTCAATTCCATGAAGCCGCTCCCTGAGTGGGAGCCTTCTACTTCAACTCGTCCCTCATAGTAGGGAAATAAACTGTTATTCCACTGATTTTCTTTAAACGCGCTAACGGAGACATCGATGTTTTTTGTCGGTAACTGTATGCGCCAAGCTGTGGGAACGGAACGGACTGAGCTGCCTTGTTCACCTTCTACTTTGCTTTCTACTTGAATTGGCTCATAGCCTGTTGGCGCAATAGATAGGCTGTCTTGCATGATGGTCTCTTTCATTCCATCTTTACTTATGAAGCTGGCCGTTGTGAATACTTCCCCGTTTTGAGTTTTACTTTTTTCTTCGCTCTCAGTATTCGTATGCATTCGAAACGCCATAAGTTTGCTTCCGTCGTTTAAATGCAGCGAGAACCAGTCCCACCCCAGCGCTTCGCTGTTGGCCAAGTGGCTCGTCCATTCGTGATCAAACCAACCTTTACCTTCAACTTTTATATTATTGCCCTCTATGTTTAAAGTGCCCTTTGCATCAATAAATGGCTGGCTGTAATAGTAAGAGCGAAGCCGTTCGTCTTGCGTCTTTATGCTATAGCCATTATCGCCTTGCTTTATAAAAGGGCCCGACGAGTCTAAGTTAAGCGCAACCTTAATGGCTTTATTCATTAAAACTACGTCATTATTTAACTGTGTATCTGCAGGTGAAGCTCTATCAACAGCACCATTTTGAGCTTCATCGTTTCTAGGTAGCGCACTTTCAGGAGGTTTGGAGCTTGCATTAGACGGCTGATTTGAATCGCGCGTATGTTGTTTACCAAAAGCAAAGGTTAACGTGGAGGGAAACATAGCTTTGCTTTCTACTTTGGCTGCGGCTTCCGACATTGGTTGTGCTGCCTTCCAAACCCAATCATCTATGACCGTAGTGAAGGGGCTTTGTTTTACGTATGCGTTACCTACGCCGCCACTCGCAAATCGCTCTTCAAAATAATGATGATTTAGGGTGTGTAGTGAGGCGTGCCCCATCCATTGCTGTCCGTTAGCCCAACTTCGCACGACTGGTTTATCAGTACTCATATTGGCGGCCGTATCGGTATTGAATCGAAAAAGCGTATATTGCAAGCCGAATTCCTGACCGTTCTCGCCACTTAATACGAAGGTTAAGTACCACCATTCTAATTGGAAGTCGGGATGGCTTTTATGATCTTCAGGAAGCTCAACATACGTGTTTCGTTCTACTGAAGTAAAGGCATCGCTCGATTGCATCTCGCCAAAGAAACCACGAGGTGTCGAGGCTCTTGTCGACGCGCTGCTTTCATTTTGCTCATCTGTATTCGAACTGTGATTACAAGCAGACAATAATGTGCAAATGAATATAAGCAGTAAACAGCTTATTTTGCTTAAAGGCCAAGGGTTATAGCAGCTATTGCGATTTAATTTATACGTCATAACTGCACTTCCTGTCTTAAATCAATTTTGGGTTTGAGTTTTCCTAAAGGTAATAAAAGCACCAGTGAAACGATAAGCAGAGAAAGGCCCACACTAGAAAGAATGACGTTTACTTCAATTGAAAGAGGGTAAACCCAGTTAAAGGCGTATCGGTTGACTAAATTTATAAAGACGTAGGCTAAGTAAATGCCAAAGGGAATGGCGAGCAATGCTGAAACAAAGCAAAGTAGCAGGTACTGCATAAATAACGATGCTTTAACTTTAAGCTGGCTAACCCCAAGTGCCCTTAGCACAGACAGTTGTGGTGAACTGCCTATTGTCAACACGGTAAGAGACACCGCGAAGGCAATGCCTGCAACGAGCAAGGTCGTAATATTCAGGCCGTCGGTCAACACAAAGGTGCGGTCAAACGTATCCAAGGAGGTATTTAGAAGCGATTGCCTACTATACAGGGTTATATTGGCTTCACCTCCAAGGCGAGCTTTTAGCTGTTGCTCAAGTCGATCTTTTGTGAAGGTAACATCGCGACCCGCTGTTGTACCCTGGCTGTCGTTTGGCTTGGGGTATATAGCCAGTACGCCGGAAAATAAGTTGTTTCTCACTGTAATGTTGTTTTGGTTGAATAGAGGGAGGGACGCTAATATCTGCCCATTAAGATTGCCATAATCAGGGTATATTCCAAGCACTTTCCATTCAGGTCGCGTTGAGAAAATACTTGTATTTGAAGGCCTGCTTGGCAAGTTGTTGGCAGAACTGGCTTTCGCCCCCTCAGCTTGAACGGTTGTTGGGTTTGTGGATAGGGTAACGTTCGAACTACTTCCACTTATCCCTTTGCGAAATCTTATATTAGCTATATTTAGCGTGTCGCCTAATTCAGCATTAAGCGCGAAGGCTAATTGCTGATTAATAAATACCCCTTTCCCTTCTTTGAACCCACGCCAAGCTGCATTATGGTCGTTGTTTATTACGCTATCGAGGACCAGACCCTCTTTACCATTTTTATGAACAGGGTAACTGCTAATAGAAACGTAAGTTGGCGTGGGGGCTGTTACTTCACTTATTTTTTCTGTGCCATTTGAACTTAATACGTCACCGTCAGCTTTTAGCAAAGGCGTCACGGCCAGCGGTGGTAGTGAATTGGCTGACAGTGATTCTACGTTACTGAGTGGCGCGTCGGTATAAAGGTAGAAAGGCGCGTAAAGTCTTTGTTCTAACCATTGCTCGGTCGCGCTTCTGAAGCTGTCGGTCATGGTATTCATACCGATATTAGCCGTTAACGCGATGAAAAACGCACAAACAGCAAGGCGTGTTTTACTCGACAGTAAATGCATATTAGCAATCACGTAATGAAATACTGGCCATTGTCTTGGCACAAACGAAGTGAGTAGCTTTGCTACTATAGGTAGCCACAAAAGCACAAGTCCACAGCTGGTGAGTAATAACAACGCTACAAAGAAAAGTGCAGATGCCGTAGAGGTAACAAAGGCTTCAGCAATAAATAGAAAAACCAAGGCAGCTGATGATACAAACCCTATAGCCCATTGCCGCATGATTTTCTCTTTGGCAGGGCGCACCGTTAATGCATTTGAAAGCTTAACTATAGAAGCTAAGGCGAATACGACTAATGACGTAAAAGTCGTTATTAACGTGAATCCGAAAATAAAAAGCAGGTTGACGTCAGGGGTAATAAATACGGCGTTAAACAAAGATGTAAAGGTACCGCTTATTACCGGTGATAGCCAAGATGCGGCTTGAAAACCTATGAAGATGCCAATTGGTATACTTATTAGGCAGTAAACCAGCAGTTCAGTAAAGAGCGCGCCACTTAATACACGCTTAGATATGCCAAGTTGGCGAAGCCGTATAACGTTGGGTAGCCGTGTACGGTACATTAAGTTTAGCGCGTTCAGCACTATGAAAAGTGAAACCACGCCCATAAGCGCGCTCATTGCCCATAGATTCAATCTAAAGCTATCTGGCAACGAGCCAGTATCATTGCCGCTGTCGTTACTTGATTGTTTAACCGCTACCCCAAGTAATGCTTCTATTGTCTCAAGGTCTTGTTCGGAAAGCGGCGAGAGAGCTACTAGGCCAGCGAGCGGTACAAAACTTTTTTGCTGCGCTGAAATATCATTAGCGCCAGGCTCGGTATTATCTTTGCTGAGGGGATTGTCTTTACTATCTTTACTGTAAGAAGGGCTTATTCCTCCTTTGTAAAAGTCATCAATAGAGACCAAAATCGTATCTTGCGGCACAAGACTACTTACATAAGCGTTAACCGTTGCAGGCCATTGCGGGGGATGCATCGAAGCTTTATGGTTCTTATTTAGCGTATTGTGACAGCTTAGTTTGGCATTTGTAACAGGGTGAAGCAGCCCGTTTACTGAAAATGTGTCCGTAGAATTAGCACGTAATATTCGAGCAGCAGAAGCTTGCTTACTTTCTCCAGCTCTCAAAGAAAGAGACGACAGCGAAGTGCTTTTGTCAGTAGCTCGAAAGGTACTTCCTAGAAGAGGCTGGGTATCAACGCCAAGCAACGTGAGGGTAATTGGTGTTGCTTCCTTATCACTACATGAAAGGGTAATGCTGCGTTCAGATATAGCAATAAGCTGGGTAAAGCCGTGCCTGCGAAGGTTGGCATAATCTTCCTTCGTGAAGCCTTCACGAGTAAAGTGCTCATGTGTGGTCTGTTCTTGTACAGAGCGCTCATGATCAGATCGCTCGTGTGAGTACTCTTGTGTAACGCTGCCTTGCGAGTATTTACCTTGTTCAAGCTGTGTTCTGCTGCCTACAGGAGTAATGATACTGCCGGTAAAAAGGCCTCGCTTTGACTGCAATAGTTCACCCTGTGTTGCGCCCTCGTTTATCAGTAAAACGGTAACCAGCCCGGCATTGGCCAAAACTATAGCAACCATAATGAGCAAGGGTTCCCACGGTCTATGCCTTGCCATAGCAAGAAGACTAGAGATACTCAGCAGTAATGTGCGTAGCAAAGCAGCTTCTCACTCTTTAACGACGTGTTTGTAAAAAGATTCATATTGCTAAATATCTTCACCATTACGGTCCTTTGCGTAAATTGGTGGTGAAACTGTGCCATTTATTACATTTGCAGACTCTATGCTTCCAAGCCTGACATCTTCTAATACGCCTTTATGCAGTCGCAAAACAGAATCCGCTTTTATCGCAACGTCTTGACTGTGGGTAACGACAACAAGGGAGGTATTGGCTTGTTTACAGGTATCAAAGAGTAAGTCAGATACGGTTTCGCTGGTGGTCTCGTCTAAATTGCCGGTGGGCTCGTCGGCTAAAACAAGCGAGGGGCGATGTACTAATGCTCGGGCTATGGCACAGCGCTGCTGTTCACCTCCTGACAATTGGCTTAGCAGCTTTTGCGCTAAGGGTAATATTCCAAGCTGTTCCATTAATGCTAATTGATAGTTTTTATCAAAATTACCTTTTAGCCTTGCGGTAAACGCGATGTTATCCCATACATTAAAGCAGTCGAACAGGTTAAAGCTTTGAAATACAATGCCCAAATGCTGTTTACGGAAATTATCAACGTCTCTAGTCTGAGTGTTATTGCCTTGGTTGCTAGCACTAGCAATTGCTAACCCATTTACCGCAATGTCTCCGCTATCTGGGGTCTCAAACCCAGCAATGAGCGATAGCAAAGTCGATTTGCCACACCCAGAGGCACCCTGTATGCTCACCGATTCGCCCGAGTTCACCGACAGATTAAGGTTGTTTATAAGCGGGGCTCCCGCCTTTGAGAACGATTTTTTTAACTCTTTTATTGTCAGCATAGGTCGGCGTTTTGGTCTAAAGATGTTGTTTTAAGCATGGCTTAAAACAAAAGCTATGGGGACTGGTATAAAATCCAACATGCCCTGATGGAACGGGGTATTTTTATTATTGAAAGTATACGTAAGACCTGCGCATTTTGGTTAAAAAGCGATGAGGAAATTCCAAGTGCGAATGCGCTATAGAAATTTAGGGTGTCTTGCGTGTTTCCTGAGTGTGGGATATCTAAAGTCAGTGATGCTTGAATATGCTACAGGGCAGAAGTATTTCGGATTTAAAAAGGGGCGTTAAGCCCCTTCGCGAGTTCTTTACTGGTTGATGAAGTTATCGAGTTCTTCGCCAGTGATTTTCTTGATTTGTGCAAATAAATACCAAAGCGCGGCAATTAGCAAAATCATACTTGGGATCACAATGACTGGATAGCTAAGTGCAGTCATTCGGCCAAGCTCTTCAGTGTATGCCGTTGTGCCCGGCTCACTAACCAATATCATTTTTGCCAAAATATAATTAAGCGCCGAGGAGAGGAAAAACGAGCTCGCGACAATATAAGAGCTTACCGCCACCTTCTTCTTAAACTCTGGCTGCTTTCCCTTGGCATCTAATACCTGATTGAGATGAGGCCAGTTTATGATCTGGTCGTTAAGAATAAGCATTTTGACCAAGGGTTTGTTCGTGTACTGGGTCACTAACACCGCTATACCGATAATGCCCGGAATGGCCGCTTCTTTAATTGCAATGTACTCTGCTGGCAGTTTAAGCAAGCTAAACCCACCGGTCAGTAACACGCTGATAATCCCAAGAATAGAAAAGCCATTTACCTTTCCTGATTCTTTTAGGTCCCATAGGCCGTAACCAATAGGGAAGCTAAGTGCGGCTACAATACTCCATGCTGGCCCTAGGTAATCTTCTGAACTTGCATAGCTCATCAATACCACAGGAATAACAATGTTAAACGCAAGGTTACCGAAAAAGCCTTGATTCTTTTGAGTAGGTTCTTGTACTGCTGACATATCTTTTATTAACGTCTTATCTTAAGACTAATTATACGGAAAGTAATTAGCGTGCCCAGTGCCATGCGGCAAATAAGCCGCCAATAAAGCCAAACAGATGATATTCAAAGGAAATAAATTTTGATGTAGGAAGTACACCAACCAGCATTCCTCCGTACAGCGCCGCAACTACAAGTGAAATTAGCAAATATCGTACTTTATTACTTCTAAAACCTGCTAACACGAGAAAGCCAAAATAGCCATATACCATGCCGCTTGCGCCTATATGCGTAGCGGTTCTGCCGAACAGCCATACACCTAAGCCACCTATCAGCAATGCGCTTAAAGTAGCAATAAGAAATGTGCGCTTTCCCCATTGCATAGTAAGCCACATAAATAGCAAAAGGGGGACTAGGTTTGCCATTAAGTGCGTCGGCGTTCCGTGAAGAAAAGGTGCAGTAAATATATAAGGCAAACTTGATAGCGTGCGGGGCACCACACCAAACTGATTAAGTGCATTACCAGTGAGTAAGTTAGCTACTTCTATTACGATTAATAGTGCACCTAACGTCAGCAGAACGCGAATTTGAAATGAAAGCGGCTTCATATCCAGGCCCCTTAAATAGATTACAAAATAATATGGGGAAGGTAGCGAGAAAGGTCCTGTGTGATCGCTGAGGTATCTTCTCTTACCGAAATACCCGCTGGCATGTCATCTACCAACCAACTACCTATAAGCGTATGATTACCTTCAAAAACGGGCAATGGTTCAAAAGCTTGAACAATAAAACCTTCTTCACCATAAGGTCCATCACTTAAAACGTTCTCAACACCACCTTCGATAATTGATACGTTGGCTCCCTCTCTAGAAAAGAGGGGCTTTTTAATCCACTTGCCGGACAAACTATTTGCATTTTTTTCGTCTGAAAAATAAGCGGGAAGAAGGTTAGGGTGGCCTTCAAATTTCTTCCATAGCTGAGGAAGCAAGGCTTTATTGGAAATTACCGATTTCCATGGGGGCTCTATCCAGTTAACCTGGGCATCTTCTAACACGTCGCCAAACTCTTCGCGCAGCATAAATTCCCAAGGGTAAAGCTTAAAACAATCAGTTATAGGGGCATCTTGAAGGTCAGTAAAAACGCCAGTGTCTGCTAATCCAATATCTTCGATGAACACAAAGTCAGCCATAAGCCCAGCTTCTTTAGCGCAGTCTTGAAGGTATTGCACGGTTCCGCGGTCTTCTACTGTATCTTTACAGCACGCCATATGCAGTTGATTTATGTTGTAGTGCAATGCTATTTCACGAAAGCGATGGACTAACTTCTCTTGCAAGCTGTTAAACTGATCGGCATGCAGAGCAAGTTTGCCTGCATCGACACTTTGCGAAAGCCACAGCCACTGCCAAAAGCCGGATTCATACAGGCTGGTGGGCGTATCTGCATTATTCTCAAGAAGTTTTGCCGGCCCTTTACCGCTGTAAACAAGGTCAAGGCGAGAGTACAAACTTGGGTCTCTTTCGTTCCAGCTATTACGAACTAAATCCCAATGCTGCTCGGGGATGCAAAAGCGAGTAAGTAATTCCTCACTATTAACCACATCTTCGGTAACCGCCAAACACATTTGATGTAACTCGGCAGTGGGGTCTTCAATGTCGTTTTCAATTTGTGCGAGTGTGAATTGGTAGTAGGCACTTTCATCCCAGTACGGTTCGCCGTACATGGTGTGAAAATGGAAACCAAACTCATTGGCCAACTGCTGCCAGCCCTTGCGAGGCTGGCAAGGCATTCTAAACATAGTTATCCGCCCCAGCCGCCTTTACGGCTGCTGCTACCCCAAGACGATTTTGCTCGAACACTGCTGCCAAACCCGCCTCGTTTCATGGTGCGGTTCACGGTAGGCTTAGGTTTGTATACACTTTTATTTACACGGTAATTTCTTTTTCGAATATCGCCGTCGAACACATAGCCGTCTGCAGTTATCCAGCGTGAACGAAATGGTGAATTGTATGAATAGGAAGTATATAAGGGTTGCGAGTAGTAGCGATTTGGCGATAGCAGAGAACTCACCATGTAGCCAGCCATGAATGGCATAAAAAAGCTGCCGCTACTATTGTTCACATATTGGCACTGATTAGGGCCAAATTCATGTTCGCAGTCGTACTCAGAGCTAAAGCGCGGACTGGTGCGCATAGCCTCGTCGACCGCTGTCTGGTAGGCAGCTTCACAACGCTCTACTGCATCAGGAAAATCCTGTTTACAGTCTTCTAGCGAGGTGTAAATGGTGGCGTCCTCTTTTTCACCGCCACAACCACTAAGGATGACGCTAGCCACGCCTAACGCTAGAGGCTTAAGGTTAAAACCTTTGCGCATACTGTCAAGGTTGATGTGCTTGGTGCGCTTCATAACAGGTCGCTCACTTTGCTGGTTATCAACAATTTGACGTTCTAGGTTACTTTTATCTGTCATCGCTGCCCCCTTAATAGGTCATGCAAGCGGCATTGAGTAGGCCTACGGCAATAGACATGCTGGCAAGCATTACACCCGCAGAAACTTCGTTATTGTTTATGCGCTCAGCGATTTTCGGCATAAAGCTGAAACGCAAAATGGCAAACGCTAGGGATTGGGCAATCACAGCAACAAGCGCCCAAATAGCAAAATCCACCACAGCAACAGAGTTTGAAGCCGCGCTACCAAGTGCTATAGCAAATCCAATAATAGCGCCACCAAAGCCGATGGCTGCTGCAACATTCTTTTCTTCTTTTACCAACTTCCATTCATCGTGAGGTGTAACCAAGGCGTACACCAATTTGAAGATAAACAAGAAAACAATCGATAGGCCGAAGTACATCGCAAAGTTATCCAGGCCGGCCAAAGAGTGCATAATGGTGTCCATAGTTATTCCTTTTTTTTAACCGTTTATCGTGATGTCCGCAGGCTCAACATCGAAGCCTGTAGAAATCACTAAGCATCTATCTAAATTATTACCTACTTGCTTTTCTTCACCAACAACAAGCAAGGTCTCAACTCTATCGTTACTGATAGGGCGTTCGTATAACATCATAAACTGATCTGTTTTACTGACATCACCGTCTTCTTCATAGGTTGTTTCGGTAACCGCAACAGGTGGCGATTCGTCGCCCACCGCACCCCACACGCGGGTATAGACCTTACCCTCAAGCTCGTAGGTAGGCTGACTGATTACGCTCTTTAAACATTCGTTCCACTGAGCTGTATTGCCAATGGTTTTAGTTTCATAAAAGTGCCAAAGTTTCACGTCAGTAATGTGGTTTTCTGATAGACCACCGTCGGTTACCACCTGTAGAAAGCCATCATCGTCAGTGTAAAAACGAAGCAGGGTGCCGCCAGTATCCAAAGGGGCTTCACCTACCGCTTGAATTAACTGCGAACGTGCTGCGCCTTCAATGGTTAACTCGGGCTCTAGTAGGGAAAGTTTTAAGTTATCTAATTCGAAAGAACCACCTAAATAAAGCCCCATTATTTCTGGCGACTTAGGT
This sequence comes from Alteromonas sp. ABM1_013, assembly GCF_056160505.1. Lineage (NCBI taxonomy): Bacteria > Pseudomonadati > Pseudomonadota > Gammaproteobacteria > Alteromonadales > Alteromonadaceae > Alteromonas > Alteromonas sp. ABM1_013. The sequence continues at coordinate 713,909 of NZ_JBSWXH010000002.1, forward strand.
TTTTTAGGCTCTGATTTTTTAAATAGTTTACTAAACATGTTTACGCCTCTTAATCAGCGTCCAGTGACGACCAGTTTATTGCATTAATGCGTCGCTCAGCGATGTAAAACAAGGTGTCACCTGGGTTTAACGTAGCGTCTAACGGCGGGTTTACCACCATTTCTTTCACAAGGCCATTGGGTGCATAACCAATAAAGATAGCGTCGTGTTTACGCTTTAAATTGATAAATAACTTGGCAACGGAAATCGCTTGGCAACTTTGCGGTATTTTTACTGAAAATTGGGCTTGCCCTTCATCAATACTTAGCAAATCGTGATGAAGCATACTTGAACCAGGATCGAATGCAGCTTTAACCAGCATTTCTATTGCAACACTGGGTGTGCATTCCACTTTAGGGCAGTGGTCCTGAAGCAAATTAACTAAGCTGTCATCGTCGAAATAAGCCACTTGATGTGCATCGGGGTTGCGCTTGGTACAATAAAGCGCAGTAGTCATGGTGACATCATCCTGCGGGTTATCAATAAGAATGGTTTTCGCAGTGGATACACAAGCGCGGTCCATATCTTCGTCTTTGTTGAACGAATCGACTTTTATAAATTCAATGACGCCAGGCATGGGGTTGGAAATATCAGCTTTTACGCAAAGTACAATGTCAGGACGTTCAGACATTGCATCTCGTTCTTGAAGAATCAAGTCAAGCAGCATCATGGTGCGCTGCTCATTCCACCCAATCACCAAGATATGTTCATTAAGCATCAAGCTATTCATACCCAATAATCCTTTCTTCCACGTTAAAGAAACCCAAGCTGCAATTCGGCCAATCACCATGGCGAAAATACTTAAACCAAGGGGGATAACATAAAGCGCAACAACTAATTTTCCCGCTGGTGTGACGGGTGACAGATCGCCATAACCTACCGTTGAAGCAGTAACCGCTAACCAGTAGACAAAATCGGTTTTAGCAATTAAGTCGTGTTCGCCTGCAGCAAAAAGAAGCCAATAGCTTGTTACTGCGTAAAACGCGGTCGCACCGACAATCGTGTACCAGCGAGACTCTGCAAAGTATTGCAGCATGATTTTTCGCAGTTTAATCCATGGAGACATAAAACAAACAGCCCTTGTTATGCGTGCCCTTACTCTGCCTTGAAGTACTTGATTTGTCTAGATTAGGTCGTTGTTATCTGGCGATTAATGCAAGGAATTCTTGTTACAATAATTAAAAATGGGAGCGCTTGGCTCCCATCCTTTAACTTACTTGCCTAGAATTCGAGCTAGCTCGTCATCGGCTGAGGTTTTACCCCCTTTGATGCCCGCTTCTGCTAGGCGTTTTTCTAGGTCGCTGCTCGACTCCTCACTAGCTAGTTCCTCGGCTGCTTGAAGTTCCGCATTGCGCATCTTTTGCTTATCCTGAATGCGAGACAAAGACTCAGTCGCTGTCTTCATTTTGCTGTTCGCGCCCATGTGGCGTGAAGATACTGCAACCTGCGCTTTTTGAACACTTTCAGTAGCTTTGACCATATCCACTTGCTGCTCTAAGCGGCGCAAGTTCGCTTTAGCTTGCTGAATATTATTAGCCAACTGCTTTTCAGACTGTTTGAACTGATCAAGGTAGGTTTGTTCTTGCTCACGTTCTTCTTTCAACTCTGACACTTTCTGTGCACAGTCAAGAGCAAGCTGACGATCATTATCTATCGCTTTACGCGCATGCTCTTCATACTCGGCTATTGACGAGTTGAAGCTATCGACTTTTTGTTGAGAAAGTTTACATTTCGCCAAAATCTGCGTGCGCGCATGATCAGACTTACGTAGTTCTTCTTTGGCTTCTCTGATTTCTTGTTCCAAAATTCGAATCGCCTGACTGTCTGCAACAGACTGCGCAGCTTCGGTAGCACCACCTTTTACTGCAGTAATTAGTTTTTTCCACACTGACATTCGCTTCTCCTTAAGAAGTAAATTTTAGTTAAGGTGTGTTTCGTAGGCATCTAAGAAAGATGCAACATTTTGAAACAAGGTTTCCACTTCAATAACAATACTTTCGGCTTTCGACTGGGCACTTAGTGCACCAAAGGCGGTGTAATATTCTTCGCCACCAATATTTGAAATACCTACGGTGGTAAGAGGAAACACCATGTGAGTAGACAGTATTTCATGGTCAAGCGCAGGCTTATCTTTTACTTCCGACGCGGCGAACAAGAGACTTTCTACCAAAATTTGCTCACCGCTAATTGCAAGCCATGCATCAATGCCGTCTTGATTAGCAATAAGTAAGCAGTTTTCCTCATGTGTTACCACAAAGTCATCGTGCTCTTTAAATAAGGCTTCGATGCTTTCCAGTTCCCAGCTCATACCTTTCTCCTTTAGTTATTAAAGCGATAATGTTGAAAACGAATGTCGTATGCGTGGTGCTTTGTAACGCATTGCTTAGCTTAAAACCGTGTTGAAACACAAAACCTAAAACCTAGCATTACCGAAAGAACAACCGCAGTTACTGTAACGACTATTTACGTCTTCGCCAATATCTTGACTTGCAGTGTAGACCTATTGTGCCATAATCGTCAACAATAAATGCATGCTATAAGTGTAAAAAAGTGTGTTTTTGTAAATTATATGTCACATTTGTATGGTTTTGGGAGGCTGTGTGAACACAGGAAATACGCAGAGTGCAAAGAGTGCATGGCGACAAACGGTTGCAAGAGTCGTGAAATCTGAAATGTCTGTGCGCGGCGTAAAATATCAAGCGCTAAGCCAAAGACTTGAAGAAATAGGTGTGGATCAAAGCGCTGACAACCTGAGGAATAAAGTGAATAAAGGTATTATGGGGGCCGATTTATTGCTTCAGATTTTATACGTGCTTAAAGCTCGACCTTTAGATGCTGCGCTTTTAGAAGAAATCTTAACTGATCTTAGTGTTTCGAAAGAGTAGAATAGGGCAGATAAAAAAGTACCCGGCACATGCCGGGTACGAACGATAAGGAATGTTATGGGAGAACATCATCACTATCTGGAGTAGATATTAATCGTTTAAGTATTTGCTCGCTAGCACTAAAGTCAACTTGTGTGTATTTTGAGCTATAAGTGGGTATGGATATCTATACTTATGGCTTGAGAGGTAGGATTTCTAAGACTTTGGTCGACATTGATTTCTGTGAAATTTCGCAACTTTAGTATGAATGCCTCCTCTTGAGAGTGTGTTAAACCATAAAGTAAGCAACATAAATTGCGTTTAAATTAAGAATCTATTATCTATGAAATTATCTGAATTCAGCTTTTCGCTTCCGGAAAGCCTAATTGCAAAATATCCCACCGAAAACCGTTCAGCCAGTCGCCTCTTGCAGCTGGACGGCAAATCGGGTGACGTTCGCCACAGTATGTTTGCTGATATGGTTGAACTTTTAGATGAAGGTGACTTGCTGGTTTTTAATAATACCCGAGTTATTCCCGCACGACTTTTAGGTAAAAAAGAAACGGGCGGTCAAGTTGAAGTGCTGATTGAACGCATTACCTCAGACAATACTGCCTTGGCGCATGTTCGCGCGAGCAAGGCACCCAAGCCAGGAACTAAGCTTATTCTTGAAGAGAAAGTAAATGTGACGGTGACAGGGCGAGACGATGCGCTATTTATTTTACAGTTTGACCACGATGAAACCGTACTAACGCTGCTGGAAGCGCATGGCCACATGCCGCTACCTCCTTATATTGACCGCCCAGACGAAAACTCGGACAAAGAGCGCTATCAAACTATTTATAATCAAAAGCCAGGCGCTGTTGCAGCACCTACAGCAGGGCTTCACTTTGACGACGCTATCTTAGAAGCGCTTAAAGAGAAGGGCGTGAATTTAGCTTTTGTAACCTTGCACGTGGGAGCGGGTACCTTCCAACCCGTGCGCGTTGACAATATTCTTGAGCACAAAATGCACGCAGAGTTTGCAGAAGTCCCCCAAGAAGTTGTTGACGCTGTGTTAGCTACAAAAGCTAATGGAAAGCGTGTTATCGCAGTGGGAACAACTTCTGTACGCTCTTTGGAGTCAGCGGCAAAAGCAAGTGCAGAACGCGGTGATAAAGAAATTATCGCGGCCTTCAATGAAGACACAGAAATCTTTATCTACCCGGGCTTTGAATTCAAAGTGGTAGACGCAATGTTTACTAACTTTCACCTTCCAGAATCCACATTAATGATGTTAATTAGTGCATTTGCCGGCAAAGACAACGTGATGAATGCCTACCAAGAAGCGATAGAAAAAGAATATCGATTCTTTAGCTATGGTGACTCTATGTTTATTGAGCGCGCCTAAGCACATTCGGCTACGATACAAGGCGTGTAAATCGGTGTTTTGCAGGCCTTTCCAGCTTAGTTACAGATAAACATAGATACGGGGCATGATCTCAGCCAAATTACTGGTATAATCGCCGCCAATTTATTTTTATACCCAGCGCAGAAGCGCACAAAAGTGGGAATGCTTTCACATGCAATTTGAGTTGTTAAAAACCGAAGGCCGAGCACGACGCGGTCGTTTGGTGTTTGAACGCGGTGTTGTTGAAACGCCAGCGTTCATGCCAGTAGGTACTTACGGTACTGTTAAGGGAATGACCCCTGAAGAATTAAAAGACAGCGGTGCACACATCTGTCTTGGGAATACCTTTCACCTAATGCTACGCCCTGGTACTGGCATTATTCGCCAGCACGGCGATCTGCACGACTTTATGAATTGGGACAAGCCGATCCTCACTGACTCGGGCGGCTTCCAGGTATTTAGTTTGGGTGACTTGCGTAAAATTACCGAAGAAGGCGTAACGTTCCGCTCTCCAATTAATGGCGAAAAGATTTTGCTTACGCCTGAAAAGTCGATGGAAGTTCAGCGCGATTTGGGTTCTGACATCGTAATGATTTTTGACGAGTGCACGCCGTATCCCGCCACTGAGCAAGAAGCGCGCGTTTCAATGGAAATGTCGCTACGTTGGGCCAAACGTAGTAAAGAAGCCCACGGCGATAACCCGGCGGCACTTTTTGGTATCATTCAAGGCGGTATGTACGAAGGTCTGCGTGATGTCTCACTTGCTGGTCTTGACGCTATTGGATTTGACGGCTATGCCATTGGCGGCCTTTCAGTAGGCGAGCCAAAAGAAGACATGATCCGCATTATCGACCACACAGCGCCAAAAATTCCAGAAGATAAGCCTCGCTATCTTATGGGCGTGGGCAAACCAGAAGATTTGGTTGAGTCTGTGCGTCGCGGTATCGATATGTTTGACTGTGTTATGCCTACGCGTAATGCGCGAAACGGTCACCTTTTTGTGACAGAAGGCGTTATCAAAATTCGCAACGCGAAGCACAGAAATGACACCTCACCATTAGATGAGAATTGCGATTGCTACACTTGTAAAAACTATTCTCGCTCTTATCTACATCATTTGGACAAGTGTAACGAAATACTGGGTGCGCGCTTAAACACCATCCATAACCTTCGTTACTATCAGCGTGTTATGCAGGGTCTTCGCGATGCGATCGACACGGGTACGCTTGATGAGTTTGTACAAGAATTTTATGAACAAAAAGGGTTGCCGGTTCCGGCACTATAACAACGATAATATTTGGGGAATTTTATGAGCCTATTTATCTCGAACGCTTATGCACAGTCTGCTGGTGCACCGCAAGGTGGCGGCATGGAAATGATCATCATGCTAGCTGTATTCGGTTTAATCTTTTACTTCTTGCTTTACCGCCCACAGGCTAAGCGCGTGAAAGAGCATAAAAACCTAGTTTCTTCGCTAGGCAAGGGCGATGAAGTATTAACACAAGGTGGTTTGGTAGGAAAAATCACTAAAGTGTCAGAAGAAAAAGACTTCATTGAAGTTGCACTTAACGAATCAAACAACATCGTTGTTCAGAAGTCTTCAGTAACTGCTGTGCTGCCTAAAGGCACCATGAAGTCACTGTAAGTAACAATAGCCGGGGCCGGGACGCTTCCCGGTACTGGCACGAAAGGATTATCCAGTGCTAAACAAAAACTCTATTTGGAAAGTACTGAGTGCACTCATTGTTGTTGCAGTGTGTGCACTTTATGCGCTTCCTAACATTTACGGTGAAGACCACGCCGTACAAATCTCAGCAGGCCGTGATGCCGTGGTGACAGATGCCACTGTTGAACGAGTGAAAGCCGCGCTAAGTGAAAAAAACATCTCTCCAAAGCGTGTTGAATTTGAAGGTGAGCAAATTTTAGTTCGCGTTTCTGACTCAGACACCCAGCTAGTTACTCGCGAAACATTAGAAAAAGCCCTTGGCGATGATTATTACGTTGCTATGAACCTTGCTCCGGACACGCCAGAGTGGCTTGAAGGTTTAGGTGGCGCGCCGATGAAGCTAGGTCTTGACCTTCGCGGTGGTGTTCACTTCTTAATGGAAGTGGACATGACAGAAGTGATTACCAAGTCTCTTGAAGATGCAGAAAGTGGTTTCCGTACTTCATTACGCGAAGAAGGCATTCGCTATCGTGGTGTAAAACAGGTAGACGATCATATCGACATTACGTTCCGTGATGAAGATGCGCTAGACAAGGCAGAGTTCTTTTTGCGTAACCAAAGTCGCGACCTTACCTTTAACCAGGTGGACGACTTAACACTTCGCGCTATTTTTGCTGAAAGCAAGCTTCAGGAAATTCGCGACAACGCGGTTAAGCAAAACATTACGATTATTCGTAATCGTGTAAACCAACTTGGTGTGGCTGAGCCGCTTGTACAAAAGCAAGGTGCTGATCGCATCGTTGTGCAGCTTCCAGGTATTCAAGACACCGCCCGTGCGAAAGAGATTCTTAATGCCACAGCAACACTAGAATTTCGCATGGTGGACCAGAAGAACGATATCCGTGATGCATTAAATGGTCGTGTTCCTCCTGGCTCTCAGGTGATAGAAGATCAGCAGGGCATTCCACAGCTGCTTGAAAAGCGCATTATGCTTACTGGTAGCCACATTATTGATGCGAATAGCGGTGTTGATGAATATGGTCTTCCAAATGTAAACATCTCGCTAGATTCTGAAGGCGGTAACAAAATGTCTCGCTCAACCCGCGGCAACATTGGTAAGCCAATGGCTACGGTCTTTATCGAGTACAAATCTACCGGTGAGAGAAATGACGACGGTAAGCTTGTATTTGAAAAGCATGAGCAAGTCATCTCAGTTGCCACTATTCGTGCGCAACTTGGCAGTAAGTTCCAAATCACAGGTCTTGATTCACCGAAAGAAGCGCGTGATTTAGCATTGCTACTTCGTGCGGGTGCACTGATTGCGCCAATTCAGATTGTTGAAGAGCGTACGGTAGGGCCAAGCTTAGGTAAAGAAAACATTGAGCTGGGTATGCAGGCTATTATGTATGGTCTGGCAGCGGTGCTTGTTTTCATGTTGATTTACTACAAAGCTTTTGGTGTTGTAGCGAACATCGCACTTATTACTAACCTAGTCATGATTGTAGGCATTATGTCGATGATCCCAGGCGCAACGTTAACGTTACCAGGTATGGCGGGTATTGTACTGACCGTTGGTATGGCAGTGGATGCAAACGTGCTAATTTTCGAGCGTATTCGAGAAGAAATGCGCGACGGCCGAAGCCCTCAGCAGGCTATCCACCAAGGTTACGACAGCGCGTTCTCCACCATCTTGGATGCAAACATCACTACTTTCATTGCTGGTCTTATTCTGTTTGCAGTAGGTACCGGCCCAATTAAAGGCTTCTCTATTACGCTAATGATTGGTATCGCAACCTCTATGTTTACCGCTATTTTGGTTACTCGCGTTATTGTTAACGCAGTATGGGGTGGTAAACGTCTTGAGAAATTAGCGATTTAAGGAGCGTAAAATGCAGTTATTAAAATTATCCGAAACCGTTAATTTCATGCGCCTTCGCATTCCTGCGATGGTGCTGTCGACAATTCTTATTATCGGCTCGTTCGTTTCTTTGGGTGTAAATAGCCTTAATTGGGGTTTAGACTTTACGGGCGGAACGCTTATTGAAGTTGGCTACGAAGATGCGGCCAATTTAGAAGCCATTCGCGTTCAGCTTAATGAATCGAATTTCGAAGATGCTATCGTGCAAAACTTTGGAAGTAGCCAAGACGTACTTATCCGTATTGCTCCTCGTGATGGCGTTAAAGCCGTGACTATTGGCGAGCAGGTGCTGGCTGCCCTGCGTGCTGACGGTACTGCGGTTGATATGCGTCGTATCGAGTTCGTAGGTCCTAACGTAGGTGAAGAGTTAACAGAGCAGGGCGGCCTAGCGATGCTAGTCGCACTTTTGTGTATTCTAGTTTATGTCGCGATGCGATTTGAATGGCGATTCGCTTTGGGGTCAGTATCGGCGCTAATGCACGATGTAATTCTCACGCTGGGTCTATTCTCGGTACTTCAAATTGAGTTCGACCTAACGGTACTAGCAGCGGTGCTTGCGGTAATTGGTTATTCACTTAATGATACCATTGTTGTATCTGACCGTATTCGTGAGAACTTTCGCAAAATTCGTAAAGGTGAGCCAGTTGAGATTATCAATATCTCACTAACGCAAACCCTAAACCGAACTATCATCACCTCATTAACCACGGTGTTGGTATTGGTCGCGTTATTCTACAAAGGTGGTGCGCTTATTCACGGATTTGCCACTGCTTTGTTGTTCGGTGTAGTAGTAGGTACTTACTCGTCTGTCTATATTGCGAGTTCAGTAGCGCTTGCGTTGGGCATCAGCAAAGAAGACCTAATGCCACCACAAGTGGAAAAGGAAGGCGCAGATTTAGATCCTATGCCTTAGTTTTACACGCTTGAGACGTACAAAAGCCGCATCTATGATGCGGTTTTTTTATTGCTTTATTAAAATTGCAATTTACTGTGGATTAGGGGCTAATGCTTGTTTCAGATCATCTTTATATCGCCTAGAAAGCGCTACTGATTGACCGTTATTAAGCATTATTGAGCCATCTCCCGTTTCTTCATAACTTATAGACTCAATGGCAGGTATTCGCACTGCGTGCGACCGGTGCACTCGCATAAAGCCTTGATGTGCTCCTTCTTCACAAAACCGGCCAAGGGTATAACGCAAGGGGTAAACGCCCACGTGAGTATGAAGGTTAATGTAGTTTCCTGAGGCTTCTACTCGCTGTATGTCAGTGACTTGAACTAAAAACTCCTTATTGAGCTTTTTCACCAATAAATAGTCAGGTAAGGTGCTGGCCACGTTGTCATTCGTTATCTGTGATGTGTCGCGTGTAATAGGTGATGCTTCACCAATTAAGCGTTGATAGCCAAACCGTGCAATATAGTAAAAAGTGATCAGGGTAATATAGCCCCATACATCCTTTCGATATTCGTAGATGAACTCATTGAGCCATATCCCAAAGTCATAATTGCGTTCAGAGAACAAGTAGACAAGCTTTCGAAACGCTACCATTAATGATACATGGGCTACTGAAAATAAACTGGCGAAAGCAAAATGCCATGCAAGCCATGTCGCTCCCACTTTTACTTTCTGATCGAGTGTACGTATAGCGGTAATTAATGGGATGACGAGCAAAGCGGTGCTCAAAGCACTCGAGTATTCCCAAACGTACGGCTCCCAAATTGCTACGCTGTTATTGTCGCTTCGAGAAAATTCAGTCCAATCAGACGCAGCATTGATTGAGTTATTTATAAACAAATAGGCTGCAAGCAAAACAAATGCAGCGTATTTATGTTTTGATTCAGAATCCCTAAGAAACTGACTCCATTTTTCATCCCAGTTATTCACCGCTCAACCCTTTTTCTCTTACTTTTCGTCACTTAGGCGTTTGCTGTTAGACGTCTATCACATTAGATGCAACACGTTAGTTAAGCACTATTGAATAGGAGTGAGGACATTGACGCAAGCATATGTTGGTCAGGAAGCAACGTTTGTTAACAGAACTTCAAAGGGGGAGGTGAGAGAGACGGCCGTGGTCGAGAGTCCTGTCACTCAACGTTATTTCGAGTTGGATGCACTGCGTGTCATCGCGTTTGGCGTACTCATTTTTTATCACATTGGAATGTATTACGTTTTAGAGTGGGGCTGGCATATAAAAAGCGACGTGCAATTTCCACTATTACAAGATGTGATGATATTGACCAACCATTGGCGTATGTCTTTATTATTTTTGATCTCTGCCATGGTATTTACTGTCGTGCTGCGCCGCGCTTATGACCAAACGACCTCTCGCTGGCGTGTATCACTTTTACTACTGGGGAAGAGGGCGTTGAGGATATTAGTTCCACTTGTTTTCGGAATGTTCGTTATCGTCGCGCCACAAGTTTACATAGAGTGGACAGTAAGCGGAGCGCTAGCCATGCCGTTTAGCGAGTTCTACGTTGCTTACATCAATCCAAATACTGACTTGTTTATCGACAAACAATCGGTAATTGGCTTACTGACGTGGAATCACCTTTGGTTTTTACCTTACCTTTTTGTGTATAGCGTTTTCATATTGCTGTTTTTCCCGCTTATCAGATTTGTTGAAGTAAGGGCGTTGAGAATACTCGATAGTTTGGCGCTGTTTAGCGTGTTAGTGGTTACGATCATGACTGCCATATGGCTGGAGCTACGAGTAGCATATCCCACGTCTCACGACTTGCTTAATGATTGGTATAGTCATGCAAAGTACTTTTTTGTGATGCTGGTTGGTATTGTGGTTGTGCTTAGACCCGCATTGTATGCTGCAATTATGAAGTCCCGTTACGTAAGCTTAACCATTGCGATAGTACTTTACAGCGTCATAATTTTAGACCGTCACGACTTGCTAGGCCCTACAGGGCAGTTAATGGAGTCGTCGCCTGGGTTTCGTGTTTTGGTTGGTGTAATCGTTGTACTTAATCACTGGGCATGGTTGGCAGCAATATTGGGGTTCGGTCGAAAATATTTGTCTAACCCGAGTAAGGTGGTGAGCTATTTGAATAAAGGCGTGTTGCCTTACTATATGGTGCATCAAACGATAATTGTGGTGGCGGCGTTCTTTTTGAGCTCCCGTGTATCGTCGACACTCGGAGAATTTATTTTAATAACGCTAATAACCGTTGTGGGGTGCGCACTAACATACGAAGTCGCCAAGCGCTTTTTAATTCTTAGATTTTTATTTGGCCTAAAGTTAAACACCAGTCCGCATAGCTCATTAGCCACTCAGCGAGAGGTAAAGTGTTCGTAATCGCGGTGTGTTACCGCAGGTATAACGAAACCAATAAGTGAGAAAAAGAAAAAGGCGCTATGTCACGTCATTCGTGTCATAGCGCCTTTACTGTTTAACTGTGCTTGGTTTATCGGCTCAGTTTATGTGCTTACGAGCGATTTATTTAAGCTGCTTTTACTTAAGGTGCTTCTTACTTAAGATGCTTCACTAAGCCTTGAACAACCTTCACGCTACCCGCAACAATTTCGCCTTTGTGAAGTGGGTCGTTTCCGCCTTTAAAGTCTGTTACCAAACCGCCAGCTTCACGAACAATAAGCTCACCTGCTGCGATATCCCAAGATTTAATGCCGCGCTCCCAGTAACCGTCGTGGCGGCCAGCTGCAACGTAAGCAAGGTCTAGTGCTGCGCTACCTGCACGGCGAATATCACCCACTTCGTGGAAAATCTTGTTTAGGCTTAAAGCGTATTCGCCAAACTGAGCTTTGTTTTTGAAAGGTAGGCCAGTGGCAATAATTGTCTCAGTAAGATCACGTGGCTTAGAAGCACGAATACGATAGCCGTTAAGCTGTGCACCCTGACCACGGCTTGCGGTAAATAATTCGCTGCGAATTGGGTCGAAAACAACCGCTTGGTCTAGACGACCTTTGTGAAGAAGTGCAATTGAAACGGCAAAGTGAGGAATGCCTTTTACAAAATTAGTGGTGCCATCTAGCGGATCGATAATCCACTGATAGTCAGTTTCTGTACCTAGAACTTCACCCGCTTCTTCACCTAGGAAGCAATGGTTCGGGTAAGACTGCTGAATTTTGGCAATAATTGCTTGTTCTGCTTCTTTATCAACTTGAGTAACGAAGTCGTTTAAGCCTTTTGACTCTGTCGCTACTTCATTATGTTTTTCAAAACCACGAACAATAACTGTTCCAGCCGCACGCGCAGCGCGCACCGCAATATTCAGCATAGGATGCATAGATAAACCACCAATTGTAAAAGACCAATGAAACAAACTAGCTGTATAAAAAATAGCTAGTTGCTTTCGAAAACGGGCGGAGTCTACCAGAATCTATGCACGATGCAAATGAAATCCCAGCACAATAGCGTGAATAGCCATCTATACTGCCGCTGTGTTAAACTTCACGCCATTAAGGTCTAAAAGATAGTGCGACAAAACCGCATATTATCGAATTAAAGACGCTATCCAAATAAGTACGTAGGTATTACACGCATGCTCGAGAATATTCGCATTATTTTAGTTAACACGTCTCACACGGGAAACATCGGCTCGACAGCAAGAGCTATGAAGACCATGGGGCTGAGCAGCTTATATCTTGTCGACCCAGTAAATGAGCCAGACGGCCAAGCCAGTGCATTGGCGGCAGGGGCTGGCGATGTGCTCGCTAACGCGAAAATTGTAAGCACGCTGGAAGAGGCAGTTAAAGACTGTGGCTTGGTAGTAGGGACGTCTGCACGCTCTCGCACTCACTCGTGGCCTATGCTTGGCCCGCGCGACTGTGGCGAGAAGCTGGTCCAAGAAGTAGAAAAGTACCCGGTAGCCTTGGTGTTTGGGCGTGAGAACAGTGGTTTAACTAACGAAGAGCTGCAGCAGTGTCACTTCCATATGTGTATTCCAGCCAACCCTGAATACAGCTCACTTAATTTAGCAGCAGCAGTGCAAACCCTTTGTTATGAGATTCGCATGGCCTATCTTAATCGCGAAACATACCCAAGCGTTGAAGAAGAATATCCACTAAATGATGATTTAGAGCGTTTTTATACGCATTTGGAAACCACGCTGGAAGGCACGTCTTTTATACGTAAAAGCCACCCAGGTGTGGTAATGACTAAGCTACGCCGCTTGTTTAACCGAGCACGCCCTGAGTCTCAAGAGCTTAATATATTACGCGGTATATTGGCGTCTATCGATAAATCGGTGAAGAATGCAAACTCAGGCGACGCAGACCCTGCACCAGCGATAGAAGAAAAAGAGTAAACACTATGTTCGCCCGTATAAAAGATGATATTCAAGGTGTCTTTCATCGCGACCCAGCGGCCAGAAACACCTTTGAAGTGCTAACCAACTATCCAGGCCTTCATGCAGTGTGGCTGCATCGAATTAGTCACAAATTGTGGAAGGCAGAATGGAAATGGTTGGCACGTACTTTATCAACGTTTAGTCGTTGGCTTACGGGCATTGAAATTCATCCAGGGGCAACGTTGGGACGCCGGGTATTTATCGACCACGGTATGGGCGTAGTTATCGGTGAAACCGCAGAAATTGGCAATGATGTTACTCTATACCATGGGGTGACTCTTGGCGGTACTAGCTGGAAAGCCGGTAAGCGCCACCCAACCCTTAAGAACGGCGCAGTGGTCGGGGCAGGGGCTAAAGTTTTAGGGCCGATTACCATTGGTGAAAACGCTAAAGTAGGGTCTAATTCGGTAGTAGTTAAAGATATTCCAGACGGCGCTACAGCAGTTGGCATTCCCGGTCGTATTATTATTTCTAAGCAAAAAGAGTCGAATGCCACGGTAAATCCCCAGCGCGATAAAATTGCTCAGAAATATGGTTTTGATGCCTATGCAGTCGCCCCAGATAACCCTGATCCGGTGGCCAATGCTATGGGAGTTATGCTAGAGCACATGCATCAAATGGACACCAAAGTGGAAGAGATGTGCAAGGTCATTCAGTCGCTAGGTGGCGATGTATGTACCGATAATTTACACAATATTAGCGCTGAAGATTTCGCAGAAACGGGTTTCGACCTAACGGAAACCCAAGAGCGAGAGAAGGCGCATTCTTCTTTCGATCCTGCGATTTAAGAAATGGCTGTAGGCAGCGGAGCGCTCTAATTTAACTGCAACTGGTTAACTGTGCCTATAAAAATAGCAAGCGACGTATCAATGACATCGTCGATATCGGCATGATATTGGCTGTTTACCCATACCATTGCACTATTAATTAAGCTGCCTGTTAGCGCTGCACCAATAAACTGCATTTGCGTATCAGATAGTTGTTTTGTGTCAGGCAAAGACGAAGTTAAATAAGACATCATCAACGCGGCAAAATCTGCTGAGCAACGGCTATAAAGCCGGTCAACGCGTTCACTTACGCCTAATACTTCGGCGTGCGTGATTCGAGCAAACTTTGGGTCAGACATGGATCGATAAAAGCATTCTAACCCCGGGCGAATGCGCTGCGACGGCTCGCTATTTTCTCTTGCTTTTTCAAGCACCTCTTTTAATCGAAGGCGAAAATCATCCATCAGTTTCTCGTAACAGGCTACGAGCAAATCTTCTAAGTTCGAGAACGACTCATAGAAATAACGGTTTGTTAACTCTGTTTGTGCCGTCAGCATACGCATAGTTGTAGACTGAAATCCAACAGTGCCAAACAGTAAAATACCTGCTTCAATAAATCGCTGGCGGCGCAGCACAATTCTCTCGGACATTGAGATGCCTGAATACGTGCGCTCTGTTGATGCTTCGGATGTTAAAGAATTATTTTTCATAGTCAGCATATTATGCATTGACGGCTCGGTTGCAACAACATATATTAAAGTGACAACGCTTGTTATCACTTTGGGGTTTGCATGCAAAACACAGTGCCATTTTTAGATGTATTGATTGTCGGAGCAGGTATTTCAGGTATCGGCTGCGCTTACCACTTGCAAAGTAAGTGTTCGGACTTGACCTACTCCATAATCGAAGCTCGTGCAGATCTGGGAGGTACCTGGGATCTATTCAAATACCCTGGTATTCGTTCAGATTCAGACTTGTTCACGTTTGGATACGACTTCAAGCCTTGGAAAGAAAAAAAAGCTATTGCTGACGGTAGCTCCATTAAGGCATACATCGAGCAAACAGCAAATGAGAATGGCATCAGAGAAAAAATACGCTTTTTAACACGAGTTGTTGAGCTAAATTGGCAAAGTGATAAGCAGTATTGGTTAGTGACCTTACGCTCAGAAGAAACAGGGCATACTGAAAAAGTCGCAGCCAGATGGGTTTTTAATGCATCGGGTTATTATCGTTATGACAAAGGGTATACACCTGAGTTTAACGGACAGTCGAATTTTTCAGGTGACATCATACATCCCCAGCAATGGCCCGAAAACTTAGAATATGAAGGTAAGCGCGTAGTTGTAATAGGAAGTGGCGCTACTGCTGTCACATTAGTACCTTCAATGGCAAAAGCGGCTTCTCACGTAACCATGCTGCAACGAACGCCCTCGTACGTATTGCCCGTTCCAACACAAGACCCTATAGCGAAGCATTTAAGACCTCTAGTCGGCGATAATTTAGCTTTCAAAGCTGCTCGGCAATTTAATATTGCGAAGCAGCGTTGGGTATATGCTTTTTGCCAACGCTTTCCCAATCGCGCTCGAAAAATTATACGTGATTTGAATGCTAAAATGCTGCCTGAAGGATTTCCGGTTGATACGCACTTCAACCCCCCTTATAACCCATGGGAGCAGAGACTCTGCGCAGTACCAGGAGGAGACCTGTTCAAAGCGTTATCAAATGGTAGTGCATCGGTAGTAACAGACAATATTAAAAACTTCACAGAAACAGGCATTCAACTTGAATCTGGGGAGCATATTGATACAGATATAATAGTTACCGCTACGGGACTTAATCTGCTGCCACTAGGAGGGCTAGTTCCGAAAATAGATGGAAAGGCAGTATCGCTTCCTCAGTGTGTTACATACAAAGGGATGTTACTAAGTGGCGTGCCAAACTTATCTATTGCAGTAGGGTACACATCCTCTTCGTGGACTTTGAAAATCGGTCTTCTGTGTGAGCATTTTACGCGGTTATTGAATCATATGAAGCAGCACGATTATTTACAATGTACGCCTATTGCAGACCCAAACATGGAAACACAGCCGTTGCTAAATTTCGGTGCAGGATATATTCAACGCTCAATCGAGCAGTTACCGCGTCAGGGGACCCATTTCCCTTGGTCGATGTCTTGGAATTATGAAGAGGACGTAAAGATATTTCGTAAAGGTAAGGTGGACGATCCTGCCTTGTTGTTTGAGAAGAGTCTTGAGACACAAAATACAGCCGAGGTGGCACTATGAGCCTAGCCTTACACCAGGAACAATTTATTACGCTGAAGAGTGGGGATACGTTTTGCTATGCGGAGCATGGTAACGACACACAAGGTACAATTTTACTTATTGCGGGCCTTGGGCTGCAATTAGTGTACTGGCCAAGCGCCTTAATAGAGCGGTTGGTGACTAGCGGTTACCGAGTGATTTGCTTTGATAACCGTGATGCAGGACGTTCAGTTCGAAGCACCACTCCTCACCCCAGTTTGCTTCAACAGTTAAGAGGAAAAGCGCCAAATGGAGCATACGGGCTAGAGCGTATGGCAGAAGACACTGCGCAGCTTTTGGCAGGACTAAACATCAACAGTGCACACGTAGTTGGTATGTCGATGGGGGGAATGATAGCGCAAACACTGGCAAGTACTTACCCTGATGTTGTTGATTCAATGACCTCTATATTTTCAACTACTGGAAGTAGAAAGGTTGGCCAACCCTCTTACTCTACGTTATGGCGAATTGCCAGAGCGAAGGCCCCGAATAGTGAAAATGACGCGATTATAAATTATCGCGCCATGATGACTCATATAGGCGATATCAATGCAGAAGGGGCGATAAGTCAATGGCAGCAGTATGCGAAGCTTGCCTGGCATCGAAACGGTTCTAAAAGTGACTCAAAAGCTGTATTTCGTCAAATTGGCGCCATTATGAAATCAGGTGATCGCACTCGATTACTCAACAAAGTGTCAGCCCCCACATTGGTCATTCATGGTGATGTTGATCGCATGGTGCACCCAAGTGGCGGTGTTGCAACAGCAAATGCTATTTCTGGAGCAAAGCACCAAGTGTTACGTGGCCTACGTCACCAAATAGATACGATACAGTCTCATCGAATAGCCGACAGTATATTAGGCCATATAAAATTGCACACGGTCCATAAACATGGAGCTTAAAGGAAGTGTCGTAGTATTAACGGGTGCCGCAAGTGGAATTGGTAGAGCATTAGCTATTCAGCTATGTGCATCGGGGTGTAACTTAGCGCTCGTCGATCGCGATGAAGGTGGATTGAAAGAAACAGTTTCGTGCTTACCTTCTCACAGTCAGAGAGTAACCTTGCACATTTGTGATCTGTCTATAGCCGAAGATGTGAAATCGCTGCCAAATGATATTCTCACAAAACACAATTCTATCGATGTGCTGATAAATAATGCAGGAGTAGCACTTGGAGGTAGTTTTGAACAAGTTAGCGAAACAGATTTTAACTGGCTAATGAAAATTAACTTTGACGCTCCAGTTTCGCTTATTCGCGCTATATTACCTACTATGCGCAAAGTCGGTAGTCCCACAAAAATAGTCAATATTTCAAGTCTTTTCGGGCTAATTTCGCCACCTGGGCAGGCTGCATATAGTGCTAGTAAGTTCGCCATTCGCGGTTTTAGTAATGCCCTTAGATATGAATTGAGAGATACAAATGTAACCGTCTTAGTCGTGCATCCAGGGGGCATTGCCACGTCGATTGCTGATAATGCTAAAGCGCCAGCAAGTGCCAGTGACGCTGAAATATTTCGCCAGCGCAGATTGATGAACGCATTTCTTAAGTTCCCACCTCAAAAAGCGGCGAGTGTGATTATTAATGCTATTGAAAATGATAAGTCCCGTTTGCTCATAGGGCTCGATGCAAAAATTTTGTCGTTTATCGAACGATTAATACCAGTATCTTATTGGAGCGTGATTGGAAAACTGATGAAACGATAACGAGTAAACCTTTTTCGTTAAACTAGAATATTTATTATTCATAAAAAACGTTTGTATTAATCAATAATACCTGACTAATTTACTGGGTCTTATACTTGACCATTTTAGTCGGGTATGTGAAAATTCCCGCACTACAAACGGCGGGAGAATCCAATGAAACTCACTTCTAAAGGGCGCTATGCGGTTACCGCAATGCTTGATGTCGCTTTGCATTCAAAGCGTGGTCCAGTGCCTCTTGCCGACATTTCAGAACGACAAGAAATTTCTTTATCTTACTTAGAGCAGCTTTTTTCTCGGCTGCGTAAAGAACAACTGGTAGACAGTGTTCGCGGGCCCGGTGGCGGTTATTTGCTGGGCCGGGAAGCAAGTGATATTGCGATAGGCGAAGTTATTCGCGCCGTCGACGAGTCCATTGATGCGACACGCTGTCAAGGTCAAGCCGATTGCCAAGGCGGCGATCGTTGTTTAACCCATAGCTTGTGGCAAGACCTAAGCGACCGTATTGCCGCATTTTTGAATTCGATCACGCTTGGTGAATTAATGGCTAAGCGCGATGTACAGGAAGTGGCCGGTCGTCAGGACGGTAATGCATCACTTCGTCATATCACTAAAGATATAGAAGTCAGTATTCAACTTTAAATTGGTATTGAGTGACATATGGCTTTATCAACACCCATTTACTTAGATTACGCAGCAACGACCCCGGTAGACCCAAGTGTGGCCGAGGCGATGGCAAAATGCTTAACGCTTGAAGGTAACTTTGGTAATCCGGCTTCTCGTAGCTACCGCTTCGGCTGGATGGCTGAAGAAGCGGTAGATGTTGCTAGAAATCAAATTAGCGACGCGCTGAATTGCGACCCCAGAGAGATTGTTTTTACCTCGGGCGCAACTGAGTCAAATAACCTCGCTATTAAAGGTATTGCGCAAGGCTATGCTGAAAAAGGCAAGCATATTATTACTGTAAATACCGAGCACAAAGCGGTATTGGATACTTGTGAGTACCTAGAAAAGCAGGGCTTTGATGTTACCTATCTTGAAGTACAGTCAGACGGGGTAATTGATTTAAACGAACTCGAAAACGCGCTACGCGACGACACTATCTTAGTATCGGTCATGCACGTGAACAACGAGCTAGGCGTTATCCAAGACATCGAAGCCATTGGACAACTTTGTCGCGACAAGGGCGTGTTTTTTCACGTAGATGGTGCGCAAAGTGTTGGCAAAATTGCCATAGATTTAGCTGAGCTTCCGGTTGATTTGCTGTCTATATCAGCGCACAAGGTATATGGCCCGAAAGGAATGGGGGCGTTATATGTGCGTCGCCGCCCTAAAATCAATCTGGTGGCACAAATTCATGGCGGTGGCCACGAGCGCGGTATGCGGTCGGGTACACTAGCCACTCACCAAATTGTTGGGATGGGTGAAGCCATCGCACTGGCGTCGTCAAAAATGGAAGAGGACAGTGCGCGCATATTAAAGCTGCGTGAATCACTGTGGCAGGGCCTGCAACAACTTGACGATATTTATTTAAACGGACATGCCACGCAGCGCATACCTGGCATATTAAATGTAAGTTTCGCGGGTGTAGATGGCGAAAGCTTGATGATGGGCTTAAATGATATTGCCGTATCGTCAGGGTCGGCGTGTACTTCAGCAAGTTTAGAACCCTCATATGTGCTAAAAGCCATTGGCCGCAGCAACGAATTGGCGCATGCAGGGATCAGATTCAGCTTAGGGCGTTTTACGACCCAAGAAGACATTGATTACGTAGTAAACAAAGTGGTTGATGTAACCACGCGACTGCGAAAAGCGGTTGTGGCTTAAACGCTGTATTTAGCGTTTGGAAATGGGGTCTAGTTTAAGCGTAAGTATTAATTTTTCTAGGAAGCTGAATACGCTTTTCGTAAAAGCTTCCCGTGAGTGTAGTGAGTGTGGACGAAAATTAATGAATAGTTAACGCGAAATAAGCGTTAAGTAACGTTTAAAACCCCCTAGTAGCCATAAATTAGTGGCTGAATATTTGAGTGAAATAGTCGGGTATTATATACTACGGCACCAAAAATTTTAGGCTGTCCGCATGTAACTGGCAGTTTCAACAATTTTGTGGGGGATAAGCCCAACTAAATAAGGTTGTTGAAGTTGATGATTTACATAAATTACCAAGACCGTGGGGTAATTTATTCTCCAGTTGAGTAGAAAGAATAGTGGCAGCAAATGCAGGCAAACAAGTGAGATCCCAACATGAGTGAACAGATCGAACAGGCGTTAGAAAGAAAATACGATGCAGGTTTCTATTCAGAAATCGAATCTGAAACGTTTGAGAGCGGCCTGGACGAGTCGGTTATCCGCCGCATATCAGCAATGAAAAACGAGCCTGAATGGATGCTTGAATGGCGCTTGAAGTCTTACCATGCATGGCTAGAGATGGAAGAGCCAGACTGGGCGCACGTCGACTATCCAAAAATTGACTATCAAGCCATCTCTTACTACTCGGCACCAAAGAGCATGAAAGATAAACCTCAGTCGTTAGACGAGGTGGACCCAGAGTTACTGCGCACCTACGAAAAACTGGGTATTCCGCTGCACGAACAAGAAATGCTAGCGGGCGTTGCTGTAGATGCGGTATTCGATTCGGTATCGGTAGTTACAACATTCCGTGAGAAGCTTGAAGAAGCAGGCGTTATTTTCTGCCCAATTTCTGAAGCAGTTCAGAAATATCCAGACCTTGTTAAAAAATACATTGGCTCAGTGGTTCCGCGTACTGACAACTATTTCGCCGCGCTAAACAGCGCCGTATTTACTGATGGTTCATTTGTTTATATTCCAAAAGGCACACGTTGCCCAATGGAGCTTTCTACTTATTTCCGAATAAACGAAATGAATACTGGTCAGTTCGAGCGTACCTTAATCGTCGCCGATGAAGGCAGCTACGTAAGCTACCTTGAAGGTTGTACTGCTCCGCAACGCGATGAGAACCAGCTGCACGCGGCAGTCGTTGAGCTAGTGGCAATGGATGACGCGCAAATCAAATACTCAACGGTACAAAACTGGTATCCAGGCGACGAGAACGGTAAAGGCGGTATCTACAACTTCGTGACTAAACGTGGTGTAGCGCATACCAATGCTAAAATATCTTGGACACAGGTAGAAACGGGCTCTGCGGTTACGTGGAAGTACCCAAGCTGTGTACTTAAAGGCGACAACAGTGTAGGTGAATTCTATTCAGTAGCGCTAACACGCGGTCGTCAGCAGGCTGATACCGGTACTAAGATGATCCACGTGGGTAAAAATACCAAGTCGACCATCATCTCTAAAGGTATCTCAGCAGGGAACAGTAACAATGCTTATCGTGGTTTAGTCCAAATGGGCCCGCGTGCAGACGGTGCACGTAACTTCACCGAGTGTGACTCGTTACTTATCGGTGATAAATGTGGTGCTCACACATTCCCGTATATCGAAAGCCGTAATCCTTCCGCTATTGTTGAGCACGAAGCAACAACATCGAAGGTGAGCGACGAACAATTATTTTTGTGTCAGCAACGTGGCTTAGACACAGAGAAAGCCGTTTCTATGATCGTTAACGGTTTCTGTAAAGAAGTATTCAAAGAGCTGCCAATGGAATTTGCCGTAGAAGCCGGCAAGCTGCTCGAAATTAGTCTTGAAGGTTCAGTGGGGTAATCAATGCTTAGTATCAAGAATTTACATGCCAGCGTGGAAGAGAAAAACATCATTAAGGGTCTTAACCTTGAAGTTAAACCTGGTGAAGTACACGCTATCATGGGTCCCAACGGAGCCGGTAAAAGTACACTAGGCTACGTGCTATCTGGCCGTGACGGTTATGAAGTTAGCGAAGGCGAAGCCATGCTTAATGGCAAAGACCTACTTGAGCTTGAAGTAGAAGAGCGTGCCCGCGAAGGCCTTTTCCTTGCGTTCCAATATCCAGTAGAAATTCCTGGCGTTAGCAACATGGAGTTTATGAAAGAGTCGGTAAACGCTATGCGCGAAGAGCGTGGCGAAGAGCCTCTATCGGCTGCTGAGTTCCTTAAAAAAGCTAAAGAAGCCTGTAAGCAAGTTCAGCTTCCACTAGACTTCCTAAAGCGTGGTGTGAACGAAGGTTTCTCTGGTGGTGAGAAGAAGCGTAACGAAATCATGCAAATGATTTTGTTAGAGCCAAAGCTTTGCATTCTAGATGAATCTGATTCAGGCCTTGACGTTGATGCGTTACAGGTTGTTGCAGATGGCGTTAACAGCCAGCGCGACGGCGAGCGTAGTTTCATCGTTGTTACTCACTATCAGCGTCTTCTTGACTACATTAAGCCTGACTTTGTGCACATTCTTGCTGACGGCAAAATCGTGAAAAGCGGCGACGCTTCACTTGCACTAGAAGTAGAGAAGAGCGGTTATGCATTTTTAGGTAAGGCGTACGAGGAGGCTGAGGCATGAGTCAATGGCTAGAACAGGTCATTGATAGCGCACAGCGGGAAGATTATTTATCGCCCGTGCGTCAACAGGCCTTAAAACAGTTAAAAGCTGACGGCTGGCCAGCGCGTAGAAGCGAGAGCTGGCGTTTTACGCCGCTCACGCCTGTAGAAAAGCGTGAAGCGAAACAAGCTGTTCAAGCAGACAGCCTGCCAGTTCCAGCAATAGAAAACCTGAATGCTATCGACTTAATTTTCGTTGATGGTGTATTGGTAACGCAAGTAAACACCTTGAACGTGCCTGCTGGCATGACAATTACGTCGCTCAATACCGACGATGCAGCTACGCAGCAAGCTATTAGCAGTGTTTACGGTCAAGTTAAGCCAACCCGTCATATGTTTGGTTTGGTTAACGACGCGCTTTGCCAGCACGGTATATTTATTAGTGTTGAAGCAGGCGTAAAAATCGACACGCCGGTACGCATCGTGAACATGGCTTCACAAAATGTAGACGCTCATACGCGCGTGGTAGTGAAAGTAGCAGAAGGCGCAAGTGCTACTGTTATCGAGCAAGGTTTTGGCGATACGGAAAGTTTAACCACAGCGTTTGCTGAATATGATTTGGCGGATGATGCTCACCTAGAGCACTATCGTTTTGCTATGTTTACTGGCAAAGCTAAGCAATTAGGCGGCAGCCACTTTAAGCTTCATAACCGCACTACGCTTAACAGCACTATGGTGGGCTATGGCAGTGAGCTATCTCGTTTAGACGTAGATATTCATCACGCTGGTGAGTTCGCTGACGCGAAAATGAACGCTATTTATCTTCTAGCAGAAGGCGAGCTTTTCGACCTTCACTCAACCATTGAGCACGCAATGCCTAATGGTACAACAGAAGAAAACGCGCGCGGGATAGTAGGCGATAAAGCACGTGCCGTGTTCAATGGTCGCATTCATATTCATCGTGACGCGCAAAAAACACTTGCTGAGCTTAACAACCGCAATCTATTGCTATCTCGCCGAGGCGTCATTAATACCAAGCCTGAACTAGAGATTTATGCTGACGACGTGAAATGTGCCCATGGTGCGACTGTGGCAGAGATTGAAGAAGAAGCGCTGTATTACATGCTTACTCGTGGTATTTCGCGTAGTAAAGCACTAGTTATGCTGAACTTCGGTTTTATCCAAGAGCTTATCAACGATGTGCCAAACGTAGCAGTACGTGAGTGGCTTGCGCCTATCTTAAGCGAGCGTTTCGCCCAGATGGAGGTGAAATGAGTTTAGACGTTGCAGCACTTCGTGCCCAGTTTCCTATTTTATCGAAAACGGTAGACGGCAAACCGCTGGTATACCTCGATAACGCGGCAACAACGCAAAAACCACAGGCCGTGATTGACGCCTTGGTAGATTTTTACACGGGTACGAACGCAAACGTGCACCGCGGAGCGCATCATTTATCCGATGAAGCCACGCGCCGCTACGAAAATGCACGTACCAGCGTTGCTACGTTTATTAATGCTAACGTTCGCGAAGAAGTCATTTGGACTGCCGGTACCACCGAAGCTATTAATATTGTCGCTAATGGTTTAAGTCAGCTACTTACTGAAGGCGATGAAGTGATGGTGACCGAGCTGGAGCACCACGCTAACTTAGTGACTTGGCAGCAAGCTTGCCGCCGCTCGGGGGCAACGTTAAACGTTGTGCCTATTTTCGATAGTGGTGAGCTTGATGTTGAAGCGTTCGACAGATTGCTGTCTGAAAACACTAAGCTGGTGGCTTTTCCTCATGTATCGAATGCGTTAGGAACGGTTAATCCAATTAAGACACTTACCCAAAAAGCGAAAGCAGTTGGCGCATGGGTATTAGTTGATGGCGCTCAGGGCATTGCTCACGGCGGCGTTGACGTACAAGATATTGGTTGTGATTTTTACGCGTTTTCAGGGCACAAACTTTTCGGTCCAACGGGTATAGGCTGCTTGTGGGGCAAAAAGGAAGTGCTTGAAACCTGGCCAGTATGGCAGGTAGGCGGCGAGATGATCAAAGATGTGACTTACCATGAAGCCACATGGGGTGCATTACCAAACCGCTTAGAAGCAGGCACGCCAAACATTGCTGGCGCTATAGGTATGGGTGCAGCAGTAGATTGGTTTAGCGCCCTTGATATTAAAGCGCTGCACGCGCACGAGCAGAAGCTGCTTGCCTATGCTACCGAGCAAGCAGAAGCGCTTGACGGCATGCGTATCATCGGTACTGCACCTAATAAGGTAGGGGTGCTGAGCTTCTTACTTGATGGTGCTCACCCTGCGGACGTAGGCTTTATTCTGGATAGACAAGGCGTGGCAATTCGTACCGGTGATAACTGTGCACAACCGCTAATGAAACGCTTTGGTATTCCGGGTACTGCCCGTGCGTCGTTCTCAATTTATAATACGCTTGAAGAAGTAGACAGCTTGTTCGCTGCGCTTAAGAAAGCAAAAATGATGTTGGCCTAAGGAGGCATTATGAGTGTTGAAACTTTCGTACCTAGTACAAAGCTCATTACGCTAACTGACAGTGCCGTTAAGCATTTCGAAAGTAAGCTTAAAGACAAGCCTGGTCAGTTAATTCGTTTATCAACAAAAGTAAGCGGCTGCACCGGTTATGCATACGTGCTTGATTTCGCTGATGGCGCACAAGCAGGGGATGAAATTGTAGAGATTTCTCCTATTGTAAATGTGGCTGTCGCAGCCGATGCAACAGACCTTTTGCGTAATACAGAAATCGATTACGTGACTGAAGGTGTGAATGGCATCATCAAGTACAACAACCCTAACGTGGTTGATGAATGTGGGTGTGGCGAAAGCTTCAACGTAGGTTAACGCCTGCGTTCATAGCCCACAACGAGTATTACCAAGAGTACAAAGTCGTTTATGAAGCAAAAAATGGTGACCACCGAGCGTGAATGTAAGGCACGTTTGGTTCCTGCAGGCAATCCCACCGTTATACCCGAAGGTGAGTTTGTTAATATCACGCAAGAGCTAGGTGGTAACTACACCGTAACCTGGCGTGGTAATATGTACCGTATTGACGGTACCGATGCTGGAGCTATTGGCCGTAAAGCCATGACGCTAAGCTTTGACGCTCCCGAGGATGGGAGCATCAGTGAGCAGCAAGTGTGGGATGCTTTAGAAACTATCTATGACCCAGAAATTCCAATTAATCTTGTATCGCTCGGCCTTATCTATAAGGTGGATATTGACCAAGCATCTGGTGCCGTAAATATCGATATGACGCTTACAGCACCGGGCTGTGGTATGGGGCCAGTTTTAGTAGGTGATGTGGAATATCGCGTAGCTATGGTGCCTCATGTTAAAAACGTGAACGTTGAATTGGTTTTTGATCCAGCTTGGTCACGAGACATGATGAGTGAAGAAGCACAGCTTGAAGCGGGTTTGTTCTTTTAAGCGGTTAATGTACCGCCTACCTATAATTCTTTTTACACAATTACGGAAATAGCAATGCAACTACCTAGCAGTGACGAAATTATTGATGATTTAGCGTTCTTCGACGATTGGGAACAGCGTTATCAGTACATCATTGACTTAGGAAAATCTATTCCGGGTTTACCAGAAGATGCTAAGACGCCTGAACGTCTAGTAAAGGGGTGTCAGAGCAGCGTGTGGTTGGTAGAGTCTTACGACGGTAATAAAATCAACTTTGATGTGGACAGTGACGCCGTTATTGTTCAAGGGTTACTAGCGTTAGTACTCGCCGCCTACAACGACAAAACGCCAAAGGATATTTTGGCGTTTGATATCGACGGCTATTTTGAAGCGTTAGATCTTGAGCGTCATATCACTCCGACCCGAGGCAATGGCTTACGCGCTATCGTGGGTAAAATTCAAGAGCTTGCAAAAGCTAACGCCTAAAACCTTATTGCTGGGTCAGTTATCCAACTTCACGTTAACCACCGGTAGCAGCTATCACCAGTGCAGATATTATTGCTTTAAAATATCTGCCTTCGCACAATAATGTATACACTGTCATCATATTGTCATAGCTGTTAAGTTAATCTGACACTACATTACAAGTAAAAACAATACGTTACGCCTGATTTAAAAAGGCGCTGGTCAAGCCGTTATTAATTGCCTATAATTCGCGGCCAAAATTTAAAGATACATACACAATTTGTTTGGAGAGAGAACATGGCTCTTGAGCGTACTTTTTCGATTATCAAGCCTGATGCGGTAGCTAAAAACGTAATCGGTGCAATTTACAACCGTTTCGAATCTGCAGGTCTTCGCATTGTGGCATCTAAGATGATCCACATGAGCAAAGAGCAAGCAGAAGGCTTCTATGCAGAACACAAAGAGCGTCCTTTCTTCGGCGCACTTGTAGACTTCATGACGTCTGGTCCAGTTATGGTTCAAGTACTAGAAGGCGAAAACGCTGTTCTAGCTAACCGTGAAATCATGGGCGCAACTAACCCAGCTGATGCAGCTGCAGGTACACTACGTTCAGACTACGCTGCGTCAATCGACGAGAACGCAGTTCACGGTTCTGACGCGCCTGAGTCAGCAGCACGTGAAATCGCTTACTTTTTCTCTGAAGAAGAAATCTGCCCACGTACTCGCTAAGATTACACTGGTAGAAAGAACGGGGCCCTTATGGCCCCGTTTTTGTTCCTGAGCACGTTTTATGCTGCTTTGCTCGGCGCTCATTTAGGCAAGCTAAACCACGCTTCTCGCGCATTGCCTAAAACGCGCTCAGACGCTAAGAACGATTTGAACACGCGATATGCTGCTTTGCTCGGCGCTCATTTAGGCAAGCTAAACCACGCTTCTCGCGCATTACCAAACTTAACCTTTCTCTGCGTTAAATCGACTTTTTCTCGTATCTCATCTGTGGTAAAATCCGCGCAAATTTTAATCAGCGTTTTTCTTTTTCTTAAATGTCGCTCAAGACATAATCGAATCGCTGGTTTATACACCATATTCAGCAGTTAGAGGGGCATCCCTCGAAGGTAAAAGGGTCATCTTATTCATGGCAAAAACTAACTTATTAAACTTAAATCGCGAAGGCTTGCGCAATTTCTTTAAAGAAATGGGCGAGAAACCATTTCGTGCCGACCAGGTAATGAAATGGATTTACCAGCACGGTGTCAGCGATTTTGAGGAAATGAGTAACCTCAACAAAAACCTTCGCGCGATGCTCATTGAAAATTGCGAGATTAAAGCCCCTGAAATCGCTTACTTCCAAGAAGCGAGCGACGGTACTATCAAGTTCGCACTTACCCTTGAAGGCGGTCAGGAAGTTGAATCTGTCTGGATCCCTGAAACTGATCGTGCGACGTTATGCGTATCGTCACAAGTAGGTTGTGCACTAGAGTGTACCTTCTGTTCAACCGCGCAACAGGGCTTCAACCGTAACTTAAGCGTGAGTGAAATTATTGGTCAGGTATGGCGCGTAGCTACTTTCCTTGGCCTTTCTAAAGACTCAAGCAAACGCCCAATCACCAATGTAGTAATGATGGGCATGGGTGAGCCGCTGCTTAATCTTAAAAACGTAGTGCCGGCCATGGACATCATGCTAGATGATTTTGGTTTCGGTCTATCTAAGCGCCGCGTTACGCTAAGTACATCTGGTGTTGTACCTGCACTTGATATGCTGGGCGATCAGATTGATGTCGCACTTGCTATTTCGCTACACGCGCCCACCGACGAACTGCGTAATGAAATTGTACCGGTTAATAAGAAATACAATATCGAAGCATTCTTAGCAGGGGTACGCCGCTACCTAGCTAAATCTAAAGCTAACCAAGGACGCGTAACCGTTGAATATGTAATGCTTTCGAATATTAATGACAGCACTGAGCAGGCGCACCAGCTGGCTAAGGTATTAAAAGATACTCCTAGTAAGATAAATTTAATACCTTTTAACCCATACCCAGGTTCGCCTTACACTTGCTCTAGTAACTCGCGCATCGACAGATTCTCAAAAGTGCTTATGGAATATGGGTTTACCACTGTTGTGCGTAAAACCCGAGGCGATGACATTGACGCGGCATGCGGTCAATTAGTGGGCGATGTTGTAGACAGAACGAAAAGATTGTTAAAAAAACAGGTGAAGGGCGAAGCAATTTCAGTAAAAATGGCCCAATAATCATTAAGATAATAGGGTAATACTATGGTTGCAGGATTGCGAACTTCACTTAGAATTGGATTATTAAGCGCGGTAATGCTCACTGCTGGTTGTGTTAGTAACAGCCAGTCAGGCATGTATGGCGGTGACTTTGATCACGAAGAAGCCGCCAAGACGCGCATGTCTCTTGGCCTTACCTACCTCCAAAATAATAACTACACGCAGGCAAAAAAGAACCTCGACAAGGCGCTTGCGTTTAACCCTCGCTCTGCAGATGTTCAGTACGCTATGGCGTATTACTATCAGTTAGTAGGCGATAACTTGCGAGCAGAAGAATATTACAAAACTGCCATTGATATAGCGCCTGACGATGGGGATATTGCCAATAGCTATGGTGCGTTTAAATGCCAAAATGGCGATTACGATAAAGCCAAAGCGTATTTCTTCGACGCGATTAATAACCGTCTCTACGCAAACGCGGCGCAAACCTACGAAAACTTGGCCTTGTGCGCGCAAAGCCAAGGTAAACTTGATGAAGCAATCGGTTACTTTAAAGATGCTTTACAGCACCAACCGGCCCGCGGTAAGAGTCTATTCTTGTTAAGTGAACTGTATACAGTGTCTGAGCAGTGGGACTTAGCTGAAATAACACTTCAAAAATACCAACGTGTTGCCAAGGTTACCCCAGATTCATTGTGGCTGGCTTATGAAATCGCCAAAGGCCAGAAAGATTTAGAAAAAGCGAAGGGGTATGGCGATATGTTGCTTTCTCTGTTCCCTGAAAGTGAACTTACGAAGCGATATTTGGTTCATCGCGACGCGCTACAAAAGAAAGTCGTAATAAAATCCAAGGCTTCTTCTCCTGATAAAAAGGCAGCACAACCCGCTGTTGAGCAAGAATCTGAAAAAGCCGTTCAAAACCAAACTGGCGAAAGTGCAAGTGAGCCGGCGGCTTCTAATACAACCGGGATTGATAAGTCAATCGACACCCTAAATGGTAAGCAAAAGCAGGTTGCCACGGTAGAAGCCGAAGATAGAGAGCAAAATACTGAATTATCTGCGCCTGACAACAAATTCCATGTAGTAAAAGAGGGTGAAAACTTATATCGTATTTCTTTATTGCACAATATCAAAATGGCAACACTGCAAAAGTGGAATAACCTTGAAAATACTGGCGCTATTATTGCTGGTCAGACGATTTGGTTAGTACCACCAAGTATGCAGGAGGGATAAGATTTAATGGTGTCAGAAGAAAGCGCGAAAGAAGAAGTTACTTCGCAACAACAAGAAAATACGCCAAGCCCAGGGGCAATGCTTAAAGCACGTCGCGAAAAGCTAGGTTTGTCTCAGCAAGATATTGCCGATAAGTTGTTTTTAAAGGCTAAACAAATCAATGATTTAGAAAGTGATGTAATTGACGAGAATTCGTCAGTTACCTTTACTAAAGGCTATGTAAGAAACTATGCCAAACAATTGGGAATGAACTCCCATGCGGTTATTGAGGCATTTGAACGCTTCCACAATCAAACATCAGTACCTTCATCGGAAAAACTACAGAGTTTTTCAAAACGTGTCGCAAAACAGACACACGATGACCGTTGGATGATGGTTACCTATGCGATTTTACTTCTCATCATTGCTGGCGTTGTCGTGTGGTGGTATCAACAGCCAAGTGACGACACCGTTGCTGAACTGCCCTTAAATGAGGCCGTAAAGAGAGAGGCGGCAAACACGCCAATTTCTTCAAATGCCAGAACAGAAAATGGAAATTTAGGCGGTGCTGAAACTTTACAAGGTGAGTCGGCTAACACACCATCAACGGGAAGCTCAGAGCAAGGCTCATCTCAAATCAATGATGTCTCAAATACAGGCTCTGATGACGCTGAATTAGCAGGTGCAAACAGCGATGTAAATGGGCAGGATAATGGTTTTACTCAAAGCGGCGACCTTGACGATGGCGCCATTTCGGCTCCTGACACTGCAGTTGACAGCAGTAACAATATTACTGCACTGGTAAACGCGGCAGCTAGCGATAATGAAACGTTAGCTGATAACGCTCTTAACACTCAAACTGATGCTGCGCCTATCACAATGGTTTTTACCTTTGATGATGACTGTTGGGTTAATATTAAAGACGCCTCTGGCGAGGCTATCGCCTACGGTGTAAAGCAAAAAGGGCGTGTAATGGAAATTCAAGGCGTTCCTCCTGTTGAAGTTACGCTCGGCGCACCGGATAATGTGCGCATATCAGTTAACGGCGACGCTGTTGATATTTCTCCATATCAAAATGGTAGAACAGCTCGTTTTGTACTTCCTTTATAGGTAATTAGATGTTTGCAGAAAGCCCTATTAAGCGCCGAAAGTCTACGCGTATTAATGTAGGTAACGTTCCCATTGGTGATGGTGCTCCCATTGCTGTTCAATCTATGACAAATACCCGCACCACAGATGTGGCTGCGACTGTCGATCAAATAAACCGTATTGTTGCTGTGGGCGGCGAAATCGTTCGCGTATCGGTACCCACTATGGAAGCCGCTGAAGCCTTTAAAGAAATTAAGCAGCAGGTAAGTGTACCACTTGTTGCAGACATTCATTTTGACTACCGCATTGCGCTTAAAGTAGCGGAATACGGTGTGGACTGCCTGCGCATCAATCCGGGAAATATCGGTAACATGGAGCGAGTGCGTTCGGTTGTTGATTGTGCAAAAGACAAAAACATCCCTATCCGAATTGGTGTAAACGGTGGCTCGTTAGAAAAAGATTTACAAGAAAAGTACGGTGAACCCACGCCAGAAGCCCTTGTCGAGTCGGCTATGCGCCACGTAGACATTTTAGATAAACTCAATTTTGACCAGTTCAAGGTCAGTGTTAAAGCATCGGATGTTTTTCTTGCCGTCGGCGCATATCGCTTGCTGGCGCAAAAAATTGATCAACCTTTGCACTTAGGTATTACTGAAGCTGGCGGTCAGCGCGCAGGTGCCGTGAAGAGTGCGGTTGGGCTAGGTATGCTTCTTGCCGAAGGTATTGGCGATACCCTTCGTGTTTCACTGGCGGCCGACCCAGTAGAAGAGATTAAAGTTGGCTTTGATATTCTAAAGTCACTTCGTATTCGTTCCCGTGGTATCAACTTTATTGCTTGCCCCAGTTGTTCTAGACAAGAGTTTGATGTAATCGGCACCGTAAACGCGCTAGAGCAACGATTAGAAGATATTCTTACACCAATGGACGTGTCTATCATCGGTTGCGTGGTTAACGGCCCAGGCGAAGCAGAAGTGTCTGATCTGGGACTTACAGGTGCGCGCAATATGAGCGGTCTTTACGAAGACGGAAAGCGCGTAAAAGAGCGCCTTCCAAACGATGATTTGGTCGATAAGCTAGAAGCTAAAATTCGCGCCAAGGCATCGCGTATGAGTGAACAAAATAAAATTCAGGTATCAGTCAAAGACTAAGGCATTTTTTGTTCATTGTTGTTTACTCCCAAAGCCCCTATAATGCGGGGCTTTTCACTATTTAGCAGTATGAGAATTTCACGTGGCTAAGACTATTCAGGCAATTCGAGGCATGAATGACTGCCTACCGGAGATTTCCGGTACATGGCAGAAGGTAGAATCTGTACTTCGTCAAACGGTGGCGAGTTACGGTTACCAAGAAATACGCACACCCATCGTTGAAAGCACCGACTTATTCAAACGTTCTATCGGAGAAGTGACCGATATCGTTGAGAAAGAAATGTATACCTTCGAAGATAGAAACGGCGACAGCTTAACACTGCGTCCAGAAGGTACGGCAAGTTGTGTGCGTGCAGGTAACGAACATGGTTTATTGTACAACCAGCAGCAGCGCTTGTGGTACATGGGGCCCATGTTCAGACACGAACGTCCACAAAAAGGACGCTATCGCCAGTTCCATCAGTTCGGTGTAGAAACTTATGGCATGGACGGCCCTGACATCGATTTAGAAGTTATTCTTCTTAGCGCACGTTTTTGGAAAGCGTTTGGTATCGAACAGCATGTAAAGCTGCAAATAAATACCTTAGGTTCAAACGAAGCGCGTGCGGCTTATCGCGATACGCTGGTTGAATTTTTAAAAGAGCGTGCAGACCAACTAGACGAAGATTCATTGCGTCGACTTGAAACAAATCCACTTCGCGTACTCGATTCTAAGAACCCTGATGTTCAAGCTGCTATTGCCGATGCGCCAGCGCTAATCGATCACCTCGATGAAGAATCTAAAGCACACTTTGATACGCTGTGTTCGCGCTTAACCCAAGCAGGCATCGCGTTCGAAATAAATCCTCGTTTAGTACGCGGGTTAGATTATTACAACCGTACTGTGTTTGAATGGGTTACCGATAGCCTAGGTGCACAAGGTACAGTATGTGCTGGCGGTCGTTACGATGGTTTAGTAGAGCAGTTAGGCGGTAAAGCGACACCTGCGGTAGGCTTTGCTATGGGTATCGAACGTTTGGTACTGTTGCTGACAACACTAACCGAAGAAGGTCAGGATACGAGCTTTGCCGACGTATATGTAACCGCAATGGGTGATGAAGCGCAGTCGTATGCTATTGAAGTGTCGGAACATCTTCGAAATACGCTTCCCAATACTCGCATTATGATGCATTGTGGCGGCGGAAACTTTAAGAAACAATTGAAACGTGCAGATAAAACGGGCGCACGTTTGGCGCTGCTTTTAGGTAATGATGAAATGCAGTCTCGCGAAGTGGGTGTTAAACCAATGCGCGACGGTCAAGAACAAGTTACGGTCAGCTTTGATGCCTTATCTGATAAGGTTGCAGAGATGCTGAGCGCAAAATAAATAGAGGACATCATGGAACAGTTCGCAACAGAAGAACAACAAGTAGAAGCGATTAAGCGTTTTTGGAAAGAGCACGGTACAGCTATTATCGTTGGCGCTGCGCTAGGTTTAGGCGGCCTATGGGGCTGGAGAGCGTATTCTGAAGCGCAAATTGAAAATAAAGAAGCTGCATCGGTTGAATATCAAAATGCGGTAGAAACATTTGGCACCGAAGGAAGTGATGCGAAAGTTAAGGCCTTCATCGAAGAAAATAAAGATAGCGGGTATGCGAGTATTGCCAGCCTTCTTGCGGCTAAGCAAGCGGTAGATGCAGGCGATTTAGATGCTGCTGCTTCGCACCTAAATAGCGTTGTTACCTTTGCTGAAAACGATGAAATGAAGGTACTAGCGTCGCTTCGTTTGTCTCGGGTGCAAATTGAAATGAACCAGCTTGATGCGGCGTTGTCTACGCTTAGCAATGTTACTAACGACGCATTTGCAGCAGAGGTTTCTGAACTAAAAGGCGATGTGTATCAAAAACAAGGCAAGTTTGACGATGCTCGTTTAGCTTATTCAAATGCGTTAGAAAAAAATGCCAACAATCCGCTTTTACAAATGAAGTTAGATAACCTGTCGGTTTCTGCTGCACAGTAAGCGATGCCCATTGGGCTGGTGTAAATAATAAAGAGGTACGCAATTTGTTTCACAACACGTGTGGCCGTAAAGGTCGATTTGCTCGCACGATAGGTATGGCACTGGCAGTGTCTATCACAATGTCTGGCTGCTCTACGATTTCAGACTGGTTTGCAGATGAAGAAGAACTGGAAATTCGTCGTTTAAAGCCGATTGAAGCTAAGTTTACTCCTGAATTAGTGTGGGACCGTGATATTGGTGATGGTGTAGACCATTACTTCTCACGTCTGCGCCCTGTATATGCTTATGACAAGCTTTTTGCTGCTGATCGTCATGGCATTGTTGTCGCGATGGAGCCTGATACAGGAAAGGTGTTGTGGGAAAAAGACTTCGCACAGTTTCGTTCTGAAGGCATGATGAGTTCAATCACTAAGCTATGGCAAAGTGGTGAAACAGCCCGTATTGGCGGTATTTCTGTTGCAGATAGACATGTATTCATCGGTACTGAAAATGGCTATGTAGCGGCAATGGACGCAGAAACAGGTGAGCTTGTTTGGGAAGCGACGGTACCTGGAGAAATTCTTGCAGCCCCAGCTGCTGATGAAGGGATCCTTGTGGTCAACACAGGCGCTGGAAGTTTGTTTGGCTTTAATACCCGAACCGGCGAGCAAATGTGGAGACACGAAGGCGATACGCCCCCATTAACGCTTCGAGGTATCTCAGGCCCCATTGCTTCAAACGGCGGCGCTATCGTGGGTACCCCGACCGGTAAAATTCAAGTAAATCTTATCGAAACCGGTGTGCTTGCTTGGGAAACAGTCATTGGAACGCCTTCTGGCGCGACAGAACTTGAACGTATTGTCGATATTGATACTACCCCAGTGCTTTACGGCGGGACTATTTACACCGTTTCTTATAACGGCACATTGGCCGCTGTAGAGCTTCGTTCAGGTCGCATTATTTGGAAGCGTGAATACGCATCATTCCGCAATCTGAATATCGATGGCAACCGTATTTTTGTTGTAGACAACAACTCTAATGTTTATGCCCTTGATAGACGAAATGGCGTAGAGCTATGGTCTCAAGGCTTGCTTAAACAGCGTTCGCTAACTGCAGCGACCCCAGTGGGCGAGCATATTGTAGTAGGTGATAATTGGGGCTTCTTACACTGGATAGAACAAGAATCTGGTGAAGTAGTGGCTCGACTTGATGTGGGCGGTGACGATGAAGACGACGCTATTTTCGCAGCGCCGCTGAATGTTGACGGTAATATTATTGCTGTAACCAGAAATGGTGAAGTAGTCTCGGTACGCGCGCCAAACTAGTACCTCATAATTTGATACATCCTTTTAAGGGCGTTTTAGGTGTGACCTAAAACGCCCTTTTTATTTATTATTTTATTCGTAGTTTGCCGTAGTTTGGCATGAATATCTTTACTGTGATGTTGAACCACTATACCTGCGGTAACACGCCGCGATTACGAACATTTTAATTCTCGCTGAGTGGGCAATTATCTATGCGGATTGGTATTAGGTAGTGAACAAGGTATAATGCGCCCATTCTTAAAAGCCTCATCACAAATTCTTAGTCGTTAGAGCATAAACTTCCCAAACGTTGCTTGATTACATGGTGGATGTGGCTTGTGCTTTTTTAGCTTTCATGACCCTTAGGATCTGATAAATGTTACCCGTTGTTGCTTTGGTTGGCCGCCCTAATGTTGGCAAATCAACCTTGTTTAATCGCCTTACTAATACCCGTGATGCACTTGTTGCAGACTACCCTGGGTTAACTCGCGACCGTAAATACGGCCAAGCGAAGTTTGAAAAGCGCCAGTTCATTGTTGTTGATACCGGCGGTATTACAGGTGATGAAGAAGGTATTGATGCTGAAATGGCACAGCAGTCTTTATTGGCGATCGAAGAAGCCGATGTGGTTTTATTTTTGGTTGATGCAAGAGCAGGAATGCTGCCCGCCGACCAAGGTATTGCTGATCACCTCAGGCGCATAAACAAGAAAGTATTTGTTGTAGCCAACAAAGTTGACGGTATTGACGGCGATAGTGAAAGCGCAGAATTTTACTCTTTAGGTTTAGGCGAGATAAAGCAAATTGCAGCGGCACATGGCCGTGGCGTAAGCCAGTTACTGCAGGATGCTCTGAAACCACTAGAAGCCGACTTCCCAGACATGGAAATCGTCGACGAAGAGCCAGAGGAAGAAGAAGATGCCGAAGCTCAGCGTCAGCGTTTACAAGAGTTGCCTATTAAGCTAGCTATTGTAGGAAAGCCAAACGTAGGTAAATCAACGCTAACAAACCGCATCTTAGGTGAAGAACGGGTTGTTGTTTATGATATGCCGGGTACAACCCGTGATAGCGTTTATATCCCTATGGAAAGGGACGAGCGTGAATACATTCTTATAGACACTGCAGGTGTAAGAAAGCGCAGAAAGATCAGTGAAGCCGTAGAGAAGTTCTCTATTGTAAAAACCCTTCAAGCGATTGAAGAAGCAAACGTGGTGTTATTAGTTATCGATGCCAGAGAAGGTATTACTGATCAAGATTTAAGCTTGCTGGGGTTTGTTCTGAATTCAGGGCGCTCGCTAGTTGTGGCTGTAAATAAGTGGGATGGGCTGAGCACTGATGTGAAAGACGACATAAAGCGTGAAATGGATCGTCGCTTGGGCTTTGTCGACTTTGCCCGTATTCATTTTATTTCGGCGCTTCACGGCTCCGGTGTGGGGAACCTGTTCGAATCAGTGCAAGAAGCTTATATGAGTGCGACCAAACGTATTAACACAGCGTTGCTTACTCAAATCATGGAAATGGCACAGGACGACCATCAGCCACCACTTGTTCGCGGTCGTCGGGTGAAAATGAAGTATGCTCACGCAGGTGGCTATAACCCGCCCGTTATTGTCATTCACGGCAATCAGGTTGACGATCTTCCGAGTTCGTACAAACGCTTCTTGATGAACTATTTCAGAAGAGCGCTAGAGATTATGGGCACGCCTATCAAGATTGAATTCAGAGAGGGTAGTAACCCGTTTGAGGGTAAAAAAGCTAATCTGACCTTGGCGCAGCAGCGCAAACGTCGCCGTATGATGTCTTACTACAAAGACAAAAAGTAAACCTCACAAGCACCTCTAAAAATTTAGGCGCTATTTCTCGTTCAATTGAAATAGCGTCTTAATTCTCTCTTCCTCTCCCTTCAGCTAAGTCATAATTACAATTTAGTTGTAGACTTTACGCTGTCCTTTACTATTCAACGTCCCACTTCTTCTCTCATAACAACGCTTCGCCCCTTTAAAAACGAAGTTTTCTTTCGTTGGTAGGTGTTGGAGTCATTTTTGCAATCATTTGCAATTCGATTTAGGGAAAACGCACTGTAATTAATTGTATTTGGACGTCATTTTGTCAGTAGAAAAGTTATTTAAAAGCACCGCACCACTTCAAAAAAATCAAATATACAACTGGTTTGACAGATACAAACCTCAGGAACAGCAAAAAGTCTATATCCTTAATAGTGAAATGGAAAAAAGACCAAAACGGAATTTATCGTTTACTAAACGTAACAGAGTGAAAAAAGCCTAGCGCTGACCTTCCAAAAGCAGGGTGCGAACCTTTTTCATCATTTCAGACTCTCGCGGTACTTCAACCTTAACGATGAGCTGATTGACGATAGTGTCTGAGAAATCAGGAGGGAAGGTGGTAGACACTTTAACTATCTTGTCTTGTTGTCTGAATACATAGGTAGTTGCGAAGATTGTTGGTGATGTTTCTGAATTTGCACTTAAACCCAGTCTCCAGCCAGAAAGCTTATCGTTTACTGCATAAGGAGAAGCTGGACTGACTTCAGATAGAATTAAGTGCTGTAATTCTGCTGTAGCCGACGCTTTCTTTAAGTCGCTTTCTAATTCCTGTGGCAATAGCTCGCTTTCCTCTGAAGAAAGCTGCGCCAAAAATGGGTAGACCGTCACGTCTACCAAAGCGTCTTCGAAGTTTGGGTGTATATAACGAGTAGTTGCACCGCTAAATGGGTCTGAAAAAAGCTGTGTGTCTAGTTTAGTAAAGTCACCGACGGTTTCCGGAACTTGCATCGCCGAGCTATAATTACTTGCTTCAAGGGCATCAAACAAGAACTCGCTGGTAAATATTTGTTTATGCTTTACGTGTTCAAGCCAGCGAGATACCAGTAAACGTGCAACATTTTCGGTGCTTTGCTTTTCAATAACATTGCTATCACTGGTTTCTATACCGCTATCAAACGCTGAAGAATCAATTTCAATGCCCCGCCACTGTAGAGTAAATTCCGCGAATTGTTTCGCATTTTGTTTGTGCAAACCCAGCGCAGCACCGACGTTAGCGATAAGCAGTTCGTAGTCATTCCCCTCAGCGTAGGGTAAGAGGTTGTCAAATTTTCTGGTTTCGCTGAGCTCTTTGATAAAATTCTCTGGAGAAATAGCATCTTCTTGGCATAAAGTGCTGTCGCTTACGAAATTAGGTCTGAGGCTATTTGTTTCTCGCTGTTCATTGCAGGTTTCAAGTAAATCTTCGCTTGGGTAGGTAGAGAAAACAGCAACGCCTTGGTTTACTGAAGCTGCCCAAGCGTGATTAGAAAAATAAACTGCTATAAATAAGCAAAGAGGCAGCGTAGATACTGGCTTAGCAACGCCCTGAAATAGTTTGCAAAACAACACACGAGCCCGCAGCTGAAAAGCGTAAAATGAAAAGATTTTTGCACTAACGGGCATAATATTAAAAGCCGCCTATTGCCGCTGAATGTTCGTCACTGTACTGGTTATTTCACCGTCAGTCACTCGTGTTTTTATCTCATCACCTATTTCAACTTTTTCCACGCTATTTATCGCTGCTTTTTCGGTAAGCGTAATGCTATAACCACGGGCTAGTGTTGAAAGAGGACTTACGGATTGTAAGAGGCCCACTTTACTGCCAAGTTCACTTTTCTTGCTTTTTATAAGTGCATTCATTCCTGAGATGAGCTTGGTATTCGCGTAGTTAAGTTTATCTTTTGCACGCGCTACACTTGCCGATGGTGATTGATGGCTTAATCTAGACGCTAGCGTATGCAGTTGCTTTTCTGCTTTTGCCAAATCACTTTGCATTTTATGTGTCAACCGAAGCTGAAGCCGGTCTAACGTTTGCCACTGCGACTGTATACGGCTCTGCGGGTGCAAAGCGTTTAACCGCTGTTTCTTTAAAACGAGTTGCTGTTTGCTAGCTTGAAGATATTGATGTATTGCGCGTGCTAAGCGTTGTTTTTGCTGACGCAAGGTTTGATTAAGAGCTGTCGAGTCTTGGCTTAAGATCTCGGCTGCAGCAGAAGGGGTGGGGGCACGCACATCCGCTACAAAGTCACTAATGGTAAAATCTACTTCGTGCCCTACGGCGCTAACAATGGGTAGGGAACTGGCGGCAACTTCTCTTGCTAGGCTCTCATCATTAAAACACCATAAGTCTTCTAATGAACCACCGCCTCGTGTAAGTAAAAGTACATCAACTTCGGCGCGTCTGTTAGCCGTTCTCAAGGCATTAATTAATTGCTGAGGAGCGGTCTCACCCTGTACCATTGAAGGGTAAACAATGACTTCGGTTTGTGGGCTTCTTCGTTTTAATACACTCAATACATCGTGAAGCGCAGCGCCACTTGATGAAGTTATTACACCGATGCGGTTAATACGCTCAGGTAACGGGCGCTTATTAGCCGTATCGAACAAGCCTTCATTATTGAGTTTGAACTTTAAAGCTTCAAACGCTTGCTTAAGCGCACCTTCACCGTCGCTTTCCATGTGCTCAACAACAAGTTGATAGTCGCCGCGTGCTTCGTAGAGACCTACTGACGCGC
The DNA here is from genome assembly GCF_056160505.1 of Alteromonas sp. ABM1_013. Taxonomy (NCBI): domain Bacteria; kingdom Pseudomonadati; phylum Pseudomonadota; class Gammaproteobacteria; order Alteromonadales; family Alteromonadaceae; genus Alteromonas; species Alteromonas sp. ABM1_013. The sequence continues at coordinate 753,705 of NZ_JBSWXH010000002.1, forward strand.
GCACTAATATTTTATCGCCTTCTTTAGGACGAATACGAACGTTGCGATTTGAGCCTTTAAACATAGCCGCGCGCACTTGGGCTTTGTTGTCTTTCAGCGTGAAATACCAATGTCCTGATGCTGCCGCAACGAAATTAGATATTTCAGCAGACAACCAGATAAGGCCAATTTCACCTTCCAATACGGTTCTGGCTAAGCGATTTAGCTTGGTAACTGTTAAAATTTGTCGAGACGTAGATGGCGAATTTGTAAACATAAAAAAAATCACTAGGTTTAATACATTTAGAGTTTACCTGAAAACTAAAAAACACTACAATTGCGCCGCAATTAACCCTCAACTGAATAGGTGTTGTTGCATGCTACGTATCATCCAAGAAGCCCTGACGTTCGACGATGTGTTGCTGGTTCCCGGCCACTCGACCGTCCTCCCTCACACTGCAAACTTACAAACCCGTCTAACCCGTGGTGTAACGTTAAATATTCCAATGGTGTCAGCTGCCATGGACACGGTTTCTGAAGCCCGTCTAGCTATTGCGCTAGCCCAAGAAGGTGGTATTGGTTTCATTCACAAAAATATGAAGCCTGAAGAGCAAGCTAAACACGTACGTGAAGTTAAGAAATACGAAAGTGGCGTAGTATCTGACCCTGTAACGGTAGACAAAGACGCAACTATTGGTGACGTTATTTCACTTTCTAAACGCCTTGGCTACTCTGGTTTCCCTGTAACAGATAAAGACAATAATCTTATTGGTATTGTGACAGGTCGTGATCTTCGCTTCGAAAAGCGCCTAGAACTACCTATTAGCAACGTGATGACCGGTAAGGATGATCTGGTTACCGTTAAAGAAGGCGCAAGTTCTGACCTAGTGCTAGACCTTATGCACGAACACCGCATTGAAAAAATTCTCGTAGTGGACGACGCGTTTAAGCTTACAGGCCTTATCACCGTTAAAGACTTCCAGAAAGCAGAAAACAAGCCTAACGCATGTAAAGACTCGCTTGGTCGCCTTCGTGTTGGTGCTGCGGTAAGCGTTGGCCCTGGCACTGACGAACGTATTGCACTACTTGTAGATGCAGGCGTTGACGTTCTACTTATCGATACCTCTCACGGTCACTCACAAGGCGTTATTGATCGCGTGAAAAAGGTACGTGCGGACTATCCTGATGTACAAATTATTGCGGGTAACGTAGCCACGGGCGATGGCGCGAAAGCACTTGCCGATGCCGGCGTAGATGCTGTTAAAGTGGGTATTGGCCCTGGTTCAATTTGTACTACCCGTATCGTAACCGGATGCGGTGTGCCTCAAATTACTGCGGTATCAGATGCAGTAGAAGCATTAAAAGATACAGATATCCCTGTTATTGCTGACGGCGGTATTCGTTTTTCTGGTGACATTGCTAAGGCGTTGGCCGCTGGCGCAAGCTGCGTAATGGTTGGCAGCATGCTAGCGGGTACCGAAGAAGCGCCAGGGGAAGTTGAACTTTTCCAAGGTCGTTACTACAAGTCTTATCGCGGCATGGGCTCGCTAGGCGCTATGGATCAAAGCCACGGTTCATCAGACCGTTACTTCCAAGACTCTGACAACGCGGAAAAACTAGTACCAGAAGGTATTGAAGGTCGCGTAGCGTATAAAGGTCCTATTGCGAATATTATACACCAGCAAATGGGCGGTCTTCGCTCGGCAATGGGCTTAACAGGCTGTGCTACCATCGAAGAGATGAATACCAAAGCACAATTTGTGCGCGTAACTTCAGCCGGAATGGGCGAGAGTCACGTGCATGATGTAAGCATTACCAAAGAAGCGCCAAACTACCGTTTAGGTTAAGGCGACCGACGACTGCGAGGCTGGTACTACACCAGCCTTTGTTCTTTTATTTAACGGGTAAAAATAAAACATGACCACAAATATCCACGACCAACGCATACTTATTTTGGATTTTGGCTCGCAATACACGCAGTTGATAGCACGTCGTGTTCGCGAAATTGGCGTTTACTGTGAGCTTTGGGCTTGGGATGTAACTGAAGAGCAAATCCGCGAGTTTAATCCACAAGGGATTATTCTGTCAGGTGGCCCAGAGTCAGTAACCGAAGAAGGCTCACCACGTGCGCCAGAGTACGTATTTGAAGCCGGCGTGCCAGTGCTAGGAGTGTGCTATGGCATGCAAACCATGGCACAACAGCTAGGTGGTGGCGTACTGGGTTCTGACAAGCGTGAATTTGGTTATGCACAAGTAGAAGTGATTAAGCCAAGCCCGCTGCTAGATAAAATTGAAGATGCCATAGGTGACAACGGTGCTGCGCTGCTTGACGTATGGATGAGCCACGGCGATAAAGTAGCTGCTATTCCTGACGGTTTTGAAACCATTGCGCAAACGGCTTCTTGCCCGCATGCGGCAATGTATAACGAAGAAAAGCAATTCTACGGCGTACAATTCCACCCAGAAGTGACTCACACACGCCAAGGCATGCGTTTATTAACTCACTTTGTGATGGACATCTGCAAGTGTGAAAAACTGTGGACAGCTGGCGCCATTATTGACGATGCCATTGAGCGTATAAAAGAGAAAGTGGGTGATGAAGAAGTCATCCTTGGCCTTTCAGGCGGCGTAGATTCTTCAGTAACAGCAATGCTGCTTCACCGCGCGATAGGTGACAAACTTACTTGTGTGTTTGTGGACAATGGCCTGCTTCGTTTAAATGAAGCTGATCAGGTTATGGAAATGTTTGGCGACCATTTTGGCCTAAACATCATCCGTGTAGACGCTGAAGAGCGCTTCCTTGATCGCCTAAAAGGCATTGAAGACCCTGAGCTTAAGCGTAAAGCTATCGGTAATGAATTTGTTCGCGTATTTGATGAAGAGGCGAGCAAGCTCGAGAACGCTAAATGGCTAGCACAGGGTACTATCTACCCTGACGTAATTGAGTCAGCAGGCTCTGCAACCGGTAAGGCGCACGTAATTAAGTCGCACCACAACGTGGGCGGTCTTCCTGAAGATATGGAACTGGGTCTTGTTGAGCCACTGCGTGAACTATTTAAAGATGAAGTCCGCAAAATCGGCCTAGAACTAGGTTTACCGTACGACATGCTTTATCGTCACCCGTTCCCTGGACCGGGTCTAGGTGTTCGTGTACTTGGTGAAATTAAGAAAGAATATTGCGACTTACTACGTCGTGCTGACGCTATCTTTATTGAAGAGCTATATGCAGCTGATTTGTACCAAAAAGTAAGCCAAGCGTTTACCGTATTTCTTCCGGTGCGCTCGGTTGGCGTAATGGGTGATGCGCGTAAATATGATTGGGTAGTAAGCCTTCGTGCAGTAGAGACCATCGACTTTATGACAGCTCACTGGGCACACTTGCCATACGACTTCTTAGGCAAAGTGTCGAACCGCATTATCAATGAAATCGACGGTATTAGCCGCGTGGTTTACGATATTTCAGGTAAACCGCCTGCTACGATTGAGTGGGAGTAGTATCTAAATCGTATACTTTTCAAAATCTAATACTATGCCAGTCAGCGTCGTTGACTGGCATTTTTGTATTAGTGTCAAAGAAATTTACACGGCTGATCAAAATTTAATCTAAAGCTGGGTAAGTATATGTTTTATCGTATAAAAAAAGATTAGGTATGTATTATGCTATCGCTTGATTGACAGTTGGTTCGTTTTCACTTTGTGGCAAAACAGTATCAACCCACTGCTCGTAATCTACTATTTCATGGAGAAAATATATGAAAAATAATTCAGGAAGTATTTATCGAAGCAGTAGCGCAATTATCGCCTTTTTTATCATTTTTTTTGCAAACTACGCTCAGGCTGCATTATCGCCTTTTCAAAGTTTTGTGGGAAATGTAGGCTTGTCTACTGACGGATTTGGGTCTACCACTGAGTCTGGAATAATCTCAGCATCTGTACCATCTGGTTCAACAGTTCTCGCAGCTTATTTATACTCAGCGACCAACACCTCCTCAGCAATACCTACAGTTCAATTAGATGGGACTTCAGTAACGTTCGGACCTGCAGTACCAAATGCGACAGCGTGCTGTAATTTAAGGTCTTATCGCTCAGATGTAACAAGCATAGTAAAAAGCACAATAGAATCAGGGCCTGGCGGAATATATGATTTTTCAGTCTCTGAGAGTGGTTTACTTACAAATCAGATAGACGGCGAAGCACTAGTTATCGTTTATGAAAACGCTGCGCTCCCAAATGCTTCGGTTGGATTGTTAGATGGGTTTGCAAGTGTAACTGGTGATAGTACATCTATAAATTTCGCTAGTCCGTTAGCACCAACCAGTGCAGGTTTTTTTGCAGAAATGTCTCTTGGTATATCATTTAGCTGTTGCAGTCAGCGCTCAACGGTAAACGTCAATGGACAGCTATTAACAGCAAATGCTGGAAACAACGACGACTCGGCGGACGCATCATTGTCAAATGGGAACCTTATAACCGTGGGAGGGTTCGAGGACTCGATTTTTAGTGGTAATCCTAGCTATTCAGATGACTCAGAATACTACGACCTTACTACTTTTATTGATGATGGGGATACAAGTATTGTTGTTGATACTGTAAACGCTTCTCAGGATGACAATATCTTTTTTGCTGGATTTTATGTCAGTGGTGAAGCAGGCTTCAATGCTCCTCCTCCAGACAGTACACCAGTTACAGCTCCTCCGGTAATTGCTCTTTTCGGCGTATCTATGTGCATGTTTTTAAGAAGAGGACGCAAAGAAAAATAGCGTAAAAATTTTTGGGTTAAATATTGGTTGAACTGGCTTTTGTCATCTTAAGTCAGTTCATTCTAGGGAGGGATTATGAAACTAAGTTTTGTTTTTTGTTTAGTATTCTTTTTATTTTCAAAAGGGGCAATCGCAGCACCAATTCAGGTGTCGGATCTTGTTTATGATGAACAGAGAAAAGAGTTTGAGCGTTTAAGTAAGCTGCCTCGCTATCGTATGACGCTTGCCCTGTTGGAAAAAGAGAGGTTTGAAGAGGCTTTAACAGCAGCAAAGCGCCTGACATACACAACGCCTCACGATTACTTGTCAAATCTCTTAATTGCGTTAGCTTATATTGGGACCAATGATTATTTAAAGGTACAAGAATATTTAAAAGATTTACCAAAAGACGAAGAAAATATCAAATATTGGCTAACCGAAACGGTGTTTAATGTATATTTCAGCCAACGGCGATATTTTTATGCGCTTCAAACTATTCAGCTTATCGATGAAAGTAAGTTAACGCCGAACACCTTGCACAACCTAGGTTTAATATACATGGGGCAAGGACACATGCTACAAGCAGAGCGTGTTCTATCAAAAGCATTACTTAATGAAGCCTCCAACAGGGATATAGCTGTATCGCTTTCGAGGGCTTTAGTTATTTTAGGTGAGTACGAAAAAGCTAGAAGCGTACTTGAAGCCCTGAAAAAGAATTTTTCTCATGATTCAAAAGTTTTACAGTTATTATCATCTGTTTATATTGCTCTTAATAAAATTGACCATGCTAAAAGAATGTATGCTTCATTACTTGAAGTAAATGAAAACGACTTTTTAGCCAATTTAAACTTAGGTGTAATAGGACAAATTGAGCAAGATAAGCAAGCGTCCATTAGTTACTTCACGAAAGCTATAGCAATTGATTCATCCTCCGCAGATGCATATGTTGGACTAATATTGAATAGTCCTGATAAAAACAGAAAAACACAGCTTTCGTTGATAAAAAGTGAAAACGTAAAGCAAGACCCTATTTTTAACCTGTTGAGGCTGGCACTTTCACACAATTCCGAGGCTCCTTTTATTTCATCGGCTGCGACCTACTTTCCCGACTTGCCCTATGTAAAAGAAAATTTATCTAGTCTTTTGTCTTTAGATTTAGTCGAAATAAGCATGCTTTATAGGCTTGGTTACTACGATCAAGTTATAAAGCAAGTAGAAAGCTCTCCAGGCAAACTTTCGAGCTTACAGCAATTGGTTTATGCAAGAAGCTTTATAAAAAAAGGTCGAGATGATTCTGCCAAATTGATTTATGAAAACATTATTAATGCAGGTGATGATATAGCAATATCAGCAAAAATAGAGCTTGCTGAGATAGCTTATCGAGAAAATGATTTTCAAAGTGCGAAAAGCCAATATGAGCGCTTAGTTGCACACGATAACGTGCGAGTGGACTGGAAACTTCAACTATCAAATATATATTTGAAGCTGGATAAAATTGAACAAGCATTGGATGTGTTAAATGAGGCTTATAGCCTGAGTTCAGATGTTTTGATTTTAAATCAGCTCTCAGCGATTCATTCGGAGTTTTTGAACAAGCACGACAAAGCTATCGATTTAGCAATGGAAGAGAAGGATAATTTTGATAAATACCCTATATTGTTAGATACCCTTGGGTGGGCACATTACAAAAAAGGCGAGATAGAAAGTGCTTTAAAATATTATAGCCTTCTTTTGAAGAAAACGGGAAATAAGCATACTGCCCCTACATTTTATAGAATGGGTCTCGTTTATAGAGACGCTGGGGCGACGGGAGCCGAGACTCTTTTTGAGTTGGCGTTGAATGAAGGAAAGCATTTCAAAGGCATCAGTAAAGCGAAGGCTCACCTAGGGCTAAACGAAAAAGAAATTAGTTATTAGTTGTGGTATTAATGTTATCACTACCGTATGTATTATCATACTTAAAACGTAACTTTATCGTAATAAAAATATCATCTAATGGCGGCGTCCTCCTTCAACATTATACTAAAGGTTAAGCCGTGTTCAATTACACAAGCATCAGTCGTTTGGTGATGACGCCCGTTCTCGCCAGTCTTTTCATTCTTGTATTACTCAATGGTGCTTCAATTTTAAAGTCATTTTCTTTGCTTAGCGCATTTGATGAGCTAGAGAATACGCTGGTTCAAGCTGAGCGAGACGTCAATACAACGCTTAGTACGTTCAAAACACAAGTTCAAGAATGGAAGAACGTCTTGCTGCGCGGACACAAAAAAGAAGATAGAGAAAAATACTGGAAACGATTCAAGCAGCGTGAAGCTGATATTACTCGGCAGTTCGACCTAATGCTATCAAGTGATGTGGTAAGTGATAGCGTGAAGTCTGATATCAGACAATTTAAAAAAGCGCATGCCGTGATGGCCGAAAAATATCGAGAAGGCTACAACGCATTTGTTAACTCAGGCTTTGACCCTAAAGTTGGCGATAGCTTTGTGCGCGGTATTGATAGGGAGCCCGCTAAACTTTTATCAAGCATTGCATCAGAAATTGCTGCAGATTCTGCCAATGCAATAGCAGAGCTTAAAGCGAATACGCGAACTATGCTTTGGGTTATTCTGTTGGCGGCTATCGCATTGTCTGTGCTTTCCGTTGTATATGTTGTTGCTCGCTTACGCTCTCAAGTGATCAAACCAACAAAACAGGTTGCTGCGTGCATATCGAACTTGGCCAATAGCCGTTATGACTATGACTTAACATATTCAAGTGACCACGAACTAGGTATGTTGGCTGATTCCGCTCGCGCGTTGCAATACAAGCTGAAAGATTCTGTTGCACAGCTTCAACAGGCAGAGCGAGAAATGGAAAAGGCGTTTGGCACCCTTGGTAATGTTGGCCAATCTATCATGGAGGGCGCCAATGGACAGCGCGATGCGTCGCGTTCGCTTGATAGCAGCACAGATAAACTCAAAGAGATTGTGCAAAATTTAGTGGCTATTACTGACCAAGTTGCTGTAGCTACAAATAATTCTGAAAAGAACGTGGCGAGTTGCTATGCCACGTTTGAAAGCGCTAATGCTGGCTTTAAGCAGCTAGCTAAAACGGTAACGGAATCTAGTAATATTGTGTCAGAACTGCAAAGCCGCAGTACCAATATTCTAAAAGTGGTCAATGTCATTAATGAAATAGCTGACCAGACAAACCTGTTAGCTTTAAATGCAGCAATTGAGGCCGCTAGGGCAGGCGAACATGGCCGTGGTTTTGCGGTAGTGGCCGATGAAGTTCGGGCTCTTGCGGCTAAAACACAACAGTCTACAAAAGAAATTAACGATATCTTGAGCAGTTTTGAAGCGGAAGCAAAAGGTGCAGTTGCTGCTATGTCCTCTGGCAAGCAGCTATCTGATACCAACGCAGCAGAGGCAGCTACGGCTCTTGAAACCCTCAATAATGTGGTGAGAGATATTCAAGAAACCGCCAGCGTAGTGGTAGCGCTTAACGAAGCAGCAGACGAGCAAGAAGCGGTGCTTCAGCAGGTTGAACTGATTATAAGCAATGTAGTGACGTCATCAGAAAAATATCACCAGCTTGCGCAGCGTGATGACATGTCTCGTTCAATGAAAAGTATGTCAGAAAACGTTGAAAAGGTGGTTAACAGTTTGACCCGGTAACTGGGCTTTGTCAGTATTAGTACTAGTCCACAAAGATAATAACCTACTCAGCGAGCAATTATCTATTCGGATTGGTATAACGTGAAACATGAATAAAGGAGTGCATAAACAAGTCGCGCTCCTTTTCTTTTTGCTGATACCGATTTCATGCTCCCATAAACTAGTACAGATAATAATGACACCACCACTCGTATTTCACCCTATTTATAGCCAATTAGATCTTCCCGAGCGACACCGCTTTCCTATCGAAAAATATGTGGGTATTCGAGATGAACTTGTAAAACGCGGTGTCGATAAAGCGCGCTTTATTACTCCGTCACCTGTCGATTTATCCTTTCTTACGACCTATTACAACTCGGACTATGTCGATGCGCTCACTTCCGGCGCACTAGATAAAAAAGCCATGCGCCGTATAGGCTTTCCTTGGTCACAGCAGTTAATTGAACGTACCCGAACAGCCGTTGCTGGCACTTGTTTAACAGCAAGCCTTGCGTTAGAGCATGGCAAAGCCTTGAATTTAACAGGTGGGTATCATCATGCATTTTCGGACTTTGGTTCTGGTTTTTGTTTGTTCAACGATTTGTATTTAGCGGCAAAAACTATGCAGCAAACCCCTTCTATTGAAAATGTACTCATTGTCGACCTAGACGTGCATCAAGGCGATGGTACAGCCAAACTTGCTGAGAATGACCGAGATATCTTCACCTTATCAATTCACGGTGAAAAAAACTTCCCGCACAGAAAGCAGCGTTCCGACATTGATATAGGGCTTGAAAAGGGCGCCGAAGACGATGAGTATCTTACTACGCTTGAACAAGCGCTAATCATGGTGTTGAGACAGTTTCAACCCGACGCCATCATCTATGACGCCGGCGTTGATGTGCACGTAAACGACGATCTAGGACACTTACATATATCTACTCAAGGTGTTTATGAAAGGGATAAGAAAGTCTTTGCGTTAGCTGATCGTTTAGGCATTCCGATCGCTGCGGTCATTGGTGGAGGGTATCAGAGGGATATTGCTGCGCTGGTGGATGTGCATATCCAGCTTTATCGTGCTGCAGGTGTAATTGATTAGCTGCGGCGAGTGGCAATTTTAAAAAGCGCGCTCAAACGGGATGTTCGCAGTGCGCGCTTTTTTATTAAGCATGAGTATCTGATTTACAAAAAGTGCAGCTGAAAACCGAGGCCAATGCGTTCCTGTGAACGGTTATAGTCGATGAGAGAGTCACCATAGCCGTTGAAGTACTGCAGCAGTAATTCATAGCGATCCGAAATAGGGTAGGTGAAGTCTAGCTGAATGCTGCCTCTGTTTTCGTCAAAATCCAGGTTGTTTCTCAGCAGCGCAAGCACTTTGAAAGCCCCAATTTTTCTGCCGTAACCAAATTCCATTCTGCCGTAGTAGTCTTGAATATCCGGGTTATCGTCCCCTGTCGGGTCAAGCGGGTCTGCTTTTTCATCTTCAGGAATACGATACCAAGTCTTAAAGTAGTAAATATCGTCGTTGTCACTGAATACTATTGATGCGAAAAGACGATTCCAGCTTCGAGAGCGAAGGCCGCTTTGTCCATTCGACATATGATTAAAACCGACTTGGAAGGTATTGAATTTGTAGCCAAGTACCGAATAATCAGCCGTTTCTTGCCAAAAGACTTCCGGTTCGTAATTGGTTTCGCGGAAGGGCTTCGATGCTTCATTGTTATAAAGCTGCCAGAAAGAGGTTAACGTAAATCCAAAATACAGTCCGTCGAAGCCAGTATCTTCTAAGTACAGTGGTAGCTTGGCACTTACCTGAAACTTAGCCTCTTTATTGTCTATGTTTTCTTCCGTTAATTCTTCATCACCGAATGTATTAGGGTTAGAAACATAAGTGATAGGAAGTATATAGTTTTGTCTGTGCTGGGTAATAGCAAAAACATTGTCTAGCGCTTCTTTATCACCTTCTAAGCGATTGTCTAGCGCACTCTCTGTGGTGGTATCACGTTTAATGATATCAATCACTTCAATTCCGCTTTCATCTTGCGAAGTTTGACCGTTCTCGTCTTTAACAGTGTCTAGCTGTTCACTATTGTCGAGTTCTGAAGTTTGTTCGCTCATCACTTCTTGTGATTGTTGTGCGTACACAGGTGTACAAGCAGCAAACGCTGCCATAAATACAAAAGGCTTAAACACAGACACCTTTAATTCTCCGTTGCAAGGGGTTGTTATTATGCTTAACTGAAGTCCAGCGTTTGGCCTTCTGAAGATGCAAATACGTGTAAAGTAGACTCTGCCACTGTGACATAGTCATTACAGTGGGTTACGACATCATCTATATCGTCATCAGTGCGTTCTGGATCATGACTATATAACGCTAATTGTTTTACATGGCTGGCCATAGCCAGTTTTACCGCTTCCTCTGCAACCGAATGACCCCAGCCATTTTTTGCCGGCATGTCAGATAGCATGTACTGTGCATCATGAATAAGAAGGTCTGCACCCTGTGCAAATTTAGCAAAGTCGATAAAATCTGTTTCTTTTTTGTAAGGAGGGTAGAGCTCGTTATCAGTAATGTAAACGACCTTAGCACCGTCAGCTTCAATGCAGTAGGCGCTTCCACTGCCAGGGTGATTCATGGCCAAGCGAGTAATAGTCGCACTTCCAATGGTAAAGGTATTCTCTGTTACAGGATACTCAATAAGGCTTATGGAGGACTTTAACGCGCTTTTTGGGACGGGGAATAATGACCCTTCCATTTGCCTTAAAATTTGATCTGGCTCGTTGAGCTGGGTAAGGCCTGGATAAATGTTTATTTCACGCGATTCTTGGTAAATGGGCGCAAAAAAAGGAAATCCTTGAATATGGTCCCAATGGTTGTGACTTAACAAAAGGTGAATTGGCGTTGTTTTCTTAATTAACCGATCGCCAAGCAAACGGATACCTGTGCCTGAGTCGAAGATGATATCAGTACCATCCTCGAGCTCAATGTGAACGCATGCGGTGTTGCCACCATAACGAACGTAAGCTGCCCCCGGAGTGGGTATTGACCCTCTTACGCCATAAAAAGTTAACCGCATACGCCCTCATCTACTTATCTAATGGGCAAGTTCAGGTTTTAGAGAGCGGCTACAAAATCTTTTGCTGCGCTGAGATCTAATAACTGTTTCTCGCCAGTACGTCTATTTTTATATTCAACCTGTTGATTATCCAGATTTCTTTCACCAATGACAATGCTGTGAGGTATGCCAATTAATTCCATGTCATTGAACATTACACCCGGGCGCTCTTTCCTGTCGTCAAACAGCACTTCTACGCCAAGGGCAACAAGCTCTTCGTAAAGCGCTTCTGCAGCTTCTTTAATGCGGTGAGACTTGTGCATATTCATTGGTATTAATGCAATTTTAAACGGTGCAATAGGATCTGGCCACTTTATGCCAAATTTATCGTGATTTTGCTCGATAGCTGCAGCAACAATACGTGATACACCAATACCGTAACAGCCCATAGTAAGCGTCTGGTGCTTACCTGATTCACTAAGCACACCGCAATTCATAGCTTCTGAATATTTGCTGCCAAGTTGGAAGATATGACCCACTTCGATACCGCGCTTAATATCAAGTGTGCCTTTACCGTCAGGAGCCGCATCGCCAGCGACGACATTGCGAATATCTACCCCAGAAATATCATCAGACCAATTTACGTTGATGTTCATTTTGCCGCCAGCGCCAGCGCCTGTTGTAAAATCTGCTAGCGCTGCAGCACTCGCATCCACGTAAGCTGGGATTGGAAGGTTAGTTGCGTCTGCAAAATAGGGTACTACACCAAGCACTTCTTTCGCTTTGTCGAATGACGCTTCAACCAGCGGGGTAGCAACACCTTCAATTTTCTCTGCTTTAACATCATTTAGTTCGTGGTCAGCGCGTAGTACTAATGCAACCCAGTTGTCTGCGTGTACTTCTTCGCCTTTGTCATCCGCAGCGTTCGCCGCTTTTACCACAACAACTTTCACGGCATTGGTTAAATCGGCATCGATACTTTTTAGTATTTTTTCGAAGTCTTTGCCTTTGGCATCTTTAGTTTCTACCGCTGCACCGGTTGCTTGTGCTTTTTCTGGCGCCACAGCGGCGGCCATTTCAACGTTAGCCGCGTAGTCGCTGCCTGATGAGAATGCAATGGCGTCTTCACCAGAGTCAGCTAGCACATGAAACTCATGAGAATGATTCCCACCGATTGAGCCTGAATCAGCAATTACTGCTCTGAAATCAAGACCCATGCGCGAGAAGATGTTGCAGTAAGCATCGTACATCTTTTGATACGTTTCTTCTAAACAGCTATCTTCTAAGTGAAAGCTGTATGCATCCTTCATGGTAAATTCACGACCGCGCATAATGCCAAAACGAGGACGAACTTCGTCGCGGAATTTAGTCTGGATTTGATACAGGTTCAGTGGAAGCTGCTTGTAGCTGCTTATTTCATTGCGCACAAGGGCTGTAACCACTTCTTCGTGAGTAGGGCCTAATACAAAGTCGCGCTGATGGCGGTCTTTAACGCGAAGCAGTTCCGGGCCGTATTCTTCCCAGCGCCCTGACTCTTCCCACAGGTCAGCAGGCTGAACAACGGGCATAAGCACTTCAATTGCGCCTGCTTTGTTCATTTCTTCACGAACAATATTGGCTACTTTATTAAGTACACGAAGACCTGACGGCAGCCACGTGTAAAGACCTGAGGCAAGCTTTCTGATCATACCAGCTCTCAGCATTAGCTGGTGGCTGATAACCTCTGCATCAGCAGGTGTTTCTTTCTGCGTGGCAAGCAAATATTGACTAGTGCGCATGTAAAGCAGGTATCCTGTTTTCAATGTATTAAGACTGTTTGTGTGCTGGCCTTCTGCAATAAGTTGTACACATTATGTAATTTACGAAATTATTGCTAAATGCGTTAACTAAAGAGTGACCATCACACGTTTGGCGGTATTCTAATTAACTGTGAGCCATTTCGCCACAGACTGTTGACACTAAAAGTGCAATTATCCTAAATGAACGAGCTCAGTAACCCAAACGACATTATTTTTCACTTTAAAACCTACATCAATATTGTACAGGGTAACGCGATAGGTTTTCTCGTCGTTATCCAGTTTTTGTTTATACGCTGGGCGTGGGTCTTGCGCCAGTACTGCTGTAACTAAAGCGGTAAAGTCGCTGTGCTTTTTGTCTATTTCAGAAAGCGTTGGCTTTAGCGTATCTAAGAACGCTACGTGGCGTTGGGGAATGGGGCTGATTTCGTCAAGCTTATCGCTCGCGTTTGGAACACTATCTGCGTAACCGATGTAAGGTTTAATATCGACAAGTGGCGTACCGTCTACTAAATCCACGCCTTCTACAAGTAAATGCGTTTTGCCGTTATCGTGCACTAGCCCTTTATTTTTAACAACAGACATGCCAATGCTGTTCGGTCGATGTGTGCTGCGAGTCGCTAATACACCCATAGTGGCATTGCCGCCTAGCCGAGGCGCCTTTACTGTATTTTTCCAACCGCGCTCAATATTTTGATGAAAGATAAAAAGCAGCCACAGATGACTATAACTTTCTATCCCCTTTAGCATGTGAATATCGTTAAACCCTTCTTCAAACGCAATTACTCCATGAGCTTTTGCTAAATTAGGTTGCCTTGGGATGGCAAACTTTTGTTTAAAAGGCGTAGCGATAGTTGCGATTGTCGATACGGTAAATGAAGTTGGGGGAGTCACGGGTCTGCTTTAACCTAATTGAAAATAATTTTTGCTGTCATATTACTCTCATACTTAACAGGTAATGTAACAGTGCAAGTGAAAACTTGAACCAAATACAGCATTTTTTCGGTTCACGAATGGGATGTTTATTTGGGTTCCCTGGATTAATCCAACATTTTGGGCCTGAACAGTTATTGCACTAGGACTTTTTCTAACACCAGTTTACAAAACTTGTGTGCATAGCAGATCAAATAAAAACACTTGTGTTTTACTGCGCAGGCTTATCTTTTTTCATTGCTTCCAATGCGTTCTTAAAATAAGGGCAGCCTAGTGCTCGCGCCTTATCAATGTTATGACTGAATATCTTTTCCGCATCCTCTTCTTTTTTCATATAGCGAGTAATGTCTGCTTCGCGAATTAAATGTAAAAGCGGGTAGGGGGAACGGTTCGTGTAGTTTTCAGCATCGTTAGAATCGCTACCGTCAAACACATAGTCAGGGTGAAAGCTCGCGAGTTGATAGGTACCGCTGTACCCCCAGTCATGCAGCATATTATCGCCAATAGCTAGCACATCAAGATACTCATCAAAATCATCAAGGGTTGGATGTGTCAGTGCAATTAACGTGGTAGCGGTGCTCTCATTCTCTTCCAAATGGCGAAGTTCATCGTACAAAGATTGGATAACGTCCCCTGCATCCCCCGCTATTACTATACAACGAATTTGATTTGGCGTTCTTACATAGCGCGCAAAGGGGCAAAAATTGTGTTTTATCACAATATCATCAACCCACTTAAGCGTTGCATCAATTACGTGTTGTTCGCTCAACGGAGATGTTGGTTTTGCCATAAAGAAGTCATTCAATTTAGGTCTGTATTCAAAGAGAGGGGAGTATAAAGCAAAAAGGCAGAAATTTAATTTCTGCCTTTAAAATTTGAGTGAATCTTAGTGCTTTAGGAATGAAACTTAACGTATGCCTCAAGCGTGTTTTCTATCAAACTTGCCACTGTCATAGGGCCGACACCGCCAGGTACAGGGGTTATCCAGCCTGCACGCTCTTTGGCTTTTTTAAAATCGACGTCGCCAATTAACGAGCCATCATTAAGACGATTAATGCCTACATCAATTACAATCGCGCCGGGTTTAACCCAGTCGCCAGGTATAAAATTAGGTTTACCTACTGCTACGACAAGTAAGTCTGCACGCTGAACATGACTTTTTAGGTCTTGGGTAAACTTGTGGCAGGTAGTGACGGTGCAGCCTGCTAACAATAATTCAAGACTCATAGGGCGACCTACAATATTAGATGCGCCTACTATAACCGCGTCTAAACCCTTAACAGGGCGTTTGGTAGACTCAATCATGGTCATGATGCCCTTAGGTGTACAAGGACGCAAAGCGGGAATACGTTGAGCAAGACGACCAATGTTATAGGGATGGAAGCCATCAACATCTTTATGAGGGTGAATACGCTCTAATACTTTCTCTGCGTTGAGACCTGCAGGTAGTGGAAGTTGCACAAGAATACCGTCTATCTCTTTATCTTCGTTGAGCTCATCCACTAAGTTAAGCAAGGTTTCTTCCGTAGTGTCTGAAGGAAGGTCGAAAGAGCGAGAAACAAATCCTACTTCTTCACAGGCTTTACGCTTATTTGAAACATAAACTTGAGAAGCGGCATCACTGCCTACGAGGACAACGGCGAGACCTGGCTGTCTTTTGCCTGCTTGGGTGAGTGACTCAACATAGGAGGTTACGTGTTGGCGAACTTGCTTGGCAATTAATTTGCCGTCAATAAGATGAGCGGTCATAGTCTTGTACGATTCTTATATGGTTGGGTGGTCAACAAGTGCCCTATATTGTTCCATAAAACAGGGGGTATACTCTAGCAATTATTAGATAGTAGTTATTGGTTGCCATCGAACATCAATAAGTTGAACAAATAACTTTTCTCGTAATATCAATACGACAAACTCGTTTACGGGTTGCTCAGCGTGGTTAAAAGTAGCGAAATAGAAGCGGGATTGTACAAAAAAACATGATAATGAGTGCTTTGTGAGCGGTTGGCGATTTTATTTAAAAAAGTGTTTGACGAGGTGGGGGGATGTCAGTAATATTCGCACCCCGTAACGGCACAGAGGCTTATGCATCTTGGTCGATACGACAGTCGGTGAGTGGCGCAGCTTGGTAGCGCACTTGTTTTGGGTACAAGGGGTCGCAGGTTCAAATCCTGTCTCACCGACCACTTTTTGCAGCGAAGATTCGCCAAGCGCCCGTAGCTCAGCTGGATAGAGCAACGGCCTTCTAAGCCGTGGGTCGCAGGTTCGAATCCTGCCGGGCGCGCCATGCGAGTCAGGTAGGTCCTGATAGCAAGGCAGAATTTTTGTATCTATATTGCTAATATAAAGCTTGTAGATTGCAACACACCCTATGGTGGGCGTAGCTCAGTTGGTAGAGCCCCGGATTGTGATTCCGGTTGTCGTGGGTTCAAGTCCCATCGTCCACCCCACTTTTAGCGGAAGTGGTGGAATTGGTAGACACGCTGGATTTAGGTTCCAGTGCTTCACGGCGTGAGAGTTCAAGTCTCTCCTTCCGCACCATATTTTCAAGCTTTTTTAAAAGCTTACCTTAAGCATTCCTGTCGGTGAGTGGCGCAGCTTGGTAGCGCACTTGTTTTGGGTACAAGGGGTCGCAGGTTCAAATCCTGTCTCACCGACCATTTATGCTTATTTGACTTAGCAATAATTCATAGCTCAGCGAGTAAAGCAAAGGGTGTTGAATTAAAGTCAAACCAGACTATCGAGCAGTAAAGTGAGATCCTGACAGTTCGATAGTTGTTTATGTGTTTATCGATTCACACGTAGACAAACACAGGATTACTGTGGTGGGCGTAGCTCAGTTGGTAGAGCCCCGGATTGTGATTCCGGTTGTCGTGGGTTCAAGTCCCATCGTCCACCCCACTTTTTCGCGGAAGTGGTGGAATTGGTAGACACGCTGGATTTAGGTTCCAGTGCTTCACGGCGTGAGAGTTCAAGTCTCTCCTTCCGCACCATATTCTTGAGTCTTTTCAAGAGTCTTTAAAGAGATATCTATATCGGTGAGTGGCGCAGCTTGGTAGCGCACTTGTTTTGGGTACAAGGGGTCGCAGGTTCAAATCCTGTCTCACCGACCATTATTTCTTACTTTTTCTTTTGTCCTCTTCAAATAGCGTCCCAAACCGCTAGTCAAAGTCGTTTTTCAATCTATTTTTCTTACTAGTTTCGCAATTTGTTTAAAATGCGTTCGATTGGTTGTTACAAACTTGTGTTTCCCTCTCGACTCTTGTGGTGTGCGGCTGTATACTACCGCGTCTTTTTTTAACCAGTACGTTTGTTTCAGGTTGGCTTTGTGGCACGATTTTGTGTCCTAACTTTGATTTTATAAACGTCGAATAACGACCTTCTACCCCGGAGTGATATGCAATTAATGCATGACGGGAGAGGGGATTGAGAACAAAACGCCTATAGAGGCGTATAGTTGAGGTAACATAATGCAAGTTTCAGTCGAGACGACCCAGGGTTTAGAACGCCGTCTTACTATCACCGTTCCATCTGACACGGTTGATTCAGCAGTTAAGTCACGCCTACAGCAGTTGGCAAAAACACAACGCATCAACGGCTTCCGTCCAGGTAAAGTTCCTGTAAGCGTAATCAAAAAGCGTTTCGGCCAGGCAGTTCGCCAAGAAGTTGCTGGCGATGTTATGCAGCAAAACTTCTACCAAGCAGTCATTCAAGAAAAGATTCAGCCTGCTGGTATGCCAAAGTTTGAACTGACTAAAGACGAAGACGGTCAGGACCTAGAATTTGTAGCATCTTTCGAAGTTTACCCAGAAGTAGAAGTGAAAGGTGTTAGCGATATCGAAATCGAAAAGCCAGTAGTAGAAATTACTGACAAAGATCTTGATAACATGATGGAAACGCTTCAAAAGCAGCACGCATCTTGGAAAGAAGTTAAGCGTAAAGCGAAGAAAGACGACAAAGTTATCATCGATTTCGTTGGCTCTATCGACGGTGAAGAGTTCGAAGGCGGAAAAGCAGAAGATTTCGCGCTAGAGCTTGGCAAAGACCGCATGATCCCAGGTTTCGAGAAGCCACTAGTTGGTGCGAAAGCGGGTGAAGAAGTAACCATCGAAGTTACGTTCCCAGAAGATTACCACGCTGAAAACCTAAAAGGTAAAGACGCAGTTTTCCAAGCGACAGTTAAGAAAGTAGAAGGTCTAGACCTTCCAAAAGTTGACGAAGAGTTTGCTAAGCTATTCGGTGTTGAAGAAGGCGGCGTTGACGCACTTAAAGCTGAAGTTCGTAAGAACATGCAGCGTGAGCTAGACCAAACGCTTAAAGCACAAGTTAAAGAAGACGTAATCTCTAAACTTGTTGAAGCTAACGAGATTGATATTCCTCAAGCGCTTATCGATCAAGAAGTAAACGCACTACGCGAGCAAGCGAAGCAACGTTTCAGCCAACAAGGCGGTGGTCAGAACCTTCCAGACCTTCCTGCGGAACTGTTTACTGACAACGCTAAGCGTCGCGTATCTATTGGTCTACTTCTAGGTGAAGTAATCAAAGAAAACGAACTAAAAGCAGACGAAGCTAAAGTTAACGAGATGATCGAAACTGCAGCTTCTGCGTATGAAGATCCACAAGAAGTTGTTGACTACTACAACAACAATCAAGAGCTTATGCAGCAAATGCAAAACGTTGCGCTAGAAGAACAAGCGATTGAGTGGGTTCTTGAGCAAGCAAAAGTTACTGAAGTAACTAAAGCTTTTGACGAGGTTATGAACAAACAGGCGTAATTTTTTACTGTCTGATTGACAATACTTGTCAGCAACTGCTTAAATGCTCGGAGCCTTCCGAGCATTTTTGTTTTTAACGCTAGATAATCAAGGTAGCTATGACTAATACCCCGTTTGACCCAATGAATGCACTTGTTCCTATGGTTGTTGAGCAAACCTCAAAAGGTGAGCGCTCATACGACATTTACTCTCGTCTTCTAAAAGAAAACGTAATTTTCTTAGTAGGACAAGTTGAAGATCACATGGCCAACCTCATCGTTGCACAAATGTTGTTCTTAGAAGCTG
Source organism: Alteromonas sp. ABM1_013 (assembly GCF_056160505.1). NCBI lineage: Bacteria > Pseudomonadati > Pseudomonadota > Gammaproteobacteria > Alteromonadales > Alteromonadaceae > Alteromonas > Alteromonas sp. ABM1_013. The sequence continues at coordinate 772,903 of NZ_JBSWXH010000002.1, forward strand.
AAAACCCAGAGAAAGATATTTTCCTATACATCAACTCGCCGGGCGGCTCTGTAACTGCTGGTATGGCAATCTATGACACAATGAGATTTATCAAGCCAGACGTGAGCACAGTGTGTATGGGCCAAGCTGCGAGCATGGGCGCATTTCTACTCTCTGCAGGAGCAAAAGGTAAGCGTTATTGTCTACCTAACTCTCGCGTTATGATTCACCAACCTCTTGGTGGTTTCCAAGGTCAGGCATCTGATTTTGAAATACATGCGAAAGAAATTCTGTCTATTAAAGAGAAGTTGAATCGCCTAATGGCAGACCATACTGGTCAAGACTATGAAAAAGTCGCGCGCGACACAGACCGTGATAACTTTTTAAGCGCAACCGAGGCAAAAGATTACGGCCTGGTTGACCAAGTTTTAGCAAATCGATCTGACGTAGCCGGAACTAAGTAGTATAGTTATAGATGACCCGGGCCAGTGCATAGCACGAATTTGGTTTTCGGCTCGGGTAAGGCAGAGGCAAAAGTAATGAGTGATAAGCAAAGCGGTGACGGTGATAACAAGCTACTGTACTGTTCGTTTTGTGGCAAAAGCCAACACGAAGTAAGAAAGTTAATAGCAGGCCCGTCGGTATTTATTTGCGACGAGTGTGTTGAGTTATGTAACGATATCATTCGCGAAGAAATTAAGGAAATCGCGCCTAAGCAAAAGCAGGACGCTTTACCTAAACCAACTGAAATTCATGCGCATCTTGACGATTACGTTATCGGCCAAGAACATGCAAAGAAGGTGTTGTCAGTAGCGGTTTATAACCACTACAAGCGTTTGCGCAATGGCGATGTTCACGAAGGCGTTGAACTAGGGAAAAGTAACATTCTGTTAATTGGCCCTACCGGTAGTGGTAAAACCCTATTAGCAGAAACGCTTGCACGTTTACTTGACGTGCCGTTCACAATGGCTGACGCAACCACGCTGACGGAAGCGGGCTATGTGGGTGAAGATGTTGAGAATATTATTCAAAAACTACTTCAGAAGTGTGATTACGACGTAGAGAAAGCACAGCGCGGTATTGTTTACATTGACGAAATCGACAAGATCTCTCGTAAGTCTGACAATCCATCAATTACCCGTGACGTATCGGGTGAAGGTGTTCAGCAAGCGCTTCTTAAGCTGATTGAAGGTACGGTTGCGTCGGTTCCTCCGCAAGGTGGACGTAAGCATCCTCAGCAAGAGTTTTTGCAAGTTGATACTTCTAAAATACTGTTTATCTGTGGTGGAGCATTTGCTGGCCTTGATAAGGTTATCGAGCAGCGCGCACAGAAAGACACAGGTATTGGATTTGGTGCTACGGTTAAGTCGAAAGACAACAGTAAGCAAATTAGCGAGCTGTTTAAGCAGGTTGAACCTGAAGACTTGGTGAAATACGGGTTAATTCCAGAATTCATCGGTCGTCTTCCTGTGGTTACCAGCCTTGAAGAGTTGAACGAAGAGGCGCTAATTCAAATTTTACGTGAACCTAAGAATGCAATCACCAAACAGTATGGTGCATTGTTCTCTATGGAAGACGTTGAACTTGAATTCCGTGACGATGCACTTAACGCCATTGCTAAAAAGGCAATGGATCGCAAGACCGGTGCTCGAGGCCTTCGCTCAATTGTTGAAGCGGTTTTGCTTGATACCATGTACGATCTTCCTTCTATGGAAGACGTAAGCAAAGTGGTTATTGATGAAACGGTAATTCGCGGTGAATCAAAACCTATCTTGATTTACGACAGCAATGAGAAAAAGGCCGCATCTGAATAGATGTTAGCTTGATTCAAAAAAGGTCCTGCGGGACCTTTTTTTGTTTCTAAAGGTTGATAATTGGTCGTAAGTAATCTGTGGTAACTGACAAAAACTAATGCGCCAATTTGGCTAATTATTAAGCGAGCAAGGGTGGTAAAGCTATCCTTTCTACTAGAATTTTTAGTTTTGTGTTGCCATTCGGTGCAAAATCGATAATGGTTATATTAAGGTCGACTGGCCCTAGAGCAGGGAAGGTAAGGTTAAGGAATTAACACACTTTAATAAGTTTCGATTGAACTTTGCTCTTGCATCCCCATATAAAAATGACATTTCAAACTAATTGAGAACAAGTATGACAGTTGAGCGTGAAAATCGCATTGAAATTCCTGTGCTTGCCTTGCGGGACGTGGTTGTTTACCCGCATATGGTCATACCCCTATTTGTTGGGCGTGAGAAATCAATCCGTTGCCTTGAAGCGGCAATGGATAATGACAAACAAATTTTTCTAGTAGCACAAAAAGACGCGGGCGTTGATGAGCCTGAAGCAGATGACATTTACACTGTAGGTACCATTGCTACTATCCTACAGCTTTTAAAGCTTCCTGACGGTACTGTAAAGGTACTTGTAGAGGGTAGCGTACGTGGTGAAATCGAAAGCTATAAACAATCAGAGCCTTTCTTTGTTGCTAACGTTGATAAGTTAGAAGATGAAGGCATTGATGAGAGTGAGCAAGAAGTCTTGATTCGCTCTGCAGTCTCACAGTTTGAAGGCTATGTGAAACTGAATAAGAAAATCCCGCCAGAAGTACTGACTTCACTTAATGGGATTGAAGATGCGGCGCGTCTAGCCGACACCATGGCTGCGCACATGCCTCTAAAGCTTACTGAAAAGCAAAAAGTGCTAGAAATGCAGGGTGTTAATGAGCGCCTTGAGTATTTGATGGCACTGATGGAAGGCGAAATTGATTTGCTGCAGGTGGAAAAGAAAATTCGCACCCGCGTTAAAAAGCAAATGGAAAAAAGCCAGCGCGAATATTATTTGAATGAGCAAATGAAAGCCATTCAAAAAGAATTGGGTGAGTTAGACGATGCGCCCGATGAGTTCGAGGCACTATCTAAAAAGATTGCCGACGCGAAAATGCCGAAAGAGGCAGAAGACAAGGCGAAAGCTGAACTTCAAAAGTTAAAAATGATGTCACCGATGTCAGCAGAAGCTACTGTTCTTCGAAGCTACATTGATTGGCTTACTAGTGTTCCTTGGAATAAGCGCTCGCCGGTGAAGAAAGATCTTTCACGGGCTGAAGATGTGCTTAACGAAGACCATTACGGCCTAGAAAAGGTAAAAGAACGTATTCTTGAATACCTAGCGGTTCAGCAGCGTGTTAAAAAGCTTAAAGGCCCAATTCTATGTCTTGTGGGGCCTCCAGGTGTAGGTAAAACCTCGCTAGGCCAGTCTGTCGCTAAAGCGACTGGACGTAAATATGTCCGTATGGCCTTGGGCGGCGTGCGAGACGAGGCCGAGATACGTGGTCACCGTCGTACGTACATTGGTTCATTGCCAGGTAAACTCGTTCAAAAAATGGCGAAAGTCGGGGTTAAAAACCCACTATTCTTGCTTGATGAAATCGATAAGATGTCATCAGACATGCGAGGAGACCCAGCGTCAGCCTTGCTAGAGGTACTTGACCCAGAGCAGAACAACAGCTTTAGCGACCATTATTTAGAAGTGGATTACGATCTATCTGACGTTATGTTCGTCGCAACCTCTAACAGCATGAATATCCCTGGTCCGTTGCTTGACCGTATGGAAGTAATTCGACTATCTGGTTATACCGAAGACGAAAAGCTTAACATTGCGAAGAACCATTTAATTGGTAAGCAAATGGAGCGCAACGGCCTTAAAGCGAAAGAGCTTGAGATTACAGATTCTGCTGTTATAGGCATGATTCGTTATTACACGCGTGAAGCGGGTGTTAGAAGCTTAGAGCGCGAAGTATCTAAGGTATGCCGTAAAGCGGTTAAAGATATCTTACTTACGAAAAGCAAAGATAAGGTGGTTGTTACTCAAGATAATCTTAAAGACTATCTTGGTGTTCAGCGCTTTGACTACGGCAAAGCCGACAAAGACAACCAAATCGGTCAAGTTACCGGTTTAGCTTGGACTCAAGTTGGTGGCGACCTACTGACCATTGAAACCACATCGGTTCCAGGTAAAGGAAAAATGACTTCTACAGGCTCTTTGGGCGATGTCATGCAGGAGTCAATTAAGGCGGCGATGACAGTGGTAAGAAGTCGCGCTGAAAAGCTTCGCATTAATGATGACTTTTATGAGAAGCGTGATATTCATGTGCACGTTCCTGAAGGTGCAACACCAAAAGATGGCCCAAGCGCAGGTATTGCAATGTGTACCGCTTTAGTATCTTCACTAACAGGTAACCCTGTGAAGTGTGATGTTGCCATGACGGGTGAAATTACGCTTCGCGGTGAAGTACTTGCTATTGGTGGTCTAAAAGAAAAGTTACTTGCAGCACACCGTGGTGGCATCAAAACCGTGGTTATTCCAAAGGACAACGAGCGTGATCTGGAAGAAATTCCAGACAATGTGAAGAAAGATTTATCAATTCACCCGGTTAAATGGATTGATGACGTTCTTGATATTGCGCTTCAGGAGCCTGTTGAAAGTTTCGAAGTGGTTAAAAAGTAACTTACGCGTGTAGCTGCATACCTTTAATTTTAAAGGCGTGCAGCCTTGTTTTTGCTATAAAAATGCAATAATTGACTAAATTATGCGCATTAGATGAAAGAAAAGCTTATTTTTTTGAAAATAGGGCTTTCATGTCGCAAAAGTTGTGTTACCTTTAAGTGGTATTCGCTTGAAGCCTTGCCACAAAAGGGATTGCAGCGATTCATTTAAAAAGTTAATTATTTGTGACTGAAGCTTGATGTTAACGATCAAGCTTGCTATAACGTTCAAGCAAAATCGTTTTGGACAAACAGTATAATAACAATCGAAGGGGATCTAATTGTGAACAAGTCTCAACTTATCGACCAAATCGCTGCTGGTGCAGACATTTCTAAAGCAGCTGCTGGCCGCGCTCTTGACGCATTCACTGACTCAGTAACTGCGGCGCTAAAAGACGGCGACCAAGTTGCACTAGTAGGCTTTGGTACTTTCTCAGTTCGCGAACGTTCAGCTCGCAGTGGTCGTAACCCACAAACTGGTGAGACTATTCAGATTTCAGCAGCGAAAGTTCCATCTTTCAAAGCTGGTAAAGCACTGAAAGACGCTTGTAACTAAGCAAAAAAATTATAGAAAAAGGCGATGGCTAGTCCATCGCCTTTTTTATTTCTAAAGCAAAGAATTCAATATTGGGGTCAGAGTAACGACTCTGACCCCATTATTTCAAGAGTGAGAATACCTCCTGCAGGCATGCCGATTTTCATACATGTCAGAGAAACGCCTTAACTTGACGAAAGACATTACAAATAGTTTGTTTTGGCGTTTATATTCGGCGGCATTGGGTTATAATCATCGCTTATTTTACCTTGAGCTCGCCCGCAAGTGATGGGTTAGGGTAATTGTAGTAAGCAACGGAGTTGAAGAACAATCATGCTAGAAAGAATCAGAGAAGGTTCTCAAGGCCCTTGGGCGATGGCGATTATTGCGCTTATCGTTTTAAGTTTCGTATTCGCAGGTGTAGGTAGCTACCTAACATCATCAGGCACTACAGCAGTAGCAACTGTAAACGGCGAAGAAATTTCGGCACAAGAACTAGAACGTGCATACCAAAACCAGCGTGCACAAATGGAGTCACAGTACGGCGAAAGCATCGCGCAGCTTTTCTCTAGCGAAGAATATCTCGCAGATTTTAGAAAAAATGTACTGGACAGACTTATTGCTGAAAAACTGATTCAGCAACAAGCTACCGATATGGGCTTGCGCGTAAGCGATGAACAAATTCGTGAAACGATAGTGCAAATGCCTGAATTTCAGTTTGGTGGTCAGTTTGATAACGAGCGTTTCCAAGCTATTCTCCGTCAAAATGGTTTTCAAGTTGCAGACTTTCGCGACTACCTAAGAACGCAGATGACTCAGAATCAATTGGCTGCAGCGTTAACGAATTCTTCATTTTCTCTAGACGGTGAAGTGCAGCAGGCTAATGCCCTTCAACGTCAAACTCGTGATGCGAAATACGTATTAGTGAGCTCTGACGAATTTGCCAGTTCTATCGAAGTAACAGATGCTGATGTAGAAGCGTTCTACAATAACAATATTGCATCTTTCGATACTGAAGAGCAGGTGAAACTGGCTTATGTAAAACTAAGTGTTGAAGATCTAAAAGGTCGCGTTTCTGTAGATGAAGAAGCAGTACGCACCTATTATGACAATAACCTAGGAAGCTATGGTACTGAAGAGGAACGCCGAGTTTCACACATCCTTATCGAAGCAGGTGACGACCAAGACGCTGCGAAAGCAAAAGCAGAGTCATTGAAAACTGAGCTTGATAACGGTGCCGACTTTGCAGTGCTTGCTGAAGAAAACTCTGACGACACATTCTCAGCTGAGAACGGCGGTGACCTAGATTTCATTACACCTGAAATGATGGACCCAGCGTTCGATGAAGCTGCGTTTGCTTTAGAAAACGTCGGTGATGTATCTGACGTTGTTGAGACCGAGTTTGGCTTTCACATTATTAAGCTAACAGATTTAAAAGAAGCGCAAGTAAAATCATTCGATGAAGTGGCTAGCGAGATTCGCGATACCCTTCTTTACGATGCGGCAATGGAGAAGTATTTTGAGCTTCAAAATACCTTAGCTGAAATTGCGTTTGAGGTGCCAGATACGCTTGAAGATGCAGCTAATGCTGTAGATCTACCTATACAAGAGTCTGTGCTTTTCAGCCGAAATACGGCGCCTGCGGAGCTAAGCTTCCCCGGCTTGCTGGATGTTGCTTTCTCATCAGAGTTAGTTGAAGAAGGCCTTAACAGCGACATCGTTGAACTTGATGACGAGACGGTAATTGTTGCACGTGTTATCGAACATCAACCACAACGCACTCAGTCGCTAGATGAAGTTCGCGAGGGAATTGAAGCATCAGTAAAAGCGGAAAAAGCGAAAGAAGCAGCAGAAGCTTGGGCCTTTGACATCGCACAAAAAGTACGCGCAGAAGAAAATGTTGAAAGCGAACTAGCAGAAAAATCTGTAGCTTGGGAAACGGCTTCAGCGGTGCCAAGATCAGGTGGTACACTGGCTCGTGCATTGGTTGACACGCTTTTCTCACTGGGTCTTGAAGGTGAAGATAAAGTTGACGTAGCAACAACAGTTAACGGCGATGTTGCAGTTGTAATGCTAGAAGGCGTAAATGCTGCTCCTGAACTTGAAAACGAGCTAGGTGAAAGCCTGAAACAGCGTCTTGCTCAAGTACAAGGTCAACGTGTTTATCAGCAGTACATCGATGCGCTTCGCGCAAATGCTGACGTGACTATTTCAGAGTCATTGTAAGCAACTTCAGCCACTCGATGGTAGGGTGGTAACAATTAGAAATAGTGAAAAGCCAGCTTCTTAATCAAAGCTGGCTTTTTTGATCGCTTAACTTACTTTGCTAAGTGGTTATTTAATTGGTGCTGCACAGCATAATCAATGCTGCGGTAAATTTACTTGCTAATCTCTTAGGCTGTATAGGGTTAGTGCGAAGAGATAGACTTTATGGCAAAAAAGAGCTAATTCGTTAAAAACAGCATGAGTGTATAAAACGCGGCAATAACTCCGGATAGCACGAATATGTAAAGAAACCCCTGCTTGCCTTGTTCAAGAGTATATTTATTGGCTTGCAAATAACCAAACCAAAGTAATGACAAGATAAGGGGTATTAAAACAATTATTTTTAACACAGTACTGCCTTCTTATAAGTTGTGGCCTATTTATAACAATGTGTGGAGCTATAGACAAATATTAGGGAGGCCGGTCGAAACTTCCATACGCCTGCAGTATTCTTATTTGCGGCCATTCACGCCAAAAAAGCCTTGGCTTTGTTGTCATGACTTTGTCGCAAATCTGTTATTAGCGTGTCACTTTAAATTTGTGTAATAGACCCATGTTTCTAAATTGGGGTACATGAATGTCAATTCAGCCTTTACCTTCTTTAGCGCCGGCGCGCAGTATTCACTTTGCCGAAGTTTTAATGGCTAGAGAGTCTATCACTCCAATAGATGCGGGTTGTCAAAGCTACCTAATCTATAAGCTTGAAAAGCTTGGTTTTTCATGTGAAAAGCATAAGATTAATGGGGTCAAGAACCTCATCGCCAGATGGGGGCAAGGGCCTGTTCACTTAGCATTTAGCGGCCATACAGATGTCGTGCCTCCTGGCCCTCTCGATAAGTGGAAATCTCCCCCTTTCAGCCCGGTTATAAGTAAAAATAAACTATACGGACGCGGTGCTGCCGACATGAAAACGGGCATTGCAGCTATGCTAGCAGCGACTGAGCGAACTATTGCCTCTTTAGATCCTGATAAAATATCTTATTGGTGGCTAATCACCAGTGATGAAGAGGGGGAGGCGGAGTGGGGCTCTAAATGGATAGCTGAATATTTAGCATCTAAAAATGTACAGCTCGATATGTGCCTAGTGGGCGAACCTTCGGCATCTTCTAAAACTGGCGATACGATAAAGATTGGTCGCAGAGGCTCACTTTCAGGCACTATCCATATTGCAGGAAAGCAAGGCCATGTGGCATACCCAAAGACAGCAGTGAATGCTATTCACAAAGCGAGTAGAGTGGTTAATGCACTAACTCAATATCCTTTTGATACAGGAAGCGATGACTTTCCTGGCACCACGCTTCAAGTAACACATATGGATACAGGAAGCTTCACCGATAACATAGTGCCTAGTGCTGTTCGTATAGAGTTTAACGTAAGATACTCGTGGCAGTTTGATCAAGAGCGCTTATCTGCTTTGCTACGCAATATCATCAATACCGTTGATGTAGAAGCCGAAGTCAGCTTTTCAAGGCCCTGTGAAGCATACTTAAGCAAGCCTAATAGTAATGCAGAGTGTTGCCTAATAGCTTGCGTTGAGAAAGCCATTAAAGCCGCCACAGGTCGTTATCCTGTAGTTAGTACGTCCGGCGGCACGTCAGATGGGCGCTTCTTCTCAAGCGAGCACACACAGGTTGTCGAAGTCGGTGTGCCCAACACCACTATCCATCAGGTAAACGAACACATTCACTTATCGGATTTACTTACACTTGAAGATATCTATACGGATATCCTTAAAAATATTGGCGGTCGATAATTACATTTGATATTTCTAGTAAAAATGAAAAGGGAGCGTCAATTAGGCGCTCCCTTTTTAGCTTTTGCGTAGGCTTTATAAAAGACGTGTTCTTTCCTAAAACATTAGGCAGTGGCTTTAAGCTGAATGTCAGTTAAATAGCGTTTGCGTTTCTTCTCGGTAAGGCTTTGCATATCAACCACTACCAAGCCATCAATACAGTCGTTAAAATCTGGGTCGACATTGAATCCAAGGAACGCCACACCACCGTCTTTGGACAGTTCAGAGTATTGCTTATAAAGCGTAGGCACGTTAACGCCCATATTAGCCAATAAATCCTTTAGCTCGGTAAATTCGGCTTTGTAATCGTTACCTTTGAATTGATGTAGCGCATCGTTAGCCATTTGATAAGGGCGTTTACAGGTCGCTTCACCAAACTTTGCAGGAAAATACGTGGAGTAAAATTGTACCAATAGGTCTTTAGCTGGTTCTGGATAGGCATTACTAAGTGACACTGCACCAAATAGATAACGATATTTGGGATAACGACTTAAAAATGCACCAATACCAAACCACAAGTAATCTAAACTGCGTTTGCCCCAGTAGCGAGGCTGAACAAAGCTTCGCCCTAGTTCTAGGCCTTCCTTAAAAAGTTTGTCGTTGTTTTTGCCATAATTAAATAAAGTGGCAGAATAAAGTCCCGTAGGGTGATTGGGCGCTGTCAAAAGTTCTGCATCGCCAAAGCGATAGGCGCCTACAATTTCCAAGTCGCTGTCGTCCCATAGCACAAGGTGATAATAGTAAGAGTCGTATTGATCAATATCTCTACGTTTATTGGTGCCTTCTCCCACGGCGCGAAATGCGACTTCTCGCAAGCGGCCTATCTCACGCATAATTGGCGAGCAGCTTTTGTGCTGATACAGGTAGATAGACTTTCCATCACCCGTTTCTCCGAGATGCTCACATTCTCGAATTGCGCGGGCGAGCTCTTTTCTGTCTTCGGGCATAGCAATAGACGCCTGCGTTTCAAATACGCCTTTCTTGTTGCTGCCAATGCGATATAGGTGGCGCTTAAACAGCTTTACCTGCTCTTTTAGCGGAATATTGGTTTGCTGGTAAGCTTCAAAAGGAATAAGTTCGCCAATGCGCATAGGTAAATGCTTTTTGCGCTGTTTGAACATTTCTTTAACCAGCAGTGCGGTGGCGAGTGGTTTGTATACCATAGACACGCTGTAAAAAAGGGGGCTATTTTTAGCGTCAATGTAAACCGGCAATATCGGCGCTTTAGCTTGCTTTGCAATACGCAAAAAGCCAGTGTGCCATCGCGTGTCGCGAACACCTTGCGGGCGTAATCGAGAGACTTCACCGGCAGGAAAAATCAATATAGCACCGTCGCTTTTGAGGTGTTTTTGGATAGCCGATAAATGCTGCTTCGGTGTACCACCCTGCATATTATTTACTGGTAGCAACATATCGTGAAGAGGTTCAATAGCCATGAGCATTTCATTGGCCACTACTTTTAAGTCGTGCCGCACTTCACTAACTAGTTTAATTAGCGCAAGGGCATCGAGAGAGCCAATAGGGTGGTTTGCGATAATTACCACTTTGCCTTCGCTTGGAATACGTTCTTTTTCGACATCACGGGTGGAGTAGCTGATATTGAAGTACTCCAACACTTGCTCGACAAAATCAATGTCTTCATAGTGCGGATAGGTTTCACCAAATTCGGTAATTTCGCGTTCGTGAAGAAGGTGTCTTAATACGAAAGACAGCGATTTAAACAGAATAGGATTGTTCGCTACTTGAGGATAATGCTTGTTCAGTACGTCGTTTACAGTAAACATAGAACCTGTTTCTCTTTCGGTTTTGGCGAACAATAGCAGGACAATATGACGCTTTTTACACACTTTGATGGCAGTTATTTGACAGTGTTAAAAAGATGTTATGAGTGCTGGCTCGACAAGTTAGTTACGCGTAGATGCGTGCAGTAAAAGCATTAGAGGGGGCTATAAGTGGCCCCCTTTAAAAGATGCGGTAACTACGCAGCTTTTGAACGAGAGGTTTTGGTTGCGATTGATGTTACCGTAGCTGATTCTAGTGAATCGAGATAATGAATAAGAGATAAATTACCATTCATGTCTTCAGCGAGAGCGCTACAGTTTTCTATCCAGTCACCATCATTAATGTAGTGTATGCCGTTTTCAAAACTACTTTCAGGGTGATGAATATGACCACACACTACACCATCTAGCCCCATATCGTCGGCACGCTTGCAGCATGCTTCGCGATATCGAGCAATGGCTTCATTTGCTCCTTTAATATGCTTTTTAATGTAGCCCGCTAGTGACCAGTATTCCCGCTTGCGCCACGCGCGCAAACGGTTGAATTCGCGATTTAGAAAAAGCAAGAGGTCATAACCTTTATCGCCAATCCAAGCATGGAATTTGCCCATGGTCACATCGCCATCGAACTGATCGCCATGTAAAACCAGGTAACGTTTTCCCTGTGCCGTGGTGTGCACCAGCTCACGCTCTATTTCAATATCGCCAAAGGCCATACCAGAGTAAGATTGAATAGGCTCATCATGGTTGCCGGGTAAGTACACTACACGTGTACCTTCCTGACTCATTTGCATGAATTTGTGCATGACTTGATTGTGCGCCTTTGGCCAGCGAAATTGTTTGGTCATTTGCCACATATCAACAATGTCGCCTACCAAATACAAGGTGTCTACCGTGATGCTGTCCAGAAAGGAAAGTAAGTATTCAGCTTTGCAGTCGCGATTTCCCAAATGGATATCTGAAAGCCAAAGCGTACGATAATGTGTCTTTTTCATAGCGGTTTCCCAAAGCGATGCCTTGGACCGTCACTATAGGTCTGCAAATTGACACTACCGTGACGCTTGCTTGACCATTGTGTTACAGAAACGCAAGCGCTTCTTTATAGCCCCAACTTATTCGCCACTTCTAAAAGCTTCTCCCGCATCCAAATATTTACTAAATCTTCATCCGCATTTTTGTGCCAGTACATGTGCACGGGAAGAGGAGGTACTTCAAACGGAAGTGGCAAAGTCTCGATATAACATTTGTCGCTAAACTGATGTGCAAAGCGTGCTGGCATAGTAAGCAGAAGGTCACACTGACTCACTACATTAAGAGCGGCAAAGTAGTGCTCACATTGTAGGGATATTTTTCGATGCAAATTGTGTTGAGCAAGGGCGAGATCAACGGTGTCTAGTTTAGAATCTTTTAAAGACACGAGCGCATGCTGTGCAACTGAGTAGTTTTCAATACTGGGGTTGTCTAGGTAGCTATTTGTTGGTGCACATACCACAACGAAGGTTTCCTCGCAGATAAACTGAGAACGTATCTCACTGCTGGTAGGAACGAGGGCATCAATGACAATATCGACCTCTTTGTTAGTAAGTGCCGGGGCAAGTTCGGGCCAGGTTACTTGCCTGCTATTTACCGTGATATTAGGCGTGTTTTGAACAAGTTCAGGAATTAACGTTGGAAAAAATATAGATTCTAAAATATCACGCATTCCAAGGTTAACTGTGCGTGGTTTATCACCTATGTCAAAGTCCACTTTGCCTTTTAAGGTATTTTCAAGGGTTTCAATTGATGTCACGACCGACGTAATGATGCCTTGGCAGAATGGGGTAGGAATAACTTGTCGCCCATGGCGCGTAAACAATGGGTCATCAAATTTTTCTCGTAGCCTACTGAGCGCATGACTTACCGCAGGCTGAGTAATATGTAGTGCATTGGCGGCTTTCGTAATACTGCCGTGCTCATAGACTGCACGTAGCACTACGAACAAATTAAAATCTATTTTTCCATGCATATTATTTATGGGTTTCCATAATAAGGCATCATTTTTATTTATTGTTAAACAGGGTACACTGGCTCAAATGTTAATAAAAGGTTTCTTTTGTAAGGGGCGTGTGCATGCAGGCATCTGTACTTACCGAGGTGTTGTTACCTCTAGCGTTGGCATTTGTGATGTTTGGCATGGGGCTAACCCTGACCCTTGCTGACTTTGCCCGATTGATTAAAGCGCCTAAAGCGGTCATAACAGGCTTTATCGGTCAAATTATCTTGTTGCCTTTGCTAGCTTTAAGTTTATGTATTGCGTTTAGTGTGCCTGACTATATTGCTGTTGGCGTAATGGTTTTGGCAGCATGCCCTGGCGGTACTACCAGTAATTTAATCAGCCATATCGCAAAAGCCAACCTAGCCCTTTCAGTTAGCCTAACCGCAATTTCAACCATTGCTTGCGTGTTCACCACGCCATTTATTATCCAATTTGCGATTGATTACTTTGTAAAAGAAAACGCGCCAGAATTTTCTATTATCCAAACCGTTATAGGGCTCGTCGGCGTGTCGATTCTACCGGTCGTTATTGGCATGACAATTCGTCGATTTTATCTGGTGTTTGCCAAGAAAACAGAGAACTTTTTTCGGCAGTTTTCGATGTATTTCATGTTGCTCATGATTGTCGGCGTTCTGGTTTCTGAAAGAAATAATTTAGCCGCGTCCTTTGAAAGCGCGTTTTTGATATGTTTAACGTTAAATTTATTATCGGTATTGTTAGGCCTCGGGCTTGCTAAGCTTTCAAACCTAGCATTTAAAGACTCGCTTACGCTTGCTATTGAAATAGGCGTACAAAACGCGGCTCTTGCCATGCTCATATGCATTACTTTTTTACAAGCGCCTGACTATGCCATCGCTCCCGGCGTTTACGGTATAGCCATGTACATCGGTCCTGCATTATTAGCTCTGTGGGCAAAACGAAATGCAAAAATAGCTGTAAAAACAACGCCAAAAATACTCGTGAAATAATAATAAATAGGAAACACATGATGCGTTTATTGATTACCGGTGGTGCTACCGGCTTAGGCCAGGCCATTGCCCTAAAATGGGCGGAAAAATGGGTGAACAAAGATAAAGATATAAATATTTGTGTTGCCGATATTAACCAAGAAAGGGGCGTTGAAACGGTAGATATGCTTTGTGCACAAGGTGCAAATGCGTTTTATGTTCACTGCGATATAACCTCTGACAATGATGTTGAAGCCCTAGCGCAAACTATCGAAACTCGCTGGGGAGGCGTTGATTATGTGTTCAATAACGCTGGGGTCGCTACGGGGGGGAGTCTTTTAGACGAAACTATCGATCAGTGGCAGTGGGTATTCGATATTAACGTGTTAGGCATGGTAAGAGTAAGTCGTGCGCTATTACCGTTAATGCGAAAGCAAGGCAATGGTTACTTTATCAATGTTGCCTCGCAAGCAGGGCTCACACCTATTCCTTATATGGGAAGCTACAACGCAGTTAAAGCCGCAGTCGTGTCGTTTTCTGAAACTATGAAGTTGGAACTAGCACCAGACAATATAAACGTTAGTGTGGTATGCCCTAGTTTCTTTAAAACGAATTTAGATGAATCGATGCGAAGTAGCAATCCAGCTTCGCATAAGATGATCAATAAGTTTTTCGCTAAGGCAGATATGACTAAAGAAGAGGTGGCAGAGTCAATATATCAACAAGTGAGTCAAGGGAAGTTTCTTATTCTCACTCACAAGTTAGGCAAACGTGCGTTCTTATTGAAAAAGTTGTTACCCACGCAGCGCTATATAAGCAATATGCTCAATCAAACTAAAACGATGAAACGAGCGATGGAAAAGAGCAATTAAAGAATAAAAACAGGCTTTTTGTTAGCGTCTTATTGCCAGAAACCTTATTGCCACTCGCTAGTATGAGTTAGGTGATGAGCTGCGAAAGACAAAATTTGTTTCGAATAAATGCTTACCAATGACCAGTTTTAAATAAGCGTTTAGCACAAGAGTAAAAGAAGAACAATATATGCAACAACAGGTAGTAGATAAAGCGGATAGCGTGCGAGCAGGAGAAGAGCTAGACGTCGGCGCTGTACACAATTGGCTTAAGGAAAATATTAGTGCCTCGAATCCATTGTCAGCCGCTATACAAAGTAGCGATAGTTTACCTAAGGTAACCCAGTATTCCGGTGGCGCGTCTAATTGGACGTATTGCTTGGACTATCAAAGCAGCGATCAAAACCAGGGCGAGCAAACGTCATTAATTTTGCGTAGGGCACCAGCAGGTACAAAAGCCAAAGGGGCCCACGATATGGGGCGGGAGTATCGATTGCAGCACGCGCTAAAGCCTGTGTACCGGTATGTGCCAGAAATGCTTGGGCTTTGTGAAGATGAAAGCGTATTAGGCACTGAGTTCTACGTAATGGAAAAATTTACTGGTGTAATCCCCCGAAAAAACTTACCCAGAGGTTTAGAGACAACAGAGCAGCAAACCAAGCAGCTTTGCACTAATGTACTTGATAGTTTAATTGAACTTCATAAAGTTGATTATAAAAAAGCGGGGCTTGAGCACTTAGGTAAAGGTGCTGGCTATATAGAACGCCAAATAAGCGGGTGGAGCGAACGCTATAGTAAAGCAAAAACCTGGAATGTCCCCTCGGGTAAAAAAATAATGCGCTGGCTAGAAAACCACATGCCTGCTAATGAACGCATTTGTATTACCCACAATGACTTCCGATTCGACAACGTGGTGTTAAAGCCAGATAACTATACGCAAATTATTGGTGTGTTGGACTGGGAACTGGCGACCTTGGGCGACCCGCTTATGGACTTGGGTAATACCTTGGCGTATTGGGTGCAAGCTGATGATGACTTTTTAGCGCAATCAACGCGCCGCCAGCCAACTCACTTACGGGGAATGCTAACTCGCAAACAAGTTGTGGCGTATTACTGCAAAGAAATGGAGATAGATGTAGAAGATTTTGCTTTTTATGAAGTTTACGGACTTTTCCGTTTAGCCGGTATTGCCCAGCAAATCTACTATCGCTATCACCACAAGCAAACCAATAATCCAGCTTTTAAAAACTTTTGGATCTTCATTCATTACTTAATGTGGCGCTGTAATAAGGCCATTAAAGCATCAGGAAAACGATAATGACAACAAGACGCAATATTCTGATCACGGGCGCGAGTTCCGGCTTAGGCAAGGGAATGGCGATTGAGTTTGCCAAACAAGGATGTAACTTAGCGCTATGCGCAAGGCGCTTTGAGAACTTAGAAAAACTGAAAGAAGAATTACTTTCAATTAACCCAAACATTGACGTGTACATTCGCTCGCTTGATGTAAATGATCACGATGCGGTTTTTGAAGTGTTCGACGCATTCAAAGCTGACATGGGAACACTCGATAGAGTCATCGTGAATGCAGGGATGGGGAAGGGCGCGTCAATTGGCACAGGGTATTTCCACGCTAACAAGCAAACGGCGGTGACTAACTTTGTGTCGGCGCTAGCACAATGTGAAGCGGCTATGGCTATCTTTAGGGCGCAAAATAGTGGTCATTTAGTAACGATTTCATCTATAAGTGCTGTGCGCGGGTTTAGACGTGCTATGACCGTTTACGCAGCTACGAAGGCAGGTCTAACGTCTATGACTGAGGGCATTCGAATGGATGTAATGAATACGCCGATTAATGTCACCTGCATTCATCCTGGTTTCATTCGAAGTGAAATAAATGAAAAAGTTGAGAAGGTACCATTTATTGTTGATACCGATGTGGGCTGTCGCGCTATGGTCAATGCAATTAATAAAGAGAAGGCGAACGCTTTTGTGCCAAGCTGGCCTTGGGCAATTCTTCACTGGATCATGCGTATCGCGCCGGCTAGCTCAATAAGGAAGATGAGCTGATAGCGTATAAAGTGTGAACACAGCGCAAAGACTTTTTATCTAGTGAGAGAGCTCGCCTAATGGTGGGCTTTATGCTTGTAAGTTTAATGCTTATTCGGAAATGATAAATAAACGTCGATTTGATTACAGATACAAAAAAAGCGCCGAAGGGCGCTTTTTTACTACTAATCGTAAAGATTAACCTAGTGCTTTAATTTGTGCAGCTAGACGGCTCTTATGACGAGCAGCTTTGTTCTTGTGAATCAAGCCTTTAGTAGCCATTCTGTCAAGTACTGGAGTAGCAGCAGTAAGTGCAGCTTGTGCCGCTTCTTTGTCACCGCTTGCAATTGCAGCGATAACTTTCTTGATGCTTGTACGAGTCATTGAACGACGGCTAGCGTTGTGCTGACGACGCTTTTCGGCTTGGATTGCACGCTTCTTAGCAGACTTAATGTTAGCCAAGGTGTAACTCCCAAAATAAATTCATGTCAAAAACGAGGGTGCGGATTGTGCCTACCAAACGCCCAAATGTCAAACGATTTAAAACTTAAATCGTTCCGCGTTAAAACGCGCAAGCTATTGAACACAAAGTATGCTCAACACGTTGCACATTCTCTGCGAAATTTTTTGAAAGATATCTGTAACGGAATTCTTTCAGGACATTTAAGCGATAGACATGCATAAACAACAGCACCCCATATCGGGCGCGGATTATAGCAAGAAAGTCCATAAAGGTGCACAACTATTTTGAATAAATCGTTTCGTAGACCATAGGCTTTCGCTATTATGGCTCGCTCGCAACCTATTGTTGCCTCTTTACTTGGAGCGGACGCCTTTAATCACTCTTAAAAAAGCGTTTGCTGTTCAGCCTATTCTTTATCTCTTATTGGAAGTGTGACGTGTCACGGAAGTTAATAAAATCTGGTCTTATCGTCAGTATTATGACCTTGGTCTCGCGAGTATTAGGCCTAGTACGTGATGTTGTTGTTGCCAAGCTTATGGGCGATGGGGCAGCCGCAGACGTATTTTTCTTTGCCAACAAAATTCCCAATTTTTTACGTCGTCTATTCGCTGAAGGCGCTTTTGCGCAAGCGTTTATTCCGGTGTTAACCGAGGTTCACGAAAACGACGATAAAAAGCAGTTACGAGAATTTGTTGCAAAAATTAGCGGTACGTTGGGCGCTATCGTGTTTGTGGTTTCAATTATTGGTGTTATTGCATCACCTGTTTTGGCAGCCCTGTTTGGTACCGGTTGGTTTATGGCATGGCTGGAAGGCGATGAAGCCGGCGACAAATTTGTGCTTGCCTCGACCATGTTGAAAATTACCTTTCCCTATTTAGCATTTATCTCTTTGACTGGCTTGGCAGGGGCGATACTCAATACGCTCAATAAATTTGCGGTTGCCGCTTTTACCCCCGTTTTGCTTAATGTATGCATTATCGCATGTGCAATATACTTAGCACCTACGCTGGAGCAACCCGCTTACGCCCTCGCGTGGGGCGTGTTTATCGGCGGTATTGTGCAGTTCTTGTTTCAGCTACCGTTTCTGTTCAAGGCTGGGCTTTTGGTAAAGCCAAAGTGGGGCTGGCACGACGAAAATGTGGTTAAAGTACGTACCTTGATGATCCCCGCATTGTTCGGTGTGTCAGTAGGTCAGATTAACTTGCTGTTTGATACCTTTATCGCCAGCTTTTTAGTGACCGGTTCAATAAGCTGGTTGTACTATTCTGACAGGCTGCTTGAATTTCCCCTAGGGTTGTTTGGTATCGCCATCGCAACGGTAATTCTACCTACCTTGTCTAGAAATCACGTAAGTAACAACCCCAAAGCGTTTGCTGCCAACATTGATTGGGCGTTTCGTATGGTGTGTTTATTGGGTATTCCCGCAGCTGTGGGGCTCGGCGTAATGGCAAGACCTATTTTAACTGTTATCTTCCAACGCGGAGCCTTTACTGCTGAAACGGCTATTATGGCCTCTTATTCGCTTACTGCGTACTCGTTTGGCTTGCTTAGCTTTATGCTGGTTAAAATTCTTGCGCCAGGTTTTTACTCTCGCCAAGACACCAAAACGCCGGTGAAATTTGGCATCTGGTGTATGGTCGCTAATATGGTGTTTAACGTGGTCCTAGCTATACCTTTTGGTTATGTAGGATTAGCTATTGCAACTAGCATGTCTGCGACGCTCAACGCCGCTTTGCTCTACATAACGCTGCACCGTCAAGGAGTGTTTGCCCTTAGCCGTACATCGGTTCTGTTTATAGCGCGGGTGGTAATTGCAAGTGCAGCTATGGGCGGGCTTATTTATTATCGCGATCAAGGCTTAGCTTTCTTTGATTTATCGCTTTCCTCCCAAATGTTAGAAGTAGGAATAACCATTTTGCTGTCGGTCATACTGTTCATTACCACCATGGTTGTATTGGGCATGCGCCCTAGGCATTTCAGAAGCGGTGGCGAGTAAATTTTAAAGGTAGTGAAAGGACGCTGAGCGGGAATGTGCACGCGCTTGGTATTGTGCTCGTGGTCGGCTATAATCGCGAGCTTTGAATTTCTAGCAGTTAAAAGGTAGTGGCTAACAGTGGAATTTATCCGCGGGCTAAACAATGTAAAACCTCATCACAAAGGGTGTGTGCTCACTATCGGTAAGTTCGATGGTGTACACCGTGGTCATCAAGCTGTGCTAGCTAATGTGCTTGAAAAAGCGAAATCGCTATCACTTCCTGCCACCGTGATGGTGTTTGAACCGCAGCCTGAAGAAGTTTTTATGCCTGAAAAGGCGCCAGCGCGTATTAGTCCTCTTCGTGAAAAGTACGAATTGCTGCGTCAACAAGGTGTCGACAGACTGCTTGCTGTGCGCTTTAACGCTGAGTTTGCAAAACAAAGTGCCGACACGTTTGTCCACGATTTATTGGTGGACAAACTGGGTGTTAAATTTCTAGTGGTTGGTGACGACTTCCGTTTTGGCAATGGTCGTAAAGGGGATTTCGAAATGCTTGAGGCGGCAGGTCGCCAATACGGTTTCGAAGTAGTAAGCACCCACAGTTTTACCATGCATGCCCATCGAATAAGCTCTACCGCGGTGCGAGAAGCGCTGGCTGACAGCGACTTTGGTCTGTCTACCGAAATGCTAGGGCGCCCGTTTGCTATTCACGGCAGGGTGGTTCACGGCGAGAAAAAAGGTCGCACCATTGGTTTCCCCACCGCGAATGTCATGCTAAAACGCCAAAAAACGCCCATTCACGGCGTGTTCGCAGTGCGTGTTGACGTAGATGGAAAACATTATAACGGCGTTGCCAACATTGGCACCCGTCCTACTGTTAACGGGGTAAGAAACCAGCTGGAAGTCCATATTTTTGATTTGTCATCTGACCTATACGGCAAGCCTATTACGGTGTTTCCGATGGAAAAAATAAGAGATGAAATTAAATTTGATTCTTTTGAGGCGTTGAAAGATCAAATCCAAGCAGATGCAGCACAAGCGCGTCTGTTATTAGCATAGTTAAACGTGATAAAGTCACGAAAAGTTTCTGCGCGTATTAGTTTTATTGAGCTCGATTTTTTAAACGTGGATCCTTGTTCGCGAAACGCGTAAGCAAGTCGCTTTGCTAGAACATACAACGTCGGTCTTGCGCTAGTGAGAACGACACACAGTTTTACGTTGAACCTTTTACAATCAGCGTTTTAATTTGAACATCGCAAAATGAATATCGCCTTCACAATGTGTTAGTGCATTGGGTGAAAATTAAGGTAACCGGATAATACAATTTTATGAGTGATTACAAAGCCACACTGAACCTTCCAGAAACTGCGTTCCCAATGCGCGGTAACCTTGCTCAGCGCGAGCCGAAAATGCTTAAAGACTGGCAGGAAAAAGGGGTATACAGCAAAATTCGTGAAGCGAAAAAAGGCAAAAAGCCATTTATTCTTCACGATGGTCCTCCTTATGCGAATGGCGATATTCACATTGGTCACGCGGTTAACAAAATTCTTAAAGACATTATTGTAAAGTCGAAAAACCTTTCTGACTTCGATTCTCCGTACGTTCCTGGGTGGGACTGTCACGGTTTGCCGATTGAATTGATGGTAGAAAAGAAAGTAGGTAAGCCAGGTAAGAAAGTTACTGCGGCTGAATTTCGCCAAAAGTGTCGCGAATATGCACAAAAGCAAATTGACGGCCAAATGGCTGACTTTAAACGTTTAGGTGTATTTGGTGAATGGGATAACCCATACAAAACCATGGACTTCAAATCTGAAGCCGACATCATTCGTGCATTAAGCAAAATTGTTGACTCAGGCCATTTAGAAAAAGGCTTTAAGCCTGTTCACTGGTGTACAGATTGTGGTTCTGCACTTGCTGAGGCAGAAGTTGAATACAAAGACAAAGTATCACCGGCAATCGACGTTAAGTTCCCCGTGGCTGATGTGGCGGCTATTGCAGAAGCGTTTGGCGTGTCTGAAGCTGATTTAACCGCTCACAAAGCGGGTGTTGTTATTTGGACTACCACGCCGTGGACGTTACCTGCCAACCGTGCAATTAGCTTACATCCTGAACTTACTTATGCAATTGTTGAAGTTCAGCCATCAAACGAATGGTTGGTAGTAGCGCAGGACCTGCTTGAAAGCTGTATGAACCGTTACGGCGTAGAAGATTTCCGTGAAGTGGCAACCTGTACCGGTGAAGCACTTGATAAGCTTAAAGTTAATCACCCGTTCTTAGACATTGAAGTACCACTGATTCTAGGCGACCACGTTACTACAGAATCTGGTACTGGCTGTGTACACACCGCACCTGCCCATGGTGTTGACGACTTCAACGTTGGCAAGCAATACGATATCGAAGTTTATAATCCGGTAGGTAACAATGGTGTATACCTTGAAAACACCCCGTTATTTGCAGGCAAGTTTGTATTTAAAGCTAACGATGAAATTATCGAAACGGTAAAGGAGAAGGGCAACCTCGTTTTAAACGTAAAATACGAGCACAGCTACCCGCACTGCTGGCGCCATAAGACGCCAATTATTTTCCGCGCTACGCCTCAGTGGTTTGTAAGCATGGATAAAAAAGGCCTTCGCGCTGAATCACTTGAACAAATTAAGCAAACCAAGTGGATCCCAGACTGGGGTCAAAACCGCATTGAGAAAATGGTTGAAGGTCGTCCAGACTGGTGTATCTCTCGTCAACGTACGTGGGGCGTGCCTATTCCATTGTATGTGCACAAACTTACTGGTGAAATTCATCCTGAGTCTGCAGCATTGATGGAAAAGGTGGCACAAGAAGTTGAAGCTAAAGGCATTCAAGCGTGGTGGGACCTCGATGATGCAGCACTGCTTGGAAGCGAATTAGACAACTACGAAAAAGTGACTGATACCCTAGACGTTTGGTTTGACTCAGGCGTAACGCACTACTTTGTTGTAGACCGTCGCGACGATATTCCGGCCTCTGCCGATTTATACCTTGAAGGTTCCGACCAGCATCGTGGTTGGTTTATGTCTTCGCTTATGTCATCAACAGCCATGCACGGTCACGCACCGTATAAAGAAGTGCTAACCCACGGCTTTACGGTAGATGCCCACGGCAGAAAAATGTCGAAGTCGGTAGGTAATGTTGTGGCACCTCAGGAAGTGACTAACAAATTAGGCGCAGACATCCTTCGTCTATGGGTAGCATCTACTGATTATCGCGGTGAAATTGCTGTATCGGATGAGATTTTAAAGCGTGCTGCCGATGGCTATCGCCGCGTACGTAACACCGCACGTTTCTTGCTTGCTAACCTTAATGGTTTTGAGATTAAAGATGCGGTTGCAGAAGACGATATGGTCGCCCTTGACCGCTGGATTGTTGCTCGTGCTAAGGCACTTCAAGAAGAGCTTATCGAAGCGTATGACAACTACGACTTGCTAGTAGTGTCACAGAAGCTTACGCACTTCTGTTCAATTGAACTGGGCTCATTCTATTTAGACGTGATTAAAGACCGCCAGTACACAGCTAAAGCAGATGGTCTAGCCCGTCGTTCATGCCAAACGGCCATGTATCACATCATTGAAGCCTTGGTTCGCTGGATGGCGCCTATTACTAGCTTTACTGCGCAAGAAATCTGGGAAACCTTACCTGGCGAGCGTAGTGAGTTTGTATTTACTGAAACCTGGTACGAAGGGTTTAATAACTTCACGCAAAGCGATACGTTTAACGATGCTCTATGGCATCAAGTGCTAAGCGTAAAAGACGCGGCAAACCAGGCGATGGAGCAAGCGCGTAAAGATGGCGAACTAGGTGGCTCACTGGAAGCGAGCATTTCGCTTTATGCTACCGAGTCTCTTTACAACGTACTCGCTAAACTAGAAGACGAGCTTCGCTTCGTGCTTATTACGTCGGGCGTTTCGCTAACCAAAGTCGATGAAGCTCCGTCTGACGCGAAAGCCACAGACGTTGAAGGTTTATGGCTAAGCGTTAATAAAGCAAGCGGTGAAAAGTGCGTGCGCTGCTGGCATCACCGTGAAGATGTAGGCTCGCATGAAGGTCACGAAGAGTTATGTGGTCGCTGTGTGACAAACATTGACGGTGATGGAGAAGAGCGCCACTATGCCTAAGCTTTTTCGCGAAACGGGGTTGCGTTTCTTATGGATAAGCGCGATTGCGTTTATCCTCGACCAATGGAGTAAGTACACGGTTATCGACAGTATGTCACTGTATCAGTCTATACAGGTACTGCCGTTTTTTAACTTTACTTACGTACATAATTACGGCGCCGCATTTAGCTTTCTAGAAAATGCAGGTGGTTGGCAGCGTTGGTTCTTCACTGCCATCGCTGTCGTAGTAAGTGTAGTGATTTTGTGGTGGCTGAAGCAGTCACCTCGTTCGCAAAAAATGCTGCCCGTTGCGTTTGCCTTTATTTTAGGTGGTGCATTAGGAAACGTTTACGACCGTTTAGTTCACGGTTATGTCATCGATTTTTTAGACTTTTACGTAAACAATTATCACTGGCCTGCGTTTAATATAGCCGACAGCGCCATATTTATAGGCGCGGCTTTACTCATCATCGACATGTTTAAAAATGGCGATAAAAGAAGTGAAGAAAAAAGCGCTGACGTGCAAGCAAGCGGCACGAAAAGTAGCGAAACCATTAAGTAGTATTCGGAAAGGTTATGACAGATTCTTTAGTAATTGGCGCAGATAGCGAAGTTATTCTTCACTTCGATTTAAAACTTGAAGACGGTTCTGCTGCAGACAGCACTCGTGTAAACAACAAACCTGCAAAAATGGTTATGGGTGACGGAAGCCTAACACCAAATTTTGAAGCGTGTTTACTTGGGCTAGCAAAGGGCGACAAAAAGTCATTCACATTAGGCCCCGAAGATGCGTTTGGCCAGTCAGATCCTAACAATATTCACTATATGGATAGAAGTCGCTTTGGTGCTGACTTACAAGTAGAAGAAGGCATGATTCTAGCATTTTCGCAGCCAGATGGTTCGGAAATTCCGGGTATTATTCGAAGCGCTGCTGGCGATTCAGTAACGGTAGACTTCAATCATCCGTTAGCGGGTCAGACGGTTATTTTTGATGTAGAAATCATCGATGTTAAACCTGGCGCTTCAGCACAAGGTGGAAATTAGTTATGCAAATTCATTTAGCTAACCCTCGCGGCTTCTGTGCGGGCGTAGACAGAGCTATTACCATAGTTGAGCGTGCGCTAGAAATGTTCGAACCGCCAATTTATGTGCGCCACGAAGTGGTACACAACAAGTTCGTTGTAGACGGGCTGCGCGAGCGCGGTGCACTGTTTGTGGATGAGCTGCATGAAGTGCCAGACGACAGTATCGTAATTTTTTCGGCGCACGGTGTGTCGCAAGCGGTAAGAAAAGAAGCAGATAATCGTGGTCTTAAGGTTTTCGACGCAACCTGCCCGCTGGTTACAAAGGTGCATATGGAAGTTACTCGTGCTAGCAAAACGGGCACTGAATGCATCTTGATTGGTCACGCTGGTCACCCTGAAGTGGAGGGTACCATGGGTCAGTACAGCAATGAAGAGGGCGGTATTTATTTAGTTGAATCTGAAGCTGATGTGGCAACGCTTGAAGTTAAAGATCCGACCAACCTTTATTATTGCAGCCAAACTACGTTATCTGTTGATGACACCGCCGATGTAATCGACGCCCTTCGCGCTAAGTACCCCAAAATAAACGGTCCGAGAAAAGACGATATTTGCTATGCAACACAGAATCGCCAAGACGCTGTGCGCGACTTATCACAAGACTGTCAGGTTCTGTTGGTTGTTGGGGCACAGAATAGCTCAAACTCGAACCGTCTTCGTGAATTGGCTGAAAAAATTGGTGCTAAAGCTTATTTGATTGCCGACGCTAATTGCATCCAGGAAGAGTGGCTAGAAGGCGTAGAGCACATTGGCGTTACCGCTGGCGCATCTGCCCCTGAAGTCTTAGTGCAGGGTGTGGTAAACAAGCTCAAAGCGTGGGGCGCGGTTTCAGCTTCTGAGCGTGCTGGGCGCGAAGAGAATGTGGAATTTGCTGTTCCTAAAGAATTGCGAGTCAAGCAAGTCGTTTAAACTTGCTACATTATCAAAGCACAAAAAAACACCGCACTTTGTTGCGGTGTTTTTTTATGCTTTTGTCTACTGGAAATTCAACGACTTGCGGATAGATAATAATACCTTAAATCAAAACGAGGTTAAGCGACTAAAAGAATTTAGCTACTTGTTTATGGTAAAAGGTCAGCAGTAGTTTTGGCGGAAGTGAAGCCTTAAAACTACTGTAGTGTTCCCTCTGCTTGTGAAGGCGGGATTTTTATATACGCTACTGTGAAAGTGTTCGTGCGCCGGTTCCGAAGAAATTAGCGCAACGCTAATCGCCAGTTTGTAACCTTTTAGATAGCTAAAAATTATACGTTTTGATAACCAATGATACCCAGTGTAATGCGCTTTTGTCTTACTATACTAAATTGGTGATAACACCCATTCTTACGTTTCAATTTTGGCAAAAGTGATGAGAGTTAAAAAGGTGGCGAGAAACCCAGTGAAAGGAAGCACAATCTGCACCCAACGCGGTGTAGGTCTTATAGAGATCTTGATTACTCTATTTATTCTAGCGGTAGGGTTACTAGGTGTTGCTGCGCTGCAGTTTACCGGCTCTTTTGCTAATAAAGACGCCATAAGCAGGACGCAAGCGGAAATGGTAGCCGCACAAGTAGCAGAGCGATTACGCGCCGCAGCCCGCCCTGCAACCGTGGGCGACGGCATGGTAGCAAATAACGACTATTTCGCAGATACAACCTATAATTTTTCAGGTTTAAGTTGTGCTAATGGTTCTCAGCCTTACTACAGCTGCTGTTTAACGAGACCTGCAGCTATTCCCAATTGTGAAGGGCAATCTTGCACCGAAACTCAAATGGCCAAATATGACGGCTGGGCATTATCTTGCTCAGCGGTGCAAACCAATCCGCAAACAACAGTATCGGTATCTTGTACTGATAATAATAACGCTGACACTTACAGTTGTAGCCCTGGGTCCCGTGTGGAAATTTTGCTCATGTGGCCCGTCTCATCCTCTGGCAACCAGCAATATAATTTAAATTCGCGCTGCAACGAAGCCGAAGGTGACAGCAATGGATGTGTGTTTAAGGATGTGACGCTATGAAGAGCTATCGTCAACGAGCACAACACGGCTTTTCACTGGTAGAGTTAATGATTACTTTGACGCTGGGCCTGATTATTTCTGGTGCGGTTATTCAGGTTTTGGTCAGTTCAAGTGTTACCAATAAAGTTAATCAAGCGGTAGCCCAAGTTCAAGAGTCTGGGCGCTTTATTATGTCCCGCTTGTCGGCGGAGTTTTACGAAGTAGGTCGTTACGACCAAATTGTCGCCGATGTCGATACGTCTGTTGATATTGTTGCTGAAGCTGCTTATGTCGAAAATCATCCTGTTGCCTTACCCGGTGACTTTTCTACTAAAACCGCATTGGGTAGTGTACAGACAACCAGCGGTGGCAGCGATAAACTCGTTGTGAGTCTTTTGAATCACGAAGATTGTACCGGAAACTCACATGGCTATGCTGGACGCGAATTTCACGTTGTTAATCATTATTTTGTAAGTGGCAGCACACTAAAATGTACCGGTTACGATGGACGCGTTTTACTTGGCATTAAATCGCAATCGGTTGACCCTATTACGGTCACGTTGCTAGATAACGTAGAAAGTTTTCAAGTGCAGTTTGGTGTGTCAGACGTGATCATAAGTTCTAATGGTCAGGCCGTTACTTACGTCACTGCCGATGAGATCGATAATTTAAGGGCGCTGAACCAACAAGTGGTGTCATTACGATGGGCCATTATGCTTAAAAGCTACCAAAATGAAGTGCGGCAAACCCAGGCACAAAAATATGCGCTTTTGAATGAAGCGTCAAAAACAATGACGACCGATCACTATTATCAAGTCTTTTCGAAGACCTTGGCTCTAAGAAATATGAAGAATTTTGTCAGGAGTTCTAAATGAAACAGCAAGGCTTAGTCATGGTATTTGCGCTACTTGTTTTGCTGTCTATTACAGTTTTAGGCGTAAGCGCTGTAACGAGCAGCTTGTCTCAATCAAAAATGGCCGTGTCTATGCAGCAAAGTGGATTAGCGTTCGACGCGGCTGAAGCCGCAATTGCCGGTGTTTTTTTCGAATCCGAAGATGAGGTTTTGCTTACTGACACAGCAAAAACGGATCCACTTTCAGAAGCAAGGCAAGGCACTATTTTTGACCCTGATGCAGATACAATGAGCTGTTTTGATGAAAACCAATGGACTGATAGATACATGACTGAAGGCGGTTTAGCCCCTGGTGATAGGCATATTACAGATGGTACTTATCAAAGCGAGGCTTCTTCAAAAAGCTGGTCGCGTACAGCATTTATTCGTGAACAAGCTTGCAGAGGGTCAAGCAATGTAATTGGTGGAAGTAATGTTAACTGCCACGTATTTATTATCAGAGGCTGCGGAAAAGTTGCGGGTAAGTCCACAGTGGTAGCTAACAGCTTAGCTGCATCCGTTTTTGGCCCGGCTTCACAATAGGTATTATGATGAAAAAAATAACAAATTACCTTGCTTCGATTACGCTGTTTAGCTGTATTGGATTTTCTGCCTTCGGCGATGACCTTGATATTTATTTAGGGAACGCGAGCAGCGCGGTTACCTATAATCCAAATGTACTCTTTATTATGGACTCATCGGGGAGTATGGGGTCTTACGATAACACCAGTCAGACCAGGATGCTCCGTGTACAAAACGCGCTTAAGGACGCGCTACGCTCTGCCACAAATATTAATGCTGGACTCATGCGCTTTTCTGATTATGGCGGGCCAATTCTTTATCCGATACGTAATATTGACGATGCTGTGCGCCCTGAAATTATTGTTTCAACTAACGACGATAACCATGATGCCCATGAAATAAATGGTAGTGTGACGACAGATAGCAACGACTTGATATTAAGTAGTGGCACCCAAACGGTAACTTCTGGTCTGCGCTTTACCGATTTAAACATACCGCAAGGGGCCACCATTGTTAGTGCTAACATTCGCCTTACCTCTGAAAGGTTTAATATTGCAGGCACATCTCTTGTCATTTCAGCAGAAGCATCTGCATCCAGTACCGAGTTTTCTTCAAGCAGCAACAATCTTAGCGACCGAACCAAGACAGCCGCTAATGTCGAATGGTTGACTAATAATAGCTTTCCCGCCTCAGGCGAGGTTATTACCACACCGGATATTAGTGCAGTAATACAAGAAGTTGTGGACTTGTCTGCTTGGTGTGGCGGAAAAGACCTAAATATCCTGATCGAAGGCTCAAGTTCGGATAACGCTAGCGGTCGAGAAGTAAGAGCAAGTGATGTAGGGCAAAGCGGAGCCCCGCAATTAGTCGTGTCATACGATGACTCTACGGCGACGGGATGTGTGCAAGGTGAGGGTATTTATCAGGTTGGCAACTCGAAAGATAACTCTGAAGAAGCGACAAATGGCTACCCGAACACAGGGAGCGAACTCACATTTCATCCTTCGTATAACGACTACATAGGGGTAAGGTTTAGAAACGTAAATATTCCACAAGGCGCTGAAATAGCAGAGGCGTACCTTGAGTTTACCGCCTACAGTACTGTAACTTATGGCAACCCTAGTATGCGTATACGCGGTGTCGCCGACGATGATGCGTCAGACTTTCATCCAAACCAACGCTATCGCTTGCGAAATCTGCCAAAAACCTCAGGTATTACTTGGTCGATGCCTGACTTCTATAATAACTATAGTTACAGAACACCTGACATAAGCAGTATTGTTAAGCAAATCGTCGACCGTTCAGGGTGGGAATCAGGCAATGATATGGCGTTTGTGATGGACGATTTTGTGTCGTACCGTGGAGCGCACACCTATAACTCACCGTCTAAAGCGCCAAAGCTTATAGTTAAATTTAACGGTGCAGCCACGCCTGGCGCTACAGCATCTGTACGTGAGCACTTAGTCAGTAAAATAGATGAATTGAGCGCCAATGGTTTTACACCCATTGTAGATACGCTCTTAGAGGCGACAAACTACTATGGCGGCCGAAGTGTAGATTATGGCCGTAAACGTGGTGAGAATGGTGTTAGCAACTCCGTTAGAAAAAGCACTAGGGTAAGCCATCGTAGCTCTTATATTGGTGAAGACTCTATACTACCTTATGGGTGTACAGAAGATAATCTATCTGACAGCGATTGTGTTACAGAGCAAATTCCTACTCCTGCAACCTACATTTCGCCAGTGTCCGACTTACAGTGTCAAACCAACAACCATATAGTATTGCTTTCTGACGGTGAAGCGAATAACAACCATAGTGTTTCTAAAATTCAGACCCTATTAGGTCAAAGCTGCACCGGTAGTGGCGGCGAAAAGTGTGGCCTTGACTTGGTTAAAAACATCAGCGATGCCTCTACCTCTGTAATTGGGCCTAGAGTCATTACCCATACCATTGGGTTTGCAGCGAACAATACTGCTAATAACTTCCTCAACCAACTTGCGCTGCAAAGTGGTGGTGGTTTCTATCAAGCGGACAACAGCACTGATTTACTCGAAGCATTCAATACCATATTACGCTCTGTAAAAGATGTGAATGCTACGTTTGTTTCCCCCGGTGTTGCAGTGAACCAGTTAAACCGTCTTACGCATAGAGATGAGCTTTATTTCGCACTGTTTAAGCCTAGTGAAGGCGCAATTTGGCCTGGTAACTTGAAGCGCTACAGATTGAGTGGCGACGAAATTCTCGATAAGAACAGCCATAGTGCCGTAGATAGCGAAACCGGGTTCTTCGCTGAGAATTCTCATAGCTATTGGTCAACACTCGCTGACGGCAGTGAGGTGAGCGAAGGTGGCGCCGCAAGTCGTATGGGGTCAAACCGCAACATTTATGTGTTTGACGGAACGGGTTCTATTGTGGATGAGGACAATGCACTTCATGAAGATAACTCTTCTATTACGACTGAAGATCTCGCTATCCAAAATGAGACCGACGCTGAAGACCTAAGAGAGGCTATTCTAAAATGGGCTCGAGGTGTTGATGTAAAAGACAGCAATGGTAATGGCAGTACGAGTGATTACAGAACCCAAATGGGTGACCCCATTCATTCACAGCCTATTATTGTGAATTACGGTACTAATGATTCAGCCATTTTTGTCGCGACTAACCAAGGGATGCTTCATTCATTTGATACAGAAACTGGCGAAGAAAACTTTGCCATCATGCCGAAAGAGCTGTTACAAAATCTACATCACTTCTACAAAGATACCCCTTCGTTGAACCACGAGTATGGGCTAGATGGCGATATGGTTCTGCGAACCGTGGATAACAAAATGTATCTTTATGTTGGCATGCGTAGAGGTGGCCGTAACTATTATGTTTTTGATGTGACAGCGAAAAACTCGCCTAAGCTTAAGTATCAACTCACTGGCGGTGAAGGTGATTTAACTAAGTTGGGCCAAACGTGGTCAAGGCCAACCATTACGAAAGTAAATATGGGTGGTGAAGTTAAAAACGTGATGATTGTTGGGGGCGGTTATGACGACGCTCAAGATGATCGTTCGATAAGAGCTAACGATGTAGTTGGTAATGCCGTTTACATGTTTGATGCTGATACTGGAAGCTTGCTTTGGCACGCCAGTAATGAAGATTCTGATCTTGATCTAAGTAATATGACTTACAGTATTCCGGGGCGCATTTCCGTTATCGATAGGGATAATGATGGTGAAGCCGACCACATGTATGTTGCTGATACAGGAGGCCAACTATTTCGTCTGGACATCTATAATGGAGAGACTGGCTCTAATTTTATAAAAGGTGCACGTATTGCAGATTTCGGTGGCGATACCGAAGAAACCAATCGCCGTTTTTACTATGGGCCGGATGTAACAGAAATCGCTTTAGGTGATGAATTATACTATGCCGTAGCGCTGGGTAGCGGGTGGCGTGCATCTCCACTTGATACCGTAGTGGAAGACAACTTCTACATGCTTAAAGATAGCGGTGTGTTCAAACGTGATGAAAACGGCAAATACACGTACATGACTACAGTGACCGAAAATAAAATGTACAACGCTACCAGTCACGCGCTAAATAGCAGTGATGAAAACGAACGTGTGCTGGCGACAGCAGAGTTCGCCAATAAAGATGGCTGGTATTTGAACTTAACGACGAATGGAGAGAAAGTGCTGTCTTCTCCGCTTATCATTGACTACAAAGTATTCTTTACCACCTATGTTCCGGCCGTAAGCAGTACCAGCGCTTGCGCACCGCCTACCGGAAACAGTCGTGCGTACCTTGTTAGTATGTTCAATGGCAATGCTGTCACAGATGTGAATAATGATGGTGATGTGAATGGTGATGATCGTGTTGCTGAGTTAAAGCAAACGGGTATTGCACCTGAAACCAAAATACTTATTGAAGATATCGTTAGCCCGGTTGTATGTTTAGGTACTGAGTGTGTGTCTGCGGTGATTGAGGTCGATGAGGATGGTAATGACGAAGCTTGCAACAGTGCTTTTGAGTGCTTAGCTGAAAACATTTACGGGCGATTCGAACGTATTCAGCGAGGAAGCTGGCACTCAGAAACAGAAAGGGAGTAACCATGAAGTTCAAAAAACAGTTACAAGGATTTTCACTTATCGAATTGATGATAGTAGTGGCTATCGTCGGTATAATCGCGGCCATTGCCTATCCGTCCTATCAGGGGGTTATTGCTGATGGATACCGCGGTACAGGTCAGGCTGATTTGTTAGGCTTAGCGTCCGCGATGGAGCGTCATCATAGCGGTTCTTTTAGCTACAAAGGTGCAGGCGCAAGCGGAGGCGATACAGGAGCGCCTTCTATTTTTGCAACACACTCCCCCTCATCAGAGCCCGCGGCTAATCGCCGTTATAATCTAACTATTCAATCTGCCGGCGTAACCGATTACGAATTGAGAGCGACCCCTGTATCGGGAACAGGTCAAGGGTCAGATGGTACCCTTTACTACTTCAGTGATGGTAGAAAAGGGTGGGACAAAAACAATAATGGCTCTCTTGAAACCGGTGAATATTGCTGGTCTTGTTAAAGCTTAACTGATGCAGCTTATTATTGCACCTTGGCGAATTATAACGCGCTAAGGTGTGATTGTCGGAATACCAAAAACGGCTATATCCTCCCAGCGTTGATCTAGGTTATCCTGCGTGTAGGTTAATCTAGCAGCATTTAACTGTTGTGTTTGTTCGTCTTGTGACTTTAACGTTGCCTGCCAAAGCACTCGTGTTTTAATTTCGCTTGAAAGTAGAAAAGCACTAGAGGTCATAAAAATCAAAAGCGCTATGAGCACCTCTATTAGCACTCCACCTTTATTCACAACACTAACGTTTGAGCTATCACTATTATCATCACGCGCGGTTTGAGGCTTTACTGACAATACGCTTCTGAAGTCTTTTTGTTGGGGCTTTTTAATTGTTGTCATACCAAGTTCCTGGAACAGGGATTATTTTCGCCATTTCAGAGCCCGCCTGCAAAGTACTAAGCACCTGCGCTGAAGGCATTAACACGCCATTAATCTGCGTTTGCAACTGAGTATTAGATACGAATGCGCCTTTAATTGAACTCGAATGTGCAAGGTGTAGTTCATGAGTAGAAGGGGTTGTGGAAAGAACGATGATCAGCCCAAAGAAATGAGTATTCGCACTTATAGTAAGATCGCCATCCATCACAATTAACAATACAGGGGCCGAACTCGATGTATGCGTTAGGTCGCTATGGGATAAAACGCAGTCACCATTTATCCAATAGACGGTGGCTTCCACCAAGTTGTAACAATGGGAAGCTGTCACACTGTTTGGAAAAAATGCGGCACTTAGTTCGGCTAAATTGCGATTAAACAACCAATTGGTTAGCTGGCCATCCCATGAAAATAGCTGAGCTACGGTGGGTAGCCTCAGAAGGGCAGGGTAACGAAGAAAATTCGCTTTATATTTAATGTTTTCTGCATTGTGAGAAACGCTTACTTCGTAGTTGGTCAGCGGCTGATGTCCAACCCCCGTAAGGCTTTCTTCGTATACTGTGGTTGATAGAAAAGGCTGATTTGTTGTGTTTAATGCCGTTAAAACACTTTCCGTTCGAAGGGCTGTCGCTACTTTTTTGAAGTGTTTTTTCAATTGCGAGTGAGAGCTCACCGTTTCTTGTCTGATTTTCTGTATGGCATAGTACTGCTGAACGTTTTGCGAGGTAATTATGGTAGTAAAAGTCACTACACTTAGGAGAATGGCAACAATCGCGAGGACCGCCATACCTTGTTGCTTCGCTTTTAAAAAGTAAGAGTTACACTTAACGTTTTGTGTGCATGCGGTGACGGGCTTCCATTTCACTATCTCTTTATCTTTCATTAACCGCCTCCACCACGAATGTTTTGTTTGTTACTACGTTTGGGTTTACCAAACTTTGTATGCTTAAATTGATTTCATAAGCCGCGCCCCAGCTACTTTTGTGTAATACGCTTACGGAAAATTGTGTCACTTCGACCGTATTTGGGTCGGTTAAGTCAAACCACCCCCCTTGCGTACAGGTTTTTCCTCCAACTCTGTACTCAATTGACTTATCGTTTAGTCGATATCCAAACATTTCGTCCTGCGCTGTAGCTATAATGCCGTTACGATTTCTGTCATAAGAAAACGTGATGCAGCTATTTGCTGTTTCACCAGCTCGGTGACCAAGGGCAACGTTCGCCATTGTATGAGGGGCATTGGCGAGAGTTAAAAATGGCGCAAGCGTGCTGCTATTTTCAATAAATCCAGCCCTGCTTAAATGCCGTGAAATAGTATCCTGCAGTGCACGGGCGTCTTCTTCTATTGCGGTTGCGTGTTGAATCGATGATAAACTAACGTGAGACTGCACGCTGTAGGTCGTTATAGCCGCTATCAGTATGCCTGTTAACGTGCAGGCCACCATGAGCTCTGTAATACTATAGCCGCCAATCTTATCTACACCTAAGCCGTTCAATGGCTTTGCGAGGGCTAGCATGCTGTGACGCCTGTAATGTGCTGTTCGCTACATAACTTCACGCGTCCCAGCGGGCTAACAGTGACTTTGGCGGAAAAATGATCGCTGGACAACTTAAATGTGGTGGCGCTGCCGAAATTAAGCGTACCCTGTTGATTGAAAGCTACAGTTTTGTCTTTTGCGTTTAACGTGGTTAGCTTTGAATTCCATTTTGCTGGAAGCTCCCAAAACGCGGCGTCATCTAGCGCACAGTTCTGGTATGTTGAACAGGTGCAGTTTTCATCGTCACTGATTATTACGCAATTCGCATTTTCAAATTTTGTGATTAGGTAAAAGGGCTTTTTTTGAGTAAGTGCATAAATACGTGCTTGCTTTGCTGAGTTGGCTAATTGCGACGCGAAATGTTTAAAATCGTTTCGTTCTAGCCACGTTTGAAATGACGGAACTGCGCTAACCGACAATATACTTGTAATACCTATCACGATAAGTAATTCAATAAGCGACATGCCTGAAGCGCGCTTGTACCTATTGTTTTCTCTTTTTTCATTTCTTTGTTCAAAAAAAGCCATGCGTAAGTCCAGTAATAGTGACAGTGCTAAATTGATAGGCTTAATGTACTGAAAAACTTAACGAGAGAAAGCTGTACCATGGAAGGGAATGGCATTGGGTTAAACAATCGAATAACTAAGGCAGGAACTACGCTGGTTGAGGTATTAGCTGTGCTGGCTATAGTTAGTGTATTAAGTGTAGCAACTACAACAGCGATGATTTCAATCTGGCAATTAAGCCAAGTAAATCAAGTTAAAGCGTACTTGTTATCAATACAGTCAATACAGTCGAGAAGTTGGTTAGAGTCAGGTGTCTACCTACCGATAACCTCACTGCCTCAAGCCAATATCGACAAAGTCAACATTACACAAACGATGAGTCAAAGTGGTGAATATGAAGTGGCAGCTACGCTATTTTTTAAAAAGCAAAATGACAGTTGTAGGGTTTTAAAAATTAGTGAAACCTCGTTGGCCCCGAAAGAATGCTGGTAATAGAGTAATCAGCCCAGTTTATCAGCTGCGTATACTAACTTCGGTTGGTAAGTGCAGGAATTAACTGCGGCTATTAACTACAAGTTAGCGCATCGCCATCTAAGTCTTCTTTTTTACCATCGCCGTCACTGTCTACAGCTACTGAAATTCGTCCGTATAGCGAAAGTAACAAGGCAGAGGCATAGTCGGTATCGTTATCCTTTGGGCACAAGGTAATTGTTGCTGCCGTATCGATTGCACCTTGCTCATCAAAAGTTAAGCTTCCTGTTACTCCGTAGATAGTATTTGCCGAGTTCAGCGGATCGCTTGCGACAATAAGCGCCTCGGTATTGTCGCGACTACCGTTGCCGTTGGCATCAACAAATACCATTTTTGCTTTTTTCCAGCTGCTGGTGCAGGCAGTGTAATTTTCTGTTGGACACAAAACCACACTAGCTTGCTCATCTACCGCGGTGAACCTAGCCCGCTGCACTACGGCACTTAAATTATTTATATCTGAAGTGATTCTATTTTTGATAAGAACGCTTTGAATACTGGGCGCGACAGTAGTAAGAATAATCGCCAGCACAGCAACGGCGACCAACATTTCCAGCAGTGTAAGACCTTTTTGATTAACAAAGGCTTTTGGGTATTTTTTCAATCTTGTTCTTGTCATTTTGAGACTGCTATTTTCCCGAACTTTTTTAAATCTTCATTAATGAGTTACGCCATACAAACCGCAGGTAAAGCGATTGCTTTTAGGTTGTCTGAGCTTCTGGGGCTTGCCTTGAGCAAAAACCTTATTCACCTACAATTTATTCTTTTATTCTATCTTCGATGTAATGATACTACGCCATAAATATGCATTACTCGCCTATTTTTTAGGGTAAACTAAAATACAGTGGCAAAGGTATGTTTTACCGTGATATCGCATAGTTGACCATACGCCTTACGGTTAACTATTTCGCACAACCGATGCCTACGCTCAAAAACAATAAAATAAACATCCGATGCGCTTTCTTTTGTACAGTAAGCGCACGGTAAATCAAATAGATGCGAGGATACCACTAACATCTGAAGTGATATTGTCGTAGAATCGAGCTCCAGGACGCCTCAAAAATACGTGGATATTACAATGCAAAAACAAGCAGTTATTGATGAAATGAAAGTGCTGCCTGAAATTGACGTCGAATATGAAGTTGCACGTCGAGTATCTTTTATCAAAAAGCAGTTGCTTACCTCAGGTTTGAATTCGCTGGTATTAGGTATTAGTGGGGGAATTGATTCATGTACTTTGGGTCGGTTAGCACAGTTAGCAGTGAACGAGCTAAATGATGAACATCATGAAAACTATCAGTTCATTGCGGTTCGCTTACCTTATGAGACTCAAGCTGACGAAGAAGATGCGCAAAAATCTATTGATTTTATTCAGCCCTCCCATTCGCTAGCGGTGAACGTTAAACCAGGCGCAGACGCAATTCACGCCTCTACTTCACAAGCGCTTGCTAATGCCAACCTTCTTCCTGAAAGCGAAGCGAAGCAGGACTTCGTTAAAGGCAATGTCAAAGCGCGTACCCGTATGGTTATTCAGTATGAAATTGCGGGAATGGTTGATGGACTTGTTCTAGGTACAGACCATTCGGCTGAAAATATTACAGGGTTTTATACTAAGTACGGTGACGGAGCGTGCGATTTAGCGCCTTTATTTGGTCTAAGCAAGCGCCAAGTGCGTGCAGTAGCAGCCCATTTAGGTGCACCGCATAATGTAATCACCAAAGCCCCAACCGCTGATTTAGAAAGCCTGTCGCCACAAAAAGCTGACGAGCAAGCGCTAGGCATGTCTTACGACCAAATCGATGACTTTTTGGAAGGCAAGCCGGTTTCTGCAGAAGTGGAAGAGAAATTGCTCTATATTTATGAGCGTACGCAACACAAACGTGTACCAATTCCAACAATTTACGATGAGTTGTAGTCATGAAAAAAATTGAAGCTATCATTAAACCGTTCAAAATGGACGATGTTAGGGAAGCGCTAGCTGAAGTCGGTATCGCAGGGATGACAGTATCTGAAGTGAAGGGATTTGGCCGCCAAAAAGGTCATACTGAGCTTTATCGTGGTGCTGAATACCAAGTTGACTTCCTACCTAAAATCAAAATTGAGCTTGTGCTAGATGATGACCGCGTTGAACAAGCGGTAGAAGCCATTCAGTCATCTGCTAAAACGGGCAAAATAGGTGACGGAAAAATTTTCGTTTACAGCGTTGAAAGCGCTGTGCGTATTCGTACCGGCGAACAAAACGAAGACGCTATATAAATTAACCGTACTATTCGAAAATGAAAAAGGGAGCCAGCGGCTCCCTTTTTGATACGTTCAACACAATTTAGTGCTTATCTTCTGAACATTCGCCTGT
The DNA here is from genome assembly GCF_056160505.1 of Alteromonas sp. ABM1_013. Lineage (NCBI taxonomy): Bacteria > Pseudomonadati > Pseudomonadota > Gammaproteobacteria > Alteromonadales > Alteromonadaceae > Alteromonas > Alteromonas sp. ABM1_013. The sequence goes on from NZ_JBSWXH010000002.1 coordinate 810,626, forward strand.
TTTCGGATCGCAACAGCTGCTCTCTTCCTGATGCACATGACCGTGCTCAAGCTCTTCTTTCGTCGCTTCACGCACGTCCACAACCGTTACATCGAACGTCAACGGAATGCCTGCTAGCGGGTGGTTACCGTCAACAACAACTTCTTCGTCAGTTGTTTCGATAATGATCACAGATTGCTCACCCTGCGGGGTAGTGGCGCGGAAAGACATACCAACTTCAACGTCCATACCATCGAACATTGAGCGAGGTACGGTTTGAACGAGTTCATCAGAACGTTCACCGTAAGCCTTCTCAGGGTTTACAGAAACGTTGAAGCTGTCATCTTTTGATTTACCAATAAGTGCATCTTCTAGTCCTTCAATTAAGAAGCGACGACCTAAAAGTACAACTAGCGGCGATTTACCTTCTGAAGAGTCTAGCGTTGTGCCGTCTTCGGTAGATACGGTGTAGTGTAGCGTTACAACGCTGTCAGAAGTAATTGTCATAACAAATCCTATCTTGGCCCTATGATAAAAAAAGGGCAATAAATTTAATGCAGCAGTAAACTGCTTATCGACGTTTTTTCACAATATTGCTTGCTTGTTGCTCAATACTGTACGGCAAGCTATTAGGGTAACAGGTAATGGCGTTGTTATCAGCCAGTCTGTGTAAATCTTCGGTGGTAGTGTCGTTATTTAACACGGCAATAAACCAGGTTTCGTTATCGAGCGACGCAACATTCAATACTTTACCCGCTATACGCCAATTTTCACGTAATTGCTTTTCAAGGCTATCGCCAGGTTTGATATCTACTCGTTCTTCAAGTTTGAAGCTGTAGGCGGCACGTTTGTTCTTGCCCAAAAATCGTGTTCGCGCAACCACTTCTTGTCCCATGTAACAGCCTTTATCAAAGTCGATACCGTTAAGCGCCTGTACATTAATCATTTGTGGTACATATTCCGCCACCGCTTCACCCTGTACTAAGGCATGTACGCTTTCAATCTGAATGGCGTCAAACACAACGTGGGAATAACAAGCTACAGTTTTTGTTTCAATTAACGTGTTTAATTGCTTTGTGCCGGTTTCATCTAAAAGAACAACAATGCCTTTGCGAGTAGTGTTGGCGACAAATGCCACGCCATGCTCGCTTTCTATTTTCGGCAGCATAACTTTATCTGCGGTATCGCCCTCAACAAGTTGTGCGACTTCATCGCTTGAAAACAGTTGTCCTAAAAGGGCGTTTACCTCATCAGACTTTGCAGCATCGAGTGAAATGAAGTAAGCGCTGTAAGCCTGCGAGTCGTCAACGATATCGACCTTAGAAAACACGCCATACTTATTTAGCTGGGCTAACGAATGGCTGCCCGCATCATCATTTGTCAGCATCAATAACTTGCTTAAGTGTCGGGTCACGTACCCCGTAGACCACGTCTTGCCTTTGTTGTCACAATGCGCAAAATGCCTGGCAGTGTTTTCGTCTAGCTTATTAATGTTGACCGTAATTTGCCCCTGAAGGTAACTGTCGGCCTGTTCTCCTTCCAAAGAAATTATCATGGTGTTTGAAAGCTCGACCATAAACTCTTGAGGAAGATTTTGTAATGCTGCGATAGATGTCATATTCACCACTGTAAAGTTCGCTGTATGTACTCAAGGTATGGTAAAAGTAGCAATATTCAAGGGTAATACGCACTAATGTGTACAGATTAAGTTCTATTTAGTTTGCCTATCAGACCAAAAGAGCAGTGATCCCCGGCCGCAGTGCATGGTATTATTGGTAGTGAATAAAAAACGGTATTAAAGACATATGTTTGAACCAAAAAGACTAGCCCGGTTAAAGTGGGCCTGCCGCAGAGGCATGCTAGAGTTAGATGTACTATTGCTTCCTTTTGTAGAAGAAGCCTTTGACTCACTAAGTTACGAAGACCAAGAAACATTTGAACGTTTACTTACCAGTGATGACCCGGATTTGTTTGCTTGGATAATGGGACATCAAAAGTGCGAAGATCCTAAATTAGCCGCCATGGTGGCGACTATTGTTAATCGTGTCAAAGTATAGAGTTAGCATAAAGCACAATAGATTTAGAAAAGTATTTGGGGAATTATGCGTGGCCGTTTGCCTTGTGGCAGCACTATGCAGCCTTCCTCAATACCTATGGTCTTGGCTGAGCTTCACCGCAGAATTAGTGTGCATAGCTGCCGTGGCTACGTTAATGATAGTCTGGCGTCTTTATGATGCGTTTAGTAACAATGTTTCTACTACTCAATATGCACTCTTGTTGACCAGCGATGGTATTATTCGCGCTATTGACGATAGTACGCTCCCTTTGGAACCAAGAAGCACGACCATGCCCAGTGTGTTAGCCGATGCTTTATCCGATGGCACATCGATGAAGATTCATCAGTCTTCCCAGTTATTTACTTGGGGAATGTGCATTAACGTATTGCGTCATAAACGGCATTGGTTTGAAAAAGGTCATAACCATTTGACGTGGGTCTTAAAAGGTGAGTGCTGTGAGGCAGACTACCGCAGGTTGGCAAGAGCCATTATTTTCGCAAGAAAAGCGACGCCTTAAAGGAATTTAACAGATGTTTCGTGAGTATACTAAAGCGTTATTCAAACGCGTTGACGCTAGGCAACTTATGCAGTTTAAGCCGCCTACGTTGCCGCAGCGCATATACACAAAAACGCTCAATGTCGATAACGTGCACTATGCTTCTTTTTGTCAAGAAGTCGATTGGCCGGCGAATGAGCATGCTCATCCTCTTTATTTGCAGATGCTTTCGTTACCGCTACAGATGCAATGCCTGCTAGACAAACAAAGCCCATTTCCTTTACTTGGTTTGATTCACGCTGCGAACAAAGTGTTTGTGCTAGAGCATTGTGATTTAAGCGAGCCATTTGAATGTCGCGTGCGCTTTCACGACGTGAGACCCCATAGCCGCGGGTGGGAAGTGGACGTTATGCTAGAAGCACGTCAGTCGGGCAATCTGGTCTATCGGGCCATAAGTAGCTATTTGGTGAAAGTTAAAGCCGTTCATGTTGCGCCACTTGGCCCAAAAAACGACCTAAGTGACGAATGTAACCTTGAAGATAGAGCGCTAATTGCTGAAATTAATGCATCGGCAAATACCGGACGACGCTACGCTAAGCTTTCGGGAGACTATAACCCTATTCACTTGTCTGCCATATCTGCCAAAGCCTTTGGGTTCAAACAGCCCATAGCACACGGAATGTGGACCTTATCTCGTGCGGTGTCAGCGTTTGTAAGTCACCAAGAAGACAGTCAATCCATAACCGTGAAAGAAGTAAATTGTCGCTTTAAAAAGCCTGTCTTCTTGCCTAACGACATTCATATTCAACAACACTGTAAAACGGATACTAGTGCGCTGTTAGACGTAACCGATAGTGACGATAGCCTTGTACATTTATCAGCGAGCGTGGCGTTTAATCAAGAAAAACTCTAAAAGGGTGATAGCCCTGAACTGAATATCAAATCCAGGGTTAAGAAAAGACATCTGAAAGAGTGAATGAGAGAGCATACAAATATGCTCTCTTTTTTTTGGCCGTTTTTAAATAGCACTGTTTGTTTGCAAGTGCTGTATTCTTAAAGCATCCGTTCGCTTGGGCAGGCGTTTTTAATTTAAACATAAGCCCTAAATTACATTAGCAAGCGTGTATCGCTATGTGTTAGTCGGCGCCAGAAAAGCTGTCTTGAGTAATTAATAAACCTACGTCAGAGCCCGACAATTGCTTTCTTGGAGTAAGAATCGTGGGAACTGGATTATCTAATTGTTCAGGGTGGTCCAGATTGAAATGTAGGCCTCTGCTTTCTTTGCGTTCCATCGCGCATCGCACAATGAGTTCTGCAACCGTAACAAGGTTTCGAAGCTCTAGCAGGTTATTGCTTACTCTAAAATGTGAGTAATACTCAGTAATTTCTTGCTCTAACAGTTTGATTCGGCGCATGGCCCGTTCAAGGCGCTTATCAGTGCGTACAATCCCTACGTAGTCCCACATAAATAGTCTAAGTTCGTGCCAGTTATGCTGAATGATAACTTCTTCATCTGAGTTTGATACCTGGCTTTCATCCCACGGCGCAATTGCCTCTTCACAGTCTGCCTTGTTAAGGTTTTTAATTATATCGTCTGCAGCGGCGCTTGCGAACACCACACATTCAAGCAAAGAGTTAGACGCCATACGATTAGCGCCGTGTAGACCTGTATAGGCAACTTCACCAATTGCGTACACATTATTTAAATCGGTTTTAGCATTGAAGTCGGTCATTACCCCGCCACAGCTATAATGCGCAGCAGGTACTACTGGAATAGGCTCACGGGTAATATCAATACCAAGAGAGCGGCACTTGCGATAAATATTAGGAAAGTGTTTAACGATAAAGTCAGCAGGCTTATGACTGATATCCAGATACATACAGTCAGCGCCTAAACGCTTCATTTCATAGTCAATAGCGCGGGCGACTACATCACGGGGCGCCAAGTCTCCTCGCTCATCAAATTTGTGCATAAAGCGGGTGCCATCGGCGTGGCAGAGGTTTGCGCCTTCCCCGCGTAGTGCTTCAGTAATTAAGAAATTACGAGCCTGCGGGTGGAATAAGCAGGTAGGGTGGAATTGGTTAAATTCCATGTTAGCTACACGGCAGCCAGCGCGCCATGCCATGGCGATCCCGTCACCACTTGATACATCAGGGTTAGAGGTATATTGATAAACTTTGCTGCCACCACCAGTGGCCAAGGCTACGAAAGGCGCGCGTATCACTTCCACGTGTTCTTGTTGCCTATTCCAAACGTAGGCACCTACAACACTGTTTTTCTTCTCTTTTGAAGGAATAAGGTCAATAGCATTGTAGCGCTCGAATACATGGATATTCGGATGTGTCGACACTGCGTCATTCAATGTAATTTGAAGTGCTTCACCTGTTGCGTCAGCGGCATGAAGAATTCGGCGATGACTGTGCCCACCTTCTCGGGTAAGGTGAAAGCGTTCCTCGCCGGACTCGCTTTTTTCTGTATCAAAGGGTACGCCATAGCCGATAAGCCATTCAAGAGATGCCTTTGCGCGCTCCGCAGTAAACCTAACGGCGGGCTCTTCACAAAGCCCAGCGCCTGCTGCTAACGTATCCGTTACGTGAGCGTCTATGGAGTCTTGTTCATCGAATACGGCTGCAATACCACCTTGTGCATAGCGGGTGGAGCCTTCATTGCGATCACTTTTACTAAGTACAATAACCTGACAATGGTCGGCAAGCTTTAGCGCCAAGCTTAATCCAGCCGCGCCACTCCCAATAATCAATACGTCACAACGGTGTTCTATTGCATTTGAAGTGGAAGTTAGTGAAGACGATACAGATTTCATGTATTTTTATATCAATTCAAACGAGCAAAGGTTCGGCAAGTCTAAAGGATGAGTAGCAAAACACAATCATTCTTGCCTGCTGACCTAAGCATTTTTTTAAAAATTTAATGCTTTTACAGAACTTTTGTAAAAAGAGCGCGTCTATACACATGCTTGTTAGAGCTATTGTGTAGTTGAAGTAGGGAGTAATGGCTCGAATGAGCGAGCAGATAACCGACCAACAACTGGTCGAAAAAGTACAGCGTGGCGATAAAAATGCATTTAACTTATTGGTAACTCGTTACCAGCATAAAGTGATGCATCTCGTTTCTCGCTATGTAAAAAATACCGGTGACGTTGCTGATGTAACGCAAGAGGCGTTCATTAAAGCATACCGTGCCTTACCTAATTTTCGTGGCGACAGTGCCTTTTATACTTGGCTTTATCGCATTGCGGTTAATAGTGCCAAGAACTATCTTGTATCTCAAGGTCGCAAGCCGCCTGCAAGCGATGTCGATGCTGACGAAGCAGATTTTTACGAAGGTAGTGATGCATTAAAAGAGCAATCTACACCCGAGCGAAGCCTGTTATCTGAGGAAATTGAAGAAACCCTGTTTAAGGTAGTTGAGAAGCTGCCGGACGATTTGCGCATGGCGATTACGTTGCGCGAAATTGAAGGGTTGAGCTACGAAGAAATCGCAAATGTAATGTCGTGTCCTGTTGGTACGGTAAGATCCCGTATTTTTAGGGCTCGCGAGGCGATTGATAAAGTTATTCAACCGTTGTTAGAAAATTAAAAAGAAATAAAATCAAAAAAAGATGAACTTTCTTTTTTCCACGATGACTAACAGCTGTGTTAGGGTAGTTAACGATCACTTTGATCTGGAAATGAATATATGACGCAACAGCAAGAAAAATTGTCCGCATTCATGGATGGTGAGATAGAAGGCAATGAAATCATCGACGCTATCAAGCAAGATGAAGCGCTTCAAGCCAAATGGCAACGTTACCACGTGTATCGCGGTGCAATGCGAAAAGAGGCAAGCGTAGCCCCTCAGTTGGACATCACAGCCAGCGTAGCAGCTGCGCTTGAAAATGAACCGGCGATTGTCGCACCTAAACGCTCGCGTTGGCAGTCAATTCCACTAATTGGCAGTGTCGTTCCTTTTGCGAAGCAGTCAGGTCAGTTTGCAGTGGCTGCGTCTGTGGCGGTGGCAGTTATTTTTGGTGTTCAATATACCAACCAGGAAGCGCCAACCGAGCCATTTATGACAGCGCCAACGATTGCACCCCAAGGCGGATTATCTCCAGTGAGTTTGGAGCAAACCCGAACCTTACCGCGCAATGATATGAACGAAATGCTTGAGAAAAAGCGCAAAATAAATGCGCTAATTGCTGACCATGAGCAGCAAATAAAACTCAAGCAAGCGCAGGAAGAAGAGAGTGAAAACGAAACAAGTGGACCAGAGCGACCATAGATTTTCGTTGAGCTAGTCAAAATGAGGTGAAATGTGCCTTCGCTCTTAAGTGCGATGAAGATGCATTTCATATTTTAATCATACCAGCATATACTGCTGGTATGTTTGTTTTAAGGCGGGAATAATGCGCTGTAGTTCTATCCTTGCACTTTTTTTCATTTCGGGCGGGGCTATCAATCCCACGTTTTCTCATGCAACGGCACCCAGCGAAGTGGCGAGTTCTTCTGGTGCAAGAGTTCAAGCACATAGTGTTAGCGATGCTAAATCAGAAGACAGTTCCGATACCGGCACAAACGTTTCCCAAGGGGAGGGTGTTAAGCAAGGAGAAGGACTTCAAAGGCAAACTGAACAAAGTCGCAACGAGGATGCTTCTCCCACGCCACAGCTTCAGTCAGCGAATCAGTGGCTGGCCGAACTACAAAACATTATTACCAACGCCAATTTCCAAGTGTCTTTTGTGCAGACTGTCGCAGGAAAGGAAACGGTTCCTTACCTGTGGCGTCATGGGATAATGGAGGATGGTTCTGAACTAGAGCAATTAAATCTTCAAAATGGGCCTGGTCGCGAGCTTATTCGCGTTAATGATGTAGTGAGCGTATTTGAACCCGACGTTCAACCTTACAGCCTACGGTCAAAGCATATAAATGGTCCAATACCTAGTGCATTGCTCTACCATCCAGAACAACTCAGTTCAGCCTATGAGTTTGTCGCTGTTGGAAGAGCGCGGGTGGCAGGGCGTTCAGCACAGCAAATTCGTATTGTCAGCCGAGATAACACACGGTTTGGCTATCAACTATGGCTCGATGAATCCTCTGGTATGTTGCTGAAGCTTAATATGCTTGATTTGCAAGGGGCGTTATTAGAGCAAATTCAAGTTACCGCCTTTGCCATATCGCCTGAACCTGCGGAATATTTCTCGCGAATAAACTCAGCATCATTACCAGCGCCTATGGCTTTGAGTAATACCCCAAGCCGAGCACACAAATGGGATGTCACATATTTGCCGTCGGGCATGCGAGAAATAAAGCAAGATACAAGACGCTTAGCATTAACAGGGCAGGTCGTAGAATATAAACTCTTTTCGGATGGCCTAGTGGACGTATCTGTTTATGTTCAGCCAGCCGAAGATGCGCTCGGCGAAACCCTTGCGTTACGAAACGAAGTCAGCACCTTTTTAACGCTGACCGACGGGAAAGCCCAAGTGACGGTAGTAGGGGAAATTCCACTACAGACTGCTAATGCTATTGCTACGTCTTTACGACCTGTTGCCAATGCAGGGCAATAGAGAGCTAAGGTTTAGCTGCACTTAAACACGGTAATAAAGAGCAAATATGATTAAAGAAACCGCCACTGTGGTTGCCGTTGATGGAGATACGGTAACAGTTGAAGCGGCAATTAAGTCCACCTGTAATGCATGCCAGGCACAAAGTGATTGTGGTACCGGTGTCATTTCTCGTGCTATTGCACCTAAGACTCAGCAATTAACGCTACGTACACCTATGCCAGTTCGGGTCGGTCAGCAGGTGACTGTGGGCATACCCGAAGCGGGTATTTTAAGTGCTTCGGCTTTCTTATATTTGTTACCGCTTATTGTTTTTATTGGCGCGTATTCAGTTTTTATATCACTGCTTAGCTCCACAAGTTTTAGCCATGAATTATGGGCACTGGGTCCAAGCGCTTTGGCGACTTTCCTGACTTACAAGCTCATTGCTTACAAGTTACAGCGAGTTGAGCGCACGAAATATCAACCCGTTTTATTAGGCCAGTAAGGCCTAAACTGAGCGAAGCACCTGCTCATAAGTAGGTTTAGCTCTTTTTATTTGCTCATATACGCTGTAGAGCCCCAAATTAGCAGTGCTTTACATGCTTCAAATTTCAAGGCAGGCGGGTAAAGCCACGCCAAGTTGCCACTTTTATACGCTTTGCGTGCATGGGTATTAAAATTTCCGCCATGCCAATTCGCTTTTCGTGCCAGAAATGGGTAAAATCCGCTCGCGCTGCGTATAAGCCTGAACCCAAGGCAAGCAGCATATTTTGTTTAATGAATTTTTCTGCAGGTAATTTCCAGCATTATGCAACAATCGCACATTCGTAACTTCAGTATTATCGCCCACATTGACCACGGTAAGTCTACGCTGTCAGACCGTCTAATTCAGCACTGTGGAGGGCTAACCGATCGCGAAATGGCCGAGCAGGTTCTCGACTCAATGGACTTGGAAAAAGAGCGCGGTATTACCATTAAAGCGCAAAGCGTGACACTGAACTATGAAGCGCGCGACGGTGAAACCTATCAGCTAAACTTCATTGATACGCCAGGACACGTTGACTTCACTTACGAGGTGTCTCGTTCATTGGCTGCGTGTGAAGGTGCACTACTTGTCGTTGATGCCGGTCAGGGCGTTGAAGCACAGACGCTAGCAAACTGCTATACCGCTATCGAGATGGATATGGAAGTGGTACCTGTGTTGAATAAGATCGACTTGCCGCAGGCTGAACCAGACCGTGTTGCAGAAGAAATTGAAGACATTGTCGGTATTGATGCACTTGACGCTGTGCGCTGCTCAGCGAAAACAGGTATTGGTATTGAGGATGTGCTTGAAGTTATCGTAAACAAGATCCCTCCACCAGAAGGCGATCGTGAAGCGCCACTTAAAGCATTGATTATCGATTCGTGGTTTGACAATTACCAAGGTGTTGTTTCATTGGTAAGAATCGTGGAAGGTCAGCTTAGCAAGAAAGACAAAATCCAGATAATGTCTAACGGACAAACTCACCAGGTGGATAAAATTGGTGTGTTTACACCTAAACCACTAGATACGGGTACGTTAAGAGCTGGTGAAGTAGGTTTTATCATAGCTGGTATTAAAGACATTCAAGGCGCACCAGTAGGTGATACCATTACTTTGGCTCGCGAGCCAGCTGAAGCTATGCTGCCGGGCTTTAAAAAGGTTAAACCTCAGGTTTATGCCGGTATTTTCCCGATAAGCTCAGATGACTACGAAGACTTCCGCGATGCCCTTGCTAAACTAAGTCTGAACGACGCTTCACTATTCTATGAGCCAGAAAGCTCAGCAGCGCTTGGTTTTGGTTTTCGTATTGGATTCCTTGGCATGCTGCACATGGAAATCATTCAAGAGCGTTTAGAACGTGAATATGACCTTGGTCTTATCACTACAGCACCTACAGTAATTTACGAAGTTGAAACAACCAAGGGCGAAACCCTTACCGTAGATAGCCCAGCTAAACTGCCGCCAGTGAACGATATCGCTGAAATTCGTGAGCCTATGGTTGAAGCTAACATTCTTGTTCCTCAAGAGTACTTAGGCAACGTAATTACACTTTGTGTTGAAAAGCGTGGCATGCAAACCAACATGACATACCACGGCAAGCAAGTGGCGGTAACCTACGAACTGCCAATGGCAGAAGTGGTACTTGATTTCTTTGACCGTTTGAAATCTACCAGCCGTGGCTTTGCGTCGCTTGATTACAACTTCAAGCGTTTCCAAAGCTCAGATATGGTACGCGTAGATATTCTGATTAATGGCGAGCGTGTGGATGCACTTGCAGTAATCACTCACAGAGAAAACTCTCAGGGACGTGGTCGTGAATTGGTAGAGAAGCTTCGCGAGCTTATCCCACGCCAAATGTTCGATATCGCTATCCAGGCGGCTATCGGTAACCATATTGTTGCAAGAAGTACGGTGAAGCAGCTGCGCAAAAACGTAATCGCGAAATGTTACGGTGGTGACGTAAGCCGTAAGAAGAAGCTACTTCAAAAGCAAAAAGAAGGTAAAAAGCGAATGAAGCAAGTGGGTAATGTTGAATTGCCACAAGATGCGTTCCTTGCAGTACTTAAGGTGGGCAAATAATGGCAAATTATTTCTCCTTAATTTTGGTGGCACTCACCTTAATAACAGGACTAGTCTGGCTAGTGGATAGCCTAGTGTTTGCGCCAAAGCGAAAAGCGCGTTTACAGGCTGCAGCGACTGCAGAGGGTGCGGGCTATGGAGAAGACCCTCAGCTTCCGTACTTGGTCGACACTTCACAACAGATATTCCCTGTTATAGCTTTCGTTTTGGTATTGCGCTCCTTTTTATATGAGCCTTTCCAAATTCCATCAGGTTCAATGATGCCTACGTTATTGGTGGGTGACTTCATTTTAGTTGAGAAGTTTGCGTACGGCGTAAAAGACCCTGTTTTCAGAAGCAAGTTAATTGAAACGGGTGTGCCAGAGCGCGGCGATGTGGTGGTTTTTAAATACCCTGAAGAACCGTCAATAGATTACATCAAGCGCGTAATCGGTTTACCGGGCGATACCGTGGTTTATCAAAATAAGCAGGTTTACATCAAACCTAAGTGTGAATCTGGTAGCAATTGTCCAAAGTTAAAAGCAGTGCCGTTAACGTTCCAAGAGCGCGGTGAGTTTGTACAAGACATGGCGCAACTTATGCGTTACACAGAAGATTTAGGCACAGTAGAGCATGATATTCTACGCCACCCCGTTCGCGAAATTTCACCGGTTAATTTCTACACTCAACCGGGAACCCGAAGTAACGAGTGGATAGTGCCAGAAGGTCAGTATTTCGTACTGGGCGATAACCGTGACAATAGCCGCGATAGCCGTTTCTGGGGTTTTGTTCCAGATGCAAACTTGGTTGGAAAAGCCGTTGCAATTTGGATTTCCTTTGAGTTTGAGCGCAGCCCTTCAGACTTTCTTCCTACGTGGGTTCCAACAGGTATTCGATTTGAGCGTGCAGGTGGCATTCATTAATGCAGGGAATTGATAAATATCGTCGTCTTTACAAGGCGATAGGCTACACATTTACCAATGAGGCGTTATTGGAACAAGCGCTCACTCACCGCAGTGCAGCCAAACAGCACAATGAGCGCTTAGAGTTTCTGGGCGACGCTATTTTAGGCATGATTGTGGGGGAAACACTGTTTAAGCGTTTTCCAACAGTACCTGAAGGCAAGCTTACCCGTATGCGCTCCACATTAGTTAAAGGCGAGACCTTGGCTGAACTCGCTAAAGAAGCCAGCGTGGGTGAATTACTCAACTTAGGGCCAGGTGAGCTTAAAAGTGGCGGTCATCGCAGAAGCTCGATTTTAGCTGACGCAGTTGAAGCTATCTTAGGTGCTATCTATCTCGATTCAGGTATGGATGAAGTGCGTGGCGTTATCGACCGTTTGTGGGAGACTCGCATAAACATGCTCGACCCTAACGCCCACCCTAAAGACAGTAAAACACGTCTTCAGGAATTCCTGCAAGGTCGCAAGCAGCCATTGCCAACGTACGAGGTGCTGTCTATTTCCGGTAAAGACCATGCGCAAACTTTCGAAGTAAGCTGCAAAGTAGAAAGTCTACCAAAGGCAGTCGTGGCGTCTGGCAATAGCCGTCGTAAAGCAGAACAAGAAGCTGCTCGTTTAACATTGGAGAAGCTTGATGACAACGCATGATGAGTCAAATTTGCCTGAAATGCCAGAGATGCCAAATATACAAACTCGCTGTGGCTTAGTAGCCATAGTCGGGCGCCCTAACGTGGGCAAGTCAACGCTACTTAACCGTTTGCTGGGTCAAAAAGTAAGTATTACCTCACGTAAGCCTCAAACCACCCGTCACCGTATTCTAGGTATAGATACTGACGGCGACTATCAGGCGATTTACGTTGATACACCAGGGCTTCACCAAGACGAAAAACGCGCGATTAATCGCTACATGAACCGCGCCGCGTCTAGCTCATTAGCTGAAGTTGGCCTTGTGCTGTTTGTCGTGGAAGGTGATCGCTTTAATGCTGAAGATGAAATGGTATTAAGCAAAGTTAAGCAGGCAAACCTTCCTTGCTACCTCATCGTAAACAAAATGGATAAGGTTGAAGATAAAGAAAACTTTATGGTTCACCTACAAAAACTTGGTGAGAAACACCCATTTGAGCACATGATCCCTATCAGCGCTAAACAGGGTAAAATGGTAGACGATATTAGAGACTTAGTGGCTAAGTCGTTACCTAAGAGTGAATTTTTCTTCCCAGAAGATTATATCACTGACCGTTCAAGTCGCTTTATGGCTGCTGAAATCATCCGTGAAAAATTAATGCGCTTCACTGGCGATGAGTTGCCTTACTCTACTACGGTAGAAATTGAGCAGTTCAAAATGGCAGACAATGGTGTTTATCGTATTAGTGGCTTAATTTTGGTTGAGCGCGAAACGCAAAAACGCATGATCATCGGTAAAGGCGGTAAGCATTTGAAAACCATTGGCGAGCAAGCCCGTAAAGATATGGAAAACTTGTTCGACAATAAGGTGTTTTTGGAGCTTTGGGTTAAAGTGAAACAAGGCTGGGCAGACGATGAGCGTGCTTTGCGTTCACTAGGCTACGGTGACGACAGCAACTTTTAGCCTAAATCTTTGTTAGCATTAGTACGTTGAGCCTTGTTCTAATGCTAACTAGCGCTACATTCTCAAGTGCTCTTGGTAAACGTGAAGCCAGAAGCATTCGCGTAAAGGTATGCACAAACATCTACAATAAGCATTATTAATCATAGTAATCTCTTCTCAGGAGCGGTATATGGCAATTTCAGATATGCGCAGGCAGTACTCGAAAGGCAGTTTGAGTGAGGCAGATATTACTTCAAGTCCGTTTATTTTGTTCGATAAATGGCTGAAAGACGCTATTGATGCGGGTATACCCGATCCTACGGCGATGACGGTTGCCACCGTTGACGCTAATGGCCAACCTTCTCAACGCATCGTTTTGTTAAAAGATGTCAGTGAAAAAGGCTTTGTGTTTTTTACAAATCTTGGCAGTCGAAAAGCGCAAGAACTCTCGGTTAACCCAAAAGTATCCTGTCACTTCCCATGGTTCTTTATGGAGCGCCAAGTTCGCGTATGTGGCAGCGTTGAAAAGCTTTCTGTTTCAGAAAATGCAGCTTATTTCTTCTCTCGCCCTAAAGACAGTCAATTGGCGGCCTATGCGTCTAAACAAAGCAAGCCAATTGGCAGTAGAGAGCTTTTGCTTACCCAATTTAAGCAGTTAAAAGATAAGTTTGCGAACAAAGAACTACCTGTGCCGGACTTTTGGGGAGGCTTTCGTATTGTGCCTCATCAAATTGAATTTTGGCAGGGCGGAGAAGATAGGCTTCACGACCGTTTTGAGTATAACAAAACCGAAGATGGCGCATGGGCAACACAGCGCTTAATGCCTTAAAAGCTCATATTGAATGCATAGGGTAACTAGTCTTATACAATGGCTATACATTTTAAGCACTTAGTATTTGATTGAGCGTAAAGCGTAAAGCGAGCAACACCATGATTGATAGTCATTGCCACCTCGATTTACTTGCATCAAAAGTAGACCTTAATACTGCGCTGGAAAGTGCCAAAGCTGGAGGCCTCACTCGCATAATGGCACCAAGTATTAACCCACGTTCTTGGGGAGCAATTCAAGCGCTTAGTGAGCAGCACAGCAGCCTTTTGCCTATCGATACCGCGCTAGGTCTCCATCCTTATTTTTTGACCGATAGCAATCAAGATAATACAGGTTCTACCACTGACGTACCTGAGCAGGCAATTGATGAAAATCTCGAACAGCTTGAAGCGGCTGCTGCCACTCTGCATCCTTCGGTAAAAGCAGTGGGGGAAACCGGTATTGATGGGCACATTGATGTGTCATTGACGCTTCAAAAGAAAGTGCTAAACGCCCATTTGAAACTCGCTGATACAAAAGCGCTCCCTGTAATTTTGCATCACCGAAAAAGCCATCATTTGCTACTTGAAGCCTTAAAGCATGCTAAGTATCAAGGTGTTGGGGTAGTGCATGCTTTTTCGGGTAGTGTGGAGGCGGCCAAAGCCTATATTGAGCGAGGCTTTTACTTGGGAATAGGTGGCACGATAACCTATGAAAGAGCACAAAAAACGCGAGATACCCTTAAGTACCTGCTAGAGCACCACTTCGATAAAATACTGCTAGAGACTGATGCCCCAGATATGCCCATGTACGGCAGACAGGGAACCCCTAATAAACCACAGTATCTATCTGATGTGGTTGATGTAATACACAAGCTTTTCGCTATATCGCCTAAACAAACAATATCCATTACAACACAAAACTATTTTCGCTTGTTTAAAGCAGAATAGAATTGCGATCTCGTGTAAAAGTATCGTGGATACCTGCTTACGTATCTTTGTTCTTTCTCATAGATTCGATGGCTTGTATAAACCAAGGGCGAGATTTATAAAACGCCCGCGTCAGGTAAATGCCTAACATTAAAGCCAAAAACACCAAAATACACGCAATTAACGCCAATTGATAACGCAGGGCAAGGGGACTTTCTAAGATTGTCTGCGTATCCATATGAATGTTTACATAGCCTAATACATTATCATTGTTGTCGGTGATCACCCCGACATAGGTGAGCGGCGTCACACCTTGAGACTGGCTCATCGACACAACGCTTTCAATTTGAGGTAAAGGCGCAATGTACCTTCCGTCTTTATCAAACACTGATAGAGCAAGAATATGTGGCTCGTTCACTAAAACGGTGGCAACACTTTCAATGTAGTTTCGTTGGGCAAGGGTACTCGATAGTGAAGAGTCAGAACCTTCTTCGCTTGCTTGATTGGCTTCTTGCTCAGCTTCAAATGCGGGGCGAAGTAGTTTAGCGTACTGCCTTGCGATACTCTCCCCAGAAAAACGAGTTTGCACCGTTAGCCAATCACTTTGGTATTGCTGCAGCAAAAGTATCAATACAATCACCAGCGCAAATACCGTACTTACAATCAGCGTGTGAAATAGTCTTTTTAACGCTGTGTAAAGTGAGTGCGAATTGCTTTTTGATTGTGAAGGGGCTTTGCTCAGCACGTTTAACAATGCGTAATTCCATAATTGCTATGATTTGCCTAACAGTAGGGGAAATCTAAATAATTTTAAAGGGGATATTTTATTAGTTAGCCTAATTGGTTAGCATTAGCGCATCATTTGCCAATTACCACAGTCTCTGTGTGCGTTATGAAAGACATATTCACCATCGAAATCAATAATGACGATATTCATCTAGCTTCATACCTGGCAAACATTGTCAGCGCTGAGCACAATACGCAAGCGTATTCCCATACGCTAACTGTAATCGGACAAGCTATAACCCCTTATTTATTAAAAGGCGTATTAGATAAACTCAAAAACGTATTCTTGCCAGTAAGTGCTGCGTTTCATCATTTGCATCAGCAAATGGGAGATGATGCTATCGAAATAAGAGGGCAGGTAATTAACGCAAAGCCTGAGCAAATAAAGTCTTTACTTGGTGATGTCAGTGATGCTTACAACCTTGATGTTGGACTGCAAACCTCGCGGCCGTCTTTGTCTGAACCCGGACTGCTGGTTATGGATATGGACAGCACGGTTATTGCCATAGAATGTATTGATGAAATAGCAAAACTGGCGGGTGTGGGTGAACAGGTTGCCGAAGTGACCGCAAGAGCAATGCGTGGAGAAATTGCCTTTAACGATAGCTTAACGCATAGAGTGGCGTGTTTAGAAGGGGTACCCATTGACCACCTTAATCAAATCCGTGACAGCATCCCTATTATGCTTGGTATTCAGACTCTGCTTAAGCATTTAAAAGCGAATAACTGGAAACTCGCTATCGCATCGGGTGGCTTTACTTTCTTTGCTGACCACTTAAAAGCAAGGCTGGGACTGGACTATGCGATATCCAACACGCTTTCTGTAAAAGACGGGCACTTAACGGGAAAAGTGGAAGGCGAAATTATTAATGCTGATGTAAAAGCTCGCACGGTAAAAGCGCTGTCTGAAAAGTGGCAAATACCATCGAGCCAAACCGTTGCCATGGGCGATGGGGCGAACGACTTGGTGATGATGGCTGAATCAGCCTTAGGCGTTGCATGTCACGGCAAACCTCTAGTAAATGAGAAAGCGGACGTAGCCGTACGCATTGGTAGTCTGCACAGCCTTCTTTATTTCTTAGATAAATAGACGCTAAAGGAATTTGAAAGGAAACAGCTATTCCTGCTTTCCCACGCTTTGCTAGGAAACTTGCCAGCGCCTTTGGAGTGGGCAATTATCTGTGCGGACTGATATATAAGCGCCAGTTGTTAAAATAATTGGCGCTTAAACACATTTGAGATTTGTGCTTAGTTTTTCTAAGCGCAGACCTGAATATGTACGTTAAAATACTGCGTCTTACTTAAGCGTTGGTAACCATGGCTCTAGGTTGTACTGCACTTTTTAGCGTTTTATTCGCCGTAATGTCTTGCATAGTAAAGCCATATCTTATGAGAACCTCATCGGTGACATCGACAAGATGGGAACAGGCGGCAATACTCCACATTTTCTTTTCTAACTCACGAGCTCTGTGCATGGCGTACATGGTGACGTAGTTAATTTCTGTTTGCAGCATGGTCAAGTCAGGCTTGCCAGTTGTGGTTAGCATAACGTGTATAGCGACAAACTGACCGCGCACCATGGCTTCTCTGATAAATGCACGGCGTTGTTCATTGCTTTCAAACTTATGTGAGTAACGAGGAATGATCGCCATTCGCGGCTCTTTTTGAGACGCATCGAAAGATATGAATAGCTCTTGTCGCAAGGGCATATTCTCAAGCTTAACTGCTTTGATACCACTTTGTACGAAAGGAGAATCTTGCTTTCTATCTCTAAACAAAAACTCTAAATTTACTTTACCGCGTTCTGCGTATTGCGTGGTAAGGGTAGTGATGCGTTCGTCTTGTTTTCCAACAATACACGCCTGCGGAGTATAGCGAACACCTTCTTTACTCATGAGAAAAGATAAGGAGGTCGCGTTTCTTGCATTTATACAACGCAGAGCTTGCCCTATTCCCTCTACTTCTTCTTCATCGTTATCGACTTTAAGGTTGGCCTTGTTCTTTTTGATTAATTCTTCAAAAAAGTTGCGAGCACTTTTGCCCTCGTCGCCAGTTGCTGTCTTCAGGTGGAGGATATTCTTTTCGACATTATGATAAATAATTTCATACTGAAGGTGCATTACGTCGAAGTTGTTCGCTATTTCCTGAAGCCGAGGAAAGGCAACTTCTACTCTTCCTTCCAAACTACCTTTATAATCTTTTGCCAGCTCAACACGAAGACCTAATCCGTGAACTGAGATGTCTTCGCTGATGCCTCTATGGACCGTCGATTCGCCATTAAACCTTGCTTCAATTTGTGTCCTTAGCTGGTAACGGCTTTCAATGCGCTGCTCTTCGTACTTAAAACGGACAATATGAATGTTAGATGCTGCACGATTCCTTGGGTGGCCAAAGATCCTTAAATGCGCAAGGTTGTCGCGATTAAACTTAAGTTCGTTGTACGTCTCTTGCCCTGTTACTGAGGTCACGTCTGTAACATGAGCGAGATAACGCAGGTTTTTAAGTTTTGACATTAAACGAGCAGAAGGCGGTGTATTAAGCTTTTTAACTTTATTGCCAACGGAGTCTGGGATAGAAAGCGGAATATGCGCTTGTTCTGGGACCATGTCTGTCAGGGTTATTTTAAAAACTCGCCAACTCGCTTTTCTTGAGCCAAAACCCAAAAATACACGGGATAAGACCTCTTTTTGCAGTAACTCTTCATAAGAGGCTGAGTAAAAATAAACTTTATCTGTGTGCAAATGAGTAAAGCTGAAGACAAATATTTCACGAACTTCGTCAGATTTGTTTAGTAACCGAGTCAGTCTTTCTTGCGATAACAAGAAATTAAGACGACAGTTTTCCTCTTCGTCTTGCCAATACTGTACCGTTTCTCGGTTTACTTCATTTACCATCGCATAGCGTGGCACCAAAGTTTCGTTGACGACGTCGATAAAAACGGGAAGCGTAGGGCTACGAGGTGAAAAATACTGTTCACAGGTCTTACTGGTTATCGCTTCGATGGTGTTTGTCATATTTACTTTATAGCGGCGTTTATTGCCGTGTATGAAGCTTTCTAGGAACTTATCGAATGCTGGGCTTGGATGAGTCTTATCGCGCTGTAAAGCTAAATAGTTAACATCATTTTTCGTAATGATTTTTACTAGTTTGTAAGCAATGCCATTTTTCTTATCCATGGCAAACTCGTTTTCTAGCCCTCTGAAGTAAATGAAGAGCGTTTCGCCTTTTTTGAAAAAGGCGTCTTTAGACAATTTTATCTGAAGGCCTTCAAGAGAAATATCTACGCTTAAGCCTCGCATAGAGCGGTTCTCACTGTTAAATATTTCTACGGCAACCGCGAAGTTCATGCGCTCTGTATTGCGCTGCCTATAGTCGAGAAGGTTTACTGTGGGAACTTTAAATTGTTCTAAAACCGCAGAACGTTTTTTAACTTCGGGGTTTTCTTTATCTGCGCGCTCTTGAGCAAGCTCTTTTTCTCGCATTAGGCGGAAGTTATTCTCAGTATTTTGAACGGCCTCGTACACACCGTAAGTGTATCGACCAAATACGCGCAGTTGTTCTTCAAACTTATCAACAGCCACGTCATCCATGTAGTGGCTTCTACCTTCGTGCACATACTTTTTGCACTTTCCGTCGACATGGCCGCGCAAATCTATGGTACGCATGCAAGGTTTAGCTAAACGCTTTACTTCCATTTTAATTAGAAAGCGTTTTTCTTTTGGAACGTCAGAAGCAGTTTGAAGCAATACCTGGTTAAATTCAGGCTCATTAACCATAGGCTTTAGCTGTTCAATAATGTCAGCATATTGCTTTAAATCTTGACTCATGAATGCGCAACTTTGTTGTTTAGTATCATTATTTTAGTTGTTATCGGCAAATCAGCAAAACTCATTAACGTGTAAGTTTGTTTTATATTTTGGTTGTTTTTCTGAACAAAAACTGACCTTGGGATTGTGCTTAATTCGCTGTTATTAAGTGTTAGAATACTCTTTTTAAGCAATGGATAAAACTGGAATATGGCAAAACGTAAAACTGCTTATGTGTGTTCTGACTGCGGGGCCGAGTTTCCTCGATGGCAAGGGCAGTGTTCGGAGTGTAAAGCGTGGAACACGATAAGTGAGTTTGTGGTTGCAAGTGCTAAAAGTGTCGCGCGCCAAACTACATCAGGGTATGCAGGGCAAACCGCCGCCAAAATCGAAACCTTAAACGCAATAGATTTGGAATCGCTTCCACGTTTTTCTTCAACGTTTAAAGAGCTGGATAGAGTGCTAGGTGGTGGCATTGTCCCTGGTGCAGCTATGCTAATCGGTGGGTCGCCAGGTGCAGGTAAAAGTACACTTTTACTCCAAGTGATGTGTCAGATGGCAAAAAGCGAAACTGCACTTTATGTGACAGGGGAAGAGTCTCTTCAGCAGGTTGCAATGCGAGCTAAGCGTTTAAACCTTCCTGACGATAAATTGATGATGTTAGCCGAAACTAACGTGGAAACCATCTGCGATTTAGCGCTTACGAAAAAGCCTAAAATTATGGTTATCGACTCTATTCAGGTCATGCATGTGTCAGATGTTCAATCTGCGCCGGGCAGCGTATCCCAAGTAAGGGAAAGCGCGGCGTATTTAACGCGCTTTGCCAAACAAAATCACATTGCCATGTTTATTGTTGGCCACGTAACGAAAGACGGTAACTTAGCTGGCCCAAAAGTACTTGAGCACTGTATCGATAGCTCAATGATGCTGGAAGGGGAAAGTGATGGTCGTTACCGTACTTTGCGCAGCCACAAAAACCGCTTCGGTGCAGTAAACGAGTTGGGTGTATTTGCCATGACGGAAAAAGGTTTGAAAGAGGTAAGTAATCCTTCAGCTATTTTCTTAAGTCGTGGTGAAAATGAAACGCCAGGGTCGAGTGTTATGGTCATTTGGGAGGGCACCCGACCGTTACTTGTTGAAATACAAGCGTTAGTGGATTATTCGCAGATGTCTAACCCAAGACGGATAGCTGTAGGCCTAGATCAAAATCGTTTGTCCATGCTGTTAGCAGTACTTCACCGTCACGGTAATGTACAAATGAACGACCAAGACGTATTTGTGAACGTAGTAGGCGGTGTACGCGTCTCTGAAACCAGTGCAGACTTGGCGTTATTACTGGCGATGATTTCCAGCTTTAGAAACCGTTCATTACCGCGAGACTTGATC
The DNA here is from genome assembly GCF_056160505.1 of Alteromonas sp. ABM1_013. NCBI lineage: Bacteria > Pseudomonadati > Pseudomonadota > Gammaproteobacteria > Alteromonadales > Alteromonadaceae > Alteromonas > Alteromonas sp. ABM1_013. Next base: position 831,528 of record NZ_JBSWXH010000002.1, read on the forward strand.
GTGTTTGGTGAAGTGGGGCTAGCCGGTGAAATTCGTCCGGTTCCCAATGGAACAGAGCGCATTATTGAAGCAGCAAAACATGGCTTTAAACGCGCTATTGTGCCTAAAGCCAACGCGCCGAAACAAGCTATTAATGGCATGAAAGTCGTGCCCGTGGCTCGACTTTCTGAAGCATTAGATGCCTTGGAATAAAGCGAAAGGCATTAATGTTAAAGCGGTCGGAAAGGCGCAAGAAGACCAACGAATACGGCTTTTTGCGCAGTCAAAGGGAACAGGCTTTTTTGAAGCCTTACGAAGACTTGTAGTATTTTTATAGTTTAGTTTGGCGCTTGATAAACCGCATTAACCAGCGCATTAAGATCTTTATCTTCAATACTAGCATCATCGCTGTTTAAGGTGATTAAACGGCGAAGGGCGCTTATGCTTTCCACATCCATACGCTCTACTTTACACCCCAATGAAACTAGCTCCTGTCTGCTGTCCGCGTGACGATATAACTGTGAGATTAAAAGGGTGATAACGGGGCTGTCTTCATTTGCTTGGAAGGTAGCAACATAAGGTTCATGGCTGTCGAAAGGTAGGTTTGATAATGCGGTTTCCGTTGCTTGGAGTTTTATGCCCTGCAGAGACACGTCGCTAACTACCACATCAATACTGTTGTCATTATGTGCCAGCTTGCCGTTTACATTAAGTGATACCCGTTGGAATTGGCGTTTGTCTGTCATTACTCATATACCTAATGTTTGTCTATGCCCTCAGTATTGGCTAATTCGCACTTGTTCGCAACGAAAAGCCGCCAAATAAAAAAGCCGCTATCGTTGATAGCGGCTTTTAGTGTCAATTCAGAGTTATAACACACTACATATCTGATTTTGTGTTATTTAGACATGCGCTTATATTTGAGGCGATGGGGTTCAACCACATCTTGCCCAAACTCCTGCTTCAACCAGCTTTCGTAGTCAGAGTAGTTACCTTCGAAGAAGTTGATATTACCCTCGTCGCGGTAATCCATGATGTGCGTTGCCACGCGGTCTAGGAACCAACGGTCGTGCGAGATAACCATGGCGCAGCCAGGGAATTCCAGCAACGCGTTTTCCAGGGCTCGAAGGGTTTCAACGTCTAGGTCGTTGGTTGGCTCATCCAGTAGCAACACGTTGCCGCCTGCTTTAAGCAGTTTCGCAAGGTGAACACGGTTACGCTCACCACCTGACAAGTCTTTGATGAATTTCTGCTGGTCAGTGCCTTTGAAGTTAAAGCGGCTACAGTATGCGCGGCTGTTAATTTCAAAGTTACCAATGCGGATAATGTCTTGTTCGTCAGAAATTTCTTTCCACACAGTGTTTTCTTCGTTCATGTGGTCGCGGAACTGTTCTACCGCAGCAATCTGAACGGTATCACCTAAATCTATGTTGCCTGAATCAGATTGCTCAGCGCCAGTAAGCATTCTGAACAAGGTTGATTTACCCGCACCGTTAGGGCCAACAATACCCACGATTGCACCTTTCGGTACTTTAAACGTTAAATCATCAATTAATACTCGATCGCCATAAGACTTTTTCAGATTACTTACTTCAATAACTTTGTCGCCTAAGCGTTCGCCTGGTGGAATGAAAAGCTCGTTAGTTTCGTTACGCTTTTGGTAATCGCTGGTAGATAGTTCTTCGAAACGGGCCATACGGGCTTTACTTTTAGCATGACGACCTTTCGGGTTTGAGCGCACCCACTCAAGTTCCTGTTTCATGCTCTTCATACGCGCTGTTTCGGTACGTTCTTCTTGCTCTAGTCGGTTTTCTTTTTGCTCCAACCACGAAGAGTAGTTTCCTTCCCATGGAATACCTTCACCTCGGTCAAGCTCTAAAATCCAACCCGCAACGTTATCAAGGAAATATCTATCGTGGGTAATAGCTACCACAGTACCTTCATAATCGTGAAGGAAGCGCTCTAGCCACGCCACTGATTCTGCGTCCAAGTGGTTAGTTGGTTCGTCAAGAAGCAACATTTCAGGTTTTTCTAAAAGTAAGCGGCAAAGGGCAACGCGGCGACGCTCACCACCAGATAGTTTGCTAACGTCCGCATCCCAAGCTGGTAGGCGAAGGGCATCTGCAGCGCGCTCTAGGGCATTTTCTAAGTTGTGGCCATCTTTCGCTTGAATGATAGCTTCTAGCTCACCTTGCTCTTTAGCTAGGGCGTCGAAATCAGCGTCTGCTTCTGCATAAGCGGCATAGACTTCGTCTAGGCGCGTGAGTGCGTGCTTAACATCCGCTACAGCTTCTTCGATATTGCCACGAACATCTTTGGTTTCGTCAAGCTGAGGTTCCTGTGGAAGGTAGCCCACCTTTAAACCTGGTTGAGGACGTGCTTCACCTTCGATGTCGGTATCTACGCCGGCCATAATGCGAAGCAAGGTAGATTTACCTGCACCGTTTAGACCTAGCACACCAATTTTGGCGCCTGGGAAAAAGCTAAGTGAGATATTTTTTAGAATGTGTCTATTAGGTGGGACGATTTTGCCCACGCGATGCATACTGTAAACGTATTGCGCCATGCTGTATCCTCGCTGAATAAGCGGTGAAAAATAAAAAAGTGATTGTGGTCTATTCTACTCGTAACAGGGTAGTTTGTGCCAGTTACTTACGCTTAGGTATTTGCGCTTGGCGATATTTTAATCACTCATTCCAAAAAGATCGATTTATGCATCGGTTGGTGAGTTGATTTAAGGTAAACTTGTGTTTTATAAGCATGAGTAAACATGGGCTTTAGGGTGAGCTACTGATCTAGTAAAAAGCAATAAAGAACCCAAAGCGATAGACTCAATACTATTCATATTTCTGAACAGGCAATTAAGATGACCGCTATGAATAAACGCATATATAGTCTGGATGAGCTCGCCAAGCATGTAGGTGGGGAAGTGCAGGGTGATGGCAATATCACTATTTCTGCGGTTGGCACACTCTCTGGTGCAGCATCGCATCAAATTTCGTTTCTGACCAACCCTAAATATAAACCACAGTTGAAAGGTACAAATGCAGGTGCAGTTATTCTGCACGAGAGCCTTAAAGGTGACAGCCCAGTGCCTGCTTTAGTTGTGGCAAACCCTCATGCAGCCTTTGCGCTCATCGCTCAATTATTCGATACCACGCCAGCGGTTGCTACAGGCATTGCTGAGTCAGCGGTTATTGCGCCGTCTGCACGTATCGGCAGTGATGTATCGCTAGGACACAACGTTATCATTGAAGATAATGTGGTGCTGGGCGATAGAGTCACGGTTGGCGCTAATACCGTTATCCGTAGAGGCACGCACATTGGAGAAGGCTGTACTATCCATCCAAATGTGACCATTTATCACGACGTGGTTATTGGCAAGCGCGTGACTATTCATAGTCAAACTGTAATTGGAGCCGCAGGCTTTGGTTACGCAAACGATAAAGGTGTATGGATCCCTATTCCGCAAACTGGCTCAGTTCGTATTGGTGACGACAGTCAAATTGGTGCGAGCAGCAGTATTGACCGCGGCGCTATGGAAGATACGATTTTAGGCACCAACGTTATTATTGATAACCAAGTACAAATTGGCCACAACTGTATTATCGGTGATCATTCATGTATTTGCGGCGCTACAGGTATCGCCGGCAGTTGTCATATTGGCAAACACGTTATTATCGGCGGTGGAGTTGGCATCAACGGTCACATTAGCATTTGTGATAACGTTCAGGTGACTGGTTATACCATGATTGTACAAGATATCACTGAACCAGGCGTTTATTCTTCAGGCCAGCCAGCACAAACCAACCGTGATTGGCGCAAAAATACGGTTCGCCTTGCCAAAATTGGTAGTTTATTTGACCGTGTTAAAGCCCTTGAAAAACAGGTCTGATCTCGCGCTGGCGCAGGTATTACGTTAAACCTTTGCCATTTATATTAATTTGGTCATAAAGCGGTATACAAGTAACCGAAAATGACTAGAATATGGCTCGAATTTGAGCAATCAGTGCGTAACGCCATATAAAAACCGCAGTTAAGGAGCCCCCATGTTTTCTCGCGAAATGAATATAGCCGACTTCGATCCTGAATTAGCCGATGCAATGTCTAAAGAGGTTGAGCGTCAAGAACATCACATTGAGCTAATTGCCTCTGAGAACTACTGTAGTCCACGTGTAATGGAAGCACAGGGTTCGCAGCTTACTAACAAATACGCTGAAGGCTATCCAGGCAAGCGTTACTATGGTGGTTGTGAGCACGTAGACGTTGTTGAGCAACTAGCTATCGACCGTGCAAAAGCGCTATTTGGTGCAGACTACGCAAATGTTCAGCCACACGCTGGTTCACAAGCAAACTCAGCTGTTTTCATGGCATTACTTGACGCGGGCGATACGGTACTAGGTATGAGCCTTTCTGAAGGTGGTCACCTTACTCACGGTTCGCACGTAAACTTCTCTGGTAAAACCTACAACGCTGTACAGTACGGGTTAAACAAAGAAACGGGCGAAATTGATTATGCTCAAGTGGAAGCGCTAGCTAAAGAGCACAAGCCGAAAATGATTATCGGTGGTTTCTCTGCGTATTCAGGTGTTGTTGATTGGGCTAAATTCCGCGAAATCGCAGATAGCGTGGGCGCATACTTGCTTGTAGATATGGCGCACGTAGCAGGTCTAGTAGCAGCTGGCGTTTATCCAAACCCGCTTCCTCATGCTCATGTGGTAACTACGACTACTCACAAAACCCTAGCGGGTCCGCGTAGTGGTTTGATCCTATCGTCATGTGGCGATGAAGCGATTTACAAAAAGCTAAACAGCTCTGTATTTCCGGGCAACCAAGGTGGCCCACTTTGCCACGTAATTGCAGCTAAAGCGGTTGCCTTTAAAGAAGCGCTACAACCAGAGTTTAAAGTGTATCAGCAGCAGGTTGTTGCAAACGCGAAAGCTATGGTTGCTGTAATGCAAGAGCGCGGTTATAACATCGTTTCTGGCGGTACTGACAACCACTTGTTCCTACTTGATCTAATCGACAAGGACATTACGGGTAAAGATGCAGACGCGGCGCTAGGCGCAGCAAACATCACGGTAAACAAAAACTCAGTGCCAAATGATCCGCGTTCACCGTTTGTAACCAGCGGCCTTCGTATCGGTAGCCCAGCAATTACTCGCCGAGGTTTCAAAGAAGATCAAGCTAAGCAAGTAGCAACATGGATTTGCGACATTCTAGATAACATGGGCGATGAGTCAGTTATTAAGCGTGTTCAAGACGAAGTGGTTGCTCTTTGCGCACAATTCCCTGTTTATAAATAAATAGGTTTGTGTTTTATTGCGTACTTTGGTACTAATGCTGGACTAACTAGTCTAGGTTCAATTTAAATACCTAAGTACGCAATATTTAAGGAATATTCATGTTTTGCCCGTTTTGTTCAGAACAAGAAACAAAAGTTATTGATTCTCGTTTGGTTGCAGAAGGGCAGCAAGTGCGTAGACGCCGTGAATGTATGGTGTGTCACGAGCGCTTTACGACCTTTGAAAGTGCTGAGCTCGTCATGCCCCGCGTGATAAAGCGCGATGGTTCACGTGAACCATTTAATGAAGATAAACTTCGTGCAGGCTTGCAACGCGCACTTGAAAAGCGCCCTGTTAGCACTGAAAAAGTTGAACAGTGCATCCTTTCACTGAAGTCACAGTTGCGTGCAACGGGGGAACGTGAGGTGAGTAGCGAATTGCTCGGCAACCTCATAATGAAAGCCCTAAAAGAACTCGACAAAGTTGCCTATGTCAGGTTCGCCTCTGTTTATCGTTCCTTCGAAGACATTCGTGAATTTGGAGAAGAAATAGCGCGATTAGGGGACTAGGTCGGGCACACCCAAAACCTCAGGCACTTAGGGCTACAACAGGAATCCAAGTGAACCACGATACGGTTAAAAATGATTATTTTTGGATGGCGAAAGCCATTCAGCTTGCCCAACAAGGGCGCTATACCACTTCTCCTAACCCCCGCGTTGGTTGTGTGATTGTTGATGAAAACAATCAGCTATTAGGTCAGGGATATCATATCCAAGCTGGCACTCCTCACGCCGAAGTACACGCATTAAGACAAGCATCTAAAGCACGAGCGCAAGGCGCAAAAGGCGCGACAGCTTACGTTACCCTTGAGCCATGCAGTCATTTTGGCCGCACACCGCCTTGTGCGGTGGCTTTGGTTGAAGCAAAAGTGGCGCGAGTGGTTATTGCCATGACCGACCCTAACCCAAACGTATGCGGTAACGGTATCAGCATCTTACAAGAGGCGGGTATTGAGGTGGTCAGCGATGTGATGGCTGCAGAAGCTGCAGCATTAAACCCCGGATTCATCAAACGCATGCTTACTGGCAAGCCTTTCGTTCGCGTGAAATTAGGCATTAGCCTGGACGGGAAAATAGCCCTTCAAAATGGTGTAAGTCAGTGGATTACTGGACCCGAGGCAAGGCGAGATGTGCAGCGCTATCGCGCGCAAAGCTGTGTAGTGTTAACGGGCTCCGGGACGGTAAAAGCGGATAATCCTAGCCTGTTGGTGCGAGAAAAAGAGGCTCAGTTTGAAGACTATCCTCTAGAGCACATCCGTCAACCAGCTCGGGTTGTTGTCGATGGCATGAGCAAGCTTAGTCGAGACTACACGTTATTTAACGACGGCAATACTACCTTAACGGCTACTTCGCAGCCCCACCCAGATACGGCAACAAAACACTATCTTTCGGTAGATGAAAAAGACGGTAAGCTCAACTTACATTCGCTAATGTCGGCATTAGGCGATAAGCAGTATAATGAAGTATGGGTGGAAGCGGGCCCAGGGTTAGCCGGTGCATTGCTGCAAGAGAGGCTGGTGGATGAGCTAATTTGTTACCAAGCGCCTAAGCTTTTAGGTGAAAAGGGAATAAGTATGGTTAATTTGCCAGCGTTTACGTCATTAAATGAATGTATTTCGCTTTCGCTTATTGAAAATCGTCAGGTGGGGAACGATATTAAGCTTATCTTTCGCCCTGATGTTAGCAACACTCGTGGTTAACGCGATTAAAGAGGAACTTTATGTTTACTGGAATTATTCAAGCGCTAGGTACAATTAAAAAGCTTGATAACCGAGGCAACGATATTCGCCTTACCGTTGCGTCACCTACGCTTGATATGTCTGATGTCGCACTTGGCGACAGTATCGCGACCAATGGTGTTTGCTTAACAGTGACTGATATGGGCCCTGACTATTATTGCGCGGATGTATCGGCAGAGACCATTAAATTAACTGGCTTTGCACATTACAGTGCAGGCTCAACCGTTAATCTTGAAAAAGCGATGCGCCCTAGCGACCGTTTAGGTGGTCATATTGTGTCAGGTCACGTGGACGGCGTGGGCGAGGTTACGCAAATTATCAAACACTCAGACTATGTCGAGTTCTGGGTAAAAGCACCTGAAGCACTAGCGAAATACATTGCGCACAAAGGCAGTATCACCGTCGATGGCATCAGCTTAACCGTTAACGAAGTCAACGGCGCAGAATTTATGCTTTGGATTATTCCTCATACGTTACAAGAAACAATTATGGGAAGCTATAAGGTGGGCACAGCGGTAAACCTAGAGGTTGATGTTATTGCGCGCTATTTAGAGCGATTAATGCTAGGCGATAAAGCCGCAGAGCCTACAACTAAAGGCATCGACATGGCATTTCTTGCCGAGAACGGATTTTTAAGAAAATAACCCTACAAGAAGCACACAACATGGCATTTAACACTACACAAGAAATAATTGAAGACATTCGCCAAGGTAAAATGGTTATCTTGATGGATGATGAAGATAGGGAAAACGAAGGTGATTTAATCATGGCGGCTGAGCATGTCACGCCAGTAGCCATTAACTTTATGGTTACCCACGCCCGCGGCTTGGTGTGTTTGCCGATGACCCAAGAGCGATGCCGCACGCTAAATCTTCCTTTGATGGTTGATAAAAACGAAGCGCAATTTTCTACCAACTTCACTGTGTCTATTGAAGCTGCAACTGGCGTTACCACTGGTATCTCAGCGGCCGACCGTGCGACAACAATCAAAGCTGCTGTAGCGAAAGACGCGAAAGCGACAGATATTGTGCAGCCTGGTCATATTTTTCCATTAATTGCGAAAGACGGCGGCGTACTGAATCGCGCAGGTCACACCGAAGCAGGTGTAGACTTGCCGCGTTTAGCAGGATTAGAGCCAGCTGGGGTTATTGTAGAAATTCTTAATGAAGACGGCACTATGGCTCGCCGCCCTGAGCTAGAGAAGTTTGCGGCAAAACACAACCTTAAAATTGGCACCATTGCTGATTTAATTGAATATCGCAATCTCAATGAAACCACCATACAGAAGGTTGCTCAGTGCAATATGCCAACCGAGTATGGTGACTTTGAGCTTCACACGTTTAAAGACAGCATCGACAACCAACTTCATTTCGCACTTAAAAAAGGCGAAATTAAAGAAGATGAGCCGACGCTTGTTCGTGTTCACCTACACAATACGTTTAGTGATCTTCTTGGGTCTACCCGCGGTATTCATCGCTCGATGACACTTGCAGATGGCATGCGTAAAATTTCAGAAGATGGTGGCGTATTGGTGCTATTAGGCAAGGAAGAGCATATTGAGAGCCAAGTACGCCGCTTTGCAGCAGAAGATAGAGGCGAACGCCCAGCTGGCGCCGACTGGCAGGGGTCGTCACGCACTATTGGTGTGGGCAGCCAAATTTTAGCGTCAATGGGCGTTCACAAAATGCGACTTCTTAGTAAGCCAATTAAATATCATGCACTTTCAGGCTACGGCCTTGAAGTTGTAGAGTACGTGCACGACTAGCACTTGGTACAAGCTCTTTGTTGAATCTCTTGGCGCACAAAAATAGCGCTATTGACGCGAGGGTTTGATGAACTAGAGTGGGACAGCAGGCTCGGTTGTGAACCCTCCACCGCATGGATGCGGTGGCGGAGCGTACAGGGATGTATTTACCGCGTGTTCACAACCGAGCCTGTTGGCCCAATCCACTCGCGTCAAAAATACGAATGTAAGTTAAAGAAACAATCGATTTAGTTTGGGCGTAGTTGTGGTATACTTCGCGCCGTTTTTTCTCGAGGAATGAATCCATGCAGGTAATTGAAGGTAATATCAGAGCAACCGGTAAGAAGTTTGCTATCGTTGTATCACGCTTTAATAGCTTTGTTGTTGAAAGCTTACTAGAAGGTGCGTTAGACACGCTAGAGCGTCACGGTGAAGTAAGCGATGACGATATCACGGTAGTACGTGTACCTGGTGCTTACGAGTTACCTGTCATTGCTAAGAAATTAGCTGAGAAGAAGTCATTTGACGCCATCATCGCTCTTGGTGCAGTTATTCGTGGCGGCACGCCACACTTTGATTTCGTAGCAGGCGAGAGCAACAAAGGTCTTGCGCAAGTATCACTTGAATACGGCGTACCTGTATCATTTGGCGTAATCACAACAGATTCAATTGAACAAGCTATCGAGCGTTCGGGAACCAAAGCGGGCAATAAGGGTGCAGAAGCTGCACTTGGCGCGCTAGAAATGGTTAACGTTATCGATGCTGTTGAAAAGCTTTAAGGTAAACATTAAGTGAAAGTTTCAGCTCGTCGTAAAGCCCGTGAACTCGCCCTTCAAGGTGTGTATTCATGGCAAATGAGTCACAACGATATTCAGCAGGTTGAACTGGCGCTAGCCACCAGTAACGACATGCAAAAGGTAGACATGGCGTATTTCCAAGCGTTGCTTCGCGGTGTTGCACACAACGCAAGTAAACTTGATGCAACCATCAAGCCTTATCTTGGCCGTTTGCCAGAAGAGTTAGACGCTATCGAAAAAGCCATCTTGCGCATTGCGACGCTGGAACTCACTGAGCGTATCGACGTACCTTACCGCGTAATTATTAATGAAGCGATTGAGCTAGCTAAGGCATTTGGTGCTGAAGAAAGCCATAAGTTCATTAATGGTGCACTGGATAAAGCAGTGCGCACGTTGCGCAAAGACGAGCGCGACTAACCTTACCGTGGCGGCATGGATTGCCGCTAAAAGGGTTTAAAAATTACCGTGAAAGAATTTGATCTTATCGGCCGCTATTTTTCAAACAGTGGCCACAAACGCAAAGACGTTGTTATTGGTATTGGTGATGACTGTGCTGTAACAACGGTTCCTGAAAACCAACAACTTGCCGTTACTACAGATACCCTTGTCGCAGGCGTGCACTTTTTAAAAGATGCACCGGCTAAGTCTGTAGCCTACAAAACCGTTGCTGTTAATTTAAGTGACCTTGCCGCTATGGGGGCTGAGCCCGCATGGATCAGCTTGTCTTTGTCACTGCCTGAAGTAGATGAAGCATGGTTAGATGACTTTGTATCTGGATTGTACGAGCTTACTCAGTACTATTCTGTTCAGCTTATCGGTGGCGATACAGTAAAAGGCCCTATGGCGTTTACTATTACTGCACAAGGTTTTATTCCGCCGGGTTCGGAACTAACGCGCAGCGGCGCGAAGCCGGGTGATTGGCTTTATGTTACCGGAACACTAGGTGATGCAGGAGCGGGCTTAGATATTCTGCAAAAAAATCTCAGCGTAAGTGGTGAAGCGAAAGATGTTTTGGTTAATCGCCATTACTTCCCAACACCTCGTGTTGCTGTGGGTACGGCGATTCGTCGTATTGCAACGTCTTGCATTGATATCTCCGATGGCTTGATTTCAGATTTAGGGCACATTTTAAAAGCGTCTAATTGCGGTGCGAATGTTCATGTAGATCGTTTACCGCTATCACGAGCACTAACAAGTGCAGTCACACCTGAACAAGCTATTGAATATGCATTATCTGCTGGTGATGACTACGAACTTATTTTTACTGTAAGTGAAGAGCAGCGCGGTAGCCTTGAAACTTCGTTGGCAAGTACGAATGTAAAAGCCACGTGTATTGGCCAATTAACCGGGCATAGCGGTTCACTTTCGTTGCTGAAAGATAATGAAAAGTATACGCCAGCTAATGCTTCTGGCTACGAGCACGCCTTTTAGGCAAACCACATCTTACAATAGTAAATAAAGGAAGAAGCATGCAGGCGGAATATCGCGCTAGAGTGAGTATGAAAAATCCAGTTCATTTTCTCGCACTCGGTTTTGGTAGCGGGCTTGTTCCTTTTATGCCAGGTACATTTGGCTCGCTTGCTGCACTACCGCTTCTTGTAGCGTGCAGCCAGATCTCAGTGGTTTCCTTCATCGCGCTTACGCTGATATTTTCAGTAGTAGGTATCTATCTATGTGGCAAGACCGCAGACGATATGCAGGTACACGATCACGGCTCTATTGTGTGGGATGAAATAGCGGGCATGTTTATCACCTTTCTATTTGTACCTATCTCAGCGTCATCTTTACTCGTGGGCTTTGTTCTGTTCAGACTTTTCGATATCTTAAAGCCTTGGCCAATAGGTATTATCGACAAGCGCTTACACGGCGGTACAGGCATTATGCTGGATGATATTCTTGCTAGTGCCATGGCATGCGGCTGTTTACATTTATTAATGGTGTTCTGGCCAGCAGCTCTGGCGTTGTTCTAGCTAAAAGTGAAGATTCAAGGCCGCTCTCATAGATTGGCGACTGAGAGAAGTTAGGCAATGATAAATTAGGAAATAAAGAGTTAGGCAATAAAAAGACAAACAATAGCGAAATGCATCACGAAAAAGCCCGCAGTTTGCGGGCTTTTTGATCTCTGCGCTCAAACGAAAAACATAGTAGTCGCTTTTACAAAGCTAGCTTTATAGCTAATTGGCTATAAAACTATTTGCTGCAGCAATAATTCCTTCAGCATCTAAGCCATGCTCTTTATACATTTCCTGTTGTGTACCTTGCAGGATAAAGCTATCAGGCAGACCTAACATTTTGACTGCCTTAAGAACACCATTTTGCTGCAAGTGTTCAAGCACCGCACTGCCAGCTCCACCCATAATACAGCCGTCTTCTAACGTGATAAGGGCGCTGTGTTCACTGGCTGCCTTTAAGACTGCCTCGCCGTCTAACGGCTTAATGAAACGCATGTCGATGACGGTGGCATCAATAGCTTCTGCAGCTTCAAGCGCGTAGGGCAGTAAGCAGCCGAAATTCAAAATAGCAACGCTTTCAGATTTATCTTTAGAGGTTTCTCGACAAGTACGTGATTTACCTATTTTAAGTTCAGTCATGGCTTCGTCAGGCGTGGCGCCCATGCCCGCGCCACGAGGGTAGCGGACTGCTGCTGGCTTTTGTAGCTTGTGACCAGTATAGAGCATTTGACGACATTCATTTTCGTCTGAAGGTGCCATGACGACCATATTTGGAATGCAGCGAAGGAAAGCAATATCAAACGCGCCTTGGTGAGTAGGGCCATCAGCGCCCACAATGCCCGCTCTGTCTATAGCAAATAATACCGGCAAGTCTTGAATTGCCACATCGTGGATAAGCTGATCGTAAGCGCGCTGAAGGAACGATGAATAAATCGCAACAACCGCGTTCATACCGTCTTTGGCAAGACCGGCGCCAAAGGTCACAGCATGTTGCTCGGCAATGGCAACATCGAAGTATTGTTCGGGAAAACGCTGAGAAAACTCAACCATGCCAGAACCTTCACGCATTGCAGGTGTTACAGCCATTAGTTTTGGGTCTTGGGCGGCCATATCACATAGCCATTTTCCAAAAATAGCAGAGTAGGTTGGGGCAGAGGGCTTCGATTTTGGCAGAGCATTATCTGCCGGATTAAATTTTGGCACCGCGTGAAATTTAATAGGGTCTTCTTCAGCAACGGCGTAGCCCTTACCTTTCTTTGTCACAACATGTAAAAGCTGAGGACCTTCAAAGTTACGCATATTGCGAAGGGTATCGACTACAGCGTTCACATCGTGACCATCGATAGGACCAATATAATTAAAGCCCAACTCTTCAAAGATAGTACCGGGCACAACCATACCTTTAAGGTGCTCTTCTGCGCGGCTAGCGAATTCCTTAATAGGTGGTACATTGCTTAACAGCTTTTTGCCGCCATCCCGTATTGAGTTGAAAAAGTTACCCGTTAGCAAACGGGCTAGGTGGCTGTTTAACGCCCCTACGTTTTCAGATATAGACATTTCGTTGTCATTAAGTACAACCACCATGTCTTTTTTGATATCACCTGCATGGTTAAGGGCTTCAAACGCCATACCTGCGGTCATTGCGCCGTCGCCAATAACGGCCACCACTTTGCGGTCTTCACCTTCTTTTTCTGCCGCTACGGCCATACCCAGCGCAGCGCTAATCGATGTGGAAGAATGACCCACAGCAAAGGTGTCATAGTCGCTCTCAGGCGGCCAAGGAAATGGGTGTAGGCCATTCTTTTGACGAATGGTACTCATGCGCTCTGCTCGGCCCGTCAGGATTTTATGAGGGTAGGCTTGGTGCCCTACGTCCCACAACAAACGGTCAAAAGGTGTGTTGTATACATAATGTAACGCGACAGTAAGCTCTACCGTGCCTAAACCGGAAGCGAAGTGACCACTGGTTTGGCTTACGCTATTAAGTAAGTACTCACGCAACTCATCGGCGAGCTCGCGTAATTTATCCTGGGGCAGCTGCCTCAATTTTTCAGGTGTTTGCGCAAGCGCAAGCGTTGGGTAATGTTGGAGATCTAAACTCATGTACTTATTATCTTTTTCAACATGGCGCGTGGCTAATGGTCACGTTTCACCAAAAGCTCGCTAAACGCAATTAAACTGTCGATATTGTAGGGTAAACGCGTCAATGCTTGAAGTGCATTATCGTGAAGCATTTCTAATTCTTGTTTAGCGCCAGCCATTCCGAGCTTGGCGGGAAACGTGTTTTTACCCAATGCTTCGTCTGACCCTGCCGGTTTACCTAATTTCTCGCTGCTGCCTTCAACGTCTAAAATGTCGTCTTGAACTTGAAAAGCTAGCCCGATATCGGCGGCATAAGCCATTAAGTCAGTTTTAGTTTGTGGCAATAAGCCTTCACTGACAATAGCGACCATTTCAACACAGGCCTTCAGCAAAGCCCCAGTTTTTAGTTTGTGAAGCTGTTTCAGTTCTTCTATCGAGATGGCTTTACCTGTACTGGCAAGGTCAATAGCCTGGCCACCACACATGCCTACGTAGCCAGCACTTTTTGCGAGTACAGACAATAACTGACCACGCTTCGTTTCGGCGTACGCACTTAGTGGCGCATCGGCTAAAACCGTGAATGCGAGGGCTTGCAGCGCGTCGCCAGCTAAAATAGCCGTAGCTTCATCAAAGGCAATATGACACGTTGGCATTCCGCGACGTAAATCATCATCGTCCATGGCTGGTAAATCATCATGAACTAACGAGTAGGCGTGCACGCACTCAATAGCCATGCTTATAGCCATCTGATCTTTTTTGGGCACGTCTAACGTGTTTCCTACAACCTGCACTAGTAGTGGGCGCATGCGCTTGCCACCTGCAAGCAATGCGTGACGCATTGCATCTTTAAGGCGCGGTGCGTAATCGGGTAAATCATCAATTAAGGTAAGAAGGGATGCATCAGTTTGCTGTTTCACTTGCTGATGCAAAGCAGAAAAATTCATAGGTCGCCTGTAAGTTAAAAATGAACGTTTTACGGCTGTTCACTTTCAGGAAGAGTCTGAAGCGTTTCTTCGCCTTGTTCACTAAGCAATATTTTTACTTTTTGCTCGGCGTTTTCAAGTGATTGCTGGCCTTGACGAGATAACGCTATGCCTCGTTCAAATTTTTCCAGTGCTTTATTAAGAGGCAGATCACCGTTTTCCATTTCGTTAACGATAGCTTCTAGTTCTGATAAAGTTTCTTCAAAAGACGCTGATGCTTTTTCTGTCGTCATAAAAACACTCAATACATTGGCCAAAATACGTGTACCGCGCACATTAACTGAGGGCCGCACAAGGGTCAAATGGTTTGTCCGTATATCGCCTATATCACAGTAATATAGCTTTTTTTTCATGCAGCTGACCACGTTGAATAGGAAGATATTGTGCTATATTCGAAATAAGTGGCTACATTACTTTAAATAGAAGGGTGCATGCGTGTTCTGATAGGTAGGCGAACGCTGTAAGCAAGGACGATGTATAGCAAACCTTTGAACAGGTTTTTTTAAAGTCACACTTAATAAAAAACAAATAAATATGATATTTTTCAATAATGTCGTTTTAGTATTTTTATCCTTTGCCGATAGAATATTTGTACATTAACAGCACTGACTGCGCATAAATGGGGAAGAGTGAGTGGATTTAGCAACCGTCATAGGTATGTTGGGCGCCATTGGTTTCATAGTTATGGCTATGATTCTAGGCGGCAGCTTAGGCATGTTCATCGACGTCCAATCAATATTGATCGTGTTTGGTGGGACTTTATTTGTTGTCTTGTCACAATTTACTTTAGGTCAGTTCTTCGGTGCAGGTAAGATTGCTGGTAAAGCATTCATGTTCAAGATTGAATCACCAGAGGAGCTTATTGAGAAAATCGTAGAGATGGCGGATGCGGCGCGAAAAGGTGGCTTCTTGGCTTTAGAGGAAGCGGAAATCTCTAACGAGTTTATGCAAAAAGGTGTCGACATGTTGGTGGATGGCCACGATATCGAAGTGGTCAGAGAAACTCTTGCCAAAGATATTTCTATGACGTCTGAACGACACGATTTTGGCGCCTCGTTTTTTAAAGGCATGGGCGATATTGCGCCCGCCATGGGTATGATCGGTACCTTGATTGGTTTGGTTGCCATGCTATCAAACATGGATGACCCAAAAGCTATTGGCCCTGCAATGGCGGTAGCACTACTTACCACCCTTTATGGCGCTTTTTTCGCCAACGTTATCTGTTTGCCAATAGCATTCAAACTTTCTGTGCGAGCAGGGGAAGAAAAGCTCAATCAAAGCCTTGTTCTTGACGGTATTGTCGGTATCGCTGACGGTCAAAACCCTCGAGTTATTGAAGGCGTACTGAAAAACTACCTTGCTGCAAGTAAGCGTGGAAGCGCAGAGGAAGAGTAATGGCCGAAGAAGAATGCCCAAAATGCCCCCCCGAGGGGCTTCCAGCTTGGATGGGAACCTTCGCAGACTTAATGTCACTGCTTATGTGCTTCTTTGTACTTTTGCTTTCATTCTCCGAAATGGACGTACTCAAATTTAAGCAAATAGCGGGCTCAATGAAGTTTGCATTCGGTGTGCAAAACAAAATTGAAGTAAAAGACATTCCTAAAGGGACCAGTGTTATAGCTATGGAGTTTCGACCTGGTAAGCCTGATCCCACGCCAATTGAATCTATTCAGCAGCAAACCAACGAAATGACTCAGCAAATGCTAGAATTTCAAGCGGGAAATGAGGATTCAGCCGGCGGCAGGCAAAAGCAGCGTGGCGAACAACGGGGCGGTCAGTCTCAACAGACGGCTACTGAGTCATCTTCATCCGCTGAGCAAAGCACTGACCAATCTCAAATGGCTGAATTGATGAAAAAAGTGGCCCAACAATTAGAAAAGCAAATTTTAGATGGGTCGGTTGAGATGGAGTCGCTGGGGCAGCAGCTTACTATTCGTATTCGCGAGAATGGTTCGTTCTCAGCAGGGTCTGCTTTCTTGCAGCCACAATTTCAGCCCGTATTAAGAAAAATTGGTGTGCTTTTAGCGGATGTACCTGGAGAGATTGAGATTTCGGGTCATAGCGATGGTCAACATATTGCAAACGAATTATATCGCTCAAACTGGGATTTATCATCACAACGGGCAGTAGCGGTGGCCGAAGCTATGCGGACAGCGCCTGGGTTTGATGAAAGCCGTATGTCTGTGGTTGGCAAAGCTGATACTAATCCTATCGTTGAAAATGCCACGACCGCGAGTGATAGAGCTAAGAATCGCCGAGTGGAAATTAATATTAACCAAGGTAAACCAATGATATCCAAACCCATATCAGTGGTAGACGATTAAGCGGTACTCTTTTGAATTACAATATCCACTAAAAAGCGGTGCCATATGGCACCGCTTTTTGGTTTAAAATTGCTTGCTGGGTACTCATACCAATCCTCATAGATAATTACCTACCCAGCAACGACAATCAAACTCTGGCTAGTTCTTCTCTGTACTGAGGTTTAGATATAACAAGTTGTACAGTGCTAATGGTTCTTTCTAGAAAGCCACCTTCGCAATATTTGAGGTAATAGGTCCACATACGTATAAAGCGCTCGTCGTAACCATCACTCAATAATTCATCTTTAGCCGAGATAAATGCTTCATACCAATGGTTTAGCGTTTTTGCATAGTCCACACCAATGTCATGTAAGTCACGGATCATCATGTTCGTGTACTTTTTAAGATGGGCATTTAGCTGGTATTGCGATGGTAAAAAACCACCCGGAAAAATGTATTTCTGTATGAAGTCTACGCTGTTTGAATAGCTATCATAACGTCTATCGTCAATGGTTATCGACTGAAGCAACATAAGACCGTCGTCTTTTAAAAGAGAAGCACATTTTTCAAAGAAGTTACCTAAATACTGTTTGCCAACCGCTTCAATCATTTCAATGGATACTAGTTTGTCGTATTTACCTTCAAGCAAGCGATAATCTTTTTTAAGTAAGGTAATTTTACTTTCCAATCCTTCCCGTTCAATCCAATCTTTCGCCCATGCGTGCTGCTCTTCTGAAATAGTCGTGGTGGTGACACTGCAGCCGTAGTGTTTCGCAGCATAAACTGCAAGGCCGCCCCAGCCAGTGCCTATTTCTAAAAGGTGATCTGCTTCAGAAAGTTGTAATTTGTCACAAATAGCTTTTAGTTTGTAGTTCTGCGCGTCGTTTAGCGTTGCATTCGGGTCAGGGTATATAGCTGATGAATACATCATTGTTGGGTCAAGAAAGCGTGTATAAAGCTTATTACCCAAATCATAATGCGCTTCAATGTTCTTTTTAGCTTGGTCTTTTGTGTTTCGACGCGCAAAATGCTGAATTTTATTAATGGGCATGGTTAGCCACTTAAACTTATTTTCCCACTCATCAAGGGTGGGTAAGTTCCTTGCGAAAATCCTTACTACGGCTGTTACATCGTCACTGTCCCACAACCCGTCCATGTACGCCTCGCCAGCGCCCACACTGCCGCCAAGTAACAACTGTCGATAGGCTTGCACATTTTTGATATTTACCGTAGCGCGCAAGTCACTTTCGTCTGTGCCGAAACGCGCCACGACATCGCCGTTTTCTTGAATAGTTAAGCGACCAAATGGAAGCTGATTTAAACACTTCAAAAATAGTGTTCTACAAGTTTTATCTACAAAAGAGACCTCTGAGGTGGTCAGTAGTACAGATTCACCGAAAGACATTGTTATTGTTCCTGACTCTTTTCTGGGTGTGTATATAGTGGCGTTCGTTTCAGCAATAGCTTAAGCGCGTGCCAATAAATTCCGGCCACGGTTTTTATCGTCATACTGGGTATACGTTTAAGTGCGGCAGATAGATTCGCATTATCTAAAGTAAATTTAGTCAAATTAATCCCTGCGCTAAATTCTTTGTCTTCTCTTACGCAATCCATCGCTAAAGAAAGTCTAGACGAAGGCTGAGAAATCGACCATTTATAGGTCATATCCATAGGATTAAAAGGCGACACGTGAAAAGCCTTTGCTGTATCGGCTTGGATGTCAAGATTTACCAGATAGTGGTGGCGCTCATTCCAAGGAGTATTGCTAACCTCAGCAAGCATATGAGTATATTTACCCTCAGCGTTGCGAAGGTAATAAAAGTTAACTGGGCTGAAATACAGACCCCACATGCGTAACTGACCTAGCATAAAAACGTCGCCGCTTAGCGCTTTACCATCATTTAATTCGGTCATTCTTTGCAACACGGCTTGTTTCAAAGAAATAGAAGGGTCACCTAGATAGTCTTCCCGCTTGAATCGAACTCGTGCTTTAGTGTGCGCGCTAAAATACTTCAGCGTATCCGATAGCACGTTCAGTTCCTCACTTTCGAGTTTTAACCAAAACAGATAAATGTCGTAGTCAAACTTGTGTTGGGTAGGCTTGAAACGTTGATGATATACCTTACCTTTATATATCGCGCTTTCTATCACAGGGTTTCACCAAAACGAGCACAAACGTCTAGTGCACTGGTAACGCCGTCTTCATGGAAACCGTTGTACCAGTAGGCCCCACAAAAATGTAAATTATCTACGCCGCAAATCTCACTTCTACGTGACTGCGCTTCAACCATGTTGGCACTGTACTGAGGGTGAGCGTATTGATAGCTTCGCAAAATACTCTTTTCGTCAATTTCAGGCGTATTATTGAGCGTTACGCAATACGTATTCTCCGCTTCTAATCGCTGGAGAATGTTCATATTGTAGGTGACAGAAGCGGGGCGGGCTTCCTCGCTCGCGTCTTCTTTTAAGCTGTAGTTCCAACTAGCCCACGCTAACTTTCTCTTTGGTAATTGGCCTGTGTCTTTGTGCATGACCACATCATTTTCCGCATAAGGAATATTGCCAAGAATATCTTTGTGCAGTGAAGTAGGGGAATGAATCATTTTTAACGCTTGGTCGCTGTGACACGCAAACACGACATGATCGAACGTCGCAACTGCACCAGATGAATCAGTAACTTCCCACTTATCATCGCGTTTGGCCACAGAAACTACAGCCGTAGATAATTTAATTTTAGACTCAAATGGTGCAACCAATGGCGGTATATATTGGCTAGAGCCACCTTTAATCGTGTACCACTGTGGTCGGTCGGTAATATTGAGCAGGCCGTGATTATTAAAAAACTGCAAGAAGAAGGTTAATGGAAACTTCCTCGTTTGTTCTAGGCTACTAGACCAAATAGCGGCACACATAGGTAGTATATAGTAGCGCGCGAAATCGTCGCTTAGCCCTAATTCTTTAATAACATCTTCCAGCGTTAACGAAGACGTGTCGCGCTCTTCAGCCACCATGGCTTTACACGCTTTATTGAACGTCAGTATGTCTTTAACAATGCGCCAAAACTTAGGTCGAAGAATGTTACGTCGCTGTGCAAACAAGCTGTTTAAGTTATTACCATTGTATTCTAAATTTGCTTTTTTACTCATAACAGAGAAGCTCATCTCTGTTGGTTGGTAGTCAACGTTTAGCTGAGTAATAAGCTTAATGAAGTTCGGGTAAGTCCAGTCATTGAAGACGATAAAACCCGTATCGATATGATGTGTCTGGCCGTTATCATCGATTTTCTTTGTTGCTGTGTGACCGCCAATGTAGTCATTCGCTTCGTAAACTGTGATGTCATGCTGTCTATTTAAAAGGTGTGCGCAGGTTAACCCTGAAATACCTGTGCCTATTATGGCAATCTTATTATTCATTCTTACTTCTCTTATTGTTTTTTTCGCATAGCCAAAGATAAGCGCTTTTGAAGTGGCGTCGGCAATATGTGCATAAAGCGCAGAATAAACCCAAAGAAGCGAGGAAAGAAAACGGTTTGCTTATTACTTTCTATTCCTTTAAGCATGGCCTCAGCGGCTTCTTCAGCGCTAATTTTCATCGGCATTTCAAAGTCGTTCTTGTCGGTCAAAGGTGTTTCAACGAAACCGGGCGATACTGCCTGTACTTTCACGCCTTTATGGTGAAGATCGACTTCTAAAGACTTCGTAAAATAATGAAGGGCAGCTTTACTAGAGCCATAGGCTTGTGTGCGTGTGAAAGGTAATAGACGGGCCATACTGTCGACTATGACTAGCTTGTCGCCATCTTTCAATCTCGGGAGAAGCGCATTAACACAGTGAACTACGCCAAAGAAATTAGGCTCGAAAACGCGGCGGAACATGTCGGGCTCGAAATCCTCAAGGTCGACATATTCACAAGTACCAGCATTAAGTACAGCAATATCGAACTTAACATTTGCTAATGCTCGCTTTGTATCTTCTAGATCTGACACATCAAACTGACAACCGCTAATATTGCTATTTTTGCTAAGTTCATCAAGGGCTTCTTTGTTTCTTCCACAAGCAATGACACTGTACCCATTATCGGCACACTTGATTGCTAATGCTTTACCTATTCCAGATGTTGCGCCAGTGATTAAGATACTCTTCATTTTGCCAGCTTCCCTTTTATCTTTTTGATTATAAAACCTAAGATAGGTACGTGCTCGTAAACCATTTCGCCCAAATCGTAATAATCTTTGTGGTAAATGATGATGTCATCGGCAACGCCAAGTTGTGTTGTACCGTCTAGCGTGATCTTTTTCGCATTGTTTTTCAGTACGAGGGTCATAGTCCAGTTTATAACGTGAGTCACCTCGAATTGACTTTGAGATTTTTGTCCAGAGCATTGGAAAATGTCTGCTATATCGAACTTGCACGATTCGGCTTGGGTAAGAAGGTTAGAAAAGTAGTCCTTAACTTCGTCAATCCCCCTGTGTACTGTAATGGGGTCGATAAATGTAATATCGCTGGCATAGATGTCTTCCAAGTCATCTGGAGATATCTGACATATATCTGTGTAAATTTTACAAAAGCGCTCGATGACATCCATACAACTTCCTTTACATTAAAATCTTGAGTACTGATAAATCATTCAGTTATGATTTTCTCTGAACCTTACAAAAATTTTTTTAATTATTGACTGCAAGTCTCTGATCTAAAATCTGTTAGTAATTTTATACAAAAACTAAATTACATTAATTGCTGAACTTAAGATCATGTTTCTCCGTTTATCCGTGAAAAATTTTCCCATTCGATCCTATTTGTACTCAGTCGCGTAAGTATTTTCGTGTTTTCGGAAGTGTTGAGTATGAGTGTAGAACGTTTTCCCTTATTTCCTTTATCTGCGCACCTTTTGCCTGAAGGCAGAATGGCATTGCGTATTTTTGAACCTAGATATGTGCGTATGGTTAAGCAGGCATGCGCCGAAAATAAAGGCTTTGTGATGTGTATGCTAAACGCAAACGGAGACAAAGGCTCAAACGAACACATCCATAAAATAGGGACATACGCACAGGTTGTCGACTTTGATATGCTCGACGATGGTTTGCTTGGCATAAAGGTTGCTGGTTCTCATTTAGTTGAGGTAAGTAGCATTGAAGTTGAAAAAGATGGCCTTCGCACTGGAAGTTGTAAGGTGTTAGAACCTTGGAAATGCGATTTGGCCCCTCAACAAATAGCGCCTATGGACGAGCGGCTTAAAGAAATATTTGGAAATTACGAAGAACTGGCGTCGTTGTATGAATCACCGAAATTTAATTGTCCCAACTGGGTATTAAATCGATGGTTAGAGTTATTGCCAGTCGATGGCTCGCAAAAGCAGCATTTTTTAGCGCAAAGAGAATGTACTAGTTTGCTAAATTATCTCTCTGCACTAATCGCTTAATATTGAGAGTTGAAATTGACATTACAAATTCGTAATCCAACATTTGCGTTTTTCGCAATCGTTTTAAGTCAGAACGTCGTAGAATGATACAACCAAAACGGAAAAGCGGACGAATCTTATGTTAGTTGGAATTCCTTTGGAACAAAGTAACAGCACAATCAAACCTAAAGAATGTGCTACTGAAATGTCTGATTACCTTGTGGCGGTTGCTGACGCCAGATGCAAACGATCCTTTGCTAGAGTATTTAACTATTTCGCACCTCGCTTGCGCTCATATGCTTTGAAACAAATGGGAAATGAGGCGTTAGCGATGGAACTTGTTCAAGACACCATGTCAAACGTTTGGCAAAAAGCACATCTTTTTAATGCCGAGAAAGGGTCGCCATCGACATGGATTTTTACAATTGCGCGTAATATACGTTTTGACATGCTGCGTAAGTTGCAGAACCGAAAAGAAGACGTGTGTTCTGATGATTTGTGGCCAGTGCTTTGCGAGCAAACGGCAGACGCGAATGAAGCGCCACTTGACGAGCAGGTCACGTTAGAGCAAATTGGTCACTTATTTGAATCACTGCCGGTAAAACAAAAAGCGGTGGTAGAAGCTATCTATATTGATGGCAAGTCTCAGCAGGAAGTCGCCGACGAACTTTCCATTCCATTAGGTACAGTAAAGTCTCGTACGCGTTTGGCGCTTCAAAGATTAAAGGTCATGTTAAACGATAATGATTAGGTTTCATCCCAGTGCCCAACAACTGAAAGATTTCGTTGAGGGCACGCTGTCACCTGCTACATCTTTGATGGTTTCGGCACATTGCGATATGTGTCCGAAGTGTCAACGATTTGTTGAGATTGAGACAGAAAGCTTAGCTGCACAAATGATGTCAGCTGTAAGTGAGAATGTTTTCGCGACTTCTGATGCCTCGCTTCAGTTTGGCGATATGTTTTCACAAATTACACAACTCCCACAATCCTCTGGCGAAAGCATTGAGGCCGCTGGTGTTTCTGAATATCGAGAAACTTTTAAAAAGCCTCGGGCACCATCTAAATCAGAAAACTTAAGTTCTATTGAATTGGATGGCAGAACGTTTACTTTACCTCGAACCCTTCACCGGTATATTGAAAAGACTGGAAACTGGTCAAGTTTAGTCGGTAAGCTATGGCAGGCCCCGGTTGATTTAGGTAATCAGGGCGTCGCTAATTTTATCTTTATGGGCGGTGGCGGAAGTGTGCCAGAGCATACTCATCGAGGAACTGAATACACGTTAGTTATTGATGGCGAATTTAGTGACGGGCTCAGCCGTTACGATACTGGCGACTTCATTTTCATGGATGGTGAAAAGACCCATACACCCAAGGCTGAAGGAAAAGACGGTTGCTTAGTATTTAGCATTGTAGATCAGCCACTACACTTTACTTCAGGTTTAGCGAGACTATTAAATCCATTTAGCCATCTTTTCTTCCGCTAAAGTTTAAAACGATTGCTTATCAGCTACTGTGCTTACAATCGCTAAATAACAAAAAACGCACTTAAGTGCGTTTTTTCGTTTTAACTATTAATGTTCTATAGTCGTTCGCGTCTCAAACTCTCTTCGACTAGCTAATAAACTCGCTGTCCGGATAGTTAAGTCTAAGTGTCTTCATTGCGTTATCACGAAGCTCTGTAAGACCAAGCTGCTCGTAGCTTGAAACCATAATTTCCAAGGCCTGTTGGACCTGCGTAGTGTTCGGGAAGTGCTCAATAACATAGCGACCACGGTTGGCAGCAGCAACATACGCCTCCCGTCTCATATAAAAGCGTGCAATAGCAATTTCATAACGCGCTAGGCGGTCTTTAATATGAACCATACGTTGCTTCGCATCGGCCGCATACTTGCTGTCTGGATACTGCTGGATAAGCCTGCGAAAGTCTTCAAACGCTGCGCGCGATTTTGATGGGTCTCTATCCGTACGATCGATGTTCATTAACTCTTGGAATAGGTTGCTGTCTGATTCCATGTTAGTTAAGCCACGCATGTAATACGCGTAGTCAACATCAGAGTGATTAGGATTAAGACGGATAAATCTGTCGATAGTGGCAAGTGTTTCTTCGTTCTTACCCGACTTATAGTAGCTGTAAATAAGATCTAGCTGTACTTGGTGAGACAGTGGACCAAACGGGTAACGGGAATCTAGCGCACTTAACGTTTGAGCAGCAGCGCTAAAGTTACCGACCTCCATGCTTTGCTTTGCTCTGTCGTACAGTTGCTGTGCACCCATGTTAGCTAAAACGGCTTTCTCTTCTTTATCTGAAGAACTACATCCTGCGACAGATACCATAGCTCCCAATAAAACGGGAGCCAGTAGACGAAATGATTTCATAATAATTCTATTTTCCTGCTAAACAGTTTAATACTTCGCTGTCTAAGCTCATGTGTTAAACAACAACACTTTAATTGCATTCTAACGTACTAACGACGAGAAAAACCATACAAAAACGTAAACAAGGCAGTGTACAGCGTGAATACTTGTTATAATACCCTTTTTTAGACGTAATCAATGGTGTTATGACACAGTCGCCGAACACAATACAACTAGAAGCTTCAACGGAAGCTGCGCATTTTGGTTTACGCTTAGATCAGGTTTTGGCTGATTTGTTCCCTGAATATTCTCGTTCTAAGTTAAAAACTTGGATTCAGGACGGAAATGTTGCGGTAAATGGTGAAGTGATCACCGTCCCAAGACACAAAATGCAAATGGATGAACTCATTACTGTACAAGCTGAAATGGACGTGCAGGTAACAAGTGTTGCGCAAGACATTGCGCTAGATATTGTTTATGAAGATGAGCACATCTTGGTAATAAATAAACCTGCTGATTTGGTCGTGCATCCTGGCGCGGGAAATCCAAGCGGTACAGTGCTTAATGCATTGCTAAATCACTATCCCGAAATTGACAAAGTTCCACGTGCAGGCATTGTCCACCGTCTTGACAAAGACACTACGGGCTTAATGGTAGTAGCAAAAACAATACCTGCGCAAACGCACCTTGTTGACCAGCTACAGCGCCGCGAGATGAGCCGTGAATATGAAGCTATTGCTCTAGGTACTATGGTTGCGGGTGGTATTGTAGATGAACCTATCGGTAGGCATGCCACAAAGCGCACGCATATGGCAGTTCGCGAAATGGGTAAACCAGCAGTAACGCATTATCGCGTTATTGAAAAGTTCCGCGCTTATACTCATTTGCGTTTGAAGCTTGAAACCGGTCGTACGCACCAAATCCGCGTGCACATGGCACATATAAAGCATCCGCTGTTAGGCGATCAGGTTTACGGCGGGCGTCCGCGTTTACCCAAAGGTGCGTCTGAGGAGTTTATTGCTACGCTTCGCGGATTTCAGCGTCAGGCGTTACATGCCGCTCAGCTATCGCTCTTCCATCCTGAGACCGAAGAGTGGATGACCTGGAAAACGCCGCTTCCTCAAGATATGCAAGACTTGCTAAAAGCGGTGAAGAAAGACTCTACAGACAACCCGCAAGATATGCTTTAAGCAGAACATTGACACTATGACATTTTCAGCTGCAAATTCACCTATTTCATCCGCGCTGGATTTAATTACGCCAGCGTGGTCATGCCCCTCTAATATTGTCGCTTATACAACGACAAGAAAAGGAGGCACGAGCTTAGGTGATTTTGCAGGCTTAAATGTTGGTGCGCACGTGGGAGATGATCTTTTACTAGTTAAAGCCAATAGAAGCTTTCTCCCACACAGCGAAAAGATAACGTGGCTAGAGCAAGTACACAGCAACCGCGTAGTGTCACTGCCAAGCGCGGACACTACCGCTGATGCAGCGTATTCTTCTTCCAATTCACATTTTTGCGCCGTAATGACTGCTGACTGTGTGCCCATCCTATTATGTGATGAGAATGGGCAAGAGGTGGCAGCAGTGCATGCAGGGTGGAAAGGGCTTGAGACTAATATTATTAGAAATGCGGTTGGGCAATTTAACTGCGATGCAAATAAAATCATGGCTTGGATAGGCCCCGCAATCAGCGGTTCTTGCTATGAAGTGGATGCTCAACTGGCGAGTAAGTTTCGCCATGTAGCCGGCGCCGTTGCCAATAGTAGTAATGAGGGTAAATACCTTTTAGATTTACCTTTAGTTGCACAGATGCAATTGCAGCAAGCTGGTGTTGAAGATATCACGCAAAGTAACCTGTGTACTTACACTGACGAGCGACGCTTCTATTCGCATCGGAGAGCCACTCATCAAAACAAACGCACAACTGGGCGCATGGTCAGCGTAATAGGTATGCTTTAGATATCTAATCCTATGGGCATTAGTTCTTAATCCCATCATTTATTTGCGCTAAATCAAAGTTTCTACAGTATTTGTTATCTTTTTGGCTAACTTTTCAATCTCATACTTGAATCACAATTGCGCAGCCTACATAACTAGAACATAAGCAATACCATTCCTCATAGAGCATTGCCCACTCAGCGAGAGTTAAAATGTTCGTAATTGCGGTGTGTTACCGCAGGTATAGTTGTTCACTTATTAGGTTGAGATTATGAGACTAGATAGATTTACCAGTAAATTTCAGCTCGCGATATCCGATGCTCAATCACTCGCATTGGGGCGAGATCATCAATACATTGAACCTGTCCACTTAATGACCGCCATGCTGAATCAGCAAGGTGGTTCAGTACGCCCGTTGCTTGATCAAGCTAACATTAATGTTAACGCACTTCGTTCTGCTTTGAGTCAGGCTATTGAACGTTTACCTAGAATTGAAGGCATTGGTGGTGATGTTCAATTAAGCAAAGACAGTGGCATTTTACTTAACCTTTGCGACAAGATTGCTCAGCAACGAAAAGACGAATATATAACGTCGGAGATCTTCGTGTTAGCAGCCCTTGAAGATAAAGGGCGATTGGGTGAGATCCTTAAAAGTTTGAATATCACCAAAGACGCTATTGAAAGCGCGATAGATGATATGCGTGGCGGACAGAAGGTGACAGACCCTAACGCTGAAGATGTGCGCCAGGCCCTTGAAAAGTACACCACAGACTTAACTGAGCGAGCGGAACAAGGCAAGCTCGACCCGGTAATTGGACGTGATGACGAAATTCGCCGTACCGTTCAAGTTCTGCAGCGCAGAACAAAAAACAACCCCGTGCTTATTGGTGAGCCTGGTGTAGGTAAAACGGCGATTGTAGAAGGGTTAGCGCAGCGCATTATTAACGGTGAAGTGCCTGAAGGATTGAAGAACAAGCGCGTTCTTGCCCTAGATATGGGCGCGTTAGTGGCTGGGGCTAAATACCGCGGTGAGTTTGAAGAACGTTTAAAGGCCGTTCTTAACGAATTGGCTAAAGAAGAAGGCCGCGTCATTCTATTCGTTGACGAACTGCACACCATGGTAGGTGCAGGGAAGGGCGATGGCGCCATGGATGCGGGGAATATGCTTAAACCGGCGCTGGCACGCGGTGAACTTCATTGTGTGGGGGCAACCACGCTAGACGAATATCGTCAGTACATTGAAAAAGACGCTGCGCTTGAGCGCCGTTTTCAGAAAGTATTGGTTGAAGAGCCAAGCGTAGAGGACACTATTGCTATTCTTCGAGGCTTAAAAGAGCGTTATGAACTCCATCACTCCGTAGATATTACTGACCCAGCTATTGTCGCAGCGGCAAGTTTGTCGCATCGTTATATTAGTGACCGTCAATTGCCCGATAAAGCCATCGACCTTATTGATGAAGCGGCCTCTAGCATTCGTTTGCAAATAGACTCTAAGCCAGAGGATATGGACCGTTTGGAGCGCAGGATTATCCAGCTTAAGTTGGAAGAGCAAGCGCTTGCTAAAGAAACAGATGATGCGAGTCATAAGCGCCTCGAAATGATTGAACTTGAGCGCGAGCAAGCAGAAACCAAGTATGCAGAGCTTGAAAAAGTATGGCTAGATGAAAAAGATGCCATGCAGGGTACCCAAACCATCAAAGGGGAACTTGAACAAGCAAAGCTAGATTTAGAAATTGCCCGTCGAGCATCTGATTTGAATCGTATGTCGGAACTTCAGTACGGCCGTATTCCTGAGCTTGAAGCCAAGCTCGAACAGGCGGCTGAAAATGAAACCCGTGAGACCACGCTTCTTAAAAATAAAGTAACGGATATTGAAATTGCAGATGTGCTCTCGCGATGGACAGGTATTCCTGTAGCGAGAATGCTTGAAGGCGAGCGCGAGAAGCTGTTGCGTATGGAAGATGTCCTTCATAAACGTGTAGTAGGGCAAGAAGAAGCCGTTGAAGCAGTATCAAATGCTATTCGCCGTTCACGTGCGGGGCTTGCCGATCCAAACCGTCCAATTGGCTCATTCTTGTTTCTAGGTCCAACGGGCGTAGGTAAAACTGAGCTCTGCAAAGCCTTGGCTGGCTTTATGTTCGATACTGAAGACGCCATGGTGCGTATCGATATGTCTGAGTTTATGGAAAAACACTCGGTCGCCCGTTTAGTCGGTGCGCCTCCTGGCTACGTTGGCTATGAGGAGGGTGGCTACTTAACCGAAGCAGTGCGCCGCAAGCCTTACTCGGTCATTTTGTTGGACGAGGTTGAAAAGGCACATCCTGATGTATTCAACATTTTACTTCAGGTGCTGGATGACGGCAGGCTGACTGATGGACAAGGGCGCACCGTAGATTTCAAAAATACCGTGGTGATCATGACATCTAATTTGGGTTCGGACATCATTCAAGATAAGCACAACGAAAGTCAGTATGACGATATGAAAGCATCGGTAATGAGCGTAGTAGGGCAGCACTTCAGGCCCGAGTTCATCAACCGTGTGGATGATATTGTGGTATTCCATCCGTTGGGCAAAGAGCAAATTAAGTCTATTGCTAAAATTCAGCTTGCTTCCCTTAGAGCACGACTAGCGGAAAAAGGTTACAAACTTACCTTGTCTGCCGCAGCCATGGACAAGTTAGCCGATGCAGGTTTCGACCCTGTGTTTGGTGCAAGACCGCTCAAGCGAGCAATACAAGTTCAGGTGGAAAATCCACTCGCACAGCAATTGCTGGCGGGCGAGTTATTACCCGAATCAACCATTCGTATTGATGCAGATGACAGCGGACTATTTGTAGTAAGCAGTTAATCAGCAAACCAAATCTTTAATTCAAAGGCACTAGAAACAGTGCCTTTTTTATTGCCTTGGCACTGTCTTTTCCTTTAGTTTACTCTGCTAAAGTAATTTCAGCGTGAGTGTTAGGAGTCATACATGGAAACAGCCCCAATTGTTAACGCATTTAAACGCGTGCTCGGGGAAAGCAACCTTGCCGTTGGAAAACGCCAAACTGAGCACTACCGAAAAGGATGGCGCTCGGGCGAAGGTGAAGCATTGGCTGTACTTTTTCCACATACGCTAATGCAATATTGGGAAGTGCTTAAGGTTTGCGTTGAATATAACTGCGTCATCATTATGCAGGCCGCTATAACGGGTTTGACTGAAGGTTCTACCCCGAGCGGAAATGATTACGATAGACCTGTGGTGGTAATTAACACCTTAGCCATGGATGATATCGTTTTAATAAACGACGGTAACCAAGTGTTGAGTTTTCCTGGGGCAACCTTATTTAAGCTTGAAAAAATGTTAAAGCCCCTTGGCCGCGCGCCACATTCGGTGATTGGATCGTCCTGTTTGGGGGCGTCTATCGTTGGTGGTGTAGCTAATAATTCTGGCGGCGCATTGGTTAAACGAGGCCCCGCTTATACGGAGTTGTCGCTATTTGCACAAATAGATGCTATCGGTGATTTAAAGCTGGTTAATCATTTAGGAATAGACTTGGGTGAAACACCAGAAGAAATTATCGGAAACCTTTCTTCTGGTAATTATTCAAAATCCCTCCCAGAAACGAGTAAAAAAGCGTCAGCCAGTGACTATGAAGAAATCGTTCGAGATGTAAATGCTAGTACGCCTAGTCGCTTCAATGCCGACCCATCAAGACTATATGAAGCCAGCGGTTGCGCGGGTAAAATTGCCGTTTTTGCCGTGCGATTAGATACATTCGAAGTGCCTAAAAAAGAACAAACGTTTTATATCGGCACAAACGATGCTGATGTGCTTACCCGTATCCGCAAAGATATTTTGTCGACGTTTAAACACATTCCCGAAGTTGGCGAATACCTGCATAGAGAGATGTTTGATATTGCGGATGTGTACGGCAAAGATACCATGTTAAGTATTGAGCGTTTGGGAACTGATTCACTACCTAAAATGTTTGCACTAAAAGGGCGGGTGGATGCTGTGCTTAACAAACTGCCTTTTATGCCTCGCTATTTAAGCGACAGAGTTATGCAGTTTGGGAGTAAGTTTTTCTCTGACCAGCTCCCCGCAAGTTTAAGAGCCTACCGCGACAAATACGAGCACCACCTTATCCTTAAAATGAGCGATGGAGGTATTGAAGAGGCAAAGACTCTTTTAGCCAAATTGTTTACTGAAGAGAAGCTAGATGGTGACTATATTACCTGTAATGAAGAGGAAGCGTCTAAAGCCTTTTTACTTCGCTTTGCAGCGGCAGGCGCTGCGGTGCGTTATCAAATGATGCATCATAAACAAGTAGGGGATATTTTAGCGTTAGATATTGCCTTGCGCCGCAATGACGAATTTTGGGTAGAAGCGTTGCCTGAGCACATAGCCAAACACGTTAAAAAGCCGCTTTATTACGGACATTTCTTTTGCCATGTTTTTCATCAAGATTACATACTGAAAAAGGGCAGCGACCCCAAAAAAGTAAAAGCAGAAATGTTGGCACTATTAGATAGCCGCGGTGCTAAATATCCTGCCGAGCATAATGTTGGGCATTTGTATAAAGCAGAGAGTACTCTACAGCAGTTTTACAGAGAGCTAGACCCTACCAATACCTTTAACCCAGGCATTGGTAAGATGGAAAAGCACAAACGCAACTGTTCGTGCTGTGTTTGAATCTATTCGTAGAGAGCCTTACAGGCTCTCTAATAATGCTCTAGCCTGCGGACGTCTAAAGAAAGGTCGCTCTACATTTACTGCATACTCTAGCTCTTTTTTCGCTTCCTCAATTCTATTGAGTTTTGCAAGCGTGTAGCCAAGGTGATAGCGGATGTTAGGGTCATTAGCGTCCCTTGCGAAAGCGTCTCTAAGCATTTTAAGACTACCCTCATAATCTCCCTGTAGCGCTTTAATGTGCCCGAAGGTATCTAGTATTTTCGAAGAATTAGGCTGCAGTTCGTAAGCTTGTCGCGCATAGTTTTTCGCGGTAATTAGCGATTTTTCAATATGCATGATAGCTAAGCGGTTGAAGGCCTCAGCAGGGTTAAGTAGGTTGGGCTCTTCAATAAGCTCTTTATAGAGTGCTGTTGACTCCTCGAACTCTTGTATAAAGAAAAGGTACTGAGCCAGCAGATTTTTAGCTAGCAGGTTGCTCTCATTTTCACTCACTAGTTTTCGCGCGGTTTTCAAAAAAACATCAACAAACTGTTCGTTTAATGCGTAGTTGTAGATCGCAATAAATGCCTGTGCAAAAGAAGCATCCACGTCTAGTGCTTTTTCAAAAGCGTCAATTGCGCTTTCATCATTACCCTTATTCGCAGCTAATCTTCCCTTCAGAAAGTGATAGACCGGATTCTCTCGCTGGTTTGCTGGAATGGTCGCTAATAGCGACTGTGCTTTATCGTTTTTCTGTAAATCTAACAATAAGCTGGTATAGCGCAAAGTTACAAAAGTACTCGTGTTGGCTATTTCGTAAGCGCGCGCCATGGCACCTAGAGCGCTTTCGTTATTTCCTAAATTGCGAGCTTGGTCAGCATAAGCGATAAGCTTTCCAGCATCGTCGTTAATAAAGTTTCTTACAATGCTTAGCGTTTTTTCCGCATCAGCTCGCTGATTATTTGATAGCTGAAGCGCAGCTTTACGAAGAAGGTAGTCAGCATTGTCGAAATCATCTTTTATAAGCAAATCTAAATGATACAGTGCGTTCTTAATGTCGCCTTGCTGCTGGTATAAAGATGAAATGCGCTCTCTAGCACCGACATTCGAAGGGTTGAGCGTTAATATATCAAGATAAATTTGCTTCGCGTCTTCTACGGCGCCCGCTTTGGTTAAATTAAACGCCTTTAGCATTAATGTTTCGTTATGCTGAGGGGACAAAGCAAGTAGCTCTTCTACAAGTTGGTTAGATTTTTCTACATTTCCTAAACGACTCTCTGTAGCTGCTAAATTGAATTTTGCTGGAAAGAGGGTAGGGTTTTGCGCTAGCGCTTTCTCGATGTTGTCTTTAGCTTCCTCCAATTGACCTTGTCTAATCAAAATACCGGCTTTTAGGTTGTACACTTCAGCTTCATCAGGAAAAAGCTTACTTAGTAAATTTGCACCCTTCAGCGCGTTATCGAATTGCTGTGCTTGTAAATTCATTAATGAATAAGTGAAAAGAAAACCCGCGTTATCTTTGTAGGTCGGCAAATTCTTTTCAAGAATTGATAGCGCTTCGTCCTGTTTACCTCTGGCAGCCATTAATTTGATTTTAAACAGCTGGAGTTTGTTCTCATTCGGGTACTTATATTCGAGGTTTTGCAATAAGCGTTCAGCTTTAAACGCTTTGTTCTGGCGAATAAATAAGTCTCCTAGAAGAAGTGCCGAGTCGGGGTCTTCCATCAACGCATCTTGATGGCGTTCAAGTAGGGCAAGCGCTTGCTTATCTTGCTGTGTCGCCATATAGACCTGGCTTAGCATCAATACTGCCTGTAGGTCATCAGGCTCCTGTTGCAAATAGCCATTAAAGTCTTTTGCGGCCGTTTCCATGTTGTTATTAAAGAAGTTTGTTAAACCGCTTATGTAGAGCAACATGGGTTGAGAAGTTATGAGCTCAGGATCAAGCTGTGCCATAAAATCATTAAGCTCTTTTAGCTTCTCGTTATCAATAGCTTGTTGGTTGTCTCTGCTTTGCAACCAACTATTAAGTAAAATGGCCAAAGGATCATTAGGCGTATCTTCAATGATCTCATCTACGAATAGCTTTGCTGTATCGTAGTCTTTCGCTTCTAAATACAAGTCCACTAGATTACGCAGTGCAATAGGGTCATCGCGGTTAAACGTCAGGGCTTTTTGTAAATGTGCAGTTGCCGCATCAGTATCTCCTTGTCGATATGCCAGTTGCCCTTTCAAACGCCATGTTATCGCGTTTTCAGGTTCTAACGACATGGCTTTGTTGATAAGAGACGTTGCTTTGGCTAAATCTTCATTTTGAAGGGCAATAGAGGCTAGACCATTAATGGCAGGCACGAAGTCTGGCGTACGGGAAACGATGGTGTTGTAGTCTCGTAAGGCGCACTGCTCATCTTCTAACCTAATACACGCGGTTGCACGAATTAAAAGCCACTCGCGCTCTGCATCACCCGACAGCTTGTTTAAATCAGAAAACTCTACAACCTCTTTGTATTTGTTCAAGAACAACCATGTGTTGCCAAGCGGCTCTGCAAGAAGGTTAATATCGGCACCCATTTCAAGCGCTTCTACGAACTCCATCTCGGCCGCGGTTAGGTAGCCGTTTATAAGCAGTATTTCACCCATTAGTATCTTTGCAGCTAGATTTTCAGGGTCTTTCTGTAAGCTATTTTTAAGATGAATATAGGCTTCATCGTATTCGTTTTGATTAAACGCGGTGAGCGCTTTTTCGTAATCTTCTGATGTAGTAGCAAAACTGTTGAAAGTGATTAACGATGAGGCAACTGCAGAGATAATAGCGCGATGTACAATTCGCTTTTTATTATTAAAAAAATCCATATAAACCTTCGAAACTTAGCCTAGCCACTGGCTTAAAAATAGCATAAAAAAAGGTGGCCTAAGCCACCTTTTAAAGATACGTGTTTTCTAAGCGTTTTTAAACAATTAAACGCGACGTTTACGTCTGTAAAGCACAAGACCTAAACCTAAGCTCATTAGTGCTAGGGCACCTGGTTCGCTAACTTCTGTTGGAGGAGGCGTTCTTTTTTGCTCTAACCCAACAGTAAGCGATGAAAGCTTAAAGCCAACTTTGTTAACAGAGCCGCTTGCGCTTTGGTCGAATACAGTATTGTAGGCGCCAACAAGCCAATACTTAGCGGCGGTCAGTTTCTTTGTGAATGAAGATTCATAATAGTTATCTGAATTTTTTGTTTCGCTAATGTCGAAATGGCCAAGTGCGCCAGCAATTACGGTGTCACTTACATCTGACCACGTAAAGTCACTAGTGCCGGTAAACAAAGCGTTCGCTTTGTCATAGTCGAGGCCTGCAACAGTGACATCGTTTTTCTCGCCGCCATCGTAGTAATTTGCAGAGAAAGTACCGCCTGTTAAGACGACTTCTTGCTCAAACGATAGTAGGACCATGTCAAAGTCTCTTAAACCACGGTCATTGAAGTTGTCAACAGAGTGGCTGTCTCCCCAAGGCACAGGATCTCCATTACTATTGTAATACAAAGCTTGATCTTGGTTCGTCATACCGTAACCGTATGCTTGCGTGCCAGATCTACAGTTTCCACGTTTATTGATGCTGCAGTTTATGTAATCGACCAGAGACGCTTCTTTCACAGACTGATCTTCTGTACCTTCATCCCATGAGTTCGTGTTGAAGTCATAGGTTAGTGCCTTACTTCCTGTGTCACTCCATGCTGAAACTGAAACCTTGACGTTAATGCCGTCGATTAAAATACCTTGAGAAGCATCTGTACTCTTAAAGATATTAGTAACAGTGGTATTACCATTACCATCAACAAGCGTGTAAGTAGCTTCTTCTAACGCTCTATCGCTAGCATATATGCTTGCACTAAACGGTAGGAGAAAAAGGGGAATGCTTAAAATTTGTTTCAATTTCATTTTTGGACCACAAATACTATGAAAACACTATATTGTCTCTAAGCATTTACTGTGCCATTTTTTATGTTGTTGAATTTGAAGGAGTATTTTGGGGAGTGTTCGGTCTTAGTAAAAAAAACTGACAGGTTGTACCACCTGCCAGTGATCTAAAGTCTAATATCGTTAAATAAGTTTTTTGCGGCGCCACATGACGAAGAGTGAGCAAGCCATGAGTAGTCCGATAGTTCCAGGTTCAGACACTTCGGTAGTACCTGGTGTACCTGTTGATTCTGTGACAGAGAAACCAATGTTGGCAAGTTTGAACGCGTCGTTGCCCACTCTTCCGTCAATTTTACCAAATACAGTATTGTAAGCACCCACCAACCAATATTGGGCCGACTCGGTGAACGTAAAGTCAGCGCGGTGATCTAAATATTCACAGCTCTCTATATCAAATGAGGCAGACGTTAGGGCATTTTCAACAATATCACTCCACGTGTTCACACCAGAGGTTAATTTCTCCGTATTTCCAAGCGCTGCTACAGAGACTTGACTATCGTTACTATTGTATAGCCAAGAAAAGCTAGCGCCGGTAAGCGTTACCGCAGAATCGAACGATAGCAAAACAAAATCATAATCGCGTTCTACGTTTGTGAATCTGTAGTAGTCCGAGTTATCGCTACCGCCAGAAAAGTAGTTAAGGTTATCAATGGCATGGTCTGCACTGCCGCGGTAATTTGATTCATCATTATTGGTAACACCATAAGCCCACTTGTCAGATATTTTCTCTAGCTTCGCGCCGACTACGGTTTCCCCAGTAATTCCATGCGTATCAGAAAAGGCAGACATGTTTATATTTAGCCCGTCTATTTGAACGATGGAATCATTCGTCGGGGAGTTCTGGGTTACTTTGTTATCTACCAAGTCATAATTGTATTCACCTAACGGTGAATTACATACTTTGCTTTGTTCTGATGTTTGACTTGACGAACCGCAATGTGAATAACTCTGCTTGGTATAATAGTAGGTGGCATATGCTGAATTAGCACTTAACGTGGATAGCAAAGCCGTGGAGACTAGTAATACAGACTTCAAAGAAAAGTGTTTTGGAAGTAATAGCATAATTGCTTTCCTATAAAAGAAGCGCTTTTCGCTTCTAGTACATACTAAGAAAGCGTTGCACCTTTCTATAGGCGCACACTTAGTAAGTACCTAATTTCAACATGGACTTGTATGATATATGAACGGTGACCTATTTAAGGTATGTTGCCGTATACCTAGTTATTAGACTCAGTTGAAGGGATTCCTTAGGCGACTGAGGCTTCTAGGAGCTGCTGCTAGTAATGTCGGCGATAGAATAGCGAATACTATTTGCTTTATCGAAGCAGGGTAAAAACATGCAGGTAAAGACACTGTATTTTTACTTTGCTATGCGTTCCTAGATATCTATGAAATAATTAACGCAATTGTATATGTAGAAGTATGAGGACATATGTCTGAACAAAAACGTAAAGGGATATACTTACTTCCCAATTTATTAACAACAGCAGGTTTGTTTTCTGGTTTCTTTGCTGTTGTGTCGTCAATGAACGGTCGTTTTGAAGCAGCCGCTGTCGCAATTTTTGTGGCAATGATATTTGATGGGCTGGATGGACGAGTAGCTAGAATGACAAATACGCAAAGTGATTTCGGCGCAGAGTATGACTCTATGGCCGATATGGTCTCTTTTGGTATGGCACCTGCACTTGTTGCTTATAATTGGGGATTAACAGAACTAGGCAAGTTAGGTTGGTTAGCTGCATTTGTATATGTAGCCGGTGCAGCATTGCGTCTAGCTCGCTTCAATACACAGGTTGGCATCGCTGATAAGCGTTTCTTCCAAGGTCTTGCTAGTCCAGCGGCAGCGGCAGTTGTATCCGGTCTTGTTTGGGTTGGTGTCGAGTATGATGCAGTAGGGACTGACTACGGGTTGATTGTGGCCGCAGTAACTGGTTTAGCTGGCTTACTTATGGTGAGTAACTTTAAGTATAATTCTTTCAAAGAAGTTAACTGGCATGGCAAGGTTCCATTCGTTGGCCTTCTATTAGTGCTTCTAATATTCGTTGTCGTTGCAACAGAGCCAGCGCTTGTACTGTTTTTAGTATTTGCTTTGTATGCACTGGCAGGGCCTATTAATACTTTCCGCACGGTAGAGAAAGTGACTTTAGATGACGTGGTAGGCGATCATGAAGAAGACGCGGACTTCAATGCTGACAAAAAGAACCAAAGCGAAAGTGAAGACGTCTCTAAGTAGTAAGTAGGCAGTTCTAGTCTTTATGAAAAGAGGGATAATCTTTTTTAGTGTTATTAAACAGAGCTTTTTCCGATAAATCTGCCTGCAAAATGAACGAATAGAGTGAAAAGCGACCGAATGGTCGCTTTTTTTGTATTTATTTAAAATAAGTGTTGACGTGAGCGCTCATTTCCCTAAAATGCGCATCCGCTTCGGGGGAAAAGCAAAACAGCAACCCTCCTGAAGTAAGTCTCTACTACCTATATAGGCCAGTAAAGACGGGAGTTTGAAGAAACGCTTCAGAAAATAAATTTTCAAAAAGTGTTGACAACGAAAACTTCCAGCGTATAATGCGCACCTCACTCGAACAGGGTGAGTCACTAAGAAGCAACGGCTTCTAGTGAATGGCAGCGAAGCTGCTACGTTCTTTAACAATTTAGACAAGACAATCTGTGTGGGCACTCGTTAAGAGTGTCACAACGACGATTCATATTTCGATATATTTAATTGAAGAGTTTGATCATGGCTCAGATTGAACGCTGGCGGCAGGCCTAACACATGCAAGTCGAACGGTAACAGGAAGTGCTTGCACTTCGCTGACGAGTGGCGGACGGGTGAGTAATGCTTGGGAACTTGCCTTTGCGAGGGGGATAACAGTTGGAAACGACTGCTAATACCGCATAATGTCTACGGACCAAACGGGGCTTCGGCTCCGGCGCAAAGAGAGGCCCAAGTGAGATTAGCTAGTTGGTAAGGTAAAGGCTTACCAAGGCGACGATCTCTAGCTGTTCTGAGAGGAAGATCAGCCACACTGGGACTGAGACACGGCCCAGACTCCTACGGGAGGCAGCAGTGGGGAATATTG